>JBIKOL010000142.1:0-23002 GCA_044358055.1 Obscuribacteraceae bacterium (SeqCode)
GGCGGCTCGCCGGCTTATGAATTCGACGATCCGTCCCGAATTTATAAGCCGGCGAGCCGCCGGCGCTCCCGGAAAGCATGCTCAGCATGCCCCTCTTGCTTGATGAATTGCGAACTATCAGTTCGGCAATGTTTTGTTTGCCGTAGAGGGAGCGATCACCTTCAACTTGCCGAGATCAATCTCGTTCTTAACTTCGGATTTTTCTCCTTTGCGCTGATCGAGCACATTGATTTTGCGATCTGTTGCTGGATCGTACAAAGACGCTGTAGCTGTGTACTCACCGGTTGCTAGCTGTGGCATCTTTAGTGATTGCTGCCAGCTAACGGCTTCGCCACCTTTCCAGCTTTCGGTTTTCTTTTCCGGAGTATGCAGAATTTTTGCAACGACCTTACCGTTATCATCTTTCAGTTCAATCATCACTTTGTAGCTGCTTGCCACGTCTTTATCGAGTTCGCGAACGGGACGCTTAGGAGTAGCATCACCAACATTCAAAAACGCGAATTCTGCCTTCAGTTGTTCGCCCTGCATTATTTCAGCTGGAATTGAAGCCTTTTGAGAAATCAATTGATAACCCATGTGCGCTGCCAGTTTATCGAGCGCTTGTTTTGCAGCTGGATCAGGATTATTGATGACTTCAGGCGGCGCTTCAATGAAGCTTATGCCGTCATCGAGTGCGGTTTTGGATATTCTGGTCAAATCTTCTGCGTTGACCGAAGGCAACAAGGAGATACCCGCATAAGTATCCGGGCGGAACTTCAACAGCACTCTATAATCATCAAATCCGTGCTTGCCGTTCTTCAGATTTTGTCTCGTGACATATACATGCTGTCCGTAGCGGAAGACCAGATAGTCGGAGATTTCGTCGAGCGCATCTTCGCCGGCTCTGTTCGGAGTCGTCGGGTTGATGGCAAAATTAAGACGTGTGTTTGGAAACGCCTGCGGGAAAATATCGGCGACATACTTCCAGTGATCGACAATTTGCTTCTGGTTCATTCCCTGCTGCTTGCGCAAGTATTCATCAATTTGTGCGGCTGTTGTGAAGCCAGATTCGTTGCTTGCTGTTTTGTCGCCCTTGCCTTCGAGATCTGTTGGCAATACAGAAGTGCCGCCCTGGTAGCCACCGCCCGTGATGCCAACACTTTGAATTAATGAATTCTTGTCATAACGGCTGCCCATTTCATTGATGAAATTCGAGAAGGCCGCAAGGTAGGTTTGATCCCACCAGATGGGCATCAGCTGTGCCTTGTTGTATTTGTCGATGTACTTTACTGATTTTGCTCCGTTTTCGTACACCCACTGTGGAGTATCTGAGTATGGCTTGCCATTCTCTTCAGCTCCGGAACCTACACCACAAGTTGATACGCGCACAATCAATGATTTGTTGTGCTTCTGGCAAAGTGAAAGAAGCGAATCTAGGGCGCTCCAGTCAAACTTTTCTTCCGCCGGCTCCAGCGTGCGCCAGGGGAATGTTACCGAGATTCCACTCGTTCTTTCATTTGTAAGGAGCGAATCGACGAAATCAGTTTGATTTGCTTTCTCTGTCGGGACAATTGCAAAGAATCCAAGTTCAGGATTTCTCACCTGAGGGGTGCTGGGCATTGTGCCGGCTTTGAACGTTTGCTTCTTGATCAAGCGATCTTGTGATTCATTCAGGTACTGCTTTTGAGGAAGCGGATTGAAATACTTCATGTATTCAACCGCCCGGTTTTTGGCGATCGCTGCTGGTGCCAGAGCCACAGACAGGGCGAGCATTGCCATGGTGATTCCGGCGGCGTTAAAACGCTTACAACTCATAGTTCCTCCACAAGTCAGGTGGCAATCATGGTATAGCAAAGTGACAGCTCTTGTTGTCGGTTTTAAAGCGATTAAAGATTACATCTATTTGTATTATTGTCAGGTTGTTGACATCCGCTTTTCAACCGACAGAAGAAGATGCACCTGTGAAACCCCATGAATGTTGATATTGGCAGCTATCAGTGTTCTGCATTTGTGCGAAAAAGCATGCATTATCTGTCAAGGAAGTTGTCTGAATTAGTCTTCCTAAAAATAATTTCTGAATGGACCCCGAGACTAAATTTCGCATAGAAAAAATGATTCATTTGCGAGCGTTGCGGCTGGCATCGTCTGTTTCTTAATCGAGGGGGCTTGATCCAGACTCGCTAAGAATGCCTTCATCAGCGGACCGGCCTTATTTTTCTCAATCTTTTCTCGTGCGATTTTCTGCTAACATTGCCGGGCGGTGACGCGCCTCCCTCTCTGGGGTCAATCGAACATTTGTCCGTCAAAAGGAAACACTAATTGAGCCTGACTTACCTCGGACATAGCGCCTTTAAGTTTGAGCTTCCCGGATTGCGCCTGTATGTAGATCCGTACTTTCAGGATCCCGTTGATTTCCGGCGTCTCGAGCCAGGGGCTTTAGTTTTGCTGACGCACGGGCATTTCGATCATGGCGTGCTTTCCAGCCCGAGGCTCTGGCAAGAATGGAAATGCCAGTTCATCGCGCCGCACAGACTGGTTGATTGGATGATTCGCAAGTATCGTCGCGTGATTCCAGTTGATGCGTTTATACATCTGGATCATGGCGAATCAACTGTAGTGAATGGAGTTCGCTTTACAGCAGTTCCTGCACATCACCCGATTACACGCATTGGCAAAACGCTGCATGCACTGTTCGCACGCAGTTCGTCGCCAGGCAATCCTGTGAATGGATATCATTTCGATGGTTACTATCACTCAGGCGATACCTTGTATACACCAGCTATTGCGGAGTTTCTTGCTGGTTTTGAAACGCACACGGCGTGCTTGCCAATTGGCGGAAAATACAAAGTAGCCAGCCCGCATGAAGCATTGCGAATTGCCGAAGAGATTAAGGCCCGGCGAATGGTGCCTATGCACTGGCAACCAGTTGTAGAACAGATGCCGTTTCGTTATCAGCCGTCCCATCTTGTCAAACTGGCCAGAGCGTCCGGAACTTCTGTCCAGGTCTGTGCTCTGGCAATCGGTGAAAAGCTAGAGGACTACGTCTTCGAGACTGAATGTCCGGAAGCGCCAGCTATTGGTTGACAGGGATTTTGAGCTGTCGCCAGACCAAAATAATAAAGCTTTTGTGATATCTAGTGATGCCTGGCTGTGGCGTTGGCATTATGGAATAGTGCGCTCATTATTGTGAATAATTCTGGGGGGCAGCCGGGCCTCTGGAATCTTCGGGCGTATAATCCTCAAATCGGCTAAAAGCCTGTTATCAATAGGGGAGTTAAAGAATGGGAAAGGCAGTAGGCATTGATCTTGGCACCACAAACTCTGTGGTTGCTGTGATGGAAGGCGGTAAGCCAACTGTCATTGCAAATGCTGAAGGTGGAAGAACCACCCCGTCAGTCGTTGCATTTACTAAGTCAGGTGAAAGACTGGTAGGACAACTCGCACGCCGTCAAGCCGTGCTGAATCCGGAAAACACAATTTATTCAGTCAAGCGATTCATTGGAAGACGCTTCAGTGAAGTCGAGTCCGAGCGTTCAATCGTTTCGTACAAAGTTAAAGAAGGTCCGGATGGCGGCTGTAAAGTTGCAATTCAGGGCAAAGATTATTCTCCTGAAGAAATCTCCGCAATGATTTTGCGCAAATTGAAAGAAGATGCAGAGAAGTATCTCGGCGAGAAAGTTACCTCGGCAGTTATCACTTGTCCGGCTTACTTTAACGACAGTCAACGCCAATCCACAAAGAACGCAGGCACTATCGCTGGTCTCGATGTTTTGCGTATCATCAACGAGCCAACGGCGGCTGCACTTGCTTACGGTCTAGATAAGAAAGAAAACGAAACCATCCTGGTATTTGACCTTGGCGGCGGCACCTTCGACGTTTCGATTCTCGAAGTTGGTGATGGTGTTTTTGAAGTAAAATCGACCTCAGGTGACACACACCTCGGCGGCGACGACTTCGACCACTGCGTAGTCAACTGGATCGCTGATGAATTCAATAAATTGGAAGGCATCGACCTTCGTAAAGATCGTCAAGCCCTGCAGCGTCTCACAGAAGCCGCAGAGAAAGCTAAGATTGAGCTTTCATCTGTGACTGAAACAAACGTTTCACTCCCATTCATTACTGCAGATGCCTCTGGTCCTAAGCACCTGGAAATGAAATTGTCCCGCGCTAAATTCAACGATCTCACCAGACACCTGGTAGAGCGTTGCCGCCAGCCCATGGAACAATCCCTGCGCGACGCGAAGATGACCTATGCTGATTTGCAGGAAGTTGTTCTTGTAGGTGGTTCAACCCGTATTCCAGCAGTACAAGAACTTGTTAAGAGTCTCTCTGGCGGTAAGGAACCGAACCAATCAGTTAATCCTGATGAAGTCGTAGCCGTAGGAGCCGCTATTCAAGCCGGTGTTCTCGGTGGTGAAGTTAAGGGTATCGTTCTTCTCGACGTTACTCCGCTTTCACTAGGTATCGAGACCATGGGCGGCGTGATGACCAAGCTGGTCGAGCGCAACACTACAATCCCGACTCGCAAATCGGAAGTATTTTCGACAGCTGATGACAATCAAACCGCAGTCGATATTTATGTCTTCCAGGGCGAGCGCCCGATGGCACGCGACAACAAGTTGCTCGGCAACTTCCGTCTTGATGGCATTCCGTCCGCCCCCCGCGGCGTTCCGAAGGTTGAAGTTACATTCGACATCGACGCAAACGGCATCATGAACGTAACCGCGCGCGATCAAACAACCGGTAAAGAGCAGAAGATCACGATTACTGCCAGCACGAACCTCAATAAAGACGACATCGAGCGCATGGTTCGCGAAGCCGAGTCTCACGCTCAAGAAGACCGCAAGCGCAAAGAAGCTGCCGATCACCGCAACGAAGCAGACAACCTCTGCTACTCGGTTGAGCGCCAGATTCGCGATGCAGGCGACAAAGTCAGCGCCGGCACAAAGTCACGAGCAGAAATGCTTGTTGGCGAACTTCGTCAAAAGCTCAAAGAGGATGCCGATCAAGAATCCTTTAAGTCTTTGATGAACGACTTGCGCGGCGTGCTGGTTATTGTCCAGCAAGAAGTTCACCAGGCTGGTTCTCGTGAACCCGTTGGCGCCGGAACCGGCGGCGGCGGATTCGGAACCGGCGGAGGCTTCGGCGAAACTGAAGCTGGTGGCGGTTTTGGAGAGGGCGGAGCCGGTGGAGGCTTCGGCGGCGGTGGTGGAACCGGCGGCGGAGACGATGTCGTTGATGCTGAATTCAGACCGACCGAGGAATAGTTTTTCATGTTGTAGATACTGAGGCGGTCTCTCGGGACCGCCTCATGCTTTTTATGCTTTTGCTCGGAATCTGGCTCGATGAGCCTTATGGGCTTCCGGCTATTAATCGAGTGTGTGCCAGCCAGCTGCCTGGCGGCGTTTGCATTTTTTCAAAAGAGATCAGAACCCGCAAAGGCTGTGGGTAAAATAAGTAAGTACTGGATCAGCGTTTTTCCTGTGGACGTGTTGGCATCTTGCCAGTCATGATTAATAATGTGATATCAATTCACTTGACTACACTGCATTCTGGGAACACAATGGTCTTAGCGTCGTCCTTCTTTTCGGTTACCAATCAAGCAAATCGACTTTTGGGGAAACGTTTTACTGGTGAGTAGACGCATGAATAAACGAATTGTGCATTTAGGTCTGGCTTTATTACTAAGCGGTGCATACGTTAGCGCGGCTCTAGCTGCTAACCCTGTGGCTTCGTCACCCGATATCAATAACAGCGATCTGAACATTCTTGAGCACCGTTTTTTCTCTCATGGTTACGCTCATGACCCCGTCGAAAAGCGTCTTGAGCGCTTGGAGTGCCTTGTCTATGGTTCCACTCGCGATGGCAGCAATGCAGACAGGCTTGCCAGGCTGATGAAGACGGTCGCGACTCGCTCGCAGCAACCCCTGGCTCACGAGAATGCTGCTCCCGCCGTTACTGATGCGGCTCCTGGCGGCGCGAATAATACAGCGAAAGCTCCCCCAGCCAGTTCAAAGCAATACCCGATTTTGAACACGCTTGAATGGAAGGCACTGAAGAAGACTTATCCAACAGAATCACTTGATCAAAGGCTAGATCGTCTTGAAAGCAAAATGTTCGGGCAGCCGGCCCAAACAATGGCTTATGTGGATCGTGTCGAACGTTTGAAGAAGACAGTTGGTATCGGCCTCGAGACCCCCCAGAGCAGCGATCGCATTATCACGGTTGGGCCAAAGCCGAAAGCAAGGCCTAATGGACTGACAGATGATGGCAATGGCTTCAATATGCCGTCCGAAACTTATCTGCCTCCTGCTATGAATCTCAATTTGGATCCCTTCGGTGGTACCACATTCGGTGGCTCGTTGCGTCCATTCCAGCAGTTGATGCAATCGATGGATCAACAAATGTCGCAACAGCTGTCAATCATGCGTGAGTTAGGACCCGGACACTGGGTGCTGGACCCACAAACAAAAGAATGGGTTGAAATCAATTCGGGCAAAAGAGTAGCCCCCAACGGAAAACACCCGAGCGCAGTGCCTCCACAGGCAGGCAAGACCTTGCCGCTTAAGCCCAAGAGCCTGAACAGTGCGATTCCATTTGCACCCGAAGCCGGGCAGAGCCGTGAAATCCCAGGCTACGCCGACCCAAACAGCATCTAGTGTGATTGATCCGTTACGGTCTTTTCTCTGCTGGCTTTAATGGCAGTCAGTCGTCGCAATAGCTCCTTCGCCGTGCCGATCCTTTTGCTGGGATCAAGCTGCGTGCCTAGCGTGATCAATTCATCAAGCTGCTCCGAAACATCTTGGCGTAATGTTCTTGGGTGCGATTCACTAAGCGGCAGAGGATCTACGCCGGTGAGTATAAAGTACAAGCTCGCACACATACTGTATATGTCGCTCTGAGGCGTTGCCTTGCCCTGAAACTGTTCGGGCGCAATGTAAGCCTGCTTGCCTATTAAGGTACCGGTTGCATTACCGATGAATTCGTTAGCGGCGCCAAAATCAATTAAATGCAAATTTTGTGATGGATGCAAAATCAAATTGTCCGGTGTAAAGTCCCGATGAATAATTGGTGGTTCAAGGCTATGAAGATAGTCGAGCATGTCCGCCATCTGCATTCCCCAATAAATAGCCGTGCTCTCGCTCATTATTTCTTCTGTGGACCCTCCTTTGCTTTCAAACAGATTTCCTACTATTGTTGCAATCGTGATGCCGTCAATCTGTTCAAGCACAAGATATTCTCTGTTCTGCTCCTGAAAAAAATCAAGCACACGAACTATGCGTGGATGATTGCAGCGCTGAATCAAGCGTGCCTCTCTGTCGAAGAGTTCAGCAAGCTTCTCTCTGGCGTCATCTGCCAAACCGACAGGGAAAGCGGATTCTTTAATTACAACAGGCTTGCCGGAATTTTCCTTGGCACTGTATGTGGTGCAGAAACCTCCGGAGCGGAGGTAATCGCAGATTTCATATCTATCTGACTGCAGTTTCTGCCCAGGTTTGAGAGGAACGTAATTCGTTCGCCCTATATGGGATTTTAGATCGGCCTCCCATATTTGCGTGAACGAGGGAATTTGTAGTTCTTGCGCTGCGATTAGATCAGGTTCGCCAAACCATTTTTGCAGGATTTTATAGCTGCGCAAATATTTCAATTCGCTTGGCAGATGAGTGTGCAGGATATCTAAGAACCGCCCGCGCTCGCCCAGAGCTATCCGTTTGATCGGAATTGCTAGCGCACGCCCATCATCTGATTTCAATGAAACCTGGTTGTGAATCGGATTATCCTCGTCATAGTCAAGATCGCTCAGTTCGTCGGGCTTTTCGATTTCTATTTTGTTTATTTTGCTCCATTCGAGTAAAGCAAGCTGGTTTGTGATTCCTGAGTAAATACCAGCATCTGTTAGCCAATATTTTCGGTACTTTTCCGGATCTTTCTTCTGGTGCTTCCATGTTAACACCAGTGGCAAGAGTGAGAAAAATGAGACTACCGAAAGAGCGAGAAACTCAAATGGTGAGGAACTGTTTAACAAAAGCGCGATTGGTAAGTAAAGGAGTACCATGCAGAATCCAGCTAAAACTACACTTGGTAAGAGGAAGATGGCTGGGTAGACTGACCATATAAGCAGATTTTGAAAAATGGACGATCTCCTTACGAAAAGGAGTGTTTTTCTTTCGTCGAGAAAAAGCTCACGCATAATTTCTTTGCAATGCTGCTCTTCATTCGTATCCACAGCTTCAGGCTCCTGGGACATTAGCTTTTTGCAGGCTGTGGGCTCGGCAGCGAAGATTGCACATGTTAGTCCAATTAGCATTTCTGGCAAATGCTGGAGCGAATCGGCAGCCCCCTTGCAGAGCCAGAAGACATAAGAGAATGTCACCCATATTCCAAGCAAATACAATGGGATTTTTGCAGCTGATACTAGAAAAGGAATCACTTCGAATTCATCAATTTTCTGTGCTAACTTGGGCACGTTTTTGTTCACGATTGCAACTCCTCAATCGCCCGCTTTAGCTCCTCGGCTGTAGTGAAACGCTCTTGCAAATTGCTTGCGGTGGCTTTGGCTACCAGAGCGTCTAGCGGCTCTGAAATACTCTCAACAACACGCCGGGGATGTGAAGCTTGAATCGGAGTTGGCTCTTTCCCTGTGAGCAGAAAAAACATTGAAGCACCAAGTGAGTAAATGTCGCTGGCCGGAATAGACTGACCTCTGAACTGTTCTGGGGCTATATAGCTCGGTTTTCCAACAACCTGATTCAAATGCGAATTGTCTTCCTGGCGTGCCACGTCAAAGTCGATCAGCTTGAGCATTTCATTATGTGAAAGTATCAGATTCTCTGGCGTAAAATCGCGATGAACTATGGGAGGTTTGAACGAGTGCAGGTGGGCTAGGATATCGCACATCTGGATTGCGAGCTTAATAACTTTCGTCTGTTCCATCGCGCCATTTGCCTCGACGATTTGGCGCAGTGATTGGCCTTCAATTAGTTCTAGCACCAGATATGCTCTGAAGTCTTCTACAAAGCTGTCGTAGAGTTCGACGATGTGTTCAGCAGCGAGCTGCTTCAGGATTGCCTCTTCATGTTCAACGGCCATAAGCGCCTTTCTGCTGATTTCTTCATCAGCGTGAACCGGCAAGATAAATTCCTTCAAAATGACTCGGGTGGGTACTCCAGTCGATGCGTCTGCGAGGTGATCGATTGCTTCGTATGCAACGCCCTGCCCACCAGCGCCGGCGATGCGAACTATTTCGTATCGCATGTCGTTAAGAAAGGTACCTTCTGGGAGTTGCTGCTCATTGAGGCGCTCACCACCTCTTTTTATTGAGCTCATCCATATTTCTGTGAAACTGCAGGTCTCTTTCTTTTCGAACAAGAAAGCTCTTAATTTGTTGGAAAGGCGATTTGCTGGAATAGATTTTCTCAGCAATAGTAAAAAGCTCTGGCGGCTTCGCTGCGGTACTGCACTTAGTTCTAGGATTACCTCTTGCTTCTCATTTCGCATTTTTCCGAACAAATCAGCAAGATGGCGGGTGCGATCCGGCCAATCTGAACAATCAAAAACAAGCACTATTTGATCAGAGTTTGCTCCGCGCAATTCAGTGCTCAGAAGGTCGCTCCAGCTGAGGACAATTGACCCGCCATAAAACGGCAGTTTGAGCACATCTTCATTCGCTGAGATATATCCGGTTTTGTCTGCGGCAGACGCACTCATGTTCGAGCCAACGCCTAGAGCAATCAGAAATGCGAGGATTGAAATTGAAAGAAAAGCTAGAAAGCAGATTATAAATACGTCTGGACTAAAAATCCATCCGACGCAAAGTAGCAAGAGCATTCCAAAAGTTATTGTTATTGCATACCTGCTCACCCGTTCCATCTTCTTGCGGAGCAGTGGAAGTGGAGCGTAGCGAATACTTTCATGTTGATATTTCTGGAAGACCTTTGGTTCTCTATCTACGCTGACCTTGAGCTCTTTGCCCTCAGATTCTACGGCTAGCTTGAGCTCTTTGTCCTCAGGTTCTACGGATACCTTGAGCTCTTTGCGCTCAGATTCAGAGCGCTTTATTGCCTCAAGAAGTGATGCTTCTTTGTTCTCTTCAAGATAATCCGTTGATTCATCATTCATTGGGCTTTGCGTATGATTAGTGTCTGCGTTTAACTTAATAGCTGGATTCTTGAGCGATTCTCATCTGCAGGCTTTTTATCTCTATTCCCGTCAGGGGGCGAGTTTTAGCCAAGATTAGTTGGACTTAAATATCGACGACTTGTGAAGATTAGAGACCGCTACTGCTCCGCCGAGCTTAAAACCCGTAGAATACAAGAGCTAAATTAGCATGTTATCAAGCGGGGCGAAATCTTGCCGGTTACTGCGGAAAAGAACAGAACAGCAAACCAATCAGAGGCACCGGTGAAGGAAAGCCTCTGGACCTTCTGGAAGCGTGTGGCGATTGTCGCGTTTGTGTTCTTCGCCATAATAAATGCTGGACTCTTCCAACTGGATAACGTTAAGCGTTCGTCTCCAGCCAATCTTTGGCATGGCACAGGGTCCATCGATCTTACAGTGAACGATTTCAAAGCGTTTCAACACAAACCAACTGTAGTGCTGCTTGGCTCTTCGCTGATGATGTTTCCTTTCTGGTCGATGGACAAAGGAAAAGATCCGGTGCACGTGGGTGATATCTTCCATCATCATGGCTCGGCGGCGCTTGAAGAAACAATGAGCAAGGCTGGATTTACCGACCCTCATGTGTTCAGTTTTGCGATCTTTGGTCAGATGGTTTCTGACGCTTTCATTTATGTGAACGAGTATTTGCAGGGCGATAAAAAACCGGAATTTCTCGTTTACGGAATTGCGCCTCGCGATTTCAACGATTCCGATCTTTCATCCCCAATGGCAACAAATACCTTCAAAAGGCTTGTGAATCTGCATAACCTTGGTCCGTATGCAAACTTGTATTTGCCTGGCTTGAACGACAAACTCGACTTTGTTATGTCACATCTTTGTTATTTCTATAGTCACCGCTGGCGCTTGCAACAAGATTTCGGTAAGTTTGTTGAACGCATCTATGTCCAGGCCGGAGTGCATGAACCAGAGAAGAAGCTTGATTTTTCCAACGCTGGTTTTATGATGTTCGGCGGCTTTAACGAGCGCTGGGAAAGCAGTGAGAAAGAGTATACGCGCCGCTATAAAAACATCGATCAACGTGACCTCAGTGTTCAAATGGGTTTCTTGAAACGATTGCTGCAGGTTAGTCGTGAGCGCGGTATCAAAGTCATTGTGGTCAATATGCCACTATCCGAGATTAACAGAAAACTTTTGCCTCCTGGATTTTATCAACGTTTCCGCGGAGAGATCGGTAAGATTGTGGCGCAAGAGCAAGGCGTGCGTTACGTCGACATTGGTGATAGTTCCGATTTTACGCGCTGGGATTTCTGGGACACGGCTCACCTTGGTCCCGCCGGTGGCGAGAAAGTGATGGCACATGTGGTGCCAGTCCTCAAAGAAATGCAATCCGAAAAGTAAAACTCAGTTTTTTGAAAAAGAAGCGGAAACCCCCGGGATCGCTACGGATTCCCGTCTGAAAATTCCTGCACCATCATAAGTTGTCCTTTGATGCGTGCAATTCCAACTCCCACTGATTTAGCTTCATCCCAGAGAATGTTATATCTGTGATTGTGCTGATTCGGTGGCTCGGCCATGAACACGGCTTGGGCTCTTGTAACCAGCTCTTTCTCGGGATTTTGTCCGCGCGGTTGAAATGCCAAATTCTCGGCGATACCACCTCCGATACCAGCAGCCTTCGCTCTTGCAAGTGGATCTCTTCCATCTGCAGTGTGTGAAAATGCGCCGTGCTTAACCAGCCATTCGGCCCAGTTTCTTGCCAGTTCAGAAAGGCGCGAATTCTCGGAAATGGAAGGTTTGCCGTTTGCAGCACGATCCTTGTTAATCAAATTGAACATGTGTGACTCGAGCTGCGAAATCGGCGTTTCAGTGAAGTCCATTTTACCGGTTGTGGCATCCCCGCTGAATGCGACCGTCGCTCCGCCGGGTGCCATGCCCAGACCTCCCCCACCGCCAAGTGAGGCTGACGATTTAACAACCTGTGGAAGTCCACCAACAAGTTTCACGTAGCTGACTTCCACTCTACCGGATTTGCTTCCTACAGCACTGTCAAGCGATGACGGGCTTTCAGCAACTCTGTTGTCTACAGTCAGCAACACGTTGGAGGGGCGAAGTCCCGCGCTTCGCCAGGCCCCGCCCGCCTGTGTTCCTGTGACGAATATGCCTCGTCGCTGGCTACCGTCGGGAAAATTCACATAAGCCGGAACGCCGGAGATGCCCATAACGCGGCTTGATGATTGCGTTTGAGAGCGGCTGAAAATATACTGCTTGGGACCACTTGCGGCTGCGGGCTTGCTGGCAATTGCACTTGTGCACGGCAAGCTGATCGCGCTGATGCTTAGAACCAATAGAGAGTTTCTCAGCAAACAGATTCTTTTCACTTCGCAGCACCTTTGGTTTGGTTCAGATTATTATCTCATTTCAATCCCAATCGGAGTCTTGAAATACCGCATCATCTTTGGGTCGTTTTATTTCTTCCACGACGGTGAAGAGTCGGCTGGCTTCTTGCGCTGCAGGCGCCTTCATGGGCAATTCTGCAACAGCCAGTGTGATTGCGCGCGAGCCCAGCTCAATATGGACACGGTCTCCCACTTTCAGGGTTGTGCTCGATTTGGCAATGCGGTCATTGACAAAGACTCTGCCCTGCTCACATGCCATCTGAGCAACGGTTCTGCGCTTGATTACTCGTGAGACTTTAAGCCACTTGTCTAATCTCATGCCGTCCGGAACCTCAACGTTGCTTCGTCTGCTATTCTTTATGTCGAAGAAAGAACAACAGCAATGTTTGATTGTAGATCAGAAGCAGTGGCTTTTAATAGACCCCGGTGGCATCACATCCTGTCCCTTGCCTCGCAAAAAGGAATTGCGCTTGGCTCGATGCTGGCTGTTTCAATTTGTATTACTGGATGCTCTAAAGATAGGCAGGGTTCATATCAGCCTGCGAAGCCTGTAGCAATAACTGTAGCCGTGACGCCAAAGGTCCAAAATATTCAGATTAAAACTGAGGCTATTGAAAAACGAACTCTCGGAAAAAACATGCACATTACCGGGCATATTCATGCCTTGCATGACAAGGAAACCGATGTCAGCCCAAGGTTTTCTGGACGCGTTGTGGAGCTTAACGTGAAACAAGGCGATGAAGTTGTACCTGGACAGATTCTTGCCGTTATAGATAGTCACGAAATTAGCAGCCTGCAGGCAGAGTTGATCGAAGCCAAAAGCAAGCTGCGAATTGCGGAAGCTCATGAAGAGCGCGAGAAGCAGATTTTTCAGGAGAACTTGCAGCGTCCTAAAGCATTGAACCAGGCAAAAACACGTTTTGAGCAAAGCAAAGTGCATTTGCAATTAGCCGAAACGGAATTCAAACGCATTGAGGGGCTGCACAAAGAAAAAATTGCAGCGGAGAAGGATTTTGTCGCCGCTCAGGCTGCGCTAAATAAGGCGAGATTGGACGAAAAAGAAGCTCAGACTGAGTACCAACATGAGGAAAGTTTGTATAACAATCGTTCTCTCTTGAGGAAAGATTTGCAGCTAGCCGAGGCCGAAACTTTGCGGGATTTGCAGCACCTCAACACGCTTAAACAGCGCCTGGAGCTGGCGGGGCTCACTGAGCAGGCGCTGAAGAAAATTATGGAATCGAGCAAAATTGAGTCGACTTTGCCGATTAAATCTCGCGTAAACGGAGTTGTTACTCATATCGAACATAATGTTGGTGAAATGGTCACGCCGGAAAAAAGGATGTTTACCATCACCGATCTGTCGGAAGTAGCTGTTGTAGCGGATTTGCCGGAAATTGATCTTGGCGGAATTAAACTGGGGCATTCGGTCATGGTGAAAGTTCCGAGTTATCCAGATGAGAGCTTTACGGCTACCGCGAATTATATAAGTGATGTTGTGAATCCCGAGACGAGAACCGTCGCTGTTAGAGCGGCTCTGGATAATAAATCGCGGAAGTTAAAGTTAAATATGTCCGCAGATATTTACTTGAGCCTGCCACCAAGGGCGGTGATTGCATGCCCGCGTTCTGCAGTCAGGTATCATAAGAACCATGCTTTTGTTATTGTCAAAGAAAGGAACGACTTCTTAGAACGACCGGTTGAACTGGGCGCTGACAATGACAACTATTACGAAGTTGTCCATGGACTGCGGGAAGGCGACGAAGTAGTTACTGAAGGCAGTTTAGCAATTATGGGCAGAATTGATTCAGAGCACCATTAATCTATCGCTGAATTTAGCTCGATTACAACGAGCGGTCTTACCTTTTCTGGCTCTTTTGTTGTTTTACGAACTGTTCGTGTTCTTTGCTCCGAAGACCTTCTTCAAGTACTGCCATCCATTTGTCCGAGTCCGTTCGGATCATTGCAGCTTCATCAATCCACAAGCCGGGAAAAATTTTTGATTTGTAAACACCGTTTTCTTTCTGGATTGATTTGTAATTCGGGCTATCTTTTTCAAACCAAAAAATCTCGGCTGGAGCGAGGCAGAATACCATGTATTCCTGGACTCCGAACTTTTCATACCTCTTTCGCTTTTTGAAAAGGTCGATCGCTCTACTGCTGTGGGCTACTTCAATTACTAGTTCCGGTGCGCCGGCAATATAACCTGTATAAGTATCTTTGCTCGACCCACCGTATTTCGGAAGAATCCTCAACAATAAATCAGGCTGAACTTCATCGTTTGAGCTCAAGAAAACAGAGGCGCTATCGCAGAGCTGGAGTCCCGGGGTCTTAAGCTTATAAATACCCAGGAGCGTTGTTAAGTCGGCATGATTGCTGGCGTGAGGAATTCCGAGTGGCTCACGTATGAAGACTGTTCCGTCAATAAGTTCTGCACGAAAATCGGCCGGCATTTTTTCATAAATGCTGTGAAACTCTTCCTGCGAGAGCTTCTTACCGTTGTGGAGCTTCCCTACTTTTCTGTGCAAATAAACAGTGTCATCGATGAGCTCTGCAGAAAAATCTGGGGGCATTTTTTCACATATGCTACGAAATTCTTCACGCGTAAGGTGATCCCCATTGTGGATGACTGGAAATGGTGGTACGTTTCCTCTTCTGTTATTGGAGGACATGGTTTCACCTGCGAGGAATGTCTGTTTTGATTGTAGCAAGACCCTGATTCAGAGCGCAAATTAAAAGGAAAGTTATGTCAGAAAAAATGCAAATTGCGATTGTGGGTGCAACGGGCTATACGGGGCTGGAGCTAGTCCGTATACTTGCGCGTCATCCGCATGTGCAGCTGCATACCTTGAGTTCACGCAGCTATGACGGCAAGAATTTCGTTGATGTGTTTCCCAATTTGCGAAATATTGTTAGCAATGTTTGTGATGATATCGACTTTGATTCGCTTGCAGAAATAGTACATTTGATTTTTATCGCTTTGCCGCATGGAGAGGCTGCTTCCAGAGTCAATGAATCGAACCTGAGAAAGACAAAAATAATCGATCTCGGTGCTGATTTCCGACTGGAGAATCCAGCGCAATACAAAGAGTGGTATCACCTGGACCATGCAAGTCCGCAGCTTTTGCATCAGGCAGTTTATGGCTTGCCTGAATTTAACAGAGATGCCATACGCGAAGCACGTGTGATTGCAAATCCTGGCTGCTATGCTACGTGCAGTATTCTTTCAATAACGCCGCTTCTGAAATCCGATCTCGTGGAGCCTTCATCAATAATCATCGATGCGAAATCGGGAGTCTCCGGTGCAGGGCGAAGCCTGGCGCTGGGGTCTCATTTCAACGAATGCAATGAGTCTATCAAAGCTTATGGAGTAACAACTCACAGGCACACGCCCGAGATTGAACAAGAGCTGAGCCGGCAGAGCGGAAAGAGCATCAAGATAAGTTTTACACCGCATCTGGTGCCTATGAATCGCGGCATACTGGTGACGGCTTATGCTAACTTGCGGACTGGCGTCGATGCGGATGCCGTGATGAACGCCTACACGGCAGCCTATAGCAACTGCGAATTCGTGCGGATAATTGATCCGCGAACAGAATCGGCGCAATTGCCTGAGACTAGATGGGTGAAGGGATCCAATTTCTGTGATATTGGCTTTCGGATCGATCAGCGCACTGGACGCGTTATAGTGGTGGGCGCTCTGGATAATCTGGTTAAAGGCGCAGCCGGCCAGGCGGTACAAAACATGAATCTTATGTGCGGCTTCGAAGAAAATTGCGGGCTTGATCTTGTTCCGATCTTTCCATAGCTCCAGATTTGGACCCCTACAAATAACTCAGTTTCTGTTTCCAGGGCGGCTGCTGTCTTCTACGGTCGGGAACCGGTTCCTCCTTGCAGCCACTGTGTCTTCCTGCCCGAATGTCGGGCGACGCATGGCCGATGGGGACCCGTGGGCGCGCGTTTGCGACTCAACGGCATCGGGGCCCCTACACATGACGAGTGAAGCTTCGCGTACCCATTATTACTACTTCCAAGTCCTTGGCCTAAACCGCCGCTGGCGCACGGGTCGCACCTGCTTACACCTGGAGCTGTTCGGCGTTCCATGTGTGCCAGCTCAGAGCCTGGTCGCCCGCGCCCACGTATGAGACAAAAAAATACACATGCCGAAAAAACCATTGACAGAATTTTGCACTAACTGCTATGTTCGTATCTTCACAGAAGTGCAGGCAAATTAAATGCAATCTTTCAGCAGCACAACCAGCACCAATCGCCGTAGCCGCCGCGTTCGTATGGAGGACTCGGGGCCCTAAAGCTGTTGCATCATAAGCAATGAACCGCCCCGAGTCCAAGATGAATGACTCGGGTTTTTTCTTTTTACTTATGAGGGAAATAGCGATGAATGTGACTGAAGAGTTTGTGATGCCGAAAGGCTTTCAAGCCGCCGGTGAGCATGTCGGTTTAAAGAGAAAGAGAAAAGATCTGGCTCTATTGGTCAGTGAAGTACCTGCGGAGTTCGCGGTCGCCCTGACCACAAATGTTGTAAAAGCCGCGCCTATCCTCTGGAATCAGAAGGTGGACAGCGCCGGCGGCAAAATAAAAGCTATTGTCGTTAACAGCGGCAACGCCAATTCGTGCACCGGTGCTGCTGGTGTTGAACACACCTGGCGGATGGCGTCGAAAACAGCAAATTGTCTCAATGCAGACGCTGGAGAAATT
The DNA here is from genome assembly GCA_044358055.1 of Obscuribacteraceae bacterium (SeqCode). Lineage (GTDB taxonomy): Bacteria > Cyanobacteriota > Vampirovibrionia > Obscuribacterales > Obscuribacteraceae > JAIEPM01. Next base: position 17,208 of record JBIKOL010000142.1, read on the forward strand.
CTAATCGCATCGACTGGTGTTATCGGCGTGCCTCTGCCAATCGAGAAGGTAGAAGCCGGTATCGAGCTGCTCGCACCTAAGCTCGATACAACTGTCGAAGCCGGGTTGAACGCAACCCAGGCAATTATGACCACGGATCAGTTTGCCAAATATTGCCACGTTCAATTCGAAATCGGCGGCGAAACGGTCACCATGACCGGCATTGCCAAAGGCTCTGGAATGATTCACCCAAACATGGCAACGATGCTTTCCTTCCTTCTCACAGATGCCAATATTTCGAAGGCGCTGCTGAAGAAGGCTTTGCTAGCCAGCGTGCAAACCACATACAACATGATTTCCGTTGATGGCGACACCAGCACCAATGACATGGTTGCGATTATGGCAAATGCAGAAGCGGCAAATGATGAGATTTGCGAGGGCAGCGCCGAGTGGGAAACATTCGTGAGTGCCATTGAAGCCGTGAATACCTTCCTGGCGAAATGCATCGCCAGAGATGGAGAAGGCGCAACCAAGCTTCTCACAGTGACTGTACAGGGCAGCAAGAACATTGAGGAAGCGCAAAAACTTTCAAAATCCGTAGTTTCGTCGAACCTTGTCAAAACTGCCATGTTCGGGCAGGACGCGAACTGGGGAAGAATTGTTGCTGCACTTGGATACGGCGGTGTCAAATTCGACCCTGCCAAAGTTTCGGTAGAACTAGCAAGCGAAGCCGGAAGACTGGCGCTCCTTCTTTCTGGTGAACCGTGTTCTTTCTCAGAAGCATTTGCTCTGGAAGTGATGAAGCGAAAAGACATTGAGGTCCTTATCGACCTCAACGATGGTCTTTCGAAAGCTACCGCATGGGGCTGTGATCTTACATACGATTACGTCCGTATCAACGGCGCATATCGTACCTAACCCTGGGCGGCGGGCTCAGTGGGTCCGAACTCGCCGCCCAAACTCACCTGGACTCGATTCGTTCAGATACATGCTTTCAATGCATGTATCTCCCACCGGACTGAGGAAAATAAAATGCACGCTCTCTCTAAATCGACTCAGACAAAAAAGATTATCGTTGTTAAAATCGGCGGCAGTGTTCTCCAATCGCCAGGCTTGTTGCACGGCTTTATATCCGACATCAAAGCCGCACAAAAGCAAAACGTGAGGATGGCTGTTGTGCATGGCGGTGGACCGGAGATCGATCAACAGCTCGCCAAGAAAGGCATTGAGCCAAAGAAGATCAATGGATTGAGAGTCACTGATGAAGAAACTCTAGCAGTCGTATTAGAATCACTCTCATCCATTAACCAGCTTATCTTCGAAGGACTTGCCGGCGCCGGTGTGAAGGCAATTGCGTTCAATGCTGCGCAGCCGCTGTTTTATGGAGATAAGCTCGAGCTTCTCGATGCCAATAATCAGCCTGTCGATCTGGGCTTAGTAGGCAAAATCTCGACTACTAATCTGCACGCATTGTACTCAGCGTTTACGGACAATGCAGTACCTGTGATTATGTCGATTGCTGCTGATCATCAAAAACAACAATTGTTGAACGTAAACGCAGATCATGCAGCGTTGGCTGTGGCATCTGTTCTAAACGCCAACAAGTTCATCAATATTACTGATGTTCCTGGTGTGTTAAGTGATCCGACTAATCCATCCTCTTCAATTGCACATTTGAGGGTTGAACAAGCCATGGCTTTGTTGGCTGGTGATGGCATATCTGGTGGCATGAAGCCGAAGCTTCAAAGCTGCATCGATGCAATAAATAATGGCGTCGGTGTTGTCCAAATCATCAACGGAAAAGAAAATCACGGGCTGCTCAAAGCGGTAACTAATTACTTTATAGGAACCACAATTTCACGTTGACGAGCACTCCTGGCTCAATGGATAGAGCATCGGTCTACGGAACCGAAGACTGCAGGTTCGAGTCCTGCGGGGTGCGAAATTCTAATCAATTCAATGAAACCGGCTAGCAGTTAAAAGCAACCCGGGAGCGCCGGCGCCTCGCCGGCTTCTGCAAAAACCATAAGGAGAAGAAAATGAAATCCACAGCAACTCTAATGAGCCACTCAAAAAAGCAGTCTAAAGCTGCTGTTCTAAAGTCGGCCATGATCTCACCACTGCTGCAAATAATGGATGAATGCTCCTTGCGCCGCAAAGATATAACCGGCATTGCCGATCTCAGCAAGAACGAGATTGAACTCCTTCTCAACACCGCCGCTCTTCTGAAACAGCATATTGATGATGATGCTCAAGCCTTGCTTTGCAAAGGACAGACACTGGCAATGCTTTTCGAAAAGCCGTCGTTGCGAACAAGAGTAACTTTCGACGTCGGAATGAAGCAGCTTGGTGGGCACGCGATTTTTCTTGAAGGCCCGCTTGGTGTGAGAGAGTCTACGTCTGACATTGCTAAGAATCTAGATCGCTGGGCTGATGGAATAATGGCAAGAACTTTTTTGCAATCCACAGTCCAAGAACTCGCTGAGAATGCCGAAATTCCTGTCATTAATGGCTTGAGTGATCTGGAACATCCCTGTCAGGCGCTTGCTGATCTTCTCACAATTCAAGAGCACAAAGGCTCTCTTGCCGGAGTGAAGATTGCTTATATAGGCGATCCTAATAATGTGTCGAACTCACTCTTCCTCGCTGCCGTTAAGTTCGGCGCTGAATGCATTATCGCCTGTCCGCCAGACTATTTGCCTGAGCAGGAAATCTGGTCGCTGACCTGTGCAGAGGCTGCCGGCAGTTATGCCTCAATAAAGCTTACGCATGATCCCTTTGAAGCCGCCAGTGCTGCTGATGTCATCTACACCGATACATGGGTCTCAATGGGTCAGGAAGAGCAGGCTGCCGTAAAAGAAAAGGTCTTTGCGCCTTATCAGGTCAACAACACATTAATGAGCGTCGCTAAGCAGGACGCAATTGTGATGCATTGTCTACCTGCGCACAAAGGATATGAGATCACTGCAGAAGTGATCGACGGACCGCAGTCGGTCGTTTTCGACCAGGCGGAAAATCGCCTTCATGCGCAGAAAGCCATACTTGCACTAGTTCTGTAACCCACGCCCCAGCTTAACCAAAACCGAGGAACGAACCATGAAAAAGATATTGCTAGCATACTCCGGCGGCCTTGATACATCCTGTATTCTCGCCTGGCTGAAGGAAACTTATAATGTGCCTGTTGTGGCTTATTGCGCCGATGTCGGACAGAATGAAGACTTTGAGGCTGTCAAAGCAAAAGCCATCGCCACGGGTGCAGAAAAATGCATTGTCGATGATCTCAAAAAGGACTTTGTCGAAAACTACATCTTCCCTGCTGTAAAAGCAAACGCAGTTTACGAATCAGTCTATCTAATGGGAACATCACTTGCCAGACCATGCATAGCGGCGGGTATGGTGGAAGCAGCATTGAAAGAAGGCTGCGATGCCATAGCACACGGTAGCACGGGAAAAGGAAACGATCAGGTTCGTTTCGAGTTTGCCGTTAAGTCTCTGGCACCGCAATTGGAAATAATCGCACCATGGAGAACATGGTCGTTCAATAGCAGGCAAGATCTCTTCGATTACGCAGAAAAGCATGGCATACCTTTGCCAATCACTAAAGACAAACCGTATTCAATGGATGCCAATCTCATGCATATTAGCTATGAAGGCGGCATTCTGGAAGATCCATGGCTTGAACCACCAGCAGATATTTTCCTCTGGACCAAATCTCCGGAGGATGCGCCCGACACAGCAGAGACCGTCACTGTCGATTTTCAAGCCGGCATACCTGTAGCTCTCAATGGCAAGAAACTTGATCCGCTGGCATTGATTGACGAACTAAACAAGATCGCTGCAGAACATGGTGTAGGCAGAGTTGATCTCGTCGAGAACAGATACATCGGAATTAAGTCTAGAGGCGTTTACGAAACTCCTGGGGTGACCGTTCTGATGCAGGCACACCATGCCGTCGAGTCAGTCACTCTCGACAAAGAAGTGACTCACTGGAAGCAAGAACTTGCGCTCAAATTCGCGCAGATGATCTACAACGGTTACTGGTTCGCTCCTGAATGCAAAATCTTGAAGTCGACTATCAACGAGATGCAAGCGCCAGTTACAGGCAGCGCAAAAATCAAATTGTTCAAAGGCAACTCGATTGTAGTTGGCAGAAAAGCTCCGGTGTCTTTGTACGCTCACAAGCTTTCCAGCTTTGACGATATGTCATCATTCTCGCCTGCAGATTCAGGCGGTTTCATCAACATCAACGCACTCAGACTATCTACCTGGAGCCAGACTCATGAAAGTATTAAGAAAGGCGTTCAAGCAGGAGCTTGATCCGCTCGTATCCAAATTCGTCAACTCGATAGATGCTGATGCTCACCTGATTCATTCAGATATTCAGGGGAGCAAGGCACATGCCCAGATGCTTGCGCACGCGCATCTGATCGAGAGCGATGATGCTGAAGCAATAGTCAGCGGACTAAATTCATTGAATGCGGAATATGCCGAGAAGGAGTTGCACCTTCAGGAGGATTTCGAAGACGTCCACATGAATGTCGAGAAGCAGCTCGAAAACAAGATCGGTCTTGCTGCATCCCGGCTTCATACAGGTCGAAGCCGAAATGATCAGGTCGCACTCGATTTGCGTCTCTATACTGCCGCTAAGATCGAAAGCATTAAGCATGCCATTGCTAACTTGCAGCTCGCGTTGGTCACGGCCGCTGAGAATAATCTCGAAGCAGTAATGCCTGGCTATACTCATCTGCAACAAGCTCAGCCGATTTTGTTTGCACATGCAATGCATGCTTTTTGTGAAATGCTTCAGCGCGATAAACTGCGATTTGCCGATTGCCTGGAAAGAGTTCAGGTCTCCCCTCTAGGGGCAGCAGCGCTTGCGGGAAGCAGCTTGCCGCTCAATCCAGAAATGACCGCCGAGCTTCTCGAATTTAAGTCGAACTTTGAGAACTCACTTGATGCAGTAAGTGACAGAGACTTCGCTGTTGAGTTCACTTCCGCTGCCTGCATTTGCGCCACTCATCTTTCGCAGTTGGCGGAAACGTTGATTATCTGGGCGAGCCAGGAATTCGGCTTTATCAAATTCGCTGATAACGTCACTACTGCGTCGAGCTTGATGCCAAATAAAAAGAATCCTGACCCTGTCGAACTAATCAGAGGAAAAACGGGTTCGATCGCAGGAGATCTCGTGAATCTGATGATGACCTTAAAAGCGCTTCCGTTGGGCTACAATCGCGATCTCCAGGAAACAAAACCGGCCGTAATTCACGCATCGCAAACGCTTTTTGATTCCTTGTCTGTGATGGCAATCGTAATTGATTCTATGTCAGTTCAAGAAGAAAAAATGCTTGCCGCTGCAAGTGATCCATTCTTGAGTGCGACTGATCTTGTTGAATACCTTGTGAAGAAAGGTGTTCCGTTCAGGAAAGCGCACGAGGCTGTCTCCGAACTTCTCAGTTATTCGCGGGAATACCTGAAAGCACCTGATGCTTTATCCCTCAATGAGTTCAAGCAGTTCGCATCAGAGTTCGACTCAGATGTGCTTGCTTTATTCAATCCTAAAGCCTCTGTGGCCGCCAAACAAACCCCTGGAAGCACCAGTCCTGTTTCGGTCAAAAACGCCCTCACCAACACCCGCCGTCGCCTGCCAAATTAATAAAAACGGATCCCGGGAGCGCCGGCGGCTCGCCGGCTTCTAATGGATCGGATCGATCTTGCCGGAGTAGAAGCCGGCTGGCAGCCCAATACCGTTAAGTTAAGCCAAAACGATCTCTACGATTGGCTTTTGGGCACATTTTTCTAAATGAATGCGGGTTTCA
>JBIKOL010000057.1:0-47539 GCA_044358055.1 Obscuribacteraceae bacterium (SeqCode)
CCTCTGCCTTCTCGCCATCAAGTATGAGCGTGTCAGCCAACACCATTCTGTCCTGCGTCGTTGCAACATCATCAGGACTGGCTAGTTTCTCGCGCAGTTTGATCAACTGCCTCAACTTCTTGCTCTCATACTTCTCGCCACAGACGGGGGATTTGCTGCGCGCGTATTCATCAAGCAACCACATTACAGGCATGCTGTCCCAGCCGGTTGCCTTAGCTTGAAGATCGATCATGCGATCTAGGCAAGCCGATTCTCTGGCTTTGTCAGGCACTTCCTGAACAACCATTTTCAAAACTGAAACCTGCGACAAAACCTCTCTACTATCCGGTCCATATACGCGCTCAGCTAGCGACAGAGCTTTCTGTGCATAGGTATCAGCCTCATTGAAGTTCTTGTCTTTACTGAGCAGCGTGATCAGTCTATTGAGCGCTTTCAGTTCTTCTTTCTGATCGCCGTGTTCAGCATCCATCTTCTTGATTGCTGTGACAAGATTAGTCTCCTCAGCTTTGCGATCATTCTTGAGGACAGTATTCGGCACCTTCTCCAGCGAGACTTTAGCGCTGTCTTGCCGCTGGCATCCCAGCAAACCGACAGTGCAGATTGAAAAAATAAAGATGCGGAATAATCTCGTTAATGAAAGCAAACAGCGCACCTCCATTGCTGGCATTATATTATTATTCGGCTGCTTTTATCTGTCGGGAAGGTCACATGAAATCGAAGACGCGCTTTAATCTGTTGGCGACACTCTTGCTGTCTACTGCCTTCAGTAATCAAGTATTCGCACAGACTTTCACGGGAGAAGTGGCAAGAATAAGAATTCAACTTGAACAAACACGCAATTTCCAAGAAGCTCTTTCGCAAGTTCAAGACCTCCTGGAAAAGGAACCTAACAATGCCGAAGCTCACATGCTATGTGGAAAAATTTTGAACCGGCTTGGTTATGAATCGCTAGCTCAAGAGGAGTTCAAGGCTGCGGACAAACTTGACCCAACACAACCACAATCTGTACTTGCTCTGTTTCAGAAAAAATTGGAAACAGAGGGTCCGAAAGCAGCCAACGAATACATGACATATGTACAAGCACGCTTCCCTTATGATGCATCCGTGCTAATCATGCAGGCCATGCTTGCGCGTATGAACAATCAGCCACTGCAAGCGGAATTTTTGTACAGTCTCGCCATGCAACACCATCCCGATACTCCCGGTGTGTCTACTGCGTTTGCATCATTGCGCATCTTTCAGCAGCGGTACAAAGAAGCAATTGATCTTGCCGACAGAGATTTGAAAATTAAGAAAGATCATCCCGTGGCAAATTTAACTAAAGCAGAAGCACTAATGAAGATGGGCTCTGATGCTGAAGCCATTCCCTATTTGCTTGTCTCTTATAAAGACTCGGGTCCTGCAAAGAAAGAAGCCGCCGACTTGTTATCACGTGCTTACATGAGCACTGGACATTACGGAGAAGCAATTGAACCTACTCTTGTTTGCATGGCTCTTTGCCCGGTAAAGGACAAAGATGCCTCGATTCCATATAAGCGCAATCTCGATGCTATTCTTCACCACCGTGTTTCTCCCGGTGAAGTATTGAACGTGTTGAAGGTTACTCAGCGGCAGTTGAGAGAAGACGAGCGAATTGCATACATGTATTTTTCAGCGGCTGATGTGCTGGACCACACCCGTCATTGGGCAGAAGCAGGAGAAGCCTTTGCTGAAGGGTTGCGTCATAATCCATACGCCGGCAGGGCGTATATGCGACTTGGAATTATCAAAGAGAAGCTGCGCGATTACAAAGCTGCTTTCGAGTTGTACGTGAAGGCATATCAGTACAATCAGAACGATCGCGAAATAGCGGCGCATCTTGCAAGACTGAACAACAGAAAGAATGCTCAAAACAACGATTTTGCCTGGCAACTAAAAGACTTTTTTGCAGGCGGCCGTGTGAGCGAAGTACCTAAAGACACAACCTCGATTTTGTTTGCTCGCTAATTGGCTTGAATCACAAATTCGCTCCCAGAGAGTCCGCTATTCGACTCCAGGTTCTTTCATCAGTTCAATTTCAAGTGTGATGTCCACATTGTCTGCAACCATGAAAACACCCTTGCTCACTTCGCGATTCCATTTGATACCGAAGTCTTTTCGATTAATAGTAGTTTTGGCGGTGAAGCCCAATCGCTTGATTTTGCGTTCATCCTCCGTGACAGGTCCAACAGGGCCTGTGCAATCTAAAACCACATGCTTTTTGATTTCTCTGATTTCGATATCGCCTTCCATCTTGAACTTGCCTGGCTTCACAGGCTTGATTGCCGTTGAGTGAAAACTAATAAGTGGAAATTGTTTAGCGTCAAAGAAATCGGCCGACTTCAAATGATAATCTCGGGGAGGACAGCCTGAATCCAGGCTTCCAACTTCGATGCTCGCCACGACCTGCGCGTTTTGCAAATTCTTGCCGTCGTACTTAGCCCCACCCATGATCCGGTCAAACCAGCCCGTGACCGGAGCAAGCCCGTCATGCCCACAGGCAAAAATCGCTTTGCAATGAGCCTGGTCCATCATCCAATCTTTGTTTTTTCTCTGAGCCGGAGGAATTGCAAAAGCCTCCGTCTGAAAAAACTGAATCAGAAGCATGCTAGCAATTAATGTCCTGACGCTTTTCAAGTTCCCGTCCCCACTCGCCTTGTCTCCGCACAGCATACCATTATAAAAGAAGAAGAAGAGGGCAGACTGTGCTGCCCTCAACTCATTTGAATCAATATGGTCTGCGTCCTACTTTTTCACTGGTTGCTTAAGAAGCACCGCGGCTTTCTCAGCAACTTCACGTGGGGTAAGAGCCACTTCGATGCCGGCAGCTTTCATTGCCTTCATCTTCGATTCTGCAGTACCTTTGCCACCAGATATGATGGCGCCAGCGTGCCCCATTCTCTTTCCGGGAGGTGCGGTTTGCCCGGCGATGTATCCGATAACCGGCTTCTTGATGTTCTGCTTGATGAATTCAGCAGCTTCTTCTTCAGCAGTTCCACCGATTTCACCAATGAGAACAATTACTTCGGTTTCCGGATCGTTTTCGAACAGTGTCAAAACTTCCGGATATTCCATGCCTTTGACCGGGTCGCCACCGACGCCTACGCAGGTGGATTGCCCGAGGTTGGCATCGCTGAGCGAAAGGGCGATTTCATAAGTCAATGTTCCGCTCTTGCTGACCATGCCGACTGGTCCTTTCTTGAAGATAGAACCCGGCAGGATGCCTAGCAATGCTTCTGTCGGAGTAATGATGCCCGGGCAGTTCGGTCCAATCATCTTCACGCCGCGAGCCTTGGCTTGTGCAACCAGCTTGGCCGTATCTTGTGGAGGCATGCCTTCGGTGATAACAACGAGCAAGCTAATGCCCGCATCAACTGCTTCACTGGCAGCATCGAGCACCAGGTACGGTGGCACGAACACTACCGATGCCGTGGCACCTGTTGCATCCATAGCTTCTTTAACGGTATCGAATACCGGCAGCTCAGTTCCCGGAACTTTGCTGCCGCCTCGACCAGGTGTCACTCCAGCGACGACTTGTGTTCCGTAGGCGAGCATTCTCTTTGTGTGTGCAGCACCCATCTTACCTGTGGCACCCTGGACCAGCACTTTGGTGTTCTTATTTACGAGAATCACTTTTGTATCTCCTAATTTTTTCCGGCACGCATAGCATGCCCTTACCATTCTTTCTTGCAGGGGCGACGCATCGCACCACCCCCACTCTCAATTACTTCACTGCAGCCACAGCGGCCTTCACAGCATCTTCGAGATCGGCATAAAGCTTGGTGCCAGATGCCGCAAGCATTTGTTCTGCCTTATCTTGATTGTTGCCGCGCAGGCGCACGACCATTTTGCGCTCTGGATGGCGCTTCATAAATTCAACAAGCGCTGTTGCAACTTCATCACAGGCAGTAATACCACCGAGGATGTTCAGGAGAATAACTTTGACTGCTGGATTTTCCTGAATGATCTCCAGACCGGCAAGTGTCTTCTCAGAGTCACTGCCGCCACCTGCATCAAGGAAGTTGCCCGGGTTGCCGCCGAAGTTTTTGACCATGTCCATGGTCGCCATTGTGAGTCCGGCGCCATTGCACATAATACCGATATTGCCTTCCAGTTCAACCAGGTTCAAACCTGCGCGCTTGGACTTGCGCTCGCGTTCCGGAAGATCAACCATGTGCTTTTCTTGCCAGCCTTTGAAACGAGGCTGTCTGTCGAGCGAATCATCATTTATGCTGATTTTGCCATCTAGAGCAAGAACATCGTCGCCTTCAGTTACAACCAATGGATTGATTTCGGCGAGGTCGAGATCAAGTTCTTCATAGCAGCGATAGAGCTTGTTGGCGATATCTGCAACTTTAGCGTGCAAAGCGCCTTTCAGCCCCATCAAAGTGGCGACCTTTCTGCCTTGAAATGCAGAGTATGGATATTGAATTGGAACAGTGATAATTTTGTCGTTCGACTCAATCTCCACGCCACCATCAGCTGCAGCGATGAAGATTGGGCAGCCGCGACCACGGTCGATTGTCACCGACAAATACATTTCTTTTTTGATGGAGCATTTCGGCTCTACCAGCAAGCTTTCAGTCTTTGAATTCTTAATTGTCATAGCAAGAAGCTTTTCAGCAGTCTTTTCGCCTTCCTGCAAATTCTGGGCGAATTGAATACCGCCGGCTTTGCCTCTGCCACCCGACAGAACCTGGCACTTCAGTGTCAGTGGCCAACCTAAGTGAACAGTGCGCAATTCTTCTGGCTTTGTGATTCTTGCGCTGGGTGGAGTTTTGATGCCGAACTCCGCGAAAAGCCGCTTGGCTTCGTATTCGTAAAGGTCCACGTTTCCTCTCCTAAAGCTAATGCTGACAGAAACCGGGCAGGCAAACTTGCCTCCGCCCTGGAAATTTTCCGGGCTCTCGCATTTTAATCTCCTTCGCCAGGAGAACGGCAAAAGATCATGAAATGTTCGGGAATTTGTGGATTCTCGGCACATCTCATCTGTTGCAAACAACGGTGGGCTAGTTAACAAGACCGGCAGCGCGAAGAAGGGCGACGCACGGCGTCGCCCCTACACATAGCCGTGTTCGAGGAAGGCCCGGGAACTAACTGTTGGAGGAGGTCTTACTAGCTCAGCTGAGCGGCGAGTTCTTCCACTTCCGGACTGCTCTTATCCGCAATAAAAAGGTAGATAGACTCCGACTTTGGCGCCTGCGGTAGATTGCGCATTTGCCTGTGGATATAAGAAAGCGTTTTGCTTCGAGACGGCGCAATCACCGTTTCCTGGCAGTCGTGCAGCCAGATTGCAGTAGTAATATTTGAGTTCATATTTTGCCCTTAAATTCCAACCCGTCATCGCTTATACACAAGTCAAGTGCAAGCTGGACATTAGAAATGAGGGTCACTAAAAGAGTGACGAAGCAGGCATCGCGGCGACATGGCTTTCACACAATTCGTGGTTCTCAAGCATTACGAGCCTGCAATAAGGTAAAGTTCGTAAACGCCCATCCACCGGATTAAAGGGACAATTTGCCCAGCCAAAGTATACTTAGTCCCGCGCCAAGAATAGCTTGGCGGTTTAGCCAATACTTTATTTAGCGAGGCGAATTTACTATGCGAATTGGCATCCTTACCGGCGGTGGCGATTGCCCAGGACTCAATGCCGTAATTAGAGCGGTGGTCAAGAAAAGTGTCAAAGACTACGGCTCGGAAGTAATCGGTTTTCTGGAGGGCTGGCGTGGTCCCATCGAGAATCTGGTAATGCCGTTGAGCCTCCAGAGCACCGGTGGATTGATTCAGAGAGGCGGAACCATCCTCAGAACTTCCAGAACCAATCCTTTTAAAGTAGAGGGTGGTCCGGAAAAAATCATGGAGTCGATGAAGAAGAACAACCTCGACGCTCTCGTTGCTGTTGGCGGTGAAGACACAACCGGTGTTGCAAACAAAATGTTCAAGCAATTCAATTTGCCTGTTGTTTGCGTGCCGAAAACTATCGACAATGATTTGAATGCAACTGATTACACATTCGGTTTCGACACTGCAGTCAATATTGTTTGCGAAGCACTAGACCGCTTGCATACAACAGCTGAATCACACAATCGCGTCCTCGTTTGCGAAGTAATGGGACGTCACGCCGGATGGATCGCCTGCTATGGCGGTATCGCTGGTGGTGCAGACTTCATCTGCATTCCAGAGAAACCAATCGACCTGAAGGAGATGTTGCAGGTAATCAAAAAACGCCATGCACGCGGTCGCGACTTCTCCATTATCGTTGTCGCAGAAGGCGCAAAAATGGCTGAAGGCGAAATTCTAAAAGATCAAGAGAAAGACGCTTTCGGTCACGTCAAACTTGGCGGCATCGGCGAGCAACTCGCAAAGATTATCGAGAAAGAAACTGGATATGAAACACGCGCCATGACGCTTGGTCACTTACAGCGCGGCGGCGCGCCGAGTGCATTCGACCGCATTCTTGGAACTCGCTTCGGCGTTCGTGCCGCAGATCTGGTCCACGCAAAAGACTTCGGCAAGATGGTTGCATTGCACGGAACCGACATCGTTAATGTTCCTATTGAAGATGGTGTCGGTGCGCTCAAGACTCTGGACGAAGATATGTACAAAGTCGCACAGGTGTTTTTCGGTTAAAGAAGATCCGCATAAAGAATTAATGGTAAGGGCGCCTCCCGGGCGCCCTTTTCCCTTATTCAGGGCTGAGAGATCTAAGCTAAACTAAGAGTTCGGCTTCGGTAGATCGGGCATGACAAATAAAACGAACAGCCAGGAAAATGACGAAAAGAAGTCCGAACCTTTCGACTTAAAGAAATTCGTTAAAACAGGAAGCCAGATGCCCCGAGTTTTTGCTCTGGTCTGGAAAGCTCATCCTGGCATTGCTACAGTATTCATTTTCTCCGAGGTTCTGCAAGGGCTGGTACCTGTAGCTAGTGTCTGCTCGTTTAAGCTTCTGATTGATTCAATTCCGCAGGCACTAAGTCATTTTTCCTCAAGCAATCCGGCGACCATCGCAAGTCTGCCGAATCCAGTTCTTCTAGCTCTGGCCTTGATCACATTCTCCTGGTTCATCAGCGATATCTGCAGACCATTGGAAGATTATTGCCGCGAACAACTGAATGATCTTCTCTCGCGAAACATAAATCTGATGCTGATGGACAAGGTAAACAGCATTGTCGACATTTCTATTTTAGAGAATCCCAAGTTCTACGATAAATTGCAGCGTATTCAAAATGAGCTTACTTACAAACCCATTCAGATGGTGCATGGTTACTCCCAAATTGGTCAAGCGCTGATTACATTTTTTACTCTTAGTGCGGTGCTCTGTGCACTCAGCCCATGGCTTGTTCTTTTGATAGTAGCTGTGAGCATGCCAAAAATAGTATTGCAATTAAAACAGATGTACCAACTCTGGGCGATTGTATCCGGAGACGTTCCGGAAGTAAGGAGAATGCGATATTTCACAAAAGTACTCACCAACAATGACGATGGAAAGGAAATTCGTTTGTTTGGATTGGGTGATTTTTTTCGCACAAATTTCCTCGAGATGTTCAAAAAATACCAGCAAACAAGGTCTGCAGTTCGCACCTCACATTTGCTCTGGAATGTGTTACTTGCCGGTATTTCCTCAATTGGTACAGCGGGCAGTTACATTTATGCTGTTCTTGCCGCAACGAATGGTCAGATTAGCATTGGAAATCTGGCCATGTATCTTGGCGCCATAGGACAAATCGAAGGAAACCTGGCGTGGTGCGCGTTTCTCCTGGCAGAATCTTACAAGCATACGCTTTACGTAAATGAATTGTTCGAGTTTCAAGATATTCCTGCGGCCGTTGAGCACTTACCGGAAGGGCAGGCAAAACGGGTTTCCTTGCCCCTTAAAACTGGAATAGAATTTCGAAACGTTTCATTCAAATATCCGGACACAGAAAAAATGATTCTGAATGGCGTCAGTTTCAAAATCGCTTGTGGTGAAACGCTTGCACTGGTAGGCGAGAACGGAGCTGGTAAATCAACAATAGTCAAACTCTTAGCGCGTCTATATGATCCGACAGAAGGTGAAATTCTGATAGACGGAATAAGTTTGAAAGAGCTTGATGCCGCACATTGGCGAGAACAAATCTCCGTTGTCTTTCAGGATTATTGCCGATTTCAACTCAGCTTGCGCGAGAATATCGGTATCGGACAACTAACTCAGATCAAGAATGATTCGGCAGTGCAATCAGCTGCACAAAGAAGCGGTGCGGAAAACTTTATCAATGAACTGGATCACGGTTACGATACAATGCTCGGGAAGATGTTCAAATCTGGAGACAAAGACAAAGCAGATGAGAATGACAACGGAAAGAAAAATGAAACAGGCACGGAACTCTCCGGAGGACAGTGGCAGAAGGTAGCCCTGGCAAGAGCTTTTATGCGTGCACCAGCAAAAGATGCCGGCGACACTGAAGCAAGCCGGCAAGCACAGCTCTTGATTCTTGATGAACCAACAGCTTCACTCGATGTTCAATCGGAACATGATGTGTATTGCAGGTTTCACGAACTTACAAGAGGCAGGATGGCTCTCCTAATAACGCACAGATTCTCCACTGTGCGCATGGCAGACCGCATCATTGTTCTGGATGGTGGCAAAATCATCGAAGAAGGCTCGCACGATGAATTGATGAAGCTCAACTCTGATTATGCGCAGATGTACAATCTGCAGGCGGATCGTTATCGCTAGTCTCTGCTAAGAAATAACTGGTCTGTAAAAGCGGGCGGGACGCCCGCGATCCCGGGGTCCCGCTCTACCGGAGTTCTTACGACTCTGATCCGTTGGGGTCATTTCTTGAACCACGCACCTGTCCTCGCGTGCCATCCCCCGGGATCGCGGGCGTCTCGCCCGCTTACACGCTGTTACAAATTTGATTGAGTTCGTCCATGAACGCCTCTTTCTGCGTCGCCTATATATTGTAATTCGCTAAGAATCCGATCCTCTGGGGGGAATTACGTATATGGACGCGCGCCAATACAGCTAGTTTAAACGCGGGGGACAACGGGAGATTTTTTAGGAGGAACTTATGGAAAGTTCTGCGAAAAATCACGTTGAGACGCAAGAAAAGCCCCAGACCTCAGACAACAGTAAACAAGAAAAGCATCCGCTCTATTGGCAGATGGACTCGAATCGCGTGGTTACACTCGCGCTCAGTAGAGCCAATCCGGCTGTCGCGGAGAAGTTCAACCCCAGTGCATACAGTGCGCTGCCGCCCTATCTTCTTGATGAAATGAGCAAGCGCGATCCGAACAACGCAGAACTCAAAGACACAGTTAAGCAGACAAAGGAACTGCAAGATGCGCCCGCGCCGCTCATCCGCCCACGAGTCGGTGGACATCAGGGTGAACGGGAGGTCTATGACGCTAAAGGACAGTTCGACCACCCGGGTGAAAAAGCGAG
This sequence comes from Obscuribacteraceae bacterium (SeqCode), assembly GCA_044358055.1. Lineage (GTDB taxonomy): Bacteria > Cyanobacteriota > Vampirovibrionia > Obscuribacterales > Obscuribacteraceae > JAIEPM01. Next base: position 9,446 of record JBIKOL010000057.1, read on the forward strand.
ATTTGAAGGTGACGCGGCAACAGGCAATGATGAGGTGGATAAAGCCTACGAGTTCACTGGCATCGTGCGCGACTTTTATCAAAAGGAATTTGGCCGCAATTCAATCGACGGGGAAGGAATGAAAATGATTTCGACCGTCAACTACGGAATCAATTATCAAAACGCCTATTGGAACGGCTATCAAATGACCTATGGCCATCCATCGGACAGCAGTCCGTTCAAGACTTTTATGCTGCTCGACGTCTGCGGGCATGAAATCACCCATGGTGTCACAGAGCATGAATCGAGCATGCAGTACTACGGTCAAGCAGGCGCTCTGAACGAAAGTTGCTCCGATGTATTTGGTTCGTTGATCAAACAATATGATAAACACCAGACTGCAGATCAGGCGGATTGGGTTATCGGTGAAGGCATATGGAAAGACTCAATTCACGGCAAAGGGCTGCGCGATATGCTTCATCCAGGCACCGCATATGATGACCCGAAGCTGGGAAAAGATCCGCAGCCGGCAAATATGAAAGACTACGTAAAGACCTACAAAGATAACGGCGGTGTTCACTACAACTCCGGCATTCCTAATCGCGCATTCGCGTTGTTTGCGCAAGCGGTCGGTGGATATGCCTGGGAAGACCCAGGACACATCTGGTTTGCAGCGCGCAAAGCCGCCGGCGGCAACCCTAGCTTCTCGCAATTTGCCTATCGCACAATCGAAGCCGCCAAATCACTGGGTCACGCCGATGAGGTCGAGAAATTACAGAAAGCATGGGATGCAGTCGGCGTGACACCTAGCGCCGATGCCAGAGACACGGATACGCCGCGCGTTGTCTCAGACATTGCTGCAGGTCCGGTTATGAAGAAAGCTAGCTGAGTATTGATAGCTGTTTTCTTCAGGGGCGGCGCTCCCACGGCGCCGCCCCATCCTTTTTAGAGGACTGGATGCAAAGAAATTAGTGACATCCTCATTAATTCGTCCTCTCTTTTCGTTAAATTCGGCGTCAGCGTTTACTGTCCTGGGGTTCGCTGGGCAAATAAGACTTACCCCCTGAATTCTCGGGAAGCTCTCTGCCTGTCCCCGAATAGCTATAAGCCTGATATACTTCCAAAACCATGAACGAACCGGACGACAAACCTAAAAAACTTGGCGAATTGCTTGTCGGCGCAGGGCTTGTGCCGGAGGAGCGCCTTTCAGAAGGGCTGGAGTATGCAAGGCGTCATAGCCTTCCCCTCGGACGGGTTTTGATCACGCAAAAACTGCTCACAGAGGAAGATCTGGAGTCGGTCTTGCACTCGCAGGCATTGATGAAGATGGACCATCTTCCGGCGCGTCTGGCTGTAAAGGCTATCGCGATGGCTTCCAGCAACCATATGTCAATCGACCGCGCACTCAAGAAACTCGGTTGGTTCTCGGAAAAATATGTCGAAGGCGAAGCAATCAGCGTGGCAATTTCCCGCGAGCAGGTCGCCAACTGTGAAAGTTCGTTTGGACCAGACCATCCCGAGACGGCAGCAGCTTGTTTGAAACTGGCTGAGTTGCTCACCGATAATCGCAGTTACCTTGATGCGGAACTGCTGTATAACCGTGCCGCAAAAATCGTGGAAGACTGTTTTGGGCATCAGAGCCTGGAAATGGCAAATCTGCTTTCACAAATGGGCGCGCATTATTTTGCGCAAGATCGTTTCGACGAGGCGGAAAAGCATTACTGGCAGTCCTATGAAATTAAACTGACTCTGCTTGGCGACAGAAACCTGGCCGTTGCTGAATGCCTTGAAGATCTCGCAGAACTCTACGATGTTCAGAGCGAGTACATTCAAGCTGAGCGTCTCTATTTATCTTCCATAGGTATAAAGGAAAAGATTCCGCTAAACGCAGACGATCCGGAAATGCTTTCGAGTTTGCGCAAGCTTGTTTTGATTTGCCGTCAATCTGATTACGGCCCGCAAAATAAGCCGACCGGCGAACTGCTGGTAGACGCGGGACTACTTGATTCGAGCAAGATTGATGAAGGTTTGCGTCTCTCGCAGAAATACAATATTCCGCTGGGAAAAGCGCTGATTACACTCAAACAACTGAGTCAAGAAGATTTGCAGCGCGTTATGCACGCACAACTCTTGATGAAGGACGGCGGAGTTCCTGGTTATATTGTGACGCGAGCCCTGAAGGCTGCTTGCAGCATGAATTGCAGCGTTGCCGAAGCGCTGCGCAAACTGGGATGGAAGCCGGATCACCCGGCCGATCAAAAGCATCTGGAACTGCTGCTGCGTTGTTCCGATGAGCTGATCAAACTAGAACAGCAACTCACACCCGAGCATCCGGAAGTCGCTGAGAAGTGCATCGAACTTGCTGATCTTTATGCAGGAGCAAATAACCTGCGCGAAGCAGAAATTCTGCTGAAACGCGCGCTCAATATTTATCTCGAGCACATCGGCGAAGATGAACCGGCTACAGCTGACACACTATGCGGACTTGCTCAGGTTCACTGCAGACAGAATAGGTTTGAAGAAGCCAATAACTTGATGGAGCGCGCGGTTAATCTCGTGAGAAAGCGATCGCCGAAGTCAGCTTCGCAGCTTGCACATTTCCTGGAAACCCAGGCTCGCATTTTGCACGCATCAAGCAAGCATCGCGATGCGCTTCCAAAAGCATCGGAGCTGGTGGCACTCATTCGCTGCATCGAACGCGCCGACACGGCACCAGTGTCTCAAGCACTTGAGCTTGAGGGTGATATTTATGCCGGACTGGGTCAATGGGAACAGGCATTTAGTTCTTACGAACTCAGCATGAAGATTCGCGAGAAGGTTCTAATCGGCAGCAACCCGCAGGTTATCGGCTTGCTGAACAAAATCGCAGAAGTCAAAATGAAGCAAGAGAGATATGACGATGCTCTCATTTATTTGAAGAAGGCACTTGAATTGAGCCATAAGCTTCTGGGCGCAACGCATCCACTTTCTGCACTGGCCGAAATCAACATGGCAATTTGTCATGGCTGCAAAAAAGAACCGAAGAAAGCCTCAGAGTGCTTTGAACGCGCCATTCAATCGATGGAACAATCCGCCGGTGAATTTGCTGAAGATACGGTTTCGGTGTTACAGCAATACTCTGCATTCCTCAAATCAGTAGGTCAGGAAGAAGAAGCAAAAGCCATTGATGAGCGTATAGCAAAAATACGCCTGAATGTGGATGCTCGACAAACAGCGATAAATCTAAAAGCCATTCATGGATGAGCTCACAACTGATGTGAAACTGATGCGCCGCTGCCTGGAACTGGCAAGAATGGCGGAAGGTCGCACATCGCCGAATCCCATGGTTGGTTCAGTGGTTCTTGATGCGCGCGGGCAGCTAGTCGGCGAAGGTTATCATGCAAAGGCCGGTGAGCCGCATGCAGAGGTGCTTGCGCTAAAGCAAGCCGGTGAACGTTCGAGGGGTGGGACGCTCTATGTGAATCTTGAACCGTGCTCGCATTTTGGCAGAACGCCACCGTGCGCAGATCTGCTTGCCAAAAGCGGATTGAGGCGCGTTGTTTTCGGCATGAAAGATCCCAACCCGAAGGTTGCTGGGGAAGGAATCAATAAACTGAAAGCAGCTGGTATTCGAGTTGATCCTTCGGAGCTGAAGACGGAATGCGAATACTTGAATCGAGCTTTCGTGAAACACATTCAGACCGGCATGCCATGGTTGTCGTTGAAAATGGCCAGCACGCTCGATGGAAGAATTGCAGATCGATTTGGCAAGAGTCGCTGGATTTCAGGTGCAGAAGCCAGAGCGTTTGCGCACCATTTGCGCAATATAAATGATTGCATTCTCGTTGGCGCAAGCACGGTAATTATAGATGACCCAGAATTGAATGTTCGAGACATTGCAAACTCGCGCAATCCTCATCGAGCTGTGCTGGATCCCTCATTGCGTATGAAGCCGGAGGCTCGCATGTGCAATTTGAATGACGATCAGAGCTTCACCTATATTTTTTCAACTGCGGCAAGAATAAAGGATGCGGCAAAATTTCCTGCTGGCGTGAGCTTGATTGATTTGATGAATAACGAGTTCAGTGGAGGTACGATGCTGCAGACCGCGCTTCGCTGGCTCGGCGCAAAAGGGATCAACTCCGTGCTCTGCGAAGGTGGCGGGAAGCTTGCTGCATCTTGCATGGAAGAACGACTTGTGGACGAAATCTACTGGATAGTCGCACCGAAATTTTTTGTCGATGCGCAAGCAATACCTGTTCTTTCCGGTCAATCGAGCAATCCAATCGAAAGCTGCGTGAACCTATCCGAGATCAGCTACAAGCAACTCGGGCAAGATCTTCTCATCACCGGCAGACCTGTCTGGAAGTAACAATATAAGCCGGCGAGCCGCCGGCGCTCCCGGGAGCATCCGCAGCAAACCAGTCTGGAAGTAACAATATAAGCCCTCGAGCCGGCGGCTCGCCGGCTTCTAAATAGCTCTAAACGGACTAGTCAGCCGAGGCTTTCTTGTCGGGTACAGGCACCATATGATCTTTGTGTTGCAGTAGAGATGAACTCAATCCAAGAAGGAATGGATGATAACCATATTTGATCATCTCGGAATACGCCCTGGCATAAGTCCAGCCCTGATCGACAATTCGGTACATTGCCACCATGGTGCCGCTGCGATCTTGCCCTTGCCGGCAGTGAACAAACACAGGTTGATTCTCAGGTGCTTCCACCACTTGCAAAAACTTGGCAAAATCATCTCTAGATACTTTGCCAAAGCTGCTGAGCGGAATACTCACATATTTCAAGCCCAACTGTTCAGCTATCGCGCGCTCGCGAGCAATGTCGCCGGCACCGTCGCGCAAATTGATGATAGTCTTCACGCCGGCCTTTTTTAAAGCGAAAAATCCGTCGTCTTTTGGTTGCCCGCCACGCCACAACGTGGAAGAAACCACGCCGAAGTTTGGCACCAGACGGTCGACTTCCTTTGCGGCAGCCGGGCTCAGAAGAGCCTCAGCCTCCGATACTTGCGATGCACCATAACTAGCCATATGACACACAAGAAATATTGTCGCAATTGCGAGAAAGCAGCTTAGCCGAAGTCTGGACCAGCTGCGCAGTCCACAGACAGGCGCATTCGCGCCATTCTGCTCGGCATACTGTTGAGCCGAAGTACTTCCATGTCGATTTGTAGCGGCAGCGCTTCGGCTGTTCAACGAAATGATATGCATAGTTTCTCAGTCTAGCAATCATTCCGATTCCAAGCCTCATTGAGGGTAATTGACGATAACAATCAGAAACATCTTACTGCCCCACGGCTCTGGGCAAATGCTCAAGCCCACTGAACTTCGGCAACACAGGCGAAGGATAGTACTGCGGGCTGGTCCGCGGAGGCACAAGTATGTTCACTGCATGTGGTAGTACAGTGACACGCATAGGCGAATATCCACATGCATCACCATCGATCATGCAAAGCAATTTGTCTGTCCTTGCAAGAGAAACAAACTTCTCTCCGCCAAGAAAATCTCTAACTCTGGCGGCCTTTCTCTGGAACGCAGATTGCTTTCCCTGCCGCGGAACGACTTCAACCTGAGCTTCCTTCACTTTCATTATTACATCTGCGGGATTCGGCGCCATGATGCCGTTTCCATATCTTTTTGTAAGAGCGACATAGTCTCGAAATTCTTGCGGATTGATTATGTGCAAATCTAACAGACCATCAATCAAGGAACCTGGATTGGGATCCTTACCAATTCCTAAATCTTCTACGTTGCTGATGAACACACCGGAGGCTTCCACCTTGAAGCTGTGGGCTGCAGTCGTAATCTTAAAAGTACGCGTAGGAACAGTCACAGATTCGAGCAATGCCTTCATATAGGCAAACAACTTTCCATTCGTCTTTGCCGCACGTTCAGGCAAGACAAATGCGTCAGACAGAGGTCCGATGCCGGCCATGCCGGCGAAGAACTCACCGTTCATCATGCCGAGATCCATGCACATAGTTCGCCCGTGCAAAAGATAATCGATGACATGTTCGAGCGGGTCAGCGAAGAGGCGATAATCAACAATGCCAAGATTTCTTGCCAGAACGTTTCCAGTTCCCATGGGAAAAATTGCTAGCGGCACTCGAGACTTTGCACGCGCAAGCGCAGCAATTGCAAAACGAATAGTGCCATCACCACCGGCGGCAATCACAAGATCCAGTGGCGGAGCTATTAATGGAACAAGCTGGTAAGGAGTTGTTTCTGCTGTCGTAGGAAAGAATGAAATTAAATATTGCCCGGATCGGTTCAATTCACGAACTATGTGCCCGATCCACTCTTCATTGCGGACCTGGGATTTAGATACTGGATTGTAGATAACAAGCACGTGTTTGATCATGTTGTTCTATTCCGTTGATAATCCAGCTTTATAGAAGCAAACTCTGCAAGAACGGTTCCAGCATTGACAAGGGAACTCACCGATGTGCTACGCGTCCCATCAGCAGAGAGGACGGACATATGAAAATCAAAACTCGTAGCTTCAGATCTGAGGTTTTTCGGAGCGCATTCATAGTATCGGCAGCAATATGTTCTGCGCTAGGTCTTAGCGCCTGTCGCGACGGTAGCGTCGATGAAACGTGCTACTGGGGACCAATTCCTAATGAAAAACGCATGGAAATATTGAAATTGCGAGGAGTCAAAACCATCGTTATGGTGCGCTTGAATCCAATGCACAAGGTTGAAGAAAACGCGCGCAGGCTCGGAATAAATTATGTGCATATACCTACAGGACTCTTTACCGCACCACCGGATGAGGGTATTAAGCAATTCGTAGAAATTGCAAGGAATCCTGCAAACCAGCCATTGTATATTTGCGACCAGGTTGCAAGGGATAGGACGCAATTTTACGCGGGATTATATGGAATGCTGCACGAAGGATGGAGTGCCGATCGTGCATCATGGCAAATGTACCGCAATGGGCTACGCCACTGGTGGCCGTGGTTTTACAAATATCACAGAATCGCACGAGAACACGAAGAAGAGATCCACAAAGCATCATCCGTTGTTGTGGAAAGATCGGATCAGCAGAAATCCGATTCGAATTCGGATAAATAAACCTGCCTGTACTATTCCAATTGATTGCGGAAGCGAATTGTTCCGAGTGCGATCATCACAATTGCAAAAATGAAGAGAACGATAAATTCGGTTTGGAGAAGAGAGAACTCGGATCCCTTCAACAAAACGGACCGAGTGAACGACGAAAAATACTTGAGCGGATCTGCCACAGAAAGCATCTGCATAAATCGCGGCATACTTTCTGCCGGTACCACGCTGCCCGACAATTGGACGACCGGGATACTAATGAAGAACGAGCAAAGCTGCGCCTGCCGTTGTGTCTTGCAAAAAGTACCGAGCGTAAGGCCCGCACCAATCGCTATTAAAATGTAAAACGATGAACCAAAGAAGAACAGAATCAGATTGCCACGAAATGGCAGTGAAAATATAGCCATGGACAAAAGAATGCCAAGGCAAAGATCAAGCAAGAGCAAGGAATAAATCGGCAATATCTTCGCTAATACAATTTCCCAAGATCGTGCCGGAGTCATCAGCAGCTGCTCCAGCGTGCCCCGTTCTTTCTCACGCAGCAGGACTGCCGACGACACGAGAACACCAACTACCGTAATAATCGCACCTAAAAGCCCTGGAATAAAGTACCAGCTGGCGCGCAGACCGCGATTATACAAATACAACACCTCTGCCTGCAGCCTCGGCTTATTGGACGACAGATATTGCTGATTAAAGCGTGCAACGCTGGCATCAAGATATTCTTTCACTACGTTTGCGGTATAAGCATCAGATCCGTCCAGGTTGATGTAAACATCAGCCTTTTTGTGTTGCAAGAGACTTTTCTCAAATACTGATGGCACAAGAATAGTGGCAGAAGCTTTTTTCTGCTCGATCAAACTATACATGGCGCCCTGATTACTACACTCAAGCAATTCAAATACATTCGTAGCAGAAAGAAGTTCTCTCAAACTCCTTCCAGCACTGCTGCAAGACTCGTCACAAAATGCCAGGCGAACGTGGTGCAGCTGGGGATCAAGCGACGCGCCCAGGACGAGCAACTGAATCACAGGCGGCACGATCAGCAGATAAAGCAAATGCTTATTCCGCAGCGTCTGCTTGAACTCCTTGAGCAGCAAAGCCCATAGTCTCACCGTATTCTTCATGAGCAGCTCCTTGCTTGTATACGCCGGGATCCTGATATTGCCAGACAAAGAAGAAGCAAAAAGAAAGTAAGCAGAATCAGCATGTCAGGCATACAGGCATTCCAACCTACGCCTCTGATGAACGCATCACGCGAGATCTCGATGAAATATCGTGGAGGCACAAGATATGAAATCCAGGCAAATGCATCAGGTATGTTTTCGATTGGATATATAAACCCCGAGAGCAGCAATGATGTAAAAAAAGCAAGACTAGAAACAGCCTGCACCGCTGAAGTCTGCGAACGAGACCAGATACCGATTGCCAGACCGAACAAAACCGAAGCGGCAAGATATAGCGGAAGAGAAAAGAGAAATGGAAGTGGACTTGCCTGAAACTTTATCCCAAACAAAAAGAAACCGCACAAAATGACGAGTGTTGCTTGCCCCATAGCTAGAACCCAATATAAGAGTCCTTTCCCCAGGACATACTCGTAGCTTTTCATGGAGGAAATCGCAAGCTGCACCATGCTGCCTTGCTCCTTCTCGCGCGCAACTGCAACGCAGGCAAGCAAACACGGAAATATCCAGAAGACTATTCCATAAACTCCTGGGACTACGAAAAGTGATTCCTTCAATCCTGGGTTGTATAGGAAGTGGTCACTGTGATGTACACCTAAATCAGACGAAAACGCCCCAAGAGCAGCACCATATATAGTGCCCTCGACGAAGCGACCGTTTATAATATCAGTTCCATCCACAACGACTTTCAGGTCCGTTGGCTTAGAATTAAGCAAGTTCCTTTGTAAATCAGAAGGAATTAGCACTAGCGCCTTTGCTTTGCCTCGCTCGATGTCTCTAAAGTCGTAATCAGAGCGGCGCCCGTCCTCAGCAATTGGATGCAAGGATTTTGTTGCTTGCAATTTCTCGAACAGGTTTCTGCCTGATTGAGACATACTGCAGTCTTGAACAGCCACTTTCAAATCGTGGGCTTGCAAACGAATACCATATGCGAACAACAATAATGTTATTAAAGGCAGCAAAAATGAGAGAGCTATACTTAGATGGTCTCGCCTGAATTCTTGCCAGTCTTTTAGTGCTTGCATGAAAATGCGCATATCAGCACCTCTTATGCTTCGCCATGATTCTAAGAAAGGCTTCTTCCAGATTTGCAGCATGCGTCTTAGCTTTTATTTCAGAGGGCGAACCTTCAGCGATCAGCTCACCGGAAAGCATCAGACCAATGCGATTGCAGTTCTCTGCTTCTTCGAGAATGTGGGTTGTAACAAGAATGGCTGCACCTTCCTGCGCAAGCATTCTAATTATTTCCCATAACGAGCGCCTTGCGGCCGGGTCAACTCCGGCCGTGGGTTCATCCAGAAATAGAACCTGTGGCTTGTGCATAATAGCAGCGGCAAAGGCAACACGCTGTTTCCAGCCAGAAGGAAGGGTGTCGACGAGATGATGTTTGCAGCTCCCCAATTTGTATAAGTCCTCCACAAACTCCATTGCCTCTCGTTTTGATTGCGGCGAAAGTTCATAGACTGATGCAAAAAATTCGAGATTCTCAAGTACAGTCAAGTCGCCATAAAGACTGTTTTTCTGGCTTACGTACCCAATCATCTTACGCACATTGGCACGGCGCAAATCAGCGGGAGCCGTCCCGCAAATACGAACAGCACCCGCACTGGCCTGTTGCAAGCCGCAAAGCATTTTGATTGCGGTGGTCTTACCTGCGCCGTTTGCGCCCAGCAGACCGTAGATTTCGCCACTCTTGATTTGAAGAGAGAAATCTTTTACCGCCGAAAAGGAGCCAAACATTTTGCAAAGATGCTCGGCTGAGATGAACACTGATTCAGATGACGTGCCGGACTCATGAAAGCGGGCGGGACGCCCGCGATCCCGGGAGCGGTCAGCATCAATCAAGGTTTCACAGTTGGCGTAATTCCTTATTTGCTGAAGACCAGAACCATTTCCAGGAATTGGTTCTTTACTCCCCGCTAAATGAAGGAAGAAAACGTTTTCCATCGTCAGTTCCTTCACCTGCATAGAATGCACTTGCACAGAACTTTCAGTCAGGCATTCATTGACTCCAGCAATTGCCCGGGAAGGATCTTTCACTAACAACTCAATCCTGTCGCCGAGGACCTGCAGATCCTCATACAGGTGTTCACCATATTCAGTGCCTTTACTCAACGACAATAACGCTTGCTCCATATCGCTGCAATGCATCTCAATTCGCTTTAACTGAAATTGCATTTTCAAATGGTAAGGCGTATCACACAGCTCAAGCCGTCCATCGTTCATCAAAGCGACTCGATCACACTGCTCCGCTTCAGCACAATATGGTGTTGCAATTACTATGCAGGCGCCCGCTTCTGCCCGCACTTCATTCAATATCTCCCAGAATTCAGCCCTAGAAAGCGGATCAACTCCGGTGCAGGGTTCGTCCAGCAGGAGCAGCTGGGGATTAGAAATCAAGGCTGCACAAAATGCGAGCTTCTGCTTCATTCCACCAGAAAGCTGCGATGCCAGCCTGTCCTTATATTGCGCCAGACCAAGCTTGCGCAAATATTTCGACTGCTGTCTCTGAAATAATTGCATCGGCACAGCGCGCATGGCGGCAAGATATTGCAAATTCTCGATTACACTCAAATCAGGGTACAGACTGAAGTGCTGTGTCATATACCCAAGCTTCGTCTTTGCCTCGTGAGGCGTAATTCCCAGTACTTTCATTTCTCCGGCATCGGCTAGCATGGCACCGGAGATAATTCGCATCAAAGTTGTTTTACCGGCTCCATCTGGTCCAATCAATCCGAACAATTCGCCGCAAGAAATATTCAGATTGAGATTTTGCACCGCGACTTTTCCGGCAAAAGATTTCCATATATTGACTGCCGAAACAGCCTCCGCGCACTGCGATGATTGCTTCTTCTCGAGAAAGAGGCTCCCGCTCATCTTTCGGCAAGCTCCCCTGGAATTATGTCTGCATCGCACGGCATGCCTGCTTTGGGAATGCCATCAGGATTTCGAATCGTCAGTTTGACTCCAAAAACCTGTTTCACACGATCGTCTGGAAAGTAAACATTTTCAGGAGTGAACGATGCCTTCGAGTCAATTTCAGAAACTTTAGCGAAGAGCACCTTCTTCCCCTGAGATCCATCAAGATAGACAATCGCTCGCTGCCCTAGCTTCACATCGGCGATCTGATTTTCGGGCAAGAAGCCGCGCATGTAGGTGCGGTTTGGGTCTGATACCACCAGCAACACTTGCCCGGCAGCGGCAACTTCTCCAGGCTCCACAGTTCGGGTCGTGCAAACTCCATCGATGGGGCTGTAAATCGAATAGTCGCCCTTCTTAAGAGCCAGCTGTTTTCTCGTTGCCTTAGCTTGTTGCAATTCACTCATGGCCAGGCTGAGCTCGGTGCTCTTCTGGCTGAGCATGATCGACAGAGCATTGACCTGGCTGGACGCAGCTTCCCGTTTCATTGAATCGATTTGAGATAATGCATCCGGTTTCTGCCCGTCGCTTTGCGACACTGTGCTCTGCGGGCTGGAACCAGCGCTTGTCTTTTGAGGATCGGCTTTGGCTGTTTCTGTCTGCTCTTTGCCGGCGTCTGCTCCTGCCATTTTTTTCAGCGTCGTTGAGTGCTTCTCTTTCTGAATCGCACTCGCTCTAGCCGGCATTTGCCCTAGCTGCGAAAGTTTCTTTTTCAGATCCTCCACAGTCGCCGTGTCTTTATTCACCAGAGATTGCGCACTGCCTACTCGTTCATCGAGATCCTTCAACGCCTGTACAACAGTACTGTCGTCCATCTTCACGAGCAGCTGCCCTTTGTGAACGGCTTCACCTTCCTGTACAAGCACATTCTCCACACGCCCAGCAATGAGCGCACCTAAGCGCGACTCCGGCACTTCGATGCGTCCGCTAAACTTCAAATTATGCACAGCGCCAGTTTTCGGTGTCATGAAGGCAATGCCAAGAAGAACAGTGACACCAGCAAGCGCAATCGACAGAAAGAAACAGAGCATCGCTTGTTTGAATCCGTTTGGTTTTCCAGACTGAGCATTTGCTCCTGGCTCCGGTCCATCTGGGTCGGGACCTTTCCGCAAATCAAAAGCCCTTGTACTCACGATATGACCTCCAAAGCACAGCGCACAAATTTCGAGAGCCGAGACGCGGGCAGCTCATCTTTTGTTTCTGTCTACTATGGTAGAGGCGATGCATACCCGGTCTGCCAGCGGAAACCATGCATATTGGCTCCTCTCTAGTTCGCCTTGAACCACCCACGAAAGCTTGCTAAACTCAACAGCCACAGAGCGAATAACAGGTTGCAAACATGAACGAACGAATTATAGTAGTCGGCGCCGGTATAAACGGCCTCGTCGCTGCAAACTACTTGCAGCGCAATGGCAATAAAGTCACCCTGCTCGAACGCAAAGCCAATGTGGGTGGCGCCTGTATCTACGAAACCTTCACTAAGAACAATAAGAATTACCTTTATCCGAGTGCTGCCACCGTATTCGGTTTCATGCAAGACTTTGTATTCGAAGAAACAGGTTTATCCAGGCGTGTCACAGCCCATGCACCGCAGCATCCTACAGTCGTATGGTCTGAACCCTTGCAAAACATCTGCTTTCTTTACGATGACATGGAGAAATTGCGTCGCGAATTAAAACAGAAATGGAACGAACAGGGAGACGTCGAGGGATATTATCGGGATCTGGAAAAGGTACGCCGGTTTCTGCTCAACGGTTACCGGCACTCGCAAGTTCCAAACATCGAAGCCGCTAACAAAGCACTTGGTGCGGAAATCTCTGAACTATGGATTTCGGGCACTGCAAGAAACTTGATGAATCACTACTTCAGCTCCGAAGCGATGAAGGTTTATGCCTCTATCGATGTAACCGAAAGCGGTCCTGTCTCACTTGATTCGCAATACTCGGCATTCACTATTCCTTTAATGGCATCGGGATCCGTTTTCGGTGGAAGCTGGGGCTTTGTCAAAGGCGGACTGCCCAAAATAGTCGAAGAACTTGGAAAAATAAACGAAGAGTTTGGAGTGCAAATAATCACTTCAGCAGAAGTGCTTCATTCAGACAGCGCCGCGCAAACAATCAGCTATAGGCACAAGGGCAGCGAGCATTCAATTAAGTATGACAAGCTGGTATTCGCGAGCGATCCAAAAACCGCCGCGGACATAATCAACGAGACCTCGCTCGTAGATACCGTTGATGAGAAGAAAATGCTCGGTACAAGTGGCAAGCTAATAATGCTGTTCGACAAAGCAATTAAGTGGCACGACGACAGTAAGCAGCCCGATTTCGACCCATGCTTCAAATTCATCATCAATGCAGCAAGCATGGACGAGATTGAAGCAAGCAACAAAGCGGTCATCGAGTGCCGCACAGATTTCTCGCCGGCTTATCTCGAGCTCTACTGCGAAGGCGCAGGGATGCGCAGCCTTGGCGATCAGCGTGAGTACGATGCACTCACAGTGTTCATCAAGAATTTAGCCTTTAACAAGAAGGGTGAAGACCTTCCCCAGGTAAAAGATGCTATTCAGAAAATCGTCTTGCCAAAAATTATAAATAAGGAAGACCATGCACACAGCATTTTGCTTACACCAAAGGATCTGAGCGAAAAGTTCTTCTTCCCGCAGGGCAACATCGATCACGTGGAATTGTCCAACGGACAAACCTACTTCGCCCGAAGCTATTCCCCAAGTCCACAGCAAAATTTTTATCAATTCGGCAGCAATGAAAAAATCTTTTACTGCGGCGCAGGCAGCTATCCATGCGGCTCCGTTGCAGGAACCACCGGCTATATGTGTGCATCTCAAATGGCTAAAATTCCATGTTTTAGCCAATCAGCGGATTAAACGGAAAAGTGCTGGTTCTCTCTAATCACTAGGTTCTCAAACGATCTTCCATGAGTGGATTGAACAGAGCTTTGATGTAATCCGCCACGCCTTTGCCGTAATCGTGCGTTCCACCGGCATAGTAGAACGTAATTCCATTTTCGCCGGCTGTAACTTTGTTGATTGGGTCACCATCGACTTTTAATCCGCTCACATTACTAAGCGTCCAACCATGATCGTTCTTGCTGAACTTAAATGAGAATCGTTTGTCCAGGTCAAGCGTAGAGAACAGTTGCCGCTTTTGCACCGGGCTGCTCAAATCCAGAGCAACGGTATCAGGACCGAGCCGGATTCGCTGAACGTGCAAATCTTCGTACTGCTGCTTCTGCCACCATCCGATTATATTGCCGACTTTGTCTATATCGATCACACGCTCGGGAGCAGCCTTCGTTGAGTCTCTGGCAGCAACTAGCTCAAGTTTTTCGGCACGATTTTCGGTACGGAACGAAGGTCCCTTCAGTGCGCCCAAATAAAATTCCGAAAAATCTGCAGCCGAATCTGTGGCGGCATTACCCTTGCCGCTATCAGCAAACGAATTATCCAAATCTATCCCAACTCCATTACCCGGGAATGATTTTACGGAGATTTAGGTTTTTTGGCAGCACGGGAAATACGAAGCCATCTAGCGGGATGAAATCACGGGCGATTTAGCGCCAGTCATACGCCTGATGTAATCTACCTCGTCCTGGCGATATGGCGTACCATCCGCTCTGAAAATATCGTGGAACCAGACATCCGGTTCGTGATCGTACGGATGCTGCCAGCTGTCCCAGGGATAATTTGTCTGGGTCTTGCCAGCGACAAATCCCCAGTTCATCACGCCGACATTATCGTCTTTAGCGATTTGAAGAATGGGATCAAAGGTGCTGCCCATCGGACGTGCCATGTATTCAGTGCAGATGATCGGGCGGTCGTATTGCTCCAGGTTATGAACTCGCGTTTGAAAGTCTTGCGAATTTCCATAATTGTGGAATGTAATCACATCAGAATTTTCAAGCTGCATTTGTTGAATTGCATTCAATCTGCTGTAGGATGACCAGTCGCCCCACCAGATACCGGAGGTCAGCGGCTGGCTCGGGTGCTCGGCGCGGGCCCACTGGAAAACTTGCGGCAATAAATTCTGCACGAGTTGAATTTTATTGTTTGGCTCTTGATTGCGATATGATGCGTCGTTCCAGTTATCAGGTTCGTTCCACAAATCCCACATCAGTACTCGTGGATCATTGCCGAATGCACCGACCACTCCTTTGACATAAGTTTCGAGTCGCGCCTTTTGATCGGGATCCGTCAATCCAGCTCTGCCCGGGCTTTGCACCCAGCCAGAATTGTGCACACCTGGTACAGGCTCGTGCTGTTTACCTGAATGCGGATTTGGATCCCAGCAGGAATCAAAAAGCACAAATGCTGGTTTGATATGGTGCTTATCCGCAATCGTTAGAAACTCATCGATCCGCTGTTTGAATCCTTCCGGATCTTGTTGCCAGAGCTGATCATGCAGAAACACTCTCATAGTGTTCATGCCGAGACCTTCAGCCCAACTTAACTCCTTATCAATCTCTTTTGGATTGAACGTATCTTTTTGCCACATTTCCAATTGATTAATTGCATCAGCAGGAGTGAAGTTCGAACCAACAAGCCAGCCTTTGTCTTTGTACCATTGCGACGCTTGATTGAGAGACCATCTGCCAGGTGCACCATGTGATTCAACCTGACCACTCGGCACCGCATGATGATCTAGCGAAGGCTGAAATGATCCCTTGTACTGAAATGCATCACGCTGCAACGCATCTCTTGCACTAGCAGCGGCATCATCTGCGGGAGTCAAATTCTTGTTTTCAGCTTGCTCGAACATAAGGGTTTCCATTCAATAAAGAGAAATGTTGTTGTGCAAATTATCAACATTGACTCGTTACGAATTCAGAAACGGCTTGTGTAGATTTGCCGTACAGATTGTGGTTTTCACGAAAAGAACGACGAAAAGCTCCATGACAAAAACTTTAGTGAATTCAATTGAATGAAGCGGCTTAAAAATTCCCAATAATTACGACAAGCCATAGTCTGTGCGATGCTCGTGGAAGAGCAAATTTTTCCAAGGCTAGAGCGGATGAGCTGCTTCTCATAGCATTCTCAATGGCAAGCCAGTACTCTAATAGCCGCCTTGAGCTGGCGCATAAAGAAGGTGGCTATTAATGGCCGAAACTGGGAATCCCAGCAACACACAGCTTTTTGAGACGGCAGCCCCCTCCGTTGTTACGGAGATAGCGATTGTCGCGCCGAGGCTTGAAGTCTTCAACGCGCCGCAGAGTCATGAAGAGCGGCTGGAATGGGTGAAAAAGTCCTGCGAGCGCTTTTTCGAAAAACTTCTAGAATTTGATGCATTACTTGGACTTCCTGAGTTAAACTGAGCGTTTGTGGCGGACACACATGTGTCTGGTAGGGGCGCAGGAATAGATTCATGGTTCAATCACTGCAAAAAGAAAACAAGGCAGCAGACCAGAGCAATAAGCTGGCCAAGGTCTACATCGAAACTTTCGGTTGCCAGATGAATAAAGCAGACTCTGAAAATATGCTGGGGCTGCTTGAAGAGATTGGCTACGAGCAAACAGATGATATCAAAGCAGCCGACCTGATGATTTTGAACACCTGTGCAATTCGCGAGGGTGCGGAGGATAAGGTATTCAGCTATTTGGGTCGCTGGCGCCAGGTCAAAGAGCGTAAGCCCGGCACATTGATTGCAGTAGGTGGATGCGTTGCGCAGGATGAAGGTGCAAAAATGCTAAAGCGCGCACCTGGCGTAGACATCGTTTTTGGCACACACAATCTGTTTCGTCTGCCGGAATTGGTGCTGCAAGCGAAGGCAGAGAACCGCCCGGTTGTAGAGATTTACCAGGAGCTTCCGGAAGATCTCCCAGAATTGCCTGTGATAAGGCAAAGTGATTTCAGCGCTTGGGTTTCGATTATCTACGGATGTGATTACAACTGCACTTATTGCATTGTGCCTTATGTTCGTGGACGCGAAAAAAGCAGACCTGCAGATCAGATAGTAAAAGAGATAGAGCAACTTGCTGCTGCGGGCTATATCGAGGTGACCTTGCTTGGTCAGAACGTCACGGCATACGGGCATGATCTTGACCCGGTAATTCACCTGGGTGATCTGATGCGCGAGACTGGCAAGATTGATGCAATTAAACGAGTAAAATTCATCACCGGACATCCACGTGATTTGCAAGATGGAATTATCGATGCAGTGGCGGAAGTAGAGAATGCATGCGAGTATTTCCATGTGCCGATTCAAGCGGGCGACAATAGAACGCTGCGACGCATGGCGCGCGGATATCAGGTCGACTTCTATAGAAGGATGGTCGAGAAAATCAGGAACCGAATTCCTGATGCCGCAATTACATCTGATTTGATCGTCGGCTTCCCTGGCGAGACAGAACAGGAATTTATGAATACAGTCAATCTTGTTGAAGAGATCGAATGGGATGCCTGCAACTGCGCGGCATATTCGCCTCGTCCACATACGCCCAGTGCGAATTGGCCGGACCAGGTTCCTGAGCACGAAAAAAATGAACGGCTGCGTTTCCTCAATTCAGTTGTTGGCGAAATTTCGCACAAGAAAAATAAAGCCTATGTCGGTAGAACTGTTGAAGTACTCGTTGAAGGAAAGAGCCAGCGAAATGCAGAACGACTTTCTGGTCGTACTCGAACAAGCAAAATCGTAAACTTCGAAGGCAGCGAAGCGCTTATCGGAAAGCTAGTCAACGTCACTGTTGAATCCGCGAATCCGTGGGCTCTTCGTGGCAAGTTAGCGGATTAATGAGTTCCTTGATAGGTGATACTCCCCTAACTCACGGAGCAGCAAGAAACAGCTCCAAAAGTTCTAACGAGAATAGCGGACGCCCCGGGATCGCGGGCGTCCCGCCCGCATTTTTCTGCACTTGTCTTGCGCTTCTTCTTGGGGCAATGTGCAGCGCACCGCAGGCGGTATTAGCTGTCACAGCGCAAGACCTGCATCTTAAGCTTGAAAATGGTGGAAGAGTAAGCGCAGAAGAAGCTGAATCTTTGAACAGCCAATTGAGCAGCGGAGGTCAAAATCCGTTCAACCATGCGGTTGCAGCTGAAGTATTGATCAGTCTTGGCCTCTACGATCAGGCAGAAGAAGAATACGACAAGGCAGAGCGTCTAGAAAAGAATTACGTCAAAACGATGTTCCGCAAGGAGCTTTCTTCTCATCATCATACGCTTCGTTTACTGGCACCATACGTGCAGAAAAAATATCCTGATGATTCCGCCTTGTTGTTCTACATTGCAAATCGCGATTTAGCAGGAGCAATGTTGAAGCAGAACATGAGCACGTTATGGTTGCAGCCTTTGATTGATGAATTTCAAGCCGCAGCGAATGCGAAAGATCCGTGGGATGGTGCGCTGGCGATTCTGTCCATGCTTGAATACAACGAGGCCTCTCGGATTGGAAAAGCCGGAGCAGAGACATACACGAAGAACAATCCGCAAACTTTGTACGCGCAATCAGTGAAACATGCTCGAGAGGAACTGCAAAAAGACCCAAAGAATGTACTGGCGCTGAAGTATTATGTGCTGGGCATGATTCGTGCTGGCAAAGTAGCCGAAGCGCGCGCTGAAATTGCACAGCTATTGGCGATTGCGCCGCTCGATGCGGAAGCGAATTTATTGCTGGCTAAGTTCTATATTGCAAATGGTGATCGTCACAGTGCACTCATACCAGCGCTTGTGACAGTCCTGGCGGAACAAAAGAAGCCCGTGCAAGCGTCTGGCTCATTCAAAGAAGTATCTGCGCTGATAAGAAATTGTGACGAGAAACAGATTCTTGATGCTGCGGCCATTTTATTGAATTTGACTGGCTGGAATACCATGCAGGGCAATTTATTGTGTCTGCGCATCTCTGATTTGCTAGCTGCTTCGGGCAAGAAACAGCTAGCGATAATGATGCTTGAGGCCGGTATCAATAGATGTGGCGAAGGGGCGTTTCAGGTGATTATGTTCAAGCTTGGACGATTGTTTATGGCGACGGAGCAATATGACAAGGCGCTTAGTGCGCTTGATACAGCCTACAAGGCTTCTTCAGACGAGGTATTCGCAAAGCTCATTTTGTCTTTGAAAAATCGCGCGGAAGGGCAGGCGAAGAATGCGCACCGGAATCTTGCCTTGCAACTTAAGCGGCGATATTCGAATCGCTAGGGAGCCGAAGCCGGCAGGCTGCCGGCGCTCCCAGCACATACGCTGAGACCAGCTGTGGCTCGCCGGCTTCTGATTCTCTAATTAGGTGTATTGCAAGTAGCAGTGGCTTGCAGTTTGAATAGTTTGCCGAGATTCAACACATCGGCATCAGGAAATACCGGTAACCCGTACTGTCCAGAAAGATAAGTGACGGTGACTTGAACAGAACCGACAGTGGTTGGATTTTGGGTCTGGCCAGCTTGTCCGACGAATGGGTTCGGGATGTAATTGATGACGGGTTTATCGAATTGCCCCGGGTCATTTATCACATTTGGAATTTGAATTTTTGCCAGATCGGCCTGAACTGCTTGATCGGCTGCTGCTGCAGAAGGACTCGTCACATTGGGATCGCTCATTATAAGCTGCGCAGCCTGGCGGGCCCCCTGCTGCAAAGAAGACCAGATGAAATATGCATGGCTGACTTCCAGAATCGTGAAAGTGACCGTGATAAGCAAAGAGATGATCAGCACCAAGCCAACGGCGCCTTCAACTATGCTGGACCCCTTACTCGGTCTGTTCTTAGAAGCCATTGCGGCGGACCTCTGAATCAACATTAACATTCTCTCACCGCCCGGGTGTTCTGACAAATAAAAAATAGAAGTACACTCGACAAAGAATGCTATGGTATCCGCTTACACGAAATATTTACACATGAGCAATGCAGTTCAATTCAAAAGTGTATCCTGCAAAATCGAAAACAAACTGATTCTCGACCAGCTAAATCTTGATGTGCAGCAGGGCGCGATTATGGGCATTCTTGGTCCGAATGGTGCAGGCAAGACAACTCTTCTTTCACTGCTGCTTGGTTTGCGTAAACATACAAGCGGAGAACTCACAGTTCTCGCCAGCAGAATGCCAAACAACTCCGCGGCGTTAAGGCAAAAAATCGGCGTTGTGCTGCAAGAAACTGCTCTTTATGACGCGTTGAGCACTTTCGAAAATTTACTATTCACCGCATCCTTATATAACGTGGCGAAGCCAGAAAAACGAATTGAAGAAGTTCTCGAATTATTGCGTCTGACAGAACAAACAAAACAACGGGTCAGCACTCTGTCGGGCGGAATGCGACGAAGAGTCGCAATTGCACGCGCTCTTTTGCATGACCCGGAATTGCTAATCATCGATGAGCCTACGCTTGGAGTTGACGTGGAGGCACGACACGCAATCTGGTCTCACCTGCGCTTACTTAAATCAAAAGGCAGAACGGCAATTGTCGCAACAAATTATCTGGACGAGGCGCTGGCCCTTTGTGATCAGGTAGCAGTTCTTCGCAACGGCAAGCTGCTGCGCTGTGAATCGCCTGATGCTCTTGTGGCTCGCGCCGGACATTGTCTCGATGTCGAATGCGATGAAAGTGAAGTGGAACCGATCAGTTCAAGCCTGGAAAAACACAAAACCGGTATTTTGCGAGTGGAAAAAATTCCCGGAGGGCTGACGGTCTTCCTGCATGGACA
This sequence comes from Obscuribacteraceae bacterium (SeqCode), assembly GCA_044358055.1. GTDB lineage: Bacteria > Cyanobacteriota > Vampirovibrionia > Obscuribacterales > Obscuribacteraceae > JAIEPM01. Next base: position 30,216 of record JBIKOL010000057.1, read on the forward strand.
AAGCATTTCCAAAGAAATCATCAATGTAATACTCCAGAATTCGCAGGCTTCAGGATTTCGCCTGCGTGCGCCGGATCTTGTAGAAGTTTTTAAATCTCTGGATGATAAGGTCACCAGCGAATGAGCAGGATACTTTCCGTAATCGGCACTGCCTGCAAACTCGAGATGGCACATCTGGCCCGCAGCCGCCTGCTTGTCACCCTTACTGTTGTGCAAGCGATTACTTTTCTTTTTCTGGTCAGCTTGTTCGGCATGACGGGAGCGAACGCACCTACGGCTATCATAGACAACGATCGCGGTGGCAGGGCGCAGGCCTTCATTGAAGATTTGCGCATCGCTCACAATTCGTTTTCTCTTGTGCATGGCATGGACGAGAAGCAAGCAATGGATGCGCTGCAACACGGCAATCTCGTTGCAGCAATTACAATTCCTCGCGGCTTTACTAGCTCTATCATTGGGCACAAACACATCGATCTAAAAGTACTTGTAGATAACATTGACACAGACATGACGGAAGATATACAGCGCGCGCTCCCGTCAGCGATCGTGGCGTTCGCAAAGCGCCAGCACCTGCCCTATTGCGATGTAAGTGTCGACGAGACAGACTTGATTGATCACGACACTGATTTCGTAAAGTACATGATCGCAAGCTCTCTGGTTCTTGCAGCCTTCATCATTTCGTGCACACTCAGCGCGACAACAGTTGCACGAGAGTACCAGATTAAAACCGCAGTGCTGTTGACTTTGTCGCCGGTTCATCCGCTTTTGCCGCTGGCAGGGCGACTGCTTGCGAATTGTTTGTTTTCTTGCCTCGTGCTTCTGCTGCCTGTGGCAGTTGCAGTCTCTGCTTATGGAATTATCCCCGTGGCGCCACTGGAAATGGTGGCAGCTCTGATCACCTGCGTTATCACATTCGCTTGCATGGGAGCCGCGCTCGGTTCCATACTAAAACATACAATGCCGATTGCCCCTGTCGTTTTCGGCTTGTCACTTGCGTTGTTTATGATAAGCGGCTCCTACGAGCCAGAGCGATTCGACGGCAATTTAATCTGGACCATCGCGCACTTCTCTCCAATTTACTACGCAGTGGGCATAATTGAACACGCAGTGCATGGGCTCATTGTGACGCCAGAGCCGGTAATTCTTAATTGGCTTGCCATGTTTGCCTGGGCACTCACATTTATTTTCCTGGCATCAATAAATGCCGCTAAGGCGGTGCGCCAGTGAGAGCGATCTGGTCAATTGCTTGCATGGATCTTCTCTTGTGGCGCCGCATGCCAATGGCGATTTTGAGCGCGATTGTTCCACCCTTAACAATGGCTGCATTCCTCGTTGTGCTAAGTCTTGCTGTCACGCAACAGCCGGTTGCACTTGTCATTGAAGGCAAGGGACCTATGACAAAAATGATGGAAGAGACCCTTCAGGCTGACGATGATGCTTATATGCTCACCTGCACTGATGCAAACAGAGCACAAAAGTTGTTGAACAATCAGGAGGTGGCGGCAGTTATAACGGTGCCCAGAGACTTCGACGAAAAGTTCGAGCGGTCTCAACCCGCACAAATTAAGCTCCTCCTCAACAATGTTGACATAGATTTTGCCGATGACATCAGACGCAGTGTCGATCGCTCTGTTTATCGTTTCAATTTGCAGCGTAACAAGGCGCCAGGTACAGAAGAACTGGCAGCAATTAGAAAAATGGAAGGCAAAGAGACTGCAGGGTTGGAAGCCAGAGAGTTAGAGTTATTGCGACGACTATCCAGTGGGGAGAATCCATATCTCATCAAAATCGATGAGCATGATTTGCGCAGCACCAATGTGCAATGGCTCAATTATCAGGTCATTCCCGCATTGGTTCTCCTTGTGTTGAACGTTGGTCTTGTAGGTACAGCTTTACTCACAGCACAAGATATCGAACGCAAAACGGCGCTGCATCTTTTGCTTGCTCCACAAAACTCACTTAAAATCATTGCAGGAAAATTAACCGGCGGATTTTTGGCTTGCCTGATTGCACTTGCTCCCGCATTGTTGCTTTGTGTTGTTTCGGGAACAGTGTCGGCACCAGTCGGTCACTGGGCACCTTTGCTGGCAATATTCGCCGCAACAGGCTTGTTCTCATCTGCGGTCGGAGCGATCATTGGAGCAAGCATGACAGGGGCAAGAACTATTGCCATGGCTGCATGTATTGTTGCAAGCTATCTCTTTCTGCTCGGTGGTGGATTTACAACAATTGCATTCTTGCCCGATTGGTTGCGCATTCTCAGCTCGCTTGTGCCCAGCCGCTATGCAATTGATGGAATGCGGCAATGTTTGTTCTACAGTAATCTGGATGGAGTTGCAAATGATCTTCTTGTGCTCTGCACATCAGCACTTGCATGCTGCTTAATCGCATCCATGATTATGCGTCGAACATGGCTAAGCTCTGGCAATTAACTGCACGGACTGAAATATGGCAGAGGCAGGAGCGCATTAAGGCTTCACTGCTGAAAGGGCGCCCTTGAGGCGCCCCTACCCAAAAGATGACGTTCAGTTTCAGTTGAGTTCAGTTCCTGATTCAAATCAAGCGACAATTACAATGTCGGGCACTGTGGGAATTGAATATCGATGTAATAGAATGCCGGGTCACCGTACCAGAGTTGTCCCTGTCCGTTGATACCACCGGGTGGTGTTCCCGGTGCGCTCGGGTCGCCGCCACCAGCCCAGCCACCATGGCCAAGGTCAGTATCAAAGGCGTGCAAGATGACGAGATATTCGCCAGTTCCGTTGTTTAGCGAACTCGGATTTATTGTGAGATTAACGGAGAACTGGTGCCCCTGCCCACCGTTTGTATCCGGACCGATGGTCAATGGAGGCCAGCTTGCCATGTCAGCCAAAGTCGAACTGTAACCGGGCTGCTGCATGACACTCCCAGCGGTGTCCACTACGATATAACGTGGCGCTGTCTTCGGATCAGCTCCAGCAGACTGCCAGGAATTATTAATGTCGTAGCCACTGTTCAGTCCAATGTCGGTGTACGAAGTGTGTTCATCAGTATATGAGCCTGTAATAGTTATCAGTTGTGATAGCGGATTCAACAACACCTGCGCGAAAGGCAGTTCCGTGTCAATAGCTTGTACGGCAGAGTACTGGTCATACAGAGTTTGATTAGTGCCATCGCCGTTTTTGCAGTAGTTGAGCATGCCAACCCCGTTGGCAGTGAAGGGTGGATTTGAGCCTGTCCAGTTTTGAGTTTCGTTGAATTTGACACCACCGCAAAGCGCTTTCATATCGTCAGACATCATTCTCGGAAAGTTGCTAGCGATGGGCTGAATCGTTTGATTTCCTGGATCCAACGTTGCTTCCATAATCGTGTTATTTCCGGGCGCGACGTGCCCTTGATACCAGGAGTTCAAAGGTACCTGGTTGCCGCCGGCGAATTTGGAAGGAGCAACGTGAAAGCTAGTATCACCGAGCTGCACCATGCCTGGTGACAGGTTAGCCAGTGCTGCCATAAGTGCAGCGTTACGATCGGCTGCACCATTCTTGGTTGGATTGACATAGGGATCAACCAGTCCAGGTGTACCTTTAACAAGAGCTTTAACAAGATAACCTTTGAATCCCTGCAAGCAATTGTTGCTGCTGTCCCAGAGGGTTTTCGTAACTTTAACTGCGCAGAATCCGATTAACGGACGGGTCTGGCGCGCGCCAGGTGCATAAGGTGTTCCCAAATTATTAACGTCTAGATTCCAGAATGGTTGGTCGCCTGCCACAATGGGAAGGATTATGGTCGAGCCTTCCATATTCTTCGTAAATCCATTTCCTGCACCAGCAAGTGCACCCCAGAGGTCGATGCCACTATCTGCGGTGTATGCCGCACCACCGGTAGAACTTTGTTCTCCGACAAATTGCGCCGGAGGACCAGACGAACCTGGATTGATAGGGCTGAAAATGTTGAAGGCCGTTCCGAGGACAGACGGCAAAAGAGCTTTATTTATGTAGTCAGTTGCCGATTTGTCCATGTCTGCGCTGGTTTTTCCATCGACCAGTGGACCGCCGGTTGTGCTCAAGGTGTTGAAGGTTGTCCATGCAGCATTAGCGCAAGGATCTTCAAGAGAGAAAGTCACAAGGCTTTTCGGATCTAGCGCATTAGGATTGCTTACTATCGAAGAACTTGAGTTCAGCGGATAGTTATTTCCCATACCACTGTGTCCCACTATAGTATCGACACTGACTGCAATCGGAAAAAGTGTATTTGGATGTACGCCGGTCACTGTGGTGTAAGCAGACGCTCTGGAGATTGTATCGACATTCTCTGTTGGTCTGCCGATTATTCCAGCAAATAAGTTTTTTATGGACTCGGTCGCGCGAACAAGACACTGCCCATTGTTGCCGGGAATATCTTTGTTCGTATAAGGATTGCTAACGTAGAAATTGTTTGCCGGAGAAGGAGAGCTCAGGGAAACACCGTTGGCCTTAGTAAGAGTATGTCCGTCGGAATAGTTATTTGCAGCGCTGTTCACCACTGCATTTTGCACAGCAGTTTCTATGGCGCCATCATTATATTGCAAATATGGCGATTGCCAATTATCGTTGCTTGACGCGAAACCATTATTGGGATTGATGGAATTCTGAACAATTGCTGCGGCTCCCGCTAGTGCTGCGGCGTCGGTGGCATCTTGAAGAGACGTCCGCGAAGTCGTGTTATGTGCAATATCCAGACCAAGGGCACCGATAGTAAATACAGCAAGCAAAACTGAAAGAGCCATCAAGACTAAACCTGATCCCCTTTTGCTTCTCAGCTTTTGTGTTTTGTTTTCTATGAGCTGGCGCATTGTTTTTCCCTTTGGCTCACGGTTATTCCAAATTGTAGGAAGAAGCTTGAGTCATCTTGTAGTTTTTGCCGAGAAATAGTGGATCGATTTCTGGAAAATTGGGCAATCCATATTGTCCTGAAGCATAATCAACAGTGACGGTTACGGTGCCCGGCTGAGTATTAAAATTGAACTTCGCTGAAAACTGGTCAGTACTGCCAATTGCATTTGAGAGCGCGCCCTTGCTTGCATCGTTTACAACCGGCTGGAATCCAAACTTGATCTGGTCACTTGTGTTGGAAGAGATTCCAGGATCAACGGCATATGTTGTGGCAAGATTTCTTGCCGCGGCTCGGGCAGCTTGCTGAAGGGCCTGGCTTATTCCATAAACCTGGCAGGCTTCCACAGCTACAAAGATGGCGTAAAAAGTGAGCGGCACAGCAAATGCAACTGTGGCTGCAGTTTCCACAAGATAAGAACCGGACCTCTTTCTAAAAGCCCTTCGCATCCCCGACACCTTCAAATATTAACAGGCTCTAATCATTATAAGGAAATCGCCGAAATTGTCTATGCGCGAGGCTTGCAATTTAGATTAATCCTGGCGTTCCAGCATTAGAGTTTGGTGTCAAATTCGTGCACGATTTGTTAATTTTCCGTGGCATTAACGAGGAATAGTATTCATCACTCCAGGCGCTGTCGGAGTTTGAGTTTGTGTCTGAGCACCTGCTGCAGTTCCATTCGGAGGAACTGCGGGCTTGTTAACGCCGGGCGTACCGCTTGCGCCGCCCTTCGGCTGCGCGCCTGAACGCCCCTCGGCACGCTTCATTTCTTCTCTGGCATGAGCATCCTTTTCGACAATTCGTTCATTTGCATTCATCTTGCCGATCAGCTCGTTAGCCATCTCCTTCATCTTTGTGGCGAGTTCTCGGTTATGTTCTCTGTAATTGATGTCCTGTTTTATGTTCCGCAAGGCATCACTGTACTTGCTTGTATCGATGCCTTGCTTCTTTGCTTCAAATATTGCGAGTTCCAGGCTTAGCTTTTGACCGCCAAAACTTGGACCGCTTTTTGGTGTAGCTTCGTTCAGAACTTGCAAGCCCGTTTGTGACCTCGTTGCAATCAGCTTTTGCTCGCGTTCAAATCGTTTGGATGCAATTGTCTTTGTTAGTTCTTGAATCAACAGTTGAACACGCAAAGTAATATCTTCGATTTTCTGCCCGGAATTAGCACTGAATTTTAGATTCGCAAGAGCTAATCGGTACTTCCGTGTATCTACACCCTGCCCCTCTGCTGCGTTTATTGTTTCTTCTAGCGAAGAAAGCACCGTGTCCAGCTTACCTTTAAAGTCACGCTCTTGATCTTCGTATTTTGAACTTCCAGGCGTGTAGCGAATTCGTCCGTGAGGATTGGGACTTCCGCTCGGATTTGGATTGCCAGGATAATATTGGTCGCCGGCGGCCGCTCGGCTTTGATTAGAAGAGGACGAATCGGATTGTGAGCTTTGGCTTGCTGCAGGCTGCGACTGCTGATGTGACGACACTTGCTGCGGCGATTGTGATGATGTCTTGGAAGAAGAAGATGATGATGATGAACTTCCGGCACCTCCGGAAGAGCTTGCTGATTGCGAGGTTTGCGCAGACGGTGGATTATTTGCAAGCTGAATTGCGGTCTGCTCAGCACTTTGATGGCGCATAAAGATGGCAGGCAAAACCAGAATTCCAATCGCAATTACAAGCGCAAGACTTACACCAATTGTTTTTCCGAATCGAACCAGGTTGCTTTCGTCGGCACGACGCAAGGAAAACCTTGCCTTCGAAGACAAGTGATCTGAGTCTTCTGCTTCCGGCGCTTCCTCTTTTTCAGCTGCTGCTTGTGCGGCAGCTTTTTGAGCAGCCATGTTATTCAATTCTTTCAGAGCCGCAAGTTCAGATTCATCCAGAATTGACGCAACTGCTTTGCCGTACTCGGCAGGAGTTACCTCCACAACAGGAACTTCGGATGTACTGCGGCGCAAACTCTCATAGTCTGGCTCAGGAATATCTTCGAATGGATCAGCTTGCGATTCAGCGGCAAGTCTCTCGCTGAGATTTTCAGGCGCATCACGTTTTTCAGCAAGCAAGAAATTTGGATCTACGCTAAGAAATTCCTCGCGTCCCTCTGTTGAGGCTTCCCGCAAAGCAGCTTCGCTCTTTTCTTTGAGCCGCTCCTCTTCTGCCTCCTTCCAGGCTGCTCTAGGGGAAGTGTCACTGGCTGGTGATGACGGAATGTCGTTGTTTCTCTTCTCCTTTGAAGTATCGCCTTTCTCAACAGATGCTTTCGAATCTGCTTTGGCTTTTTCAACAGTCTTTCTGGACTCTGGTTCCGACTGCACGGCTGCAGCTTTTTCAACAGCCGTTTTGGATATCAGTTCAACAGCTTCAGCTTTTTCAACAGTCGTTTTGGATATCAGATCAACAGCTTCAGCTTTTTCAACGAGCTTTTTCGAAACCGTTTCCACAGCTTCAGGTGTCTTTTCCGAATCTAGTTCAGTAATTTCCTGTTCTACCGGTTCTGCAGCACGAGCAAGCAAAGTAGCCGGCGTGAGAGAAGCCAGCGGGTCTTCCTCCGCCTTTACGCGCGAAAGAACAGGCTCGGCAAGCGCCTCTAACACGTCGGCTTCGTAGCCGGTATTAAAGACATGAATCAGATCATCCATGCCGGGACCGCCAACTAGCCCCTCGTCAAACAACTTGTCTTCACCAAACCACAAGGCAAGGTCAGCAGAAGGTTTCGGCTTGGGCGCCGGTTCTTTCTTATTGTCACCAGTTCCGATAACAGTAATCAAAGGCACATGCAACTTCTGCATGCTGGCAAAGGCCGCGTCGTCCTGGTCCAACTCAAGAAAGCCGAACTTGGCTTCCGGCAAATCGAGGAGCGCCGATAACATTGCCTGTCCATCCCAACTTGCTTCCGGACGATCGATTGTCACGCCAACAAGGTCACCTTTGTCGACTTTGATAGAACCAGAGTGTTCCGAACTCTCAATCTCAATAATTCCCGAAGCAGTCGGGCGGGCAATCAATAGCATAGCCAATGCCTGCCTCAGGTTATTCGCGATGCTTATGGGGTCTATAACGGTCATCTTCAATTCAATCGAACGGGGCTTCCCTCAATGTACATTCCACGTTTTCAGAGAAATAGTTAAATCTGGAAGCTTTTGTTTGCCTATGATTAGCATCTTGTGGCGATTTTGTGAAAGATGAGCCGCTCTCCGCCAGCTCAAGCGAATACCGGCAAGCAAGCCGCGGGCGCCAGTTTGATCTCTCGGCGAAAAATGTTTTGCTGGCTGCCGATAAAAACAATGAGACTGTCATCAGTAATAAACTGAAAGTCGTCTCTAGCATTAATGAATCTTGCCCATTGCCGCGGAAGGTGCATTTCAAAATGCTCGTTTCCCCATTCCTCAGCAAGACTGCGCAAAATCAAGCACAGCTGAACTCTGTCAGCCTCAATATTGATGGGATCCATTTCCTGCCTAGCTCCCCAGAGATAGTAATACAGACCATACTAGGAGGAGATTGGGTCAAGTTTGGGTCAATCCGACTTATACAATTCGCAGTTGGCTAATACCCTGGATACAGAGGTGTTGCAATTAGCACTTCGGGTCCGGCGGCGATAAATTTAGCCTGTGACTTTCCATTATCACGAGAAATCATCACTTCGCAATTACTCCAGGTGAGAGCGGTTGGAGAAGCGGGTGTACCATCCTTCAAGGTAATCGGCTCTGGTGCTATTCGCAATGGATACATCGAAACCTGATCTCCATTCGCATAAATCAAGCTCCATGTGTTGCCTTCGCAGCGCAATTTTGCACCATCATCAAGCTGCATTTCTTTATTCAGCTTGTGATCTAGTTGCCTGGCGGCTTCAGTCTCTGTGATTATTGTCGAACCGTCGGCTCGCTGTAGTGACCAGTAATCCCCCTGCAAATGCAGTGATTCACCATTCGGCATTACCATCATTGGTTTGGTGTAAGCAGCAAGCTCTTGCGTGAGGTAATCACCTGTCGGCAGTTGAACTTGATTGCGCTTGTCTGTCTTTTCAGGAGTATTCAATGAAGCTCTTTCAACTTCGGGCACATCACTTTTGCCGATCGGGATGAGATCATTTGAAATCAGCGGTATTACCTGGTCTGGAACCGGCAAGCAATTAATTGGCTTTCCGTCCCAGCTCGGCATGCAATTCGTGCCATCATAGCTGTCAATTCCTTTGGAGGATTTGGTTGGCTTGTTGTTAGTAGCGTCATTTTGCAAAGCAGCGCGCGCCTGGTCAGCATCAGCGGAGTTTGGACCTTCTTTTGGGAAATTCTCTAGAGACATCGTTTTATCCTTGATTGAGTGCTGAAGGCGTAATTTTTGGTGGCTTGGTTCTATTTCCATTCAAAAGAAATTTAAGCTCTGCTCGACAAAAAATTCCGGACCGATTCGTGCAAGTTTTGTTTATACGGCTGGTGGAATTCCCACTTACTTTGACGATCGAACTTAAATTTTCAAGTCAGCTCTATAAGTTATATCCAGTGCATTTTTATTGAATGTTTTAAGCGGTAGCGAAACGACACCTGCACAGCAAAGCCGCAAGCGATTTTATTTTCGTTGTTCATGAGTAATGAAAGCTGAGACGGAAGTAAAACCGTTTGAGACTTTGCGAAGTGCATGCTGGCAACACAACGGGGTTCAAAAGCCTGAACTTCCATTCTCACAGTCAGCGGTGGGGTTATTTTCACCTTTACCCTTATATTGGAGAACAACAAGATTCAAAAGCGAGCGAGCGGCACTCAGCGAACGGCGATTTTCAGCAGAGGGGTTAATCTCTACAGCTAATTTAGCTGAACGAGAAAAGCCATGCAAGGCATGAAGATTCTCGGGGTTCGTTAACACCGCCCTTCGGTATTGAATTCCTGCTGCAAGCAAACGCTTGCATCCTACTAATTTGTCGCCTTTTTCTAGGGCGAAGCGAGCATACTGCAAGAGAATATCTCCCAGCTTTGTGCAGTGCTTGGAATACTCTGCTTCATTCGACTGCCAATCGAATTCTGATACGGCTTTATTCAAGTATTCGAAACCTAGAGGCACCAATCCAAGCTCAAGAAGAATATAGCTTTGGTTGACTAATGATTCGCGACCGTTTGAATCCAATGAATTTGCGCTCAACTCCTGCAAGTAATTCTGCGCTAAATCGTTTGCCTCATCAAGCAAGCAAAATTGGCTATCTTGGTTTTCGCCTTTATTGCGCAAATACAATCTTGCAGTTTCATTTTTCCTGTCGGTCGCCAGAGAGAGGTTGAATTCATCATTCGCCTTTTTACCCTGGTTTTGACCTTCGAGGTATTTGCCATAGGACAGATGCGCCAGTGACAGGTTACTGCGCCACAGTAAATTGTCGGGCTCGTGTCTCAAGCAATCTTCGTGGATCTTAATTGCTTCCTTCTGAAAATTACGTTTCGCCAGGAGCACGGCTAAATTATTGTTGAGCACAGAATTGAGGTTTGTTTCGATGGACCAATTTCCTGTTTCGTCGTTTAGTCGCGCAGTTGCTCTGGCATCAAACTTGGGGAGATCCAAATTTAATGGAAGTGGCGGAAAATTCAGTGGCACTATCGGCTCTTGGCAATGCAAGGGTTCTTGCATCACGTTAAGCGTGTCGAAGGGACCTGGAACTTCCTCCTTGTTGGTGGAGGTTCCGGAAAGACTCGATTGCGAATCGGCAAAGGTAAGGGGTTTATTTCGTGTGAACGTGAATTCTATGGAAATAGGCTCGGGTGATCCTTTGGGCAATGGATAAGGAGCAGCATCCGCTATCGCTTTCCGAGCATTTTCATCGTCGAGACTATTCCCACAAGATTTAGAGATCTCTGATTTAACAACTTTCCCTTCTCTTGAAACCCAAAAGGACACAACTGTCGGGTTTGCTGAGGTTCCTGCTCTCCAACGCCAATGTTGCACTATTTTTTCTTGCAATTTGGACATGAAAGGGCCAAAGTCGATCGTTTCTGCCAATACTTTTTCCGGCTCGTTTGGTATTTTTGCCAGACCACGAGCGCCAAATTGCAAACAAACATTCGTGGCATCGATCCAATGAGGGAGTTTGAATTCTGAGCAGTTCGCAAGCACCGATTCCAGTGCTGTTCTATCTAGTTCGGGGCCTGCCGAGCTACTAATTTGCAAATCAGAGATGCCTTGTGTTTCGTCCAGCTTGAAGGTAATAGTAGACTTCCTCTTTGAGTCTACTAAATTGCCAGGCCATTTCCTATTTATTATGGGCGCGAAAGCATCTATTTGGTCCGCCAGATTAAGCTGAATCGTTGCAGGAAAGAAATCAATAGCACGAAAGTCGGATAAAGACATAAGTCTTGGTTCGCCGCCCGCATTTTCATCAAACAGGGGAGCGAATTCCGGCTCTAGCATCTCTGCAGTCCGAAATGGACCTCCAGCTATCAGCAAAGGCAGTCGAAACCTAATTGGCAAGTTATTTTGCTTTGCTTCTTTGGTTCGCTGTATCAGATTATCCAGTAATGAGGCGTCATACATTTGATAACCCCCCAGTTTTTTTGCAAACTCAAGTTCCGCAACAGCCTCGTCGAATTTCTTGTTTTGGACAAGACTGCCAGCAAAGTACAACCTGAAAGGCAGGTAGTTGGGAAATTGCTTAACTGCGTTTTTTAGTAGTCTAGCGTTTCCAGGCGCACCGAGATCGTCTAAATCAATATCTTCTTCGATCTTTCGCTCACTTTCTTTTGTTAACGCATCCCTGTATTCCTGATTTTCAGGAGATAGCTTGCTAGCGATAGTAAGCCAATTAATAGATTCGGGATAAGCAACTGTTTTTGAAAGCCTATAAGCAGTTTTAGCTGATGGAGAAATTGCAAAAAGCCTTTTATAGTAGGCTGAGTTCTGAGGAGGGAAAATCAAATCAGCAATGGCACGATTAATTTGGACTTGCGAGCTATGAATGTGCTGTTTCGTTTTATACGATTTATGCGTGAGAAAAACTGTTGGTACAGCTTCTAACGCCTGCAGTCTCTCTTTGCACTGGAGGCGCATTTCCTGATCCTTGTTTGCTCCTAGATATTTGGAATACATCACTAGTGCGGTGTTTCTATCACATTTAAATTCGCTGCATATCCCCGACCAAAAGTACCCCGCAGGTCGGGCTTTACATAGTTCCGTGTCACTAAATAGCTCAAATGCATTATCAATTTTGCCGAGTTGAAAAAATGCGACAGCCAGATTCCATCTCGCTTGTATTGCGCTTGAACACTGCCATAATTTGATTGCATGCTCAACATCGCTTTCTTGCCAGAATTGAAGAGCAGCATTGTTAATGACATTGTAATTCTGGCTTAACAGATTCTTTTGCTTGTCGGCTGCTTCGCTTTCTAATTTGAAATTTCTCGTTTGCGCAAACAATGGACTGAGTTTCAAGCACCGATCAAGGCTCTCGGCAGCTTTTGATGGCTGCTTATTTAGCAATTGCAAGGTTGCCAGGTCATAAAAAACATGGGCAATTTCGTTGTCGCCAAATATCCCAGATTCAGTTTTACTGGCGTTTTCAATTAATTGGGCTGCGTACTCGCATTCAGCTAAAGCCGGCTGGAAGTTTTTCTTGTTTACATAGCTCTGGCATTCGAACAGAATTTTATAGGTCTTTCTTTTCGTTTCACGCACGGACAAATTGTCGAGAAACTCACTGGCGAGTCCGTTTGCAGGATTTAAGCGCAAGGCATATTTGCCCTCTCTTGCAGCTGAAGAGAAATCGTCCATCAGTAATAGCGCTTCGGCTAAGCGCAAATGAGATTTGCTGTTTTCGGGATTATGCAGCACGTCGCGGTAGCAAACATCGAGCAGTTCTGCCTGGTGGCTTGGTTCGGTCGGATTAGCGGAAATTGCCTCAATATAATGCTGACTTGCAGCCGCGACTTTCCACTCCGCTCCGCTCGAATATGCCCTCGCGAGTCCGGCTGAGGCACGGGATTCCTTGGGTGCAAAGGGCCTATAATGTGAGATTGCCTGGTCTGGCTGACCTAAGGTTAAGTAAAGATTGCCTTCGTTTATAGCAAGCTCCGTGGCGTCAGACAGCTTGTTTTGCCGGATGCAAAGTTCCTTGCATATACTGGTTTCTGCCAGAGCTGTAATTAAATCACCTTTCTGCAACGCACTTTTAATTAAAGCTCTCCGGCTCTGGATAGTGTCAGGATCGACGCCGAGTTTTCTCAAGCATGCATCGAGATGAGCTCTTATCTTTTTCGGAAGATCGATAAAGTGTTGAGGAAGTCCTCCCACCGCTTGCGATTTGTAGTAAGCTCGGTGAAACCAACTGAGTGCAGATTCAGTATCTTTATTTTCGAGTTGAATGCCCATCACATAGCAGTAAACTGGCAAATCCAAACCAGGATTATTCATTTCAGCTGGAAAGCCAATCTCGGCTGCTGTTGGGTCATTTGTTAAAACAGCAAGCTGAAAATCCACAGCCGTACCGACTCCAAAACCAACATCTAATAAGGGTTTAGATAGCGGAATCGAAAGATGCCAGGGATTTTTATCGTAGGGCTTTGGAAATGAGTATAAAATAGGAGGCAATTTTTTCAGGGGGAATTGCTTAATTGTCTGGTCCCCACAATATGCCTCCGGTTGCGACAGCCTACCGTTCGGCAATATGACTAGACCTAAGGCTGAAGCTGACGGGTATTCCTGGCGTATAGCCGGAGTGAAAAAATCAGAGACAATCAGATTCAAGTACTCCCTATACGATTCACAAAAATCAGCCGATGGTTCGTCATCCTCAGCTCTCGGTTCTGCCCCGCTGCAATAAAGCGAGTTTTTGTGCCTGAAGATCCAGTCTGCGCATTTATCCGACTTTGTAGCGATAACCGCATTTCCCACGCATAAAGAAGTGAGCGCATAAAGTCTCAGGCTTTTTTCCGGGGTATACTGCACGACATCGTCGGATAGCTCGAGCCTTGGATGCATAAGAGCAAAGAGCCACTCCCGATCAGAAAGAGTCTCTTTTTTTGCGATGGCTGCTTGCTCATCCTCTGCTTCTCTAATGGCAAGCTGCCATTGCAGAGGGAGCGAGCCGTCGGACATATCGAACTTTTTTACAAGGTCCTTTGCCCTTTCGCTTTGTGCCGCTTTGGCGAGACCGGCATCTGGAGAAGGAACAGATGACGGGGTTAATGTTGCACTATCGAAAACGCACTCTTCCTTACCGGCATGACGCTCAGGTTTTCTTTGAATGCCCCAGTTTGTGCTCGTCGGTCTTCCAGGTCGAGGTGTCGAATTATCAAACCAGAGCATGTCTGTTCCAGGCAGATCAAAACGCATGGGGATGCTTGGTGCTTTGTGTCCCGGCGTATGTTGTTTAGCCCACCTATCTAATTTTTGTTCGCCAGGCTCAGCACCGCCAATTGCTGATCCCGTGATGTCGTATTTGAAGTATGGTAAGTCAAAAAATTCGTATAAGAAGCTCTTGGACAATTCCTTTGAGGTTTTGTCGTCCTCTGATTTTGCAAATGGATCAGTGGGAGAGAAATTCTCTATATCGATGCCTGTGTTTTTGACACTGTTTTTCGCGGCGTTTGACGCCTGCTCATAATATCCAGCGTAGCAAAAGAGGAGCCCGGCTTCAAAATAGAGTTTGCTGCGGAACCCCGGAAGTAAATTCTGGGCTGTCTCCGATATTTTTGCTGCGCTCAGCATGAGCTTAGCAGCAAGTGAATTGTCGTTTTGACGGAAAGCCATGCAGGCTGCATCATGTAGGCAGATAATTTGCTCGCGAGCAGAATCTTTATTGTTGGAGAATTCTTGAGCTGCTTTTTGGTAATAGTCTAACGCTTGATGAAACAGCTTTTGCTTTTCAGCTGAAGCTCCCAGTTGGGCAAGCGTATAGGCGGTAGAGACAGAAGCCTGCTTGGCGGAAAAAATGTCCAAAGCACTGATGAGTTCTTTGTCCACCTGTTCAAAGCGATGTGAGAGAAGATAAATTGAGCCTAAGTTGTAATGCAAGCTGGCCTCTTGTAATTCAGTGGCACACCATTCGGTTTGAACTTGCAATTCGTCGGCAAGTGAGACAGCTTGCAATAGCTGTTTGTTCTGGACGAAGTTGATCGCAAGGCGATTAAAGCAACCAATCTGAAGCTCGCTTCTTTTGGGCGAGAGTTTCAGCTCTATTAATGCCGAGCGCAGAAGCCGTTCTTGCTCGGACAGGTCAGAGTTGCGTGCTTTAAGAATGGTTTTGCATATTTCAGCAGGTCCCTTTAAATCGTGCCGGACAAAGTCAGGATTTACATATTCAGTTACTAAGGTATCGTCGCAAAATGCAGCTGGAATACAGAGGCTGTAAGAACAAATCAGTGCCAGGGCACTTTTCATTACTTGTATTTTGCAGGAACTACGCCATTGATTGCGGCAGAAACAATCTATTAGGAATCGCCACCAAGTACTACACCAGGTGCTTTTCACCTCATTTCTATTTAGCTGCACCCTTGCTTTCATTTCTCGGGGGCGCCTTTAGTTGCTCTATCTTGCTTGGAGTCGCCCGCTGTCATGCTGTGATTCCTGCGTTGATCTTCGAGTTGGTAATTTTCTGGAATACGTCTAGAGTTAACGGCTGGAGGCGTTTTATTTCTTGCTTTGGTTAATTCGTCGATAAAGACATGGTCATACGGATACGTGGCAACGGCTCTTTCTAAGTTTTTACGGGCTGTTTGAATGTCGCTTCTTAAAAACCGGCGTCCTACTTGATAGTAACAGAATGCTTCCCTCCATTTGTAATAGGAACCTCTCTTCGGGAACGCTAATTTGGGCAGCCGGTTACCAGAAGCTTGACGGACATAGGTTAGCGCTTTGGACGGTTCAACCCAGGGGGAGTCACAGTCATATTGATATATAATTTCCGGCAAATTGCTGGCAATCAGCTTGTCTAAGTAAACCTGCAGATCGGCTGGCTGTGATGGATCGTAGATCAACATGAATTCATCCGCTTCGTTAGCGCCGGTAAGTGGACTACTCTTGTACAACGCTTTGGTCAGCATTTTTTCTATCGATTCAAACTCATTCTCGGGCAAGGTGACGACTGCTCCAAGACCTCTGCACATGCGCATAGCACGGGCGTTTGAAACATTTCCTTTTTTGTCGATATCAAAAAGCACCAGCGCTTTGAGAGGTTTGGTGCATGGATTTGCTCCTTGCTCAAGATTCAGATGAATTCTTTGCGCATTTGTCCGCAAGAAATGCCTGAGATAAAGAGGCTCGTGCTCATAGCTCATCATTTCCCAGATATCATCTGAGAATTCTGTGCAAGCACCTGTAGGACCGAAAGCAATGATTAGCAAGGTTGAGAGAATGATCTGAATAAGTACACGCATGATTCTTGTTTAGGCTGGCTAAAGGCTATTATGCAATTTCAATTCTGAAAATGCTCTGAGAGAATAAGCGCTGGACATTAAAACACTATTTTGACATACCAGGTTGGCTGAGAATAGTAACCAGGCTTTATCATTCAGCTGAGTTTTGGTATTACAATCCTTCGGCAATTAGTAAGCAGCGATGAGAGTTTGCGAAATCTGGGTCTCAGTCTCATCGAGAGGCTTTCTTTGCTTTCAATTTGAGTTGCGCTTCCTTAATCAGATCGTCGAGTTCATTTGAACTTTTTGCACCTTGCGCTATTGCCTTCCTCGCTGAAAGAAGCTGCTTCAAAGCGAGATCAAATTTCCCGACTTTCATGTAAGTTGCGCCTAGCTCTACCTCTAAATATGGATTTGGTAGAAAATTATATTCAACAGCCTTTTCTAAATCTGGGAAAGCCTCTTTGAATTTCCCAAGCTCCTTGAGAGAGCGCCCACGAAGAGAGAATAAGAGAAATCGTTGTTGCGTTGATAATGGATTGTTTTTAGTCAACGAAAGAACCTTGTCGCAGTCAGATATCGTGCCAGCATAATCATTCAGGCAATATCTAACGCGGGCACGATGGCTGTAAGATTCTCGTTGCGTGGGACTTTCTTTGATGGATTTTGTGAATTCATCCAACGCCGCTTTGAACTCGTCATTATTCTCAAGCTGCAATCCCCGCGCATAGTGAGGTCCATATTCTTTGGGGATTGCTGAATAATCGAAAGGTGGATCCATCGCGGCAGTCTCATCCTGATAAAATAACTGAATGAGCATAAAAATAAATACCATAAGTAAAGAGCGTTCTGCTTTCATTTATTCCCACTAGATTCTGGCCGCCGCTCCTTGTCTAACATATCAGATTGGAATTTTAAAAGCCTGCGGAAAGGAATCACTGCTCAACTCAAAGTTTTTTCAAAACGCAGCTATAAGTTAACTTAAGCCGCTGACGGATCATCACTAAAAAAGAAAGCGGTAGCGCAACCAGGATATGAACGAAATTCTGCAAACAAAGGGATGCGACACTAATCAATGCGCTAAGTTCAACAAGTGCGGTTGTGCTCGTGTGAACTTAAAGGACCCCCATGACTCAGCTTCTAAATAAGTGCCAC
>JBIKOL010000138.1:0-23935 GCA_044358055.1 Obscuribacteraceae bacterium (SeqCode)
TCAGACGTTTTTGCTTTCTGCAGCAGCTTTTTTGTCCTGCCCTGCACCATGTCCTGCTAGAAACGTACCGCTGGTGATAGATAAGGGACATTCGGGTGGTATCTGGAATATCAGTATTAGCCCCGATGGCAAAACAATTGCCAGTGGAAGTCACGACGGAGTAAAACTGTGGGACGTTAATACCGGTCTCGAAAAACAATCTCTAGCAGAAGATCTCGCAGGTATAACCAACATCGCATTCTCTCGTGATGGAAAGACTATCGCTGTGTCAGGCGATGGTGGTTTAGCTTTATATGATTTGCAGAACGGCAAGGTAACAAAATCGCTGCCGGCGAACTCCTTCCATGAGATTGATTCTCTCGCATTTCTACCTGACGGAAAACATATTGCCCTGGTATCGTTTGCTAGAATTCAGACTATAGACCTGAATACAGGCGCCTTTATTGAGCGAAATTTTGCTGGTGGAAGCTCAGCCCTCAGTTCGGATGGAACCCTTATTGCTTCTTGGGCACTGCCACTAATTGAAGGTCGCAACGTTGCCGGCCCGCTGTTTAAGAATGGAAAACTCGTTAAAGAAAGTGATCCGCCGCAGGAACCTGCCCACCCTCCGATTCCTCGAAAGGGTGACATCACGGTTACTGATTTTATTAGTGGCAAAACTCGCTTGACCCTCAGCGGCCACAAAGCTGATGTTGCGGCTGTTGCATTTAGTAGAAACGGGAAAAAGCTGGCTAGCATTGATCGTGATGGCGTTCTGATTATCTGGGATGCATCCTCCGGCCAGGAGTCGGCGAGGCAATTCACCCCCGTTGGCGATATCTTAAGTCATCCACCGCTGGTCTTCAGCCCGGATGACCGCAGAGTTTTGTGGGGCTCATCAGGGGTACTGAAATCTGTCGATTTGACTTCTGCTACTTGCTCGAGCGTCGGTTTGAGCGGTGGCATCGGCTCCTTAGCCTTCTTCCCCGATGGTAAGACTTTAGTGGTGGGATCTTATGACGGCACTGTGCAACTTTGGGACCCACAAAAATTGCAACTGCTCCGTACTCTCGCTGCTCAGTCACTTGCAATTGAATCCATTGAATTTACTTGCAATGACAAGGCTTTGTACGTGCTTTCCAGTGGCACAACTCACGAACTCAAAACGCTACGTAAATTCGACTTCAATGCCGCAAAAGTAAATGTGATTGCAACGGTGCCAGCCCAGGAGCAGCTGATTGCAAATAGAATGGTGGAAATAGCTATAACTAATCAGCAGGGCAATACCATCCAGATTTGGGATGATGATGGCAAAATATATCGTAAAATTAGTCTTTCTGACCACGTTCAATCTTTTCGTTTGAGCTCTGACTTGCATTGGTTTGTGGCTAAACTTGGTCATATTGAAGACAAACATAGTTTTCATAACTTTAGCAAAGTTGCAATATGGGATTTAAGTAAAGACAGCCCATCTGAAACAGTCATCTGTCAGTTCGATGACACTGATACCTGCAGGATCATTTCAATTGCCGTTAATCCTGAAAGTAGAACAATGGCTATAAGCAATTGTCATAATCAAACAGAACTAGTAACTCTATGGGATCTTTCGGCTGCCAGATTAGTTCAAACACTTAAGTCTGGTGGTTTGATCGAATTTAGCCCAGATGGAAAAGTTCTCTCTGTTGATTCAAGAGAAACTGGAGTGCAGCTATGGGACATTGGAAGCGGGAAACTCTTGCATTCTTTTCCTATGAGGAAAACGGAACCCGTAACGCGTTCAATCGCCTTTTCGCAAGATATGAAAAATGTCGCAGTCGACGAGGATAATATCATTTCAATCTGGCAAATGGGTAGCTGGCATAAACTCACTTCATTACAAGGTCCACCGCGTGTTAAGGGTAACGACTTATGTTCAATCGCGTTTCAGCAAAATGGAAAAGTAATTGCTGCGGCAAATCCATCGGGACTGATCAAGCTGTGGCGCACGAGCGATTGGCATCCGCTCTGTACAATCCAACTCTGCAATCAAAATGACTGGGTCGTAATGGATGCGGAAGGACATTTTGATGCATCGCCTGCCGCGATGCCGCTTATACATCGAAACGGTGAAAGCAAGCCTCTCGACTTTCAATCAATGCAGCAATTCTACGTGCCAGGTTTGCTAAACAGCTTATTGAATTCTGACTAATACCCAAACCCTAATCCACTAACTCACCATCAATAGATTTTCATCCTTTTGTTTTCATTTACGAGTCCCTTGGTTATTACGAAGCTACCATAAGATCAGCGTTCTTTCTCGGTCACCGTTGCAACTATTCCTACGAAAAAAGCACTTGGATTTCAGCTGCAACCCCTCGGCTTGCCCGTTATAATAAAATGTACAAAGTTATCTCAGCATAGTTAACTATCTGAAGTTCAGGGTCTCTCATGGGAAAATTTTTGATATTACTTGTGCTTCTAGCAGTTGTACAACCAGCATTTGCGGGAGAAGGTAATAAGGAAGCTTTTATAGACAAGACGGGAAAAATTATTGTTCCTATCCGACCAGAGACTACCATGGTTTTCCCTCAGAAATTTCAGCTCGGCTTGGCAGCAATGCAGCAAGGTTCGTTGTATGGTTACATAGACAGGTCTGGGAACATCGCAATTAAGCCTTCCTTTCTTAAGGCTTTTCCTTTTAATGAACAGTTAGCTGCCGTAAAAGACAAAACAAATAAGTGGGGATACATTGACAAGACCGGTGCTTATAAGATTAAACCAAGGTTCGATAGCGCGTTATCATTCGAAAATGGCTATGCCATAGTAAGCAAGAATCGAAAATCCAATTTCATAAACAAGCATGGAAAAATTTTGAGCAAAACATACTTCGACCATTGCGGCTGCTTTTCAGAGGAAGGACTGGCGCCAATAGCGCTAGCCGACAAGTGGGGGTACCTAAACAAGAAGGGGCAAATAGAGATTCCCTTTGACGTGCCCCCCTTTTTTCGGTCCAATCAAAAGAAGAGATAGTGAGTCTTGAAAGCAAATAAAAACTCATTCAAATTGTTTGGCTCTTCTCGAAGTAGATCAGTAAATATCAGAATTGCTTTTCGTTCAACAACATCAATGAAAGTTGTTAGGATTTTCCACTCCCATAGTAATAGTGAACTTTACCGGGCCAGGACCTGTCGGTTAAAGATTTCCTTGCCTGAATGCTCACGATATCTCCGTCTATTTCATCAATCTACTGATATCTTTGCGCAACGCAGCAGCTGTTTCCGTATCCCAACCGTTATATTTTGTTTGCAAGTATCCGCTAGGAGCAATAACATAAGTTTCCGGAATCGTAATGACATTATTTCCTCCAGTGGCCTCCGATAGTAAGGTCAAAAGCCGAGGAGGATCCTCTTTCACAATTGGAAAGTGCGGCTTGTTTCTTACAAGAAACTCGTCTCTTGCAGAAACACACTTCGGAGTCGCTGGCATAATGCCAATAACCACTATTTTGTTAGAGTGAGTTTGTTGAAGCATGGAATTAATTTCCCGTATTGCTTCTGGGCTGCTAGCATCATCAAATGAAAGAACCGAAAGGATAACTAGTTTTCCTTTAAGTTCTTTCAGCCGCATTGCTCCTGAGTCGGCTTTCAACAGTATATTGTCGGCTTCTACTGGAATCTGCTTACCTTCTTCAACTCGAGGGGCTTGCTGACGTTCACTTTCTCGAATAAATTTGAGTGTCGCTTCTAACTGGAGCGGTTGAGACTGCAAGTTTCTATTTAAGGCCATCAATATAATCAAGGACATATTGTCAGGTTGAAGAATTCCCTTTTTCAGGAAATATTGCACTAAAGCCTCCTTTTCATGGCCGTATATCCAGTTATTGCGAATCCACATTCCGACGGTCATATGGTATTTCCCAAGGTCGGGCCGCCCTCGAAAGTCGTCGAGAGTTTCTTTAGGTAATGATGCCTTAAGGCGGTCTATACAATCGGGAATGTCTTTTGGAATTGCATGACTTTGGGCGGTTGCATTCGGTGACGGTTTTGCGTGCACTATAGGTACTGCTAAAATAAGAATAAGCAGGAATAGTAATTTTAAATCGCTTTTTCTGATAGCCATTCTTTTCCTGTATGCCTCACTTTCCGAAAACGCTTCCGAGGTATTTCGTCTGCCCTTCGCCATTTGTCAATTGGTTGTTGGGTGATTCTGGAGGGTAGTACGCCCAAATCTTTCCCGAAGGTGCAACCATGTAAGAGTCAACTTTAGCTTCATTTGCAAGAGGAATGTCGCCGGACATTTTTCCGGTTTGTGGATTTTTGACATTGGAGAATATTTCACCGTTGGTTCCTAAGAGCACACCACCGTGCGTGTGAGCGTATGCTACGTTTTTCGCCCCCGGTGGCAGAAACTGCGAGACCTGTTGGGAATCTGAGGACGCTGCCTTGCCCTTCACAGAGATGGTGAATGCCCACTTGCCATTGTATTGGTAAATTAAAGTAGCGTACTCGACATTATCTTTAACAGTAGTGTTGTAAATCGAAGTTGCCCACGCTCGGACAGCGTCCTCTTTGGTGTCAAAGAGTGTACCTGAACTCCAAAATCCAAATAGATTTTTTTTAGGGCCTTCCTTTCCGCCCTCCCAAAAATAGAGTTGCTTCTGTAAATTCTTTAGATCAACGCTTTCAAATGGTGCCGTATAAGGCGTCAAATTGTTCCTCCCTGCAAAACCACCCGAAGAGCCGCCGCTAGAAGAGCCCTTGGAACCACCATAGGCACCGTCATTAATTGTTTGCCCGCTTGTCGGCGTCTCAGCTTGTGCCAACCTGGCGGGTTGCCCGGAATCTAACGCGAACTCAGGAAAGAGTGGAGTAAGTATGCTGGGTCCAGTGTCGATACCTTCTTGCCCATAGGCCCAGTTGCTTACGTCATGAATAACATCTGTCATGGACACACTTAAGTCAAATCTTGGGGTGGGGGTGCCACACGGTGTTAGCCCAAGCGGATCTCTGTATTGAAACCCATTGTTGTTGGAATAGGCATATGGATTCAAGGCAATCAGCTCGAGGTTTGACTCAGTAATTTTCCATTCCGGCTGTTGTGGACTTCCGAACTCACCAAGCGGATCGCGGCTGAGCCAACGTCCTAGATGGCTGTTGTAAGCTCTGAATGGTGTGAGATAAAGTCCGCTCGGCTCGTGAATGAAATAGCCCGCGAATCCGATGTCCGCTTTCACGTCTCCATCGGTATTCGTATTGTTGCCATAAGAGTCGAAATCTTGCCTTCCCAATATTCTTCCGCTAGCATCTAATACTTGCCTTGTGGACTCATTATTGTCGCGTAAAAAGAAGTAAGTCTGCTCCCCGGGCTTTCCATCTTTTGGATTTGACACGATGCTTTCGCCAAACTCAAATATTCTTCTAGCAGAACCATCCTCATTGCGAATTTCACAAAGTTTGTTCAGGCACCAAATAAGGTGCTGCGTACTCGTGATCTTTCCGTTGCGCGTTTCAACAATCTTTGCGCACTTTTCCATCGGATTGTAGAAAAATTCGGAGTGGTTGCCATTACCGGGATAAACAATTGAAATCAACCTGTTCTCCGCATCCCACTTGTATAGGTTCTTCCCATCCGATGTCATGTTGCCGTTTTTGTCGTAAGCGAATGATGCGGGCGACTTCGTAGTATTATCGGGTGCGGCGGTGGTCGGTAATACTTTTGCCGACGGTTCACTTCCATGATTCACAAGCTGATTCATATTGTCATAATGAAAGCGATTGTTATTGCCGTTTTTCAGGCTCACTGTTAAATTGCAATTCTTATCAAATTCGTATTGATAATTATGGCGCTGAGGCGCTGCTGCTTTGGTCTGAGTAATTTGGCCAATGGCGTCATGCACAATCTCGTATTTTGTCTGAGCTGGTTCCTTTTCCGCATTCGTTGAAGCAAATTGCTCTTCGATATTTCTGATCTGTCCATCATTGTCCCAATCATACTTAAAGCGCGAGAGAAATTTTTTATCGCTTCCCAGTGTATTAGAAATCGCACGCAGCCTTTCCACACCGACGGCTGTATCTTTGTGGAAATGCACCTGAGCTCCGTTCGGATAAGTTATGGCTCTCAGTTGCTTGCTCGAATTCTTATCGCTTAGTGAATCAGCGTATTCGAAATTAAACTGACCGAGATTATTTGCCTCAGCTATAGAACGGCCAAGTTCATCATACTTCCAAAAGTCAAAGTATCCCCCATCCCCGATCTCTCGGCTGGTCATTTTTCCAGAAACATCGTAATCATATTTTATGGTTGAATTTGGAATTACGTTATTAGCTACCGAGCGTAAAAGTCCACGGCCGGTTTCTGCTTCTGTATGGTTCAGCTTGATCTCGCCCCAATCGTTTTTGACTGCGGTAACTACCTTATATTCAGTGCCCCATGTAAAAGTAATAGGGGAAGTCTCGTTTACCGGATTGGTAAAACTAATTCTTGCTACTGTATCGTCTAAATTATAGAAGTAATTTGTTGATTGATTCATCGCGTCGGTAATCGACTGCAGGCGATGTCCGTCCTTTTCGTAACCGTATTTGATCTCAGTTCCGTTCGCAAATTTCTTTTGTATCGTTCTACCTTGAATGTCGTGATGCCAGCTTGTGACGTTCCCCATGGGGTCAGTGACATTCAGTAACGAACCGCACGAGCACCACTCAAATGTTGTTTTCCGACCGGACGGATCTTCCACTGAAACAATTTGGTCCAGGCTGCTATAAGCTCGCTTCGTAATTCTGCCTGATCGGTCTTTGTACAAGACTGCGTCCAGCTTGTCATATTTTATCTGCTCGTTCGTTCCGTCTGGATAGCTAATCTGCGTAATTCGGTCAGCAGAATCATATGAATAGTTGCGCCGGCTACCGTCTGGGCGCGCCACGAAAGCCATGCGTCCACAGTTATCATAAGTGAATTCCGCCAGGTTCTGAAATGTTGGAACACTGCTCTCGATTTTTAAAAGATAGCCCTTATTATCGTAAGATGCGGAAACAACTCCTTCCCTCGAGTTGATCGATTTTGTTTGCTGGCCGAACTTATTGTATTCATAGGTGTAGATAAGCTCACCACCTGCGTTATACACCTTCACTGGCAAATGCTTATCGTTATATTCCTGCTTGAAAATGAGCTCATTCTTCGAGCCCTTGGTCTGCCGTTTCTCTAACAGGTCGATGTCGTTTTTTGCGTAGACATATGAAAACGTTCTTCCAACCGGATCTACTTCCTTTGTTTTGTGTCCGAATTTATTGTATGCATATCGTTGAATCTGCAAGGTCGCATGCTCGGCACCATTCGGCTCGACAACTCTAACCTTTCTCAAAATTTCCACAGGCAAATTGCTGCTGCCTGCTATGTTGTAGTTGCCACCCTCCTGTCCCTCATAACGATAGACTGTGGGGCTCTCGAGTGGAGGTTTTGTCATCGCTTGCACCGGCACTTCGGCGTGTGTTTCGCGATCAAGCAACCATTGAGTCATCGTGCAATGGCTGAGAATATGTTTGGACGGATCATCTGGAAAGAGCTTCAATGTCCTTCGTGACCACTCGTAAGTAGAATTTATGTTTCCGGTCCAGTTTTCATATACAGCAGATGTTAGATCTGGATAGTTGATTCGCAATCCTCTTGAGCCGAGCGGACTGCCTTTTGGGTGGTAGTGTTCGAAATTTGTGCGTCCGTAAGGCGTTAGAAGCGAGACTATTTCGAAACTATTTGGTTCATATATGAATTTCGATGAAAGCCCAATCGAATCGGTGATGGACAGCAGATGCGATTCGCTTGGATCATATTGAAATTGGCACGTCCTGCCAAACGGATCTTTGACCTTAGCAATTTTAAAATATCCGGATGACTTGGGATCATCGCTGAGGTGGCTGATGATGGACTTTTGTCCGATTGCATCAATTACAGAGCAGATTCTAAATGAATTGTCGTATTCGATTCTTACTTCATTTCCATGTGCATCGACGAGCTTAGTCATAAAGATACGCCCGTCTTTATCGCTAAGGTCATAAACTTCGACTGATCCATCAGGAAGCAATCGCCTGAGAGTGCTGCTATGCGCATCTGGAACTAAAATAGCGTGAGAAGTAAGGTTTGGCGCATAGGGGTTTTGTTCATTTTGATACTTGTATCTTTCGGCGCCGCCTCCGGGAACCATCAGCTTTACATTACCTGACGAGTCTTTAGTTAAGTAGGCGACCCAGTTGAAGCTCCAGCCGGTGCCGAGGTTACTGAATGAGGCCGGCTCATTGAAGCCTGCATTGAACTTGAATTTTTGATCGCTAGGCTTCCCGACTCCGTTATAACTAACCTCGAACTCCATCTTTTTGCCAACCGGAGGACTGTAGCTCAGTGGTGTGTCGCTAATATTTATAGTTGCGGTCATCAAAAAGGGCCGGGCAACTGCCATTCCACCAGGATGACCAAGTGGAGCTGGGCTGGCCATTGGAACAGATTTTGTTTTGTCACTAGGGATGATTGGGCTATCAAAGATTGCAATTTTTCTCAAAGCAATAGGAGTCGAAGCCGGCGAGCCGCCGGCGCTCCCGGGGCTTGCTGCATCCAGGCTAGACGACGTTCTAGCAGATAAGAGTGAGGCACCTTGTTTTCTTGCCAAGCCGTTCTGTTTGCTTTGAGATTTCACTTCTAGATTAGCTGCAAGAACATTACTACTGCCAACCATTGCAAAAGCAATTACGCAGCAAATGCCCAGGCAAAGAAGCCTGCTTCTTGAAATTTCTTCGGGCCGATTTTGCAAAACATCTCCCCGTGATTTGTCAAGGACAGCCCATTGGTTGTGAGGATCCAGCGTCTGCTGCAGCATTTTGTGCAGCAAATAAATTTGCGTCCGCGGAAAGAAAGTCAAGATTGGATGAATTTCGCAACTCTTTTGCAAGCTTCATTTCACGCTGGGCAGCAGCCATAGCCATGTTATAGGTACTAAACGCCGCTTCGTCCGCTTCTCTACGGATAGCACCAAAATCAGGATGGTCGTCCATTGAGTGGCCCACCCATGTCCAATTACCCTCACCATCATTAACCCATCTACCTTCGAGTGCGCTCCACGCGGCGCTAGCGTCTATCTCAGCTTGTTTATGCGCCGCTAACTCAGCCTGCAATTTTTCATTGGCTGCATTCATCTCTGCGTTCGCAAGACTATCCAAGGCATTAATCAGATCATTTTTCATGGCTCGTGCCAGATCCTGGTCAACCCCGGGATCTTTCCATCCGGCGTTTGAGTCCTCTGCAGGAAAACCTTGAGGACCCGGTAAGCGAGTCATATCAGTCGGGGTCAGACCTGGGGTAATCCCGTTGGGAGTTTGTTGTGCTTGCGGAATATTTGGAACCTGGACTTGCGGCTGAACGGGAGCCGGTGTCGGCGCTGGCGCTGGAGTCGGCGCTGGCGCTGGAGTCGCAGGAGCCGCCGGTGGAGTAGGTGTCGACCCGCCGCCGCCTCCTCCACCGCCACCACCGCCTGACCCGATGGCATTAACCGCGGGTGCCAATGTTAAGCTGAGTGCTGCTACGAGTAAGCTTACCCGCCCGAGTCTAACGAAATTGTTCATCTTCTTTTCTTACACAAGCTTGATGGAATTATTTGCTACTGTCACTATTATAATACCGATGACGTAGCTAGTAAAACGGCCGATCTGATTCCCTTACTTGATTTAAAAGAACACCGCCAGGCACACAAATTTTGAAATCCAGCCAAGAGTTCTTAAATTTGATGATTTGACGGTTGAAATCTGGTTTGACGTCTACAATTCAAGAGCCAACCGATTTGAATAAGCGAGCACAAGTGCATGAAGCCCCGATTGAACAATAACTCAGCAATTCACAAAATCTTCCTTGCGCTTTGTCTTACAGTAATAGCGCCAGATTTGATTCCTACAACAGAATGCTCATTTGCAAATGCAGAGACCTTAAATTCAGGACTCGAGAATGACAGAAGGACTGGAGGACATCTTTTTCTTTATGAAAAGCAAGATACAGAATTGAAATTAGCAAACTGCAAAGTCACATGCCCGTCTGATTCAGCGGTCTATGTTTTTCAGACCGCGCAAGCAATTGTGATCTACAACTTCGATGCTCCCGAAAAAAAGAATGTAGAGTTGCAAATCGGTGAGTCAAGAATAAAAGTGCCGGTGGCGCATGAGGTGCTCATAACAGAAAGCGAAGCCGCCCGTTTTAATGACGTCAATCCCAAACTAGGAATTCTTTTTCGGGTGCCCAAGCTACTTAATTCAAAAAACGGAACTTCCGTATTTGATGCCGAGTTCATGATCGAGAGCGCTGCTCAACAAATTCCGGGAATTAGAGAACTTAGCTCGTCTCATGATTCTCAGCAGCAAGATTGCTTGAACCGCATTTTGAAGAATGCAGCATTATTGCAGCCTACTGCTAAGCGTGAATTCGTGAACAGAATGCGAATCCCTTCTATCAAACATCAAGCAGATAATGGTTCAAGAACTTCAAATTTTGCACACTCTGAGGCGATCTTAAGTTCGTCAATGCTTCAGGGTCCTGTCCAAGAATTAGAAGCAGGAAACACACAGCTTATTGATCTGACGTTGAAATCGGCTGAAAGAAGCAGTGAGCAATTGCATTTGCTGGCAGAAAGAGATGGAGATTGGACTGAAATTGATGTTTCTGACGCAAGCAAGAAAGAACTGACCGGACTTTTAGTTCTTAAGCAAGATTCGATCCTAAAGACTGAGCTTGCGAGTATTTCGTGCAAGAAAGGCGCCACTGTATTTATCGATAATCACGCTGATGAACTCACTGTTTGCACCTTAGATAGCAAATTGTTGAAGGACGTTATAGTCTCATGTAATGGCGGTCAGAGATTGCGGGTCTTACCAGGCTATGCAATTTTGCTTTGCGATCCTAAGAAGGAGCGGATTACCGGACCCGAGCCAGCGCATTTATTGGCTTATCGCTCTTGGGTATTGGCTGGCTTCGATAATCTGGATATTTACTGTGCAGATTTCTCTATTGCAAATGCAATGTATAAGGTAGCACCGTTGAGGAAAATGGCACATTCTACTGATCCTGATTTGCGCGCACGAGCACGAGCCATTTTGCATAATGCCGCTATCTTGGCGCACATTGACCCTTAGATACTTTTATCTGAATTGCCAATCTGGCTAGTCTAAAGCCTCCAAGATCTCCAAAAGCACATCGCGCGTTCTTTTTGGATGAGCCCGTAGAAACTAGACATACCGATGATTTTGGACTATTATACGCGACAATTCCGGCAAAGAGTCTGTCTTGAGAACATTTCTAGCATCTACCATTCACAATCGTCGTGTTCAGTTAGCGCTCGCGCTGTTTGCATTAAGCAATCAGTGTGCATTGGCACAATCATTCTCAGGCAGTTTTCAGAACAACAACACTGACGCCAGCGTCTTCAGAAACCCTCTAATAGCCCAAAGCGGCAGTGCTACTGCAAATGGTGTACCAAGTCCGAACATTCTGCCAACCGATGTAACACCAATTATTTTTAGTGGAGAACGCCGCAGCAGAAATCGAGACCTGCAATTCGCACTGATGAAGAAGCTTCCTGAGCGTCTTTGGTTCAACAGCGTCACCGAAATCTCGCAGCGCTATGAATCCAATCCATTATTCGACAGAAGGCACGCAGTCGGAGATTATGTTTTTCGTACGCTCCCCAACGTAACGATTGGCCACACAGTATTCAGGCGCGGTTCAATTTACGCAAACTATTTTGTAATTAAAGATGTGTTTGCACGGCAGCACCGATTGACGTTCCCAACATTCCAATCAGTGTCCTTGGGTTATCGCCATGACGTTCCTATCGGAAATCGGGTCAATATGCAATTTGATTTGCAGGCTCGACAATTATGGCAAACGACCAAACTTAATCAGGCGGACTTGCTTCCATCGCTCAACGTTACGGCTTCTGTCAACCCAAATCTGATAGCATTTGCAAGCACGTTGTTGCAAATGAGAAGCCGGTATTATTTTGAAGGCGCCACGCGCGAGCTTGATCCTTTTTATTCGCTTGGTTTTCTCTGGCGCCGAGGAAAATGGATATTCTCTGCTTCAAATACGTTCGTGACAAACTTTAGGTCTCCACCGTTTCATGGCTCAGTTCCACGACAGGGCAACGTCAGTATGATTTCTGATTACGAAATCTCACGCCCGATTTCGACCATTCCTGGGCTGGTTTCGTTTGTTCGCGCAGAACCGGTTTGGAACTGGGATTCACATAATACTCCGGGCTTAAGTGGTTTCGATATAAGAGTTTTTGGCGGCTTGCGTCTGGCTTTTGGCAAGCCATCTTACACTGGTACGATTGAACAAATCCGCGATCAAATTAAGAAATTAGAGGAGCAACAAAATAATCACTCGCAAAATCTGCAATAGGAATCCGGATATGCTGAGTTAAACCGTCTGTCTTTTAAGGAGTTTTGATTGACGCTCTGTCAAGTATCAAATCAGCTCAAATAGGTTATATCGAGTGCATTCTTTTTGAATGTTTCAAGCGGCAGCGAAACAACGCCTGCCCCCTGCACAATTACCCCATTTTCGATAATTCCTGGAGGAACATAACTGCGACCAAAGGGATTGCGAAGTGTAATCATATTACTCACGGGATTGTATCCCACAACGCTATAATCATGGCAGCTTTCCAGTGGAACCAGCGGATTTTTGATAATCTCAGCCACCACGGGCTTACCACTCTTCATAAGAGACTCCAATTTCACCGCTAGCTCCGCGGTTGAAATATCCATTTTTTGCACCTGAGCATCCTGCCCTGTCAACAGCTTAAACGCATCCGTTGCATACGCCCCTTTGCCACCATCTTCGGTTGCAGCAGCTTTGACAAAATCATGCTTAAGCACCGCGGCTTCCATTACTCTGTTCCACTCTGCGGAATCGCTTATTCGAGGGTTTTTATCGACATCATCCTGCGAGAGTTTGATCGGATGCTCTTTATCGCCAGGAAAAGTTACCGTATACCCGCCATCTTCATTAGAGCGGATCATATCTGAAAACCTCTGGGGCCCATCGTGCCGATTCACCAGAGAAGCCACGGTTGATTGAAACCAGCAATCTCCCAGAGTTGCCTGTTGTATCCCACCGGCAGCCCAGGCTTCAACATATCCTCGAACATCGTTTCTTATCTGGGAGTTGTTTTCGTATTGAAGAATATTGAAGTTAGTGAAGCTCGAATTCGCGTCATGCTTGAGCAGTAACTCGGCTGTGTGTCGCCCCGAATCCATGATATCTAGCGGGCTAAAGGGATGCCCCGGTCTCTTTGTGAAATCAATTCCCATCTTATCTATGGGAGAACCGGGGACGTACAAACTCGAGGGATCTCCCAGGTGAAGAGAGCCATCTTTTGAAATGATATTTTGAACCTGATCCTTACCCCAGCTTGCAGCCAGGCTTGAGAGGCCTTCTGGCTGCATCAAAGTTTGAGCCAGCTCTTTGCTATGAGCGTGTGCACACAGACTTTTTTCAGGCAGGCTTTTTTCGATTTCAGACATCACGAGACTCCAGGAGCACGGCTACTGGAGTATCGACAATTCGTTTAAAAGAAGTCCGTACAAATTTGTGTAGATTCTGTGTAGCGAAGCTGCTAGAGAGCCTTTATTTCATCGAGACATTTCTGCTTATCAGTCTGCTTATTTTCCCGATCGTAAACTTGGGCGAGTGTATCCAAAAACTCACGAATTTCAATTGTGTTCTTAGGTCTATAGCGTTTTGTCTTTTCCAGAGCAGTCACTAGAATCTCTTCAGCTTCAGCATATTTCGCTTGTTTTATATAGGCTCTCGATAAAGACATTGCACAAGCGTGGAAGCTGTCAATCATGCCAATATCTGTGTTCCGACACTGCTCATAAACTACCTTGAGCATATTCAGACCATCGTCCGGGTTTTTCGTCGAGTCAAGTTCATATAGAGCTCTGTAAAATTCCCAGGTGAATTTGTTGTTCGCACAACACCTTCCCAGAAAAGGCTTAGCTTTCTCGAGCGCAGTCCAGGCTGTTGCCATTCGTTCAGATTGAATGCAAGTCAAAGCATAGCGACTGCTAACTGCAACAATAAAGTCAGGATCATCCTTGGCTAAATCTATGGCTTCAAATATGTCCTGAATCAGCACCGGCCCGTTATTATGAGGGTCACCAGCAGTATCCAAATATTGCAGAAATCTTCGTCTTATCATACCCTTCGTCGCGGAATCGCTATCTGGCACCAGCTGCAACAGTGATTGAAACGCTTCCGACAAATCAGGAAAGGGCGGGTTCTCACTAACGGTGACAATCAAAAACTCTAACGAAACGTCTATTCGCTGAGGGCATACGTTATATACACGCTGGAGGTACTTGCTCACCATTGGTAAAATGAGCGACCTATCTCCATAGAGAGCAGTTAATCGGATCAACTTTTGTTCAACGGCATCAGTAAACTGTGACTCCGGTACTTCTTGAAACTCCTGTTCTAAAAGTCTGTTAAGTATGTCATTTGCTTTGTCGAGTCTTTTTCTAGCAGCAAAAGCCTCTGCAGCTGCCAGTTTCAATGCCACCATAGCAAGATCGATACGTTCCGAATCTTTGCGCAGAACCCCCAGGTCTGCAATATCAGGATACTCTTTATTCACCAATTCAATAGTTTCGCTGAAAAAACCACAGCAATTCAAAAGCACCATATATCGAGCATTTAATTCCTCCAGAGAAGATTTGTCATCGTCTCGAGTACGGTCGATCTCCTGTTTCAGTTTTGGCAGCAGCTTTACGCACTCAGGAATCTGACCTGTAAAGAAAAGCATTTCTGCCCTTACCATATCACTGGTTGCATTTACCAGAGGAATCTTTCTCTTTTGCGCATATGCTTGAAAAAGTTGGACAAGCTGAGTTAAAGTTGCCGTGTCATTCTGTACCTTCGCAATCCGCACTGCTGCCTGAAACATTGCGTCAGTTTCTTTGGCAGACACCTTCTGAGTAAATTTGGCTATCTCATTCTTCATTTTTTCGTGCTCGCCACGAACCACGTAAGCCAAAATAAGCTGGTGATGGTGAACGCTCCACTCATTACTACCCTGCAGCTTGTCAGAATTGAGCATATGCTCAACTGCTTCCCAGAGATCTGTGTTCGGTGGCAATCGCATTATTGTTCTAAAATGAACACAATCAGAATAAACCATTGCCGCCTCATTCACTTCGCTTGAGTGCGAAATGCGTTTTAGGCGTTTCATAAGCCATCGCTCCGCGATTTGCAATTTTTCCATGCTAGAGACGGATTCCGGACGTTTGCGATCAGAGTAAGTTAAATCCGAATCGTTAAGCGGAAATTCAGCTGTTTTGCGAGCAGAGAAAAAGATGATTGATGCGCCGCCAATCAACAATATCGAAAGCAAAGCCGAGATTGAGATCGGAGAAAAGAGATTCCGTTTCTTAAATTTAGAACTCTCAGTTCCAATATCTGAGCATCCTTGCAAGGCTTCCAACAGTTTCGAAGCATTTTCAAATCTTTTGTCTGGTTCTTTTTCCAGGCATTTCAAAATTATTTTTTTCAGTTCGTTTGGGATAGAGTCTTTCGATGGAACATCACTGACGGTCTTGTTCACGTGATTGGATAGAATGACCAGGTCATTCACATCCTTCATAGGTGGCTGCCCAACAAGACACTCGTACATGAGACAAGCAAGCGAATAAAGATCTGACCGAGCATCGAGCTCTTCGTTCTTGCATTGCTCAGGGCTCATGTAATTCACACTTCCTAGAGCGACGCCAGTTTTGGTCAAATTTTGATTTGCGGAATTCATCGCCTTGAAGATTCCAAAGTCGAGAATCTTCACATGCTCAGAGTTTGCCGCATTGCAAATCATCACGTTTCCCGGCTTTATGTCTCGGTGGATTACTCCTTTTGCATGAGCGTATGAAAGCCCACTGCTTATTTGCTTGAATATGTTCAAAGCACGCGGAGTCGACAAAATCTCTTCTTCTTCCAATATTTCTTGCAGCGTTTTTCCTTCCAGAAGTTCCAGCACCATATAATTTCGTCCATCGCCGAGCACTCCGTATGAATGAAACTTGACGATGTGCTCATCTTGCATCTGGCTCAATAACTGAGCTTCATTCATAAATCGCTGTTTTGCGATTTGCGGGTCTTCAATTGTGGCATTGAGAACCTTCACTGCCACCATGCTATCAAGCGCCTGATGGTGAGCCTGATACACGGCACCGCTTGATCCTCGCCCGAGGAGCTGGATGATTTTAATTTTCCCGTCGATGTTCGTTCCAACAAGTGCATCTGCATCACCAGTGGAAGTCTGGTCGGGAACAGCAGTAATCTTGTGTTCTTCGTCAGCCACAGTTATTTGGTATCAGTTTTGATCTCAGCACGAACTGACTTTTCCCCGTTTCGAAACAACCAGGGTGCAATGGGGTTTGCAGAGGCCCAGAGTCCAAGCTTTGCAGACTTTGCAGCGTAATGATATTGCTTCAACGTTTTGTCGTCCGGTGCATATTTGTCGCTCCACCATGCGAGTCCCTGTCGCACCAGTTCCTGATTCAAATTCGTTCCGTCCGGCAGGTAGACTTCACCAATGGTGCGCTGATTTCTGTCGTGTCCATGGTTATTTATGGTCACCATTTTTCCGTAGGCGCACTGGTCCGTGAATTGTTTGGCCTGAGGGCCGAACTCTTGCTTGAGCTCGGGGCAATCAATTCCGTATAAAATGACTTTTTCTTTTGTGTTGTCGTGCAATACAATCAAGGAGTCGCCATCAGTAACTGCGACCACTTTCGCTTTGAACTCGTCCGCTTGCACTGCAGGCATGAGTAGACAGACGAACCCGGCAGCCAATATAGGCTTGAGCGATTTACTCCAGAATGGCATGGCAATTTCTCCGGACTCCATTGTTTTCATTATTCCCAGTTTGACTCAATCAAACGAGTATCACGCAATTATCAGTCCTTCAACGCAATCAGCCCGTAATACGCTCAAATATTATGCTTGCAAGCGATTCTAGTTAGGGACAAGACAGGACTCATCGACGAAGCGTTTCATGGATTGCAAGGCAAGTTCTCGCAAGCGCCCGCGTTTAAGTTTTTTATCCATCCGTTCCACCTCGGGAGGAATGTCGATGATTCCCCAATTGGAATTTATCGGCTGGAAGTTTTTTGGATCCGCATTACAGATATAACGAATCAATGCACCGATCATACAATCTGCCGGAACTGTAATCAGTTCTTCACCACGCAGCATGCGAGCGGCATTTATGGCGGCGATAATTCCTGTTGCAGTAGACTCACTGTAGCCTTCGACACCTGTAAGTTGACCGGCAAAAAACACTTCCGGTCGCTTGCGCAAATTCATTGAAGGGGAAAGGACAACGGGACTGTTCAGATATGTGTTTCGGTGCATGACACCAAGACGTACGAACTCCGCTGACTCCAGACCTGGTATCAACGTGAAGATTCTTTTTTGCTCAGGCCATTTCAAATTTGTCTGGAAACCGACTATGTTGTACAGATTCGCAGCGGCATTATCCTGCCTTAGCTGAACCACAGCATAAGCGCGTTTGCCTGTGCGTGGGTCTTCCAGCCCGACTGGTTTCATCGGCCCATAGCGCAAGGTATCAATTCCGCGAGAAGCAATAACTTCAACAGGCAAACATGATTCAAAATACTTCGTCCCTTTTTCGAAGTCTTTCAGCTCAACTTTCTCACCTGCAACAAGCTCGTTCCAAAAATTCTCGTACTGCTCTTTGTTCATGGGGCAATTGATGTACGAACCATCGCCTTTGTCATAACGGCTTTTCTGAAATGCGATGTCCATATTTATCGAATCACGCGTCAAAATAGGCGAAGCCGCATCAAAGAAATGCAACTGTTCTTCGCCTGTTGCCAATTTGATCGAATCGGCAAGTGCAGGTGAAGTAAGCGGACCTGTCGCGACGATAGTGATACCATCGGTCGGAATTTCGGGAATCTCTTCTCTATGCAGAGTAATAAGCGGATTCTTTGAGATAGCGCTGGTTACTTCCTCAGCAAACATTTCCCGGTCAACGGCAAGGGCACCGCCGGCGGGGACTTTACATTTCCAGGCCGTTTCAACGATTAGAGAACCCAGCATACGCATTTCTTCTTTCAATACGGCTGATGCGTTCTTTTCGTCATAGGACCCAAGACTGTTCGAGCAAACCAGCTCGGATAAGTTAGATGTGTGATGCGCCCCGGTGGGACGGACAGGGCGCATCTCGTAGAGATCGACCGAGATTCCTCG
The DNA here is from genome assembly GCA_044358055.1 of Obscuribacteraceae bacterium (SeqCode). Lineage (GTDB taxonomy): Bacteria > Cyanobacteriota > Vampirovibrionia > Obscuribacterales > Obscuribacteraceae > JAIEPM01. The sequence goes on from JBIKOL010000138.1 coordinate 18,256, forward strand.
GCGCGCCAACTGCCAGGCGGCTTCCGAACCAGCAAGCCCGCCACCTATTACCGTTATTTTATTTTTGCGCTGCATTTTGTTCTTCCGGAAAGGGAGTGCTCGTTCATCCTCACAGGATCCGGCAAAGTCGGGAAGTATAAGCCGGCGAGCCGCCGGCGCTCCCGGGATTATTCAAGCACGACTTTACTGCGGGAAAAGTCTAGAGTCAGTTTACGGCCGGAAAGAAACTTTTCGCCAATAACGGCGCGGGTTTTAATGCCACCCAATACGACAACCTGATGAGGTTCTCCTCCGAGCGACATGGTGCCAAGATAATGATCCATTTGAACCGTCTGGAATCCGACAACGACGCGACGGGCACCAAGGCGCCGCCATCCCAGTCTCACGGCCAACTCTTCGCTGATGGCCATGGCGCCGCCGTATTCAAGCGAAACCGCCGCTTCGACTTCGACCTCTAACCCATCAGAAGCAATAACAATAACGGGCAAGAGAACTTTGCCTTGCTCATCTATTCGTCCCTGGATGACAGAATGTTTCAATTCGCGCCTTTCTAGTTTTCCGTTAACAGAGTGTATCGACAGCCGGATTCTCGCTCAGCCTGTATGCAAAAAACTGGGAGCGAGGATATTTTTTACGGGCGCGGTTAAGCACTTCGTAATCATCCAGACCGATGAAGTAGTCTCCAGTATCAGGCTCAATTGCGACTATCCAGTCCTTATACCTTTCACCGAGTTCAGTGAAAAGCCGTTCAAAAGTGGGGAAACACATTTTATCCAACTCTTCACGAGAATAGGCTTTGCTTTCCTGCTTTTCTTGAGACATCCTGAATACCGTTGATTGTGTCGATTAGTAATTTGCAAGCTCGTTTCGACGATTTTGCCGGAACGCTGCCAAGAGAGCGACTCCGGGCAATTTAGCCAATTATAACTTCTGACTGCATTGGAGCTATCCTCTTGGCAGTCACACATTCCTTATGATAGCCTTTTTGCTCGTATCTAGAAGCTCGGAAACCCCTTTGAAAAGGGCAGCAACTTTTTGTCATAAGGCGGTGGAGGAGCCGAAAATTAAGTGGCGACTTATGGGAACCCGCAAACAGTCTATTAAGTCTTTGAATTTGTGCTAAGGTCTCGGGCGCTCCTTCATAGTGTTATGAATGAAGCCCGGTTTAATTTCCTCTGAAATGGTTCAACAACAAGAACAGCTCCTCCAAGACGAACCGCTAGAACCGGTCGAAAAGGAAGCTTCTCCGCCCCAGAACGAGGAAGCTCTACGCGTCCGCGTCATTATCAAGTTCTTTACTATCTGGCTCAGCTCGTTGTTGGCCATTATTGTTATCGCATTGCTTAGCAACATCGAATGGGCTCGGCGCCACATCGAAACGCAATTGTGCCAGTCATTTCATCGCAAGGTTCATCTGGGCAGACTTTCCTGGAGCCTTGGATTGCAAGGGCTGGCTTTTGACACCGACCGTTTTGAAATGAAGGAGGAAAACGGCAACCCTTTTATCATCTCGGGGCAGTCTGAAATTGGCATCGCCGTTTTGCCGCTTTTTCAAAACAAGCTGGTTGTTAAACACCTGGAATTCGATAAACCCGAAGTATGGGCGGTGCATCAGGCGCCAAATAAGTGGAACTTCAGCGATCTTTTGACTGAAGGTCCGGAAATTCACATGGTTCAAGTGGAACATGGGCAGCTGCATCTGCGAAACCAGCAAGTCGACGAAGCATATCCCTGGAACTCTTACGATGCACGTGACATAAAGCTGTCTCTAAACTTACCTAAAGGAAAGCGCAACTGGCCTTTTTTTCTTTCTGGGAAGGTAATGTTGAAGGATGCTCAGGGGCAACCATTTGAGACGGAACTGCGGCTTTCTGCAACAGGCCGCGGTGAGTATAAAGACTGGCGCGAAAACAAGTACAAATTAGATTTGCAGGTGCAGAAGTTCGATATCGAACAATTTGCTCCACTGGCAAAGAAGCTACCCAAGATGCAGGGAATGTGCGATCTGCGCTTTAACGGCGAAGGAGTGTTCAAGCAAGGTTTTGTCGCTGATGCTCAAACGACAATGTCCAATGTGAAATTGCCCGCTATAGAAAATAGCGAGCTGGAAATCGATAAACTCACATGCAAGAGCAAATTGTTGATTGATCCAGAGACTGTCGAATGGAAAGACCTGAAGCTTGCAGTAGGTGATTGGGAGCTTGATTCAGCAGGTAAATTCGTTAACTGGCAGAAAGAAGCACCGGCGTATGAGGCGAAAGTTGGTGGAAAGCTCACACATTTGAAGGACTTTTTCTCTAAAGTCATTTCGCGCTTTCTCCCTGCTCAAGCAGATCCTCATAAGCAGTTCACTAATGTGAAACTTGATGAGATTTGCAAGGCAGAGAAAAATGGTGAGCTAAGAGGTTCTGCCATAATCGAACTTCACCTCAAAGGAGATAAAGACTCCCATAAGGTTTCAACCAACATCAAAGCTGATGGAGTGCCGCTTGCTCATCTCATCGACGATGAAATAGGAAGCAATGTGCTCGATACTTTCAAAATCGATCCGAAGGTTCCAATCAAAGGCGAGCTAAGCATAGACCCAGGCAAGAAGCTGATTTTAAAAGATCTCGAAATTCCTATCGAAGACAGCAAAGTTATCTTGAGCGGCAACATCGAGCAAGAAACTGGAAAAATGGAGCTGGATTTCAAGGCTGACAAATTGAACTTCGACAGCTTCAAAGAGCGGCTTGGGACAGACAATGCAATTATCAAAGCGATCACAACTGGAACAGCTCGCAGTAAACCTTATTCCTTAGCCGGAGCTCTGGATATCGTCGGGAAATACAAGTTCGACGGAAAAACGCCGCTGGTCACCGCGAACGTAAAGCTACGCGGGATGAAGCTTTACAGGCAAGACAATAAGCAAGCGGTCTGCTCATCCATCAAGGGTGAAATTGGCTATCACGACCAGCAGATAGACGTTAAGCAATTGAGCGGTGTCACCTTAAGCCCAGATGGCGTTAGCGCCAACGGTGACTTCACTCTCAACGGCACATTTGACCAGACACATGCCAACCGCACCGATATGGATTTCAATGCACATGAAGTATCGATGGTGCAACTGAAAGACTGGCTTACACGCTTCGGTGTCAATTTGCAGCAACCCATGGTAGATAAGCTTGGCGGAAGCCTACATGAAATCAAAGCTCACGTCAGCATGCGTAATGGCATGCCGAATACTACTTTCACAATTAATCCATCGGAACTATTGATAAACCTCTCATCGAAAAACAGTGATGGTTCAGCGCAACAGTTCAAGCTAAGCTCCGGGCAAATTACTTATGACAATTCCGATCTCAACGCCACGGATGTTCAGCTTTCCGGAAAAGGAGGCAAGCTTGTTCTGAACGCAAACATGCAAGGCAGGCTTGATGCGCTCAAGTTGAAGTGGGCTCGCATTAAAACAGATGGGTTTGAACTGGCTGAACTTCAGCAAATGGCAAAAGGCAATCTGGACACAAATAAAGGTCTGCGCTCGCAATTGCCTGAATTCATGAGACCTTCGACTTCGTCCAGCTTGCACGGAAAAATGTACGGTGAGCTTACGCTTGCCAATGACAGCAGTCTCAGTGGTGTCATTGGTTTCAGCAATGCCGGCGGCAAATTCGGCAAGGACCAAACAAATGTAGATAAGCTGACGGGAGTTGCTGTAATCAGCAAAGATCAGCTCGTCTTTCAGGATACAAGCGGTCAACTAGGGAAGAGCACCTTCAACATAGACGGTGTGATAAGCAATTACGCCAGCTCCAGCATGTCGTGGCAAGGTCAGTTAAGAGGCAATTTCTATCCATCTGAAGTTGATAGCATTATGAACAACCTTGGTCACGGTATCGGACTCGACTCAGACACAACCGAGTCCCTGACGTTGCGCGTCACCGGCAGTGGTGACAAGGACAATGCGACTTTAACCTTCAGGGGCAGAGCGAGCAATACCTACGGTGCAAAACTAAAAACCGCATTTGGGACATTGCATCAACCTAGAAACAAGCCGCTGAGTTTTAACGGCGGGCTGAGCCTCGATCAAAGCAAATCAGAGCTATCGCTGAGGGATTTCCAACTCAATTGCGGCAATGAACTTCTCGTCGCCAGTGCAAGTTTCAAATGGCCCAACGAAACGGACGAGCGCCCCGCATCTTTGACCTTCACACTGAATACGCCAGATCCAGTTAAATCCGCAACTCTTGTGGATATTTGCTGGCAAAACAACTTCAACCCGCCTGTGGTCGGAGGCTCATCTCAATTCGACTTAAAGGTTGAAGGCCCGGTAAACGATCTTGTTATGAGCGGACACATCATTGTGGACAAGAATACATTACCAGCCTCGCATATGGAGAACTTGAGCGGGCGCATAGATTTGCCCGGTTGGCACTTGAGCACAAAGCCGGATTCAGCAGGCGCTGCAACTTCTATTGCAAAGCTTCAACTTAAGAGCATAACGACAGCCGGCATTTCCATGAAAGATTTGAACGCCACGATGACGCTCGATTCGGCCAACCGTCTCCTCTTCAAAGACTGCCAGGCTGCAATTTCAGGCGGCAAAATGTCGTTGTCCGGTTACATAAATACGCAGACATTGGCATATCATTCAGACATCACAATTTCTAAGTTGGTTGTAGACGAATTGGTCAAAGATTTGATCGATCACTCTGGCGGAGTTACCGGCTTAGCTGACGTGGAAATGAGTATCGACAGCATCTGGTCCAATGACGCAGCCCGCACGCTAAGCGGCACCGGACAATTCAATGTTTATCAGGGCTCTGTAGCCAGTTTTGGCAAGCTGCAGGAAAAGTTGAACGAAGCAAATTTGTTGCAGCAAGGTTTATTCGGATTCAACGTCAACAATCTATTGCAAGCGATGATGCCGGTGAAATCAGGACAGTTCAACGAGGTGTCGGGCAAGTTCAGTCTTGGCAAAGGTGATTTAAATTTCGAGCAAGTGCGCTTTGAAGGAAACAACCTCAGAATGCGCGCGGCCGGTAGCTTCGACTATATCGACAAGAAAGTTTCTGTGGACGTTGCTGGAGACATTCCTCGTGTCAGCTCCAGTATTATCCCTGGTGCCCTGGGCGAGATGTCACGCAAGGTTACCTTGCAAAGGATGTTCCGCATCGTCACATTCAAGAAATTGAAAGATCTGCCGGCGTTGCCCTTACTTGGTGATATCGCCAACGACGATCCACGCGCCTTCGCCTTTAACGTCAATACATCAACCGAATCACCCAAACTTCTCACACAGGCCGCCGAGAAATCGTTCAAATGGCTGCCCAACAAACCCTTCGCCTCAGCCCACCCCGTACCTGGGATTTAGCTTGCAGCTAAGCTGGCGGATTTTAGCGAAGCGGATCGATCTTGCCGGAGTAGAAGCCGGCAGGCTGCCGGCGCTCCCGGGGATAGCGGCAAGCGCTCCCGGGATAGCGGCAAGCGCTCCCGGGGATAGCGGCAAGCGCTCCCGGGGGATAGCTGCCGGCTAGTCGCTGAATGCCTCCGAACCGCAAATGACAGCGGAGCCCCCGGGAGATTCCCTGATATTTGTCAAGCCAGATCGAAGTATTTGGGATCTTTAGGGAATTGGCTCACACGAGCTAATTCGCCCAATGCTTAAGCTGCAGCCGCTTTCAAGGGTGAAGCTGCAAAA
>JBIKOL010000143.1:0-22976 GCA_044358055.1 Obscuribacteraceae bacterium (SeqCode)
AAAGCCAAAGTCAGGCAGCAATCGCGCAAAGGGCGAAAAGCAACTGCTTAGAATTTCCGGTACAAACGGCCGCCATGGTGCAAATTGGCGGTCGTTTCATGTTTTTGCTGCCGCACTTTTTGAACGCCGAAAAATGCTCGCCGGAAAATGCTCGTCAATATTTGCGCGTTTTTTCACCGCCGCTGACAAGAATGCTGGGAAGAGCATTTAATGGCTGAAGGTACTTGCACCTTACAGGAAAAAAGGCCTGACCGACGTGATAAGGACTGCAAACTGTTTGCAAATTCTCCATGCAAACAAGGGACTCTACAGAAAATGAACTTTTGGTAGTGCACATTGAGTAAGAGAAACAGCTTATTTCTTGAAATTCCCTCCAATGCGGATGGGCTGACAGAGCTTCAACGTGGGCTGATAATACAGCGCCTATCAAGAAATGGTTTCAGCAACATGCTAAGGCAAAAAGATGGAAAGGAAATTCTGGAGACAGGGGACACTTATATCGAAGCAAAAGACTTCAAGAGAATTCTCATGCTGGGTGGTCAAAGTATAACGCTTGAAAAAGACAAGGCTCCAATTCTTACCGGTGAGATCTCAAGCGAGAACACATTCGATGGTATCACGACGTTTCATTTTCCGGATGGAGCTTGGATTGAATTGGATCCAGATGGATTTTTATATCTTTCGCGCAATGGCAAAAGTCAGGATGCTTATGCTAATCTTCCGAATTCCATTCAGTCGGTCGGGGAGAAATTCGGCGTAGATTTATTGACAGTAGTTCGGCATTTCTGGCGAATGGCTAATCGAGCGGTTCATCCAATGCCAATTTTCGAAGCAGGCGGTTATGACAACGAGAAGTATGACTGGTCCTTTTCCTGCGAAACCTCAGAGGACCTTATAGAACATCTACGTTGTTTCGATTTTCCAAAGCTTTCAGCCTTTGGCTGCGACGTTCTAAGTGAAGTCATGGTGCATTTTGAAGAGTTCGGAAAATTCCCAGATCCCTTACCTGTTCGATTGCCACTTCATCTCATTTCCGGAAGCGCATTTAATCAGGAGGGAGACGTCAGCTCGATTCCTCCGCATAATATTGCTGAAATCATAGACGCAATGCTCGCCATGATTGACGCACCCACTTTGACTTTAGAAGAGTTATTGCAATTGATAAAGGGACCTGATTTTGCGATCGGTGGGTCGATCCCTTCAGTTACGACTTTAAGAGCTGGTTATCTCAGTGGTTTAGGCAAGTTCTGGCAAAGGTGTAATGCAGAATTTGGCATAAATGGACCGCGTAAGACCATCAAGCTGCACCCTTTTGTTTCCTTTGAGGAAGTTTGCAAGATTGTTAGCGAATATGCCGGCGCCGGTCTTAGTGGAATTGTCGATCTGCTTGAGGTTGAAAATTCGCCAGAAGAAATAATCTTGGTGGTTGCACGTGATGCAAGCCTTGATTTGGTCCTTGCAAAATGGATTTACCGTCAGGGAACAGGGTTTCGAAGGCTACTGCGGATTGACACGACCGTCTTTGTCGGTGATTCACCCAAGCGATTGTCTCTTGTTCAGCTCATTTCTGATTTCATAGAAAATCGGATATCTTATCTGATGGATTTCCGCAGACTTTCTCGCAAAGATGCCTGCGAATTCATGAAGAATGATTTGTGGCAGCTCCGAAAAAAATATGCGATTCCAAGGCACACCGAGGTTCGGATGGAAGTGGGTAGGGATTAATCGCTCTTTAGAACGGGTGTATGGCAAGTGTTATGTGTTGCTGACTGCAAAATATATGCGGTCCAGGGAGTGACGCGCTGTTTTGGGCATTAATGTGCCTCGATACGCCGTTTCAAATTTATGCGCGCAGTATATGGTTGGAGCTCCTACCGGGTAAGAGAGTGTGAAGACAATTGAAATCCATAGAAAGGAAGCAGTGTGAAGCTAAATTTGAGGAGCGTTTTGCTTGTATGTAGCGCAGTGCTGATGAGCGTGCATTTGCCATGTTCTGGATTTTCGATCTTTCCAATGAGTGAGCGCACGCCTGACCCCGGTCCAGAACAGATAGAACCGCCCATTCAAGCGCTCGATCTGCTAGATGGCGGATTCGGGCTGCATTTTGTCACCGCAGAGGGAGGAGTTATAACTGGAAATGATAATGCATTGACTACAGACTTCGGTCAGAAGTTCGTAATCAGCGAAGGAAGCAGCAATCGGCTCTACAGAACAGGCGCAATGGCGACAGCAGCGGGAGGATCGCAAGCAGAAGAATATGATAGATGGTCAAAATTCTATAGAGAGAAAGTTGAGCCTGCAGTAGGAGAAGCCTGGCGTTGCAAAATTCCTGGAGAAGCCACAGTCATTGTCCAAGTTGATCGCAGTGGAAAGTCAAAAATTACAAATGTGGTCTGGTTCTTTGCCGGCCTTGAACAAGATGGTCATACGCCTGTAAGCGAGTCTCGAAAGAGCGAGTTTATCGACGCCATCTCGCGTTCGCTATCGAATGTGAAAATTGAAGGGAAATTCCCAGATAAAAAGATAGATACGTTTACGTTTGTCGCATGCTTCAGCACCTATCATGCGGGCTCCGGAAGCTCGCAATTCATTCAATCTTGCCCTTCATTGCAGGTAGGCTCCATTTTGCGAGCCGGAATAGGAGCACAGGAGCTGGGATACAATGATATTGCGCAAACCTTATTTGGAAAAGCAGAAAGCCTGGCGAGCAAGCAAAATAAAGACGATAGATCAATGAAGCGTGTGCTGTCTCTGTTGCACAAGGCAGAACAAGAGGTCAAGTCAGACGACACCAAGCATGGTGCCCGCCCACTCTTTGACAGGTTGTTGCATGATGAGATTATTGCAGTTACTTCAGAGTTATTGGAGAAGCGGGAATTTGAAATTTTATCTTACTTGGAATTTACGGGAATGCAGGCGGAGAACCTGCATCGTGGTCAACCTTATCAATTGAGCGAAGCAATTCTGCAAAGTTTACATCAAATGTATTCCACTGGAGACCCGTCGGGTTTCAGCAAGTCGTGTGATTTGTATATCAAGACCTTGCGCGCTTGCAATAAGGAGGACCCAGAGCAAGCTCGGCTGTACAACCGTACCTTGCATTCCTATCAAATGCGACTGGCCGTCGCAACTGGTAACCCGACGGAGCTTGCCGAGCTCATGGCAATGGCATCGCAACAGGGCATGATGGCGGCTTTTTTAATTAGGGGAAATCCAAACGAAAAAATCAGAGCGGAGGCCACTAGCAGGCTCGCCGATTTGCGAAAGAATTTTGCTCCGATAGCAGATAAAGCCAGGTGAAAAATCAGATAGGCATGATTCCCTTTGAGCATATTTTTGAGCATGAAGATCGGTGCATGAGAAAACCAATCGATGGCATTAGGAATCGAACGCTTCGTTGAGGTGGAAAATGATATTTCCCAATAAGATTTTCGTAGTCCAAAGTATTGTTATCTGTCTGATGAACCAAGCAGACGCGCTCGCTCAAAACATGACTGGGCAGCTGCCAGGTGACACCGTGCACCCGGGCATTTCTAAAGCAACCACAGGAGAGAATCAAGCCTCACTAGAACATAAATTGCGAGATTTGTTGCTTCAGCAAAAATATAAGCAATCAATTCCATACTTTGAGGAGCAGCTTGAATTAATGGAGCGGTTGCATGGAGGCACAAGCCCTGAGGTGATCAATTGTAGCTACGAGTTTTCATTAGTACTTAATAAGGCTGGGGAATTCGATCGGGCAGCCCAACTACAAGCCAAGGCTGCGTCCTTACTGTCAGCACGGGATGCAGCAGAGCAGGGAGAAGGCGATCCGTCCCCTAAGACAGGGCGCGGCGTCATCGGTGGAGGAGATTCATCATACCGCCACCCCAGGCAAGTGGGCAATATTAGAGATTATCGTGAAAAACTTGTCGAAACTCTGTCGGATAAGTGGCACCCGAAAATCATATTGCCGCTGACGGTGCAGTTGCTGATTAAACAAAATGGGGACTTGATGCATTACAACTTGATGCAATCGTCCGGCAATCAAGCAGTTGATTCGTATACTCTTAAACTAATCAGAGATACCAAGTTTCCACCTTTGCCTGAATGGATACACTCTGATCATCTTACTGTTAGCTTCGAACTACCTCGCCGCCGTTAATTGAATTTGGCGCTTGGGGATTTAATAAACACTCCCAAAACTAATTGTGTCATTTTGACGTGCTCTCATCTGTTTCCATTTCTCACTGATTTAATTATTCCCATTATTTCATATGGGAGTAATGATGCAACGACACCAAGTGCCGCGTGTCTATCCGTCGTGACGGCAACAAAAGGTCCATACGTCCAGCGAAGTCAAATACCAGCCCCAGGCACAAATCGCACCCTCATTTGAAGACTTTTTTGAGCATTATAAATGGATCTTATTATTGAAGGATAACTGGGCTCTTTATCTTTCATCTTCTTTCTGATGCGCTTGCCCTCTCTCATGTATTTTTCTGAAAGTCCATAACGCATTCCATAAAGCTCAGGACAATCTGGAAAACGCTCGATTAGACGATCGAGCTCAGCATTTCTCTCGTCGCTATTCCTTGAGGTTAAAATCTTTCCGAGTGCGATACGCGTGTCGGAATCTGGTAAATTTGGTGATGCTTCAGTGAAATCTTCAAGTGCAGTCGCAGAATTACGACCTAGCCAAATTCTGCACAGTCCTCTTTCAAACTGTATGCTGTAGAATTCCTTTCTGAATTGTGGGTTTTGCATAAGGTCTTCCGTAAACGATTGCAGCAAGTTAGAGTAATATTGCTCCGCGGTTTGAAAATCCTTAAACGAATCGACCGAACGAAAACCCATGTCGAAAGAGCATACAACTGCGCTGTTATCTAACTTTTCTAACATAGCTTTCTGCTCCTCTAATGTTGAAGGAGTAGCTGATGGATCATTAGCAGGAATTGCTTCCTTATTTTGAGGCACTTGGGACTCTCTATCTTCATCTTTTTTCTCAGGCATTGCTTCCACCATGAGTCCTGTAAACCAAAGCCAGCAGCAAATCAAAAGGTATCCTTTGTGACGCAAATTTTGAGCCTCCAGTCTCGCACATTTCCATTATTTCACCGACGTGCCAAGCTGTCACTACGCCAAGCTCACTTCGTCCTCCCCTTGCTCTTCAAGTCAAACTATTGATTATCAACTAATTTGAGCTTTGGGGACAATTAGTTTTGGCCTTTATCCTGTTCTTTGTAGTGGCTTGCACGTGGTATGAAAAAAATTGGTCCGCAGAGAATTTAACCACCAAACGAGAATACACGAATACATTCACCGGTGGGTTGTATTTCCAAATAGCGGAGGTGTCTTATTCGTCGGTTCTAAAAACTGATAGTATAGTTTCACAGCCCAACAAGACTGGTCCGAAATTTATGGCTTCCGCTTTGATGAAGATAAAGAAGAGTGCTGCCTGTGTGCAGCTTATCACTGCTGGGCATGGTCCATACAAAATAAAACAACCGCACCTATCAGCTACCATCTAGGGCACATGAACTCAAAAAATCGATTGTACAACCTTCTACTCTGCATTTGCTTTTGTTCGTCAACTTGCTCCTTCGCAGGCAATCCAACAGAATCTTCATCTGCAACGGACTCTCAGCTAGCTGAAAGAATTAGGTCAGCCTTGCAGGTGCAGGACAAAAGTTTGGTTCATGATTTGTTTGGCTCCCGCTGTGAAAACAGCAAAGACATGGGCTCTAGTAACGATAAATTCTTGAACCATTATTTTCGCATTTATTCTGACAAGAAGACTACAGAGAAGTCCATGTCGGAATTTCTAAAGGCCACTATAGGTCCACCGGAACATTTGACGATGCTCTACGGTGCTTTTTAATCGCCTCTTCACTGGAAAATAAAGGGTGGCTCGGCAACGCGCATTACTTCTATGTTCAGGAGTTTACCGACTTTCGTTCGATAAGTTGGTTTGCTGAACCTCAAAGCATGCAAGATGCATTTCAGGACTGGCACGGTTTTTGCAAAAGAAACAACCTGTACAAGGAAGCCCTAGCTTTCTATGAGAGTTTCATCAACACCCCGCCAATACCTGAGACAAGCAACATCGACTTCGGATGTGTTGAAAAGCAAGCCGCAATCAAGTCAATTCAAAGCAAGCATAACGCAATGATTCGTTGTTTGGTAAAAACCCTGGAGAGTGATAAAGACTGGACCAAGCAAGGAATTGACTATAAACAGATTTTGGACAAGGCTAACCTAATTCTTTCGCAAGAAATCAAAAAATGAATCTTCTATCGCTCCAGCAAGTATCTCCTTCGAAGAAAGAGCGTCAACGATTGCCGTCTAAATAGATCAAGCATGATAAGGAGAGTAGCTATTTTATCGCAAGACTCATGAATTCTCACCAAGCACGAACAAGGAAATCATCAACAAGTTCAGAGAAATTATTGAGCTTAGCGCACAAGACGATCAAGCTCCGACGAGTGCTCCTTACCCGCGAGGATGTCTGAGAACAAAAAATTGACGGGCTGTCGTTCGTGCGTAATCTAGCCATTGGGAGACTGGGCTCATTCCTGTTTTCTGCAGTATCAATGGTAGCTTTTGTATAAATTTGAAAAGGGTAATCATCAATATGATCTTTAGCCAGGGGTGTAGGCTTGCGGTTAGCAGCAGGCTAATTAAATTGAGTATACCGAGCCAAGCCAGTTGCCAGAGGTTCACCTCGCCAAATACTCGAAGAAAGTCAACACAAAGTTTTCCTTTTCCAGTAATCGCGTGTGAGGAGAGAGAATAGGGAGCGGCGAGACAAAGTGCAAATGCCAGTGTCGAACGAAAGACCATCAAGGATATTAGTTTCAGCATGTCAGAAATTAGAATGATGTTAAGAAAGGAAAGGATAATGGCAGAGCAAAAGTAAAAGAGCTGGCCAACGAATTGACCAACCGCAGGAATCGCAAGGTTCGCGAGCAGCGGCGCGAATATACAAGTTGCTCCATCGCCGGCAGCGATCAGTCCACCTTTTATTATTTGTGCAACGGCATATCCGTGTGTGGGCCAGTCAAACCTTGCCTGAATTTGCCAGCAGATCCACATATTGCAATGCCACAATGTTCGCGCAAAAAGGGGAAAGCAGATGAGAATGCAAATGGTGTGCACCAGTTTGTTATCACTACTATCTACAAGCCTCTGACGGACGAGATTAATCATAACCATCGCTTGGATAAGGTAAACGAGAAGGAAGTATTTGCTGAAGCTGCTATCGCCGGCGCATATCGCATCCAGAAGATTCCCGCCAGCAACATTTCCTACAATAGGGAATACTCTTTGCGCGGATTTCGCTAAGCAATCATTAATTAGCTCAGTAAAATATTTTCCTAATAGCTGGCTGATGTTTGAGAAGAAATTTTCAACAGGATCTTGCTTGCCCCATTGATGGCATGAGACATGGGTGTAACTGAAGGATCCGAACTTTGGGCTCTGCAATGAATTCGCTGATTTTAGTATTTCGTTTGAGTATCCTTGTTCAGCAGCTTGCGCCGCAAGCGGGGCTTGGAGGGCCAGAGGATCTGCGTCTGCTTTTTGCGGGGTTGTTCCCGATATGAGCAAAAGCGATAGCAATGCCAGAAAGTGATTGAATCGATATTTCAAAGTTGAATCTCACAAGAATCTGTCTGCAGGGGAATCTGCAGAGCACTAGCACGGCGAACAGCGATGCAAGGCAAGGAATGAAGCCAGGCGAAGAGTGATACAAGGCGAGGAGTGACGCCAGGCAGCCAGTAAGCTGATTGATTAAAGAGGGAAGTTCAGAATGCTATCAAGCCACAAGAATGAAATAAATGCAATATGTTGCAGCTTGAATTGATTGAGGGAATTCCCACCCTGAGCTGGTTAGAGCTCGAGAATTTTTCTCTGTGGGGCGGGGTCAGGCGGCGAAGAGGGGGACGAATTCGTCGGCGGGGTAGGTGCGGGCGATGGGGAGGCATATGATTTGTTGTTGTGGAAATTTTTCGGAGAGCAGAAGGGCGGCGCCCTGGAGTGTGCCGCCTTTTGTGTAGACGTCATCGACCAGGACGAATATGGCGTCGGGTGTTAGGTCGGTGATGTCTTCGTCGAATGCCGTCGATTTGCGGTGTTGGTTGGCGGTCCAGTGTTTCTTTGGGGGCTTCTTTTGGGTGCGTGTGAGTGCGTCGAAAAGGAGGAGGCTTTCGTTTTGTGAGGTCAGAGTTTGGCAGAAAATATTGTTTCTGTTATCGCGGTTTCTGCCGGTCTTTGATCGGGGTGTTATTGTGTATTGGCGGCTATGGTTTGGTACCGAGGGTGGTATCGGAAAGAGGCAGGCGTAGTTGGCGTTGTGTGTTGACATGACGTGTTGGAGCAGTTCGAGGTAGGGTGGGACGAAGAGGTTGATGCCTTTGAGTTTGCCTTCTTTGTAGTTCAGCAATTCGGGGGTGTATGTTTGTTCGCGCCAGAGTTCGTCGGCGAGTGTGCCGAATTTATAGTATTCGCAGAGCCAGCCGAGGCGGAGCTGCGGGTCGCAGTGAAGGTGCGGAAATCTATCGATGTTTAGCATCGGCGGATGGGCTTTTTCTGACGGGGGAAAAGTGGGGAAGCATATTGTTGATCTGCTTCGGCTTTGTAACAATAAAAAGAATTCTGACAGCGCACCCGGCAGGAGTTTGAACCAGCTTCGCAAGTGATTGGTTATGCAATTTGCGTGGCGTGGTTTAATGGCAATAAGCTGCTTTCTTGTGGAATTTCGGAGATAGCGTTGGAAGAGAATAACTACGTTTTGGCGTCGGGGATTCCTGCTTACATAAGCCTCCTGATGTTATTGGCCATTCCGGCGATCAGTGCCATTCGCTCGGAACGAAAGGTCAAGCTACTTTTGGCGTGCTGTCCTTGTCCCATGTTTGTTTGGTTTGTGCTATGGGTGGTGGACAGTTGGGGATTTCGTCAAATGTGGGGCTCGGCGCCATGGATTGCTCTTGGCTCTTTTGTCTGGTATTTTGTCGTTTTTGCCACGATCAAAAATTGGGAGGCGAAGCGATATTTTCATCGATTAGTTCTGCTCGCGATTTTTGTTGGGCCGCTACTTTTTGTGGAGTATATGGGATGGGCGCTTTCGGGAGAATGGTATCTCGGAGTTGCTAATCAAATTGAAAAAAGTGAATCGATTCAAGAGGCGGGCTCAAAGAAGCCTGATTCATCCGACCAAAGAAGCAGTAGATAAATTTTCCAGGGAGGGAGCCAACAAGGGCGCATTTACACTGTTTGACTGTGTCGCATAAACAACTTACGGCTGTGTTTCTTTTTGATTTTAATAATGACCGCTGCATTTTTGGGACGCGATTCTTATTTTTCCGGTGATGCAAAAGGTCCAAATAATTACTGAGGCGGGGGCTGCAATGCCAGCAAGCAAGACGAAAGCCGCAGCCTAGAATCCGTGCAGCATAAAATCATGTTCAGATACCGCCGCCGCCAAGACCGGTAAAATTATTTATGTAATACAAGCCGGCAATATGAATAATGATTGGAATGAATGCCAACGCGACAAGTTCGATTGCAATCAGCCTTAGATTGCCTTCTTTCTTTTTATCCATTGGAACAAAAAGAGCAATGAGAAAAGAAATAGCAGTTATTAGCCTGCTGATGTCTCGAGCAGTATCGTATCCATAGTCGCTAAGTGGTCCGGCCGTCCCGCAACTGACTCCATATCTCGGATCTACTGGTGCCCCGACGAGACCTTGTGCTGAAGCGGCGGCGGTCCACAAGCAAGTAATTACAAGCAGGGCCGATGCAGCATAGGCGGTCATGTGGTTGCGCACTTTTTTCAAATTCGCAGGGCAGTTATCTGTAATGATTTTTCCATCTGGTCGTTTTCGGATAAACACGCAAAGTCTTTTGTTTTGCTTGACAGTAAGGAGTTGAGGGGCTTCTCGGTCCGTCATATTGCTGAGATTATGGACGTTCAGTTTGCATTGTTGGCAGAAGCGAACTTTTTCGTCGCCTTCCATATTTTCCCAGTCAGCGCTGCATAGAGATCTGATGGTAACGCTCTGGACGATTTTGTTTTCGAGTGTTTGCATAACGTTTTCTCCAAGTCAGCAAGAAGCGAGCCTGCGTTGTTTGCGCGAGCAGGTCCAAACAGTGGTTATCGTTTGATTATGTGGTACTAATATTTCTTTGGCAAGTTTTTTCTGCTGTCACATGGGGGAAACTACTTATTTGTTCGAGCCGGAGCTTCCAGTTTTCGTTTATGGATTCGTTCTGTTCGGCGTTGAGCAGCTCGGATTTTCAGGTTTTCCTTCATGAGCTCAATCTCCGCGGGAGTTGAGTTTGACAGGCAAGAAGCCAGGATGCAAAAAGTTGTACCTCAGCCTAATCTGATTTGGAATCGTCTTTCATTCTGTCAATTTTGTCCTGGATATCATTTATCTGAGCCTTCAGGATCTCCTGAGCTTTTTTGATTTCTGTGGCTTTTTCGATTTGGGTTTGTTTTTCTTCATTGCTTAGTGTTCCGGATTTCAGCAAGGTGGATATTTCATTTCGCAGGCGATTAGATTCCCGCCACAGTCGATATAATCTGGCAAGTTCCTTTTTCAATCCTCCGAGTTCGACATCAATCAACCAGACTTCGGTGCCGATGGGCACGTCTTCCTTAGTTAAATGGCTTCCGAGTGACAGGGACATCGGTTTTCCAAAGTTTGTAGGTGTGCAGTACATCCAGTAGCTTTCAGCAATAATTGCTGAGCCATTAGTAGTTCTCAGTTCAACTTTTGCGCCGGACCAGTATGTTTGGTCAAAGTCTTCGAAAAGCACGTCAGTAAGAATTACCAGGTTGCCGCCTGTCAGTTTGAAAACATCAGTGACTTTGCAGAGGAATTTAGGCATAGCTCCATTTTAAGGCATCACCGGTGCAGATAGCGAAGCGACTTTTAATTAGCTGCGAATTAAGCGCGCTGTGTGTGTGTGTTGCGTGAGAGTATATGAACTGTTTGCAGGAATGGTTGCAGTTGGGCGAGCTTGCTATGCTAAACCAGGAGTTCGCTTGAACGAGTAGGTTACGGTGCTGAGAGCATGACAAAAGCAAGCGAGAAGCACAACATATTTGCTGCAGGTGATAAAAATCAAGCAGGGCAGGGTGTTAAGGAAAAGGTCGAGCGCTGTTTATGGCGTTTATCGAGTCTGTCAATTCTTTATACGGCTTTGTTCCTGTGGTTCGAAGCGTCAAGCGGAGTGCACAGTGATTGCGTCTCGTCGAATGCTGCGATGAGTGGATTAATATTTGCGGCGTTAGAAACGTTGTTTGGTGGATTCACGATCTGGGCGGCAATTTGGATGTTCTCCGAGTTTGGCGGACATCAAGTTTGGCTCATAGTTGTTGTGATAAATCTTTTTCTGTATCTCAGATGGCGATGGTGTCCTTATGTCTATGTACCGATTCAAACTTTGATACAGCAAGGACCTGAATGGTGGTTGTCTCACTCCTGAAGGAAGGCATCAATTGATCGATTTGTTGTTGTGAAATTACGGGCTTTATCAGGAAACAGCAGTAGGCATCTCATAGATAAAAGTGTTTATTTAGCCAGATCAAATTGCAGTTGGTTAGACAAGCGTCCCTAACAATAAATTTGCAAGGAAAGTATTTGTTAGGATCCGTATTTGCCCACTTCTCCACTGGGGCTCCTTTTGCGCCGCGATAATCGCCCTGGCTATCAAGAAAAATTTTTAGTATTAGCTTTCCTTTTCTGGCGTCATCTAGCATTTCTTCGAGAAATGCAATTCCAGCATCCGGAAAGATTGCATCGCTTACGTCTTTCTTGTCAGGCAAAATGTCCATCTCTTTCAAGAACCTGACTGACTTGCGTTCAGCAGTCATTTGAGGATTTGACACAGCGAATTTGTAATCGAGGAGGCCGTACTTCAGGAATGTACCGGCACTCCGATTATCATGAGCTTCGTCAAGCTCAATCCCGTGCGTGCAGATGAAGCAGCGTACTTCATCGGCCGCTGTCTCTATCGAGGTCAAGTTAACCGTGTGGCCTACCAGTTGATCTAACGATTGATACCGTAGTTCGCGAGCAAGTGCCTTTATGATGGATAAGCCGGGCACTGCACCAGGAGGCAAACCCAAATTTGGATTAGGTTCGCGGGTAAGGTCAAAGGACATCTGAAAGGTGCTCAGCTCCAGTGCCTGTCTATCTGTTTTTGTTTGGGTGCTTGGGTTGCTTGTCAAAGACTTGAATTTTTGAAGCAGCCATTGCCACCAGTGTTCCGTCATCGGTAAAATCCATAATCGGTAGGCACGCTTCTATTGTACCCTCCAGAAAAAACCAAGAGTATCTTAAGTTGATGTGTGCGCAAGGCATCGACGCAAGAATTTTGCTAGAGTAGATATTGCTCATCGTTGAATTGTTCGTATATCAACGATGTAACCGGAATCGACAAGATCTTTGTATTTCGGAATATGAGATGGTTCCGCGCAGAAGCTCGCTTCAAAAATTATTTTTCCAAGCAGTACTGGTGTTCCGGTACGCTCTTTTATTTGGGGGGGCAAGGCTGGACTAAAAACATAAGTCCGCCTCATTTTTCCTATATATTCTTCGGCGATCGACTTTTCGCAATGAACTGCATAAGGTTCATTGATTATTATTTCACCGTTAGGAAAAACTTCAATCTTTGCATTGAATTGAGTCGGTTTGCAGGCTATGTGAACCCAAGTCTCGTATAGCTTATCGGCAATTTCCCCACAATAGTTTCTCAATCCTTCTTTGACTTCAGAACTTACTGGATAGTCAGGCAGTCTGCGAAAATTGACAACAACGGTTCTTGATGTAAATAATGCATGATGCATGTTGTGTTCCAAATCAAGCCTACCTATTCCAATGTCCAGCTGGACCACCCTTTCTAGACTCGAGGCCAGGTAGGCATCTCTGCCAAACAAAAGGGCGAAACTTATTACCGTGGAAAGGATCTGCGCAAACACAAGTTTATGATCAAGACCATTGTCATTAGCAGCCAAGACCGCGAATGAGCCGATTGCATAACACCAGGCTCCTAGAAAAAGTAATGATTCGTATTCCATGGCAAATCTGTTTAGGTCGAAATGAATCAAAGACAATGTAATGGCAATGAGCAAAAAGCCAATTAGTCCTACTATGCTTGAATAAAGATAAGCTGCTTTATAGTCGAGTTTCTTGTAAATGCACTTCAGCAGTACTCCATCTAAGGCCAGCTTTGTTCCAACAAATAAAGTTAGGGCAAACGGTATCAGAAGAACTTGAGGAATAAGGTTAATCATTCTTGGTGTATTATCCCTGACTTGACGTGGCTAGCCATAAACAGGTGGCCGAGCGTAATATTTTCCGAAACATTTTCCCCCCATTTATACTGTTCATTTTGCATTGCACTAATTGTCTTATTGTCACGCAAGATGACTGGCAATGATACTTCGGCGTATGAAAAAAAAGGTCTGCTGCAATTATTATAGGCGTTCGTTCTTCTCGTGGGAATGCTTGTTCGCATAGTCGAGGTACGATCCAGTGCTACTGTTAACGGACCAGGTGGAACCAACTGGCAAGCTTCTTTAATTGATAAATCTCAGATGCCTGCGCCAAGGCATGTTAATGCGATGGGTACCAATGGATAGAAAAATTCCCCCAGTCCAGCTAAAAACGTAAAGAATTACATCACGTGCAGATCTTCAAGATCTACTTCCAAATCTTTGCTTCCAACGTCTGTCACTGCTAGCTCCAAGGTGAAATCTGATCTTCCATCTTCCTCCGTCCACATGTCAAAAGTAATCCAGTAACTCGGCTGATTTTCATCGCTGACATCTATTACGTTCATTGGATAAGAATTCCTACCAGGAGGAAACGGCTCTGCTTCACGAGATAATTTCCCGTCCTTAGACTCATATTGTATACTCTCAAATGCTTCTTTTGGTGGCATCGAAAGCGTCCTATTGGCTCGCCTTATCCACAACATCATTTCTTCAGAGGATCCTTTTGGCTTTTTCGAAAGCTGATCCAGTTCATCAAAATTCTGCCTCACAAATAGTTCGACAACGCGCCGCACTGTGGCTACTATTTGTGGCTTTATCTTTGTCCAGCTGTCAGCCATTGCGCTTCCATCTCCGTCCTGCTCGTTGCGATGTGGTATCGTGTCGGCTCACACCGTCAACAGGAATGATTTCCTCTAACTCGGCTTCGGTCTTAAGAGCTTGCATGATTATATCGAAGAGGGCTTCATCGTCATCGCCGCCCGTACCGACCCGAGTACGGCGTCCTCTTCCCCTGCCGCCCTTATCACTGTCTGCGGCGCGCTTGCGGTAAGATTCAAGCTCGTTCTCTGGTGGCTGGTCTTCAGTCATTTGGTCCGTAGGAGATGGCTTTATATTTACATTCTAGATGTATTCCGCCTGTTTCCGATGTTTTAGCATGACTAACAGCATTAAATGAGTCGGCATCGTGGCGGGAGATGGAAACAGCCTGGCAGGCCGCAGTTTTAATCTCCGGTCCAGCCTACAGGTATATAAATTCAGGCATCAGTCGGTCTGAACAGACGGTTTGCCGTGAAATTCTTGAGCAGGATTTGGGCAATCTTAATCAGGGCACTGGGTGGATGTCTATGGATGAAGAGTCAAAAGAGGCGACAGGCGAAGCGCTGAATGATGCCGTAAGCAAAACTACACTAAATTCAGAACCGAGTGAACGCAAACCTGCGAACAGGCGGTATCCGGTTATTGCAATACTGTTGGGCTTCTTTGTGGCTGGGTATCTAGAGGCTATTGGGGTACCTAATTTCATCGGGGCGCAAAAGAAGGCAAAATCAGGAGCTTTTAAAGGTGCCATGCGCACTGTGCAAATTGCTGCCGAGTCGTATGCCACTGACAGTGGTGGCGCATATGGAAAGTTAGAGCAGATAACAAACTACATGCCAGGCGGAAGTAACCAGATAGGTGGAGCACCTGGAAAAGCGCCAGAGAATATTGTCGAATTGCCTTCGATGAGTGGAGCTGAATTCCAAGCTTGGTTGGAAAAACCCAGAAACTTGACACCAAATCGTATTTATTATTGTCGCCTTGATGGCGGAGGTGGCTATGCGATTACTGGAACAACGGACGATGGTTATATTTCTGGAACAGGCGATTTCCCTATTGTATTGAGTAACCAATAGAAAATCACTCAAGGGTTTCCCTTTTGATAAAATGCAAAAAGACAAAATCGAATTGCAGAATTAGGACACTTTAGTTCTGTGAAGCTATCGTGGAGAAAAGCCAGGCGTTGGTAATAGAGTGATAGTTGTGACAGTCACGCTTAGAGAGGCAAAAAAAATGCATGATTGGACGCTCAACAACGCATCTGTAGGTTTTTACGAATACGAAGTGTTAGGCGACGAAGTCATTCTAAGCGCAACAAAAGCGGAGTTTCATCAAGGAAGTCCAGAGCAGGCAACACACATTGGTGTCCTCAAGAAGGTTTGTTTGCCAGCAGATTGCCGAGGACGCCGTGTCCGTTTTTTTGCACAATTGTTTACGCAAGAAACCGAGGGTGCAGGACTCTGGTTGACTGCGAGTCATAACAAATGGCACATCACTGACGGTATGTACGATCGTTTGGTTAAGGGCTCCTGTTCATGGCATGACGAACAGCTTGTCATTGATATTCCTGAGGATGCCAGCAAGGTCAGCTGCGGTCTTTGGATGATCGGAGCGGGGAAGTGTGGACTTAGGTCCGCCAAATTTGAAATGGTGGATGAGTCAGTGCCGGTCACAACCGACAAATTCTATGATCGAGTCGGTCCATACGAATGGGTCTTGCGAAGAATGATTGACGACTGAATTCCAAGCAGCCATTCTTCGGAAACTATGCGCCGGCCAGGACATAGTTTCGGCGGTGCGAGCTGGAAAAAATTTTTGATTAGCTTCAAGTTCATAACCTATTCGGGTCCGTAAATTGTGCTGACGAGCCCAGGCGGATTGAGGAGGCCTACATTGATACCCGTCCGCTACAATAATGGAAGGAACTCAGGCTGGTAAAGAACTCAGGCAGGTAAATGAATACTGAGAGAGAGAAGATTCTATCTAGCGAAATAAACTCGGCCGGCATAGGTCCAGAAAACAAGTACCCGGCTCCAATAAATGAGGCTTCCCCATCTGAGGGTTTCTCAAAGTCAGAAAATGAGTTGCAAGAGAATATCGATATTAATCTGTCTGATACCAAGAATCCGGCGGACACATCGAAATTTAAAGTCCTTTCTCTACGTGTCATATTATTAGCAAGTGCTGTTCTGTTAGGGTGCTTTGTTGCCTTCGTGTCCTTTCTTGATTCTCCGCTGCTAACAAGCCTGCAAGTACAACTCGCAATCAATAAATCCCGCTTGCCTGGTTTAGATAAGAACGCCGCGTGGCGAGAACTCTTAAAGCTATCCGAAGACAGCTGGGCACTAGCTCAGAAAGAGAGAGGAAAGCGCATTGAACAATTCTATAATCGTCTTCATCAACAACACACTGCCGTCGCTACCAGTTCATTGCTCTCATCTCCTGAATACAATGATGCTCATGTAATTTCGCTTTTAGCACGAGCACATGCTTTTAGCACGGCGGCATTAAATGAAGCAAAAAGGCTTGGTGATGAAGAACTAGTTTCGCAAACTTACAGTTTTCTTGGTTGCTCCGTCAAGCGTAGTTCACCAATTTCATTAGAGGCTTACAATGAGGCAGAGAGATGTTTACAAAAATCCCTTGATATAGAGCTAAAGAAACACGGGGAACGTCATTTGCATGTAATGAAGGTGTACGAGAGTCTTGGCGAAATTTATGAGGGTCGGGAGCGTTATCGAACAAATGATCCCATAGCTGTAGATAATCAGATCAGTTTATCCGAAACAAGAAGTGAGGTTTTTTTTCAAAAAGCACTATACTCTGCCGAAACAGCCAATGGTCCAAACTCAAAAGCAGCTCATCTCATATTAGCTTTTCATCCTTTTCATTTTACTGATATCCGATCTCATTCAGGCAATCCTTTTTTTTACGATTGGAATAACTTTTACTGCTGGTACATCGATCGTGCTGTTTTTTATGAAGACAAATCGAAGCCCGTTGCTGATCGGTACTACAGGGCAGCTATTGAAGAAATGAAGGATTTTTGTGGTGAGTTCCATCCTTATACAGCCATCGCCTTGAATGCTTTTGCCTGTTTTCTACGTGGTGAACATCTCGATGAGGAAGCCAGCGATTACGAACATCAAGCGGATATTATTTGGGATCGCGAGCGTAAGCACCCAACAAAGTTTCATAGAATAATCTTGCCAACCGAACAAGGAATTGGTCCCAAGAAGTATCTTTTCCTAGGTGACATCTCAAAGGCGAGGAAAGAATGGCAAAAAAGCTATACAGCCGGCCCGGCTCTAGCCGACGCTCTTCTTGGTTATTCAAGATATCTAAAACAACAAAATAAACTTTCCCAATCCCTGCAACTTGAAAAAGAGGCAAGTAAAATTCTTACGGAATACAAACTAATGAGCACCCTCTTATCGAGAGAAAGGATCATGAGAAAACAAGACTGGATTTAGTAGCCTCCCAGGATTTTCAACCGCGGGCCGCTATGAGTAAATCTCTACCCGATAGAAATGAACCCACGCTATGCTGTCTTATCTTGGGTCGTGCTGATGTCGACGTCAACTGGAAGAGAACCGATCGACTGCTTATTTCCTATTCTCTTGGGCGCGAAATGCAAACGATTATCCAGAGGCGCCACGCTCCCAACATGGAGAATGTGAAGTTGGAGTACGAACCAATGCCAGCTAGCGAGAAGCCCTAACGGGTGCTGGGCCTGCAATGCAAGATTGAATAAGGCATCGGTGATCTAACGGATAACGGATTTCCGCCCCTGAGATTAGACTGGAAATAGCCACTTCATCGTTATTTATGATGACAGAAAAGCCATCTAAACTACTTTCGCAGCTGCGTGTCGCTGCGCCTTGTCCTGCATCCTGGGACAAAATGGAAGGCGACGAGCGGGTTCGCTATTGTGGTACTTGCAAGCTGAATGTCTATAATCTTTCAGAGTTGTCCGCTCGTGAAGCAGAGCAATTAATCCTGAAGAAGGAGGGCAATCTTTGCGTTCGTTTTTTCCGAAGAAAGGATGGAACAGTTATTACCCAGGACTGTCCCGTTGGTGTTCGCTGGATAAGGAGTAAGGCAAAGGCGGCGAAGGTGCTTGCAGCCAGTGTTCTTGCCTGGTTTTTAGCTATTCTGCGGATGGAGGCCGAGGAATGGGTACTAGAAAAAGTAGAGAGTCCGAACACGGATTACAGCGATGCAATTTGCGCACCAATGATTGTAATCAAAAACGACGCAAAGAAATTGGCCGGCTGCGGCCCGTGTGAATCAGTGAATCTGAAAGGACAAGATGGCATCAAGCTTTTTGCAACAAAGTCGACTGACTTTCGACAAAGTGAAAAGGGTATCGAAATTAAGCAAGGCAAAGTCGTTTTAATGACTTTTGATAAACCGCAAGACGTTTTTGTGAAAAACTGGTCAATAGCCGTTAGCAAAGACTCCTGCGTAATCATTGAGCTAGGGCCGGAAGATGATTGCATTCGAATGTGCAATTTGCATGGACATGCAACAACGCTAAGCAGGCAGAAAAAAAATGAGAAGAGAGAGACGCTGGTACTTTGTAGCGGTGATGAGATCTGTTTTAAGCCTCGCTCTTTTAAGGAAGATGAGTTGATCCCTGATGATGGAATTGACAGAGAGCCAATAGTGGGTGGTCCGCTATTTTTTCCTGGTTTAATGGCGGCAAAAAATACAATTGACCAGGAGATGATGCTGAACAAAGAACCGCTTTTGAATTGTGATACTGCATCCAAGGATCGCAAATTTATTGATGCGTGGAGGAAGAGGAGAAGTAAGGAGACTCGGCCGCTAAGAGCGAAGCATCAGGAGCAGAAACAGTTAGATCATTTTTGATTGGATTTCCAAGCATGCTTTCAATGTAAAACCCAGTAATAATCTGCTGTCCTCCTTCTTCAAGGTTGTGATAGTTTTAGTATTGGGAAACGAAAGCGGGGAAGCTGAATGGCTGGAGGTCGAGTACTTCGCAAAAGACGAATGTTCTGTGTGGCTGGGTCCATTTTGGGCTTAGCTGTTTGTTTGGCATTGATTGGAGAAGATGCGATAGCTGCCAGCGAGCAAGTATTAAGTCTAAACAACGATGGAGTGAATGCGCTTAGGGCAAACAACTATGAGCTCGCGGCATCGAAGTTTCAACAATGTATGAAGATTGATCCAACATTTAAGGTCGCGAGCGAAAATTTGGCTAGTTGCTTTAACAGTTGGGGTATCGCGTTGCAGAACTCTCCAAAGCAGGCAATTGAGAAATTTCACAAATCTCTTTTTTATGAGCCCGCTAACGAGGTTACGAACAAGAATCGGCAGTCCGCTATTCAGAATATGGGCAAAGACCCGCATTCGTTCCAAGATCTTGTGAGTCTGGGTAAAGAGGCGAGTCTTCGCGGAGACCGAGAAGGTTGTATCGTTGAATATTCTGCAGCATTGCAAATCAAAGATGATCCGGCAGTTCGTGTAGAGCTGGGGAATGCTTATTATCTGCTCGCTCGAATCGACGATGCAATTGATCAGTACAATACTGCCTCCAGGTGCGCTGACTTAGATCCTGAGACTCGATTCGAAATTTATCGCAACCTGGGACACGTGTATCGAGAAAAGAAAGATCATGTGCATTCGGCCGAGGCTTATGGATTGGCTTTGAAAGTGAATCATCTGGATCCCGAAATGCTCGCGGCAAACAAAATGATGTGGGCGCAACTCGTGCAGAACGATCCGCTGAATCCTTCTAATCATGCAGGTCTCGGGCAAGCCTTCTTGTATATCAACCAGCTTGAAAACAAATCACTGAACCGCGCTGATGAACTCCAAAAACGCAAATTGACTTACGATGACGACCGCCAAGAAGTAATGCTACTCGGTGGTCCTTTCGAGCCAAGTAATGCCGAACTTCACGCCATCTTACAAGCAGACCAGTGTGAAGCGCAATCGCCGTCAGGAATCTATCTGAAATTTGCTTCTGTCTTTCAAGCAAATGGGAAGTACAGGTCTGCCATCCAATATTATGAAAAGGCATTGCAACTAAAGCCTGATAATGCAGCAGCGCGGGAAGGCTTGAAAGAATCGCAAGAGCAACTCAAATATCAAACTAAGCAAGAGGCTATTGAAGCCGAAGGGGACCGTCTATTTAGCACAGGCAAGCTCGAAGATGTATTGAAGTATTATCAGGCAGCCCTTGCTGCAGACTCTCCAAGCCCGTCGGCGCAATTCAATGTAGCGCTGGCGCCGAAACAATGGCAAGAGCTCGATGAAGCGATTTCAGAATTCAAAGTCGCAGTTAAGCTCGCACCGGATAACAAACAGTTCAGGGAAAATCTTGCGAGAGCCACTCAGGAAAAAACAGATATTATTACTCAGAATGCTATAAAAATGCATGCCAAGAAAGAGTACACATCAGCGATAAATCTCTATCTGCAGTCACTGTCTCTGGTGCCGAACAATACGGCGGTAATTCTCAATCTCGCCGAATGTTATTATGCTAATCAAGAGTACTCTGAAGCAAGAAAATACTACGAGAAGGTTCATGAGGCGGATCCGAAGAGCTTTAGTCCTCATCGCTAGCTGCTAGGATTGCTATGTGCCGTTTGTCTGGGCGAAGGCATACAATACCGAAATCCCAGGCGATGTTATGAAACCATTTGGATGTTGAGGAAAATGAATACCAGTTGCATTGTTTTACGGTCTGGTACACCTGGTCGAAATTTGCGCCTTCACCGGCGCCAGCCATTGTTGCTAATGACTGCCATGCAGCAAGTCTTCCGTAGGCGGCTTCCTCTCCCGGTGGATACGCACCGCCATTAGAAGCAGCGCCGAAGAGTATTTCACAAACTCTATCTGTTGAGACCGACAAAACCTGTACTTGATTAGCAGTCACAGCAGATAAGCATTCCGAATCTAACTTTAATAACTGCTTGTTGGAAATTGCAGCTGCAGAAATGTCAGAGGAAGATTCAAACAATTTTGCTTCGAATTTGCCATTTGAGTTCTTTATCCACCAACGCACGCAGCGAGCTGCAAGTTCCGAATTAATCGGTCGAGGTTCTGCCGTAAAGGACTTTGTCTGATTTGCTTTTGGTATTGATTGTTTTTCCACTGTTCGCTGAACAGAGGTGGTCGGCAAATTTGCCATACTCCCGCCGATATTGTAGCTAGGAAAACCAATTGAGTTTTCGATGTCAACTTTATGAAGAGGCAGCCAGGCAATTGGCTGTTTCTGTTTTTTCAGCTGTTCCCAGTACCTGCGTACAGCTTCGATTTTTTCGTAATCAGCGCCCCTTGCGACAGATTCCTGAATTAATGGTGTGATTATTTGTAGGAATTTGCCGTCTGCGATGTGCCGAATGATAAGGTCTTGCGTCATCGCAGGCTGGTGTGTCGAAGCAATTATCGAGGCGATGCGCAATGCATTTCGCCTGGCTTCGATTGCGAGTTCCAGTCCAGTGTCGATTTCTTCAGAGTTCTTTGATTGGCACAGCTCCTCGATTACATCTGCCGTGCTAACAAAACCGAATCCGCTCTTCACAGGAAGCTCAGAAACTATTCTGTGTATGTCGTAGCCGCGTTCTTTCGCGATCTTCTTGATCTCAGTCAAGCTTGTCTTGAGCAAGAAATCCCGAGGTAATGGCGGCGGTTTTTGCATTGAATCTTCCTTTACTCCCATTGGTGCTGCGGAGAGTAGATCATGCTGGGCCGGTAAAGAAATCGAATAATTTAGCACCAAAAGTTTTCCGGAGATACGAACAGCGACGAAATCTTTAGCGAATAAGTCCTCAAACCGATTCAAGTATTTCCCCGGCATTTCCATGGAATAAGAGCAAGAGTCCTCCTTCTTTGCCGCGCTTAGTTGAGGCCAGGTCGACGGCCAGGTGACAGTTTTGCTACCGGCACCTTCACGGAAGGTCACGTAGAAGTGCTCCGGCAACCAGGGATGCGCATCCTCAGGCACAAAGTGATGTGTTTCATACCATGCACCAATTGCGCTTTGGGGGACTTCACCACAGCCGTACAATGGGCTGGAGCAGCGAATGGCAGGCTGCCCACAGGAATATAAAGCAGCGATTCCAGTTCCGATTTTCTTTGCCATCACAGGGCCATACATTGAAAGCTCGCGCATTCGCTTGCCATCGTTAAAGAGAATCATGCTGTTCGCTTGACCATCTTTTTCGCTAAATGCAAAATTTGTTTTGAGCTGAGGCAAGTCAGCTATTATTTTCTCGAATGTATGCCAGCTTTCTTCATCAACGGTGCCTGTGATAAAGCCTAAATGGGCATTTCTTCGATCTCGATAAATGACAGTTCTATTTGAGTAGAGAGCGAAAGTGATCGGTGTGCCGTGTGGTTCTGAGCCAGAATATTCAATCAATCCTAAAATGGGCTTTGGCTCGGCAGAGGCATAGCAAGAAGTGATTAAACCTGGGGATTGTGTCAAAAGTCCAAAGAGCCAAATGGCTATGGAAAAAATGCAAGAATTCAATAGGTGGGGGCGAACGATCATTTTTTGTTTTTATTGCAATTAGGTTCTGTGAGTGAATGGAATAAATTCGTGGCTTGCGTCTTAGTTCTTTCCTTGGGTTTTGCACACGTCAAATCAGAATATACACCGAAAGAGTGTGTATATGTCATGCATATTTGAATGAAATAGATCTGCTTTTGCATTGCAATGAGCATGGTTCAGGTTACTGACAAAGGAACTGGGAATTTGATCTGAGGCGCTGGGTCATTCAGCTGCAAATATTTTGGCTATCTCATAGATCTTTTGGGGTAGTTCACTTCATCGTATTCAGCTGCTATTCTTGTATGCATAAACGGTGAGCGATGAAACAAGTTCATTGCGTTAAAGCCGAGGGGCGATGCGGAAACG
>JBIKOL010000145.1:0-22893 GCA_044358055.1 Obscuribacteraceae bacterium (SeqCode)
TTGATGGTCACCCGGTATTATCATTTCCGGATAACCCACTAGGGCAAAGTTCAGTTGAGTTGCTTGCAGAATTTGTTATCGAGAGATCGCCAGGCAAATTTAAAAAGGGATAAACTTAATCATAACGTCTCTAGAATTACTTGCCAGGCTGATACGGTCCATGTGCTTGCGTACTTAGTTGAACAGACGCTGCGCTTACGAGACTTTGTTTAAGAACCGGGCTGAGCGAATCAGTTTTTGCAAGTCGCCGATACAAGTTCGCCACACCTAGAGCTGATGTAATTGAGAACTCTGACCAGTATGCATACTTATCCCCTAGCTTGAATTTGTTGACCCTGCGATTAGAGATCGGTGCGATATTGTCCGCAAGAGATGCCGAGCTATTTGAAGATAAGAGAAGTTGCTGTCCAGGTGCCAGAGAATAAGCTTTACCATTTGTTGAAAAAGTTATGTCTCCGAATTTTTGATCGCTAAAATCGAGAATGGAAACTGTGTCGCCATGTGCAAAGACCAGGGCGATGGCACCGCCCGCGACACGAACATTTCCTTGACTGGTCGAAACCGTTACATCTGATTTTGGAGCGAGCAAAATTGCGCCTTGATTCAAACTGCTACTCTTCATGTTAGTTGCAGATGAAGAGATTACGACGCCCTGACTGGAAATCATAGCGAGGGTCGAATTATCAAATGCTTCGCCAGCAAAAATTGCAATAGCGCGCGAATCATTCAATGCCACGCTGCCCAGCAACGGTTGGGAAGTAGAACTTTGTTGTAGCTCTGTAGAGGCTCTGTTCATGCCTCTTGAACGGGTGAGATCAGTGGGCACCACAGTCGGATCGGTAATTGGGTTGCTTATATTGTTGAAGGCAATTGTTGAGCTGGTTTGAATAGGTAAAGTAGTCGACTGAGTTTGCGTGGATGGTGGCGTGGGTGGAACTACAGAAACTTGTATCAATCCTGCAGTTATGGCGCCCTGTTTTATTGAAATATTGCCTGCTGAGAAATTGCCAGTAAATGGATTTACAACTACAAACGGTGGGTTGATATTCAAGGTCCCGGAATTAAGATTGCCAAAATTTGCCTGGCTGGCTTTCAAACTGCCACCGCCAGTAAGCGCGATGCTGCCTGAAGCGCCAGCATTGAATCCGATTATGCTGTTTGCACCATTCAATGCAACTGCATTATTGTTTGCAACTGAAATAGTATTAGTGCTCGATGCAAACTGCAAGAGTCGGTTTGCCGTATTGTCTGTTAGTGAACCGTTTAACGTAATGGTGCCGTTAGAGCTCAACGTCGTATTGGCACCCAATCCAATAGTACCATTGTAGGTTTGCGATCCGCTTGTGCTGATTGCTCCTCCATTAATGGAATTAGCGCCGGTTGTTGTAGACAAGGACTTAGCAGTGACACTCCCGCTATAGGTTGTTGCCCCGTTTCCTGTTAAGACTATTGATCCAAGTGCCTTAGTAGCTCCGATGTTTCCGTTAAATGCAATCACGCCGCCGGCGGAATTTACAGTTAAGTTCTTGCCTGTTGCACTGTCTACGGTGCTGGAGAATGTCACCGCACTGTTTGTCGTCGCCAGCGTAGTATCGGCATTCAATGAGATGGCGCCATTATATGTTTGAATACCGCTGGTAGTGATGTTGCCATTGAGGCTGTTAGCGCCTGTCGATGTAGAAAGCGAAGCAGCATTTACGGTTCCACCAAATGTAGTTGTGCCGCTGCCGGTGAGGTTGATCGCGCCAAGCGCAGTAGTGGAGCCTACATTGCCATTGAAACCTATGGCTCCTCCAGTTGAATTGACGGTGAGATTCTTGGCACCATCAAGCATGCTCGCGAACGTGACGGCGCTGTTTGTTGTAGCAAGTGTTGAGTTGCCGTTTAGTGTTACTGCGCCATTATAGAATTGCGTGCCGGTTGTGGTGATATTGCTATTGAGGCTATTGGCGCCCGTCGATGTGGAGAGCGATGCAGCGTTTACGGTTCCGCCAAAGCTAGTTGTGCCACTGCCGGTGAGGCTGATGGCACCGAGTGCCGTTGTGGCGCCGACATTGCCGGTGAAACCGATGGCGCCCCCAGTAGAATTGACGGTGAGATTCTTGCTGCCATCAAGCGTGCTCGCGAAAGTCACGGCGCTGTTTGTCGTGGCAAGTGTTGTGTCGGCGTTTAATGTTACGGCTCCGTTATATGATTGCGTGCCGGTTGTGGTGACGTTGCCATTCAAGCTGTTTGCGCCTGTCGTTGTAGAAAGCGAAGCAGCATTGACTGATCCACCAAAAGTGCTTGTGCCAGCGCCTGTGAGGCTGATTGCACCCAGCGCCGTAGTGGCGCCGACATTGCCCACGAAACCAATGGCGCCGCCATTAGAATTGACAGTTAGATTCTTGCCACCGTCAAGTGAGCTGTTGAAAGTGACAGAGCTATTTGTTGTTGCAAGTGTTGTATTAGCGTTGAGTGTGGCTGCGCCGTTGTAGGACTGTATGCCGCTTGTGGTGATATTGCCATTGATGCTGTTGGCACCGGTGGTTGTAGAAAGGGAAGCAGCATTTACTGATCCGCCAAATGTGCTTGTACCGTTGCCTATGAGGCTGATTGCACCTAATGCTATAGTGGCGCCGACGTTGCCAGTGAATCCGATAGCACCATTACCTGCATTGATAGTGAGATTCTTAGGACCATCCACCGTAGATCCGAAGCTTACCGCGCTGTTCGTTGTAGTAAGAGTAGTGTTTGCTACGACAGATACGGTGCCTGAATAGGTCTGTGTTCCAGAAGTAGTATTGTTGCCACCATTCAGATTGGTTGGTCCGGTAACCAAAATCGAAGCTGCTTGAACTGTGGTGTTGAAACCGGTAAGAGATGATGCAGCACTGCTCAGATTTCCCAGCGCATGCACAGCTCCAACCGGGAAGCCAAAAACAGCCGCTGTGGAACCTGCACTTATTATCAGGTCTTGAGCAGCGGCAGTAGTACTATTAACGGTGTTACCAAAAACAAGGGCACTTCCTAATAAAGCCGTGTTGGTAGAAACAGATACCGGGCCAAAAAGTTGAACTATGCCGCCGCTTATTGTATTGCCAGGAGCGGAATTAGCCAGTGTGACGGCACCCAAAAACACCAGTACACCGGAATTCGCAATTGTTCCATTGATTATGCCAGTCCCAAAGAATGTGAGTGATGTTGTGAACTTCGCGGCAACGCTTGCAGGTAAACCCAGATTGGTGAATCCTCCGCCAGGGATATTGGCAGCAGCAACTGCGAAATTTCCGCCGCTTGCTGCGTTATTACTGCCGATCGTTAAGGATTGCCCGCCGGCATATTGCACCTGCACGGCCGCGATCCACTCTGCCGGTGTGACTGCTGTCGTCGGAGTTATTGTCAGGGAGCCAAGAGGACCACCGGTGATAGTGACGGAGTATGTCGGCGAACCGTATGATCCTGGACCAATAATCTTTCCTAGCGAAGAGCCATTCAGATTGATTGTTCCATTCGTTTGTACAAGACCTCCAGCAGTTATCGTTAGCGGGCTTGCTCCTGTTGACGGAATAAATAGGGTCGGGTTGGTGATAGATAAGTCTAAGTTTGTTGGATAAGTCTGTACCGTTTTTCCGGTGGCGCTTGCGTTGAAGTTAATACCATTTAGGCCAGAGACTTTATCGTTGACGACAATAGACGCCGCAGACGTAAGAGTCAGAGTGTTTGGTACCAAGCTTCTCTTGAGCGTCACCACCTCGACATTGGGATCGCTTATGTTAGTGACGCCACCGTTATTAGTAACCATAAGGCTTACACCAGTAGTGCCGCCGCTACTGACCGCTAATGGAATTGTCGCTGCTGCATCTGCTCCGATATTACCACCGCCTGCTGATACGAGAATAAGGTCTCCACTCGGGTCAGCTATGTTACCCGCGCCAGTAATATTTCCGCCTGCGTAAAGAGTAATAGTGCCTGCCACATTTGTTGCACCATTATAGGTCTGAGCACCACCAGTTTTTATGTTGCCATTAACATTAGTCGTACCGGTTGAAGTTGAAAGCGAAGCTGCACTAACAGAACCGCTGAAAGTAGTGGTTCCGGTGCCGTTAAGGCTGAGTGCACCAAGCCCGGTACCAGCACCAACATTGCCAGTGAATCCGATAGCACCGCTACCTGCATTGATAGTAAGGTTTTGAGCACCATCCACGGTAGATCCGAAACTTACAGCGCTGTTCGTTGTAGTAAGAGTTGTATTTGCTCCAAGAACTACCGCGCCTGAATAGGTTTGTGTACCAGAAGTAGTAATGTTGCCGATTATGCTGCTCGGTCCGGTGACCGAAAGCGATGCAGCATTCACGGTGCTGCTAAACGTTGTTGCACCGGCTCCTGTTAACGCAATTGCGCCTAAAGCGTTCGATGAGCCGACAGCGGCTGAAAAGCCCAAGGGTCCTTTTGAGTTTATGGTGAGATTTTGAGCAGTACTGTTAGCGCTATCTACAGTACTGCTAAAGGAAATGCTTCCTGTTGCAGTGGATAGATTGGTGCTTGCACCAAGTGAAACAGCATTATAGAATACAAGCGTGCCACCGCTGATGGTGGTAGGAGCTGAACTGGACAACGTGACATTTCCAGCAAAGAAAGACAGAGTACCAGTATTCGTTATATTTCCATTTATGTTGCTTGCCCCAGCAAACGATACCGCCGGCGCTGTGATATTTTCTGTTACGCCAGCTGGCAGGTTGAGTCCCAAGAAGATACCGGGGACGTTAGCGCTTGCCACTGTAAAAGAGCCGCCCGGTGCCGCGACGCCGGTCCCAACACCGGTTCCGTTGAGTGTCAGCGGCTGGGTGCCAGTTGTTGATACTTGAACTAGTGCAATATATTCAGCTGGAGTGACAAAATTGCCATGGCTCACCACAATAGGATTACCGCTTTCGGTGATTGTGATGGTGGCGGCTCCGCCGCCAAATGCTTGGGGGCCATTTAGCGGACTTGAATGAGCCACGCTATTTATTGTAATGGAATTCGCTGTCGGAGGACCCGCAGCAATCCCTCCTGCAGTTGTAAATCCGGCGCCCGCTGTTATCGCTACTGCCTGCTTGAAGGAAGCGGAAGCATAATTTGCGTTTGTGAAGTATTGGCTACTTACAGTACCCTTTCCTCCCCCGGTTAAATTAACCTGAATGCTGCCCCCAGTTCCCTGAGCATTTATGGACTGTCCATTGAATCCGCCAGTGGAGCCTCCCGTAATGGCTCCGTTTACTGCAACCGTTTGAGCAGTCAGTGAGATTTGTCCGCCAGCCCCTCCGGCACCAGCGTTGCTACCGCTAGCTCCTCCGCTAGTCACTACAGTTCCCAGTCCACCCGCTCCAAACCCTGTTTGACCTGTTCCTGAACTCCCCCCGCTTCCTCCTGCTGGAGTGCCTCCGCCGCTAGCTCCAGCTCCAGTACCTACTCCACCATTACCGCCATCACCAGCACCAGTAACGCCGTCAGCGCCTCTGCCGCCGCCTCCCGCTCCGGTACCACCGATACCGAACCCAGAAGGAACTCCGACAGTGCCGTTGCCCCCGCCTCCGCCGCCACCGCCGAAGGCGCCAGAGCCTCCCCCGCCTCCGCCGCCACTGCCCAGATATCCACCACCTCCGCCGGCGCTGCCGCCACCAGCTCCCCCACCTCCACCTCCGGAGTACCCACCACCTCCAGCCGCACTGGTGACCACGATGAATCCACCACCGCCGCCACCGCCACCACCGAAGCTACCACCACCGCCGCCGGCACCCTGACCACTTCCGGCGGTCGAACCACCATTGCCGCCTCCCGCAGCAAGTACCAAACCAGATACAGTGAGACTACCCAAAGATATAGTGCTCACAGACCCGCCCGCACCCCCGAGTCCTCCTGCAATAGCAGTCGGCGGGGAAGATCCGTCACCGCTTCCACCACCACCACCACCGGATGCATTGATGTCTCCTGCAACGGAAATTGAGCCTGAGGTGCTCGTCAACGAAATCGCTCCCCCCTTGCCGCCAGCCCCGCCTTGTGCACTAGGGGTTAAACCAGTGGCACCGCCGCCGCCACCACCAAAAGCCAGAATAGAACTCGATGCAGTCGTCGAGATGGAACCAGCGGCTTGGATCGTAATATTTCCGGCACTACCACCGGAGTTACCGACAACGTTGCCGGAATTGTCGCCATCTGCACCAGCCCCGGAAGTGTTCACGGTGCCAGTTAGGACACCAGCGTTAGACGAAAGAGTGCTTGAATTCACTATTTGTCCACTGCTAATGGCACCGCTGGTGTTGAACTTGACGGTTGTGCCGCTGTTGGCGTTTGGTTGGGCGGTAACAATTGTTGCAAAACCCTTTGTGCTACCGTTACCACCAGGTCCAGCACCACCGGTGGTGATATTCCCTACTTGGATTGTATTCGCTGCTGATGCCGGACTAGCGCCTGCGTAGACAATGACATTGCCACCCGCACCAGTCCCCTTGCCGAAGGTGTGGATGGCACCCATACTAGCGCTGCTTGTATTCAGCGAAACCTGACCAGAGCTGCTTCCGTTGGCAAAGGCAGCCAGTGTCACGCTTCCGCCGCTGCCATTCGCGACAGTTGCACTGGTGTCAATTACGCCGCCTGTCAGCTGCCCACCAACTATTGATTCTGCTACATTACTATTGCGCAGGTCGATATTGCCACCGGTGCCGCCCGGGGTGAGTCCTGATGCAGACGTCGAGAAATTGACTGTTACACTTCCAGAAGTGAATAATGAAGTTCCGGTGGCACCAGATACGGTGCTGCTCGGCACGTTTGCCCCTCCGGTTGATCCAGCACTTAGGGAAATTCCTGCGCCGGCAACAAGGATAACGTTATGCCCGTGGTCAACTATTGCTCCTGTCGCATCCGCTGTGATATTTCCAGTTGCGAGAATTGCCACATCTTGAGCAAAGGAGTTTGAACCGCTTATTAGAATATCTCCACCGATGTTAACAAAGGTCGGATCTCCAGTAATGCAGTTTGAAACCAGTCGTAGTGTCGTCGTATTTGCTAGCAGGTGTTCAACGCCGGCGTGGCTACTTACGTTGCCGGTGAGTTGGTCTACTATGCCCGTGATAGTGCCAGTTCCAGAGTACAGATTGAGAGCCTTGGATATGTAATTGCCCCCGTTGAGGTCGATGTTGTTAGCTCCGGAATAAGATGCATCGCGGATATTAATGGCTCCATTCAATGCCTGGATGGTGCCGGCAAGATTCTGCATCGAAATATTAGCTGTGGTAGGGGCGATTACATTAATATTGCCGCTGGTCGCGCTGATTAGTCCGCTGTTAACGAAGCTTCCAGTACCAGAAAAGAGATTGATATTGTTTGCCGCTTGGATTGTCGGAGCGGCGCCAGTAATACCTTGAGGCAAGGCATTTATGATTGAATTGCCGGCCGTGAGGTTAAGATTGTTGGTACTAGTAATGGTGCCAGCATTAACGATGTTGTGGACCGCCGATAGATTGAATCCACCAGGCACTTGCGCACTTATAACTCCACCCTGCTGATTGAGAACATTGAGCGCAGAGATTGAGGAAATTCCATTAGCGCCACCTGTAACTGACAGTAAGTTTCCTGAGTTTGTAAGGTTGCCTGAAAGATTCAAAACAGGCGAACGATCAAATGCAGTCACACCATGAGGAATTGTAAGGCTGGCTATATGTTGAGTCCAATTTCCCGATAGGTTTAGAGAGCCGCCTTGCGCCACACCGTTTGAATTTATAACGAGACTCTGACTGCCAGAATGAAGCACTTGGTAAACAGCCACACTCTCAGCGGGAGTGATAAGCTGTCCTGGCGAAATGGTTTGGCTGTGTCCGCCAACAATGATGTTTACCGGAGTGGTATTTGCAGCTGCTCGACTTGGAGCGGTACTGGCTAAATTAAGATCAATGGACTTAGTGGCTGATGGTTGAGAAATTGGGACTGTCTCTGCTAGAGATAGCTGATTACAACAAAAAACTGCTAAGCCTAGGGAGGCCAGTTTCCGAGTTACCTTCATTACTGAATTGCCCCCACGAGAACCAAAAGCGGACACGCGCCTACAGTAGTATATATTCACCGTCGCTTGGTGGTGACAATGGTATGCCGGTTAGGGCATTAATTCTAAGTAAGACTTGTCAGGTGGGGAATTCTGCCCGAGTTGACTTCGCTGCATGTGATTATCGCTAGAAACTATTAGCGGACCTTGTGTTTGCGCTTGAGCAAGTTTCGCCGCGGCTGACAGGCTGTCGAAGCTTTTTCGCTGGACCTCGCGGATTTCTTGTTTGCGAACACAACTGATACTCTCTGCGGTGTCATTTGGAACGAGATTTTTTTTTCGATCTCATTACCTACACCAACCCATCTGAGAGTAAATCGAAAATTTGATCAAGCGTTGCTAATGTCATTATGCCACTGTATTCGGTGCGTATTTGCTACAGCTCAATCTAATTTCAACTTAGGCACATGCGCAAGCAGAATCGATGCTGAATGCAACTGAATACATCCTGTCTAAATCTACCTTCCAGGTTGATGGAAGTATTCCAGCCTGAGTGGGACGATAAACAACTCAATATGCACCATGTGCAATATCGAGAATAAATGTTAGAGTGTGCAGCTAGTGTTTTTTAATGGACATTCATGGACTCAGAATTGGACGAATCTTTCGAATACATACCGCGGCTCATGGCAGGATTGCCGCGGCAAGGTCCGGGAAGCGAGGAGTGCACGGCAGAGGCTTTGCGGCGTTTGCCACCGGTTCCAGCGGGCGCAAGAATTTATGACCTGGGATGCGGACCCGGACTTGCAACGGTGGTGCTTGCACGCCTTTTAAATCAAAAAGTTGTTGCCATTGATCTGCGTCAAGAATTTGAAAAAGAATTGTGCAGCAACGCGGAGAAAGCCGGAGTTGCGCACCTGGTTGAATTCAAGTGCGCTGACATGCTCGACGTTGATGCTCCTCCAGACTCGATTCATCTTGTTTGGTCGGAAGGGGCTATCTATTGTGTCGGATTTGATCGAGGGCTTGCAACATTGCGCCCCCTGTTGGTAAAAAAAGGCATCGTGGCATGCACAGAGTTGAGCTGGCTTACGGCAGCACCTTCGGCCAGACCTGCCACATTCTGGAAGAAACACTATCCGGAAATGCGTTCAGTAGCAGAAAATTTGAATTCAGCCGAGAAGCTTGGTTACCTGTGCATCGACCATTTCACCTTGCCATTATCGTGCTGGTGGACGGAGTTTTATGATCCGTGGATGCGAAATATCGAACGATTGCAAAAGGATGCCGAACACGATAAATCGCTGCGGGACGCAATCGAGTATTCGCTCGAAGAGATGGACATCTTCCGGAATTTCAATCATGAGTATGGCTATGAATTTTACTTGCTTCAAAAATCAAATAATTAGCCACTCTCTCCAACGGGCTCATTCGCCCTGCAACCACAATCCCAGATGCTGGGCAAGTTGATCAAGTCCTTCGCCAGTAACGGCAGAAAAAATCTGAAGAGTTACTAAGTCCTCAACGCCGGCGTTTTTTAGCTCTTTACGATATTCCAGAAGCGTATTTTGCGCTGCACCGCGCGATAGCTTATCGCTCTTGTTCAGCAGCGCGTGCAGAGGCATCTGAGAATGCACAGCCCAGTTGATCATCATCTCATCGAATTCTTGCAGAGGATGCCGAATATCCGTAACGAGAACAATCCCCTTCAGCGATTGCCTTTCGTTGAGATACTGCGAAAGATGCTCCTGCCATTTCTGCTGTTGATCTTTGGAGACTTTGGCATAACCGTACCCGGGCAAATCAACAAGGCGCATATCGGCTGACTTATGCAGCCGGAAGAAGTTCATCAGTTGAGTGCATCCGGGGGTTTTACTGGTGCGCACAAGTTTATGGTTTCGAGCAAGCGTATTGATCGCGCTGGATTTGCCTGCATTGGAACGTCCAGCGAAAGCGACTTCAGCGCCCCGATCGGGCGGGCATTGAATGAGGCTGGGCGCACTAGTTAGAAACTCGGCGGATTGGAAATTAATTTTCGTCATTGGAGTGATTCTACTGCATGCTAAGCATTCGGCCAACACGCTTGCTAATACTTTGGATGAATCAGCGCGGGTTGCTACAGGATGTTTACGGCTCGGGCTGCAAGAAGGACTATAACGGTTAGAGAAATAGACGCTTGAACCATCATCAATAACTTAGCCCAGCGCGACAAAGTCGGTACATCGGTGGGAGAAAGAGCCGTGCTTGTATTGAAGGAGAGGAACAGATAATCTATGAATTGCGGAGCCCAATTTTCATATTCATCGTGTTGTTGATGTCTGCTAGAGGCGAGCGTCATTTGCGGGAAGAGGAATGCTCCTTGATGTTTTCCAGCGCGGGAGCTCCTTTTGTGCGGACCTCCAGCATCCAGGCGCCAATACCAGCAGGCGAAGACCAGAATGTTCGTAATCCAGAGAACAATTGCAGAAAGCAGTAGTCGAGCGGGCGGCAGGGAATGTTGTGAGATCGCTGCGACATGCAAGACAACTGAGACGATCATCGAAAGCGTGATAATGCTCAGAACGGCATATCCTGTCAGTTTGCAAATCAAATGCTTGCCGAGAGCATGACTTATTTCACCAGGCAGCATAAATCCGAATACAATTGCTAGCAGAAGCCATGGAGGGCCGATTGCCAGCTGATCAGGCATGATTATGTACAATGCTGCTGCAGCTGCGAGGGCAATTACGGACGGCCACATTGGCTCCTGGGTTTTTGTTTGTTTGCCTTCAGTCACAGCCGCGCCAATTCATTTTCTCGCTTTGCGAAAGGTTTTGTTTCTCTCTCTTAGTTGGGCAAACGCCACTTCTCCGGGAATGCCTTCGCCACGGTCTAATTCATCTATGCCCTTTTGGATCTCACGCCGAAGCTCATTCCAGTCGTCTGGTGTCCGCATTGAATCAACAGCATCAAGAACATCTTCGTCCGTTGCAGCCGGCAGCCCCGCGGCTGCTCGTTCTTCATTCAGCTTATTCCGCACCTGCGCAAATTCTTCATCCCAAAATCGAAATTGAAGATGTCTGTAGAGCTTGGCACGCTCTTCGGGCACCAGAGCATCCACAAGTTTCACAACCTGATCAAATGAAAAGTCTTCGGTTTTCCGCTGGGCCATGTCTTGCACCTCACGGACAATTATAGCGGAGGAACTTCTACTGATGAAGAACCAAGATTTCTATGCAGGTCCCATGTAGGGGCCCCTATATACCGATTCCGGAAAAACTCACCCTCGGAGAGATTCGAACTCCCGACACCCTCCTTAGGACGGAGCGTGAGAACGTGTTTTCGGGCTTTTCTGGACTTTTCTCTAAATTCCTGAAAGCATTGCCTAGCTTCGCTTTGTGGTATTATTGGGTGTCTGACATGTTCCCTATTTTCACCAAAAAAGTAAGGGCATTGTAGGGGCGTTGTAGGGGCAATTTTAAAGTAAGGGCAGAAAATTCTCTCCTAAGGAGGAGCGTGTCGATGGCAGAGACCAAATTCAATTTTCGGGTAGATGCGCTTGAGAAGCTGGAATGTCCGGCAACCGGCCGCAAGCAAATTCTCGTCAGTGACACGAACGTGCACGGACTCTCCCTGCGCATTACGCCCAGCGGCTCGAAGACTTATGTCTATTACCGCCGCTTGCCCAAGCACAACGAGAGCCCGAGCAGGGTATGCGAAATAACCATCGGCAAATTCGAAGACGTGAAGCTCGAACAGGCCCGCAACAAAGCTACCGAGTATAACCACATTGTCTGAAAGGGCAAGGATCCATCGATTAAGAGCCAGGCCGAGACCCTGACCTATAACACCCTCTTTGACCGCTATGTTGAGGAGTATGCCAAGCTGCATACCGTGACTTGGCAAGAAACAGTTAAGAATCATGAAAGATATTTTGAGCAGTGGGGAAAAAGAAAACTCGATAGCATCAAACGAGATCAAATACAGAGCTGGTTGAATAATCTTGCGGTGACAAACGGTAAGCATACAGCCAACAGAAATTTCAATACCTTCCGCGCAGTTTTCACCTGGGCAATCAGCAAGGGGATAATACAAGGCGAAAATCCATGCACCGGCATAAAGACGTTCAAAACGCAGGCAAGAGAAAGATTCATCCAGCCGGGAGATGAATTTGAACGCTTTGCGGTTGCGCTGAATAACGAAGAGAACGAAACCTTGAGAGATTTCTTCTGGATGTGCCTGTTCACTGGCGCCCGCTGTTCTAACGTGCTTGCAATGGAATGGTCGCAGGTGAGCCTGGAGCTGCAGCAATGGCGCATACCGATCACAAAGAATAATGACTCTCAAACTATTCCTCTAACAATGAGCGCGATGCAAATTCTGCGTAGAAGAAAAAAAGATCCAGATGCTCATCCGCAGTGGGTATTCCCCACTGATCGCAAAGGCTGGAAGACGGGCGACAAGGGGCACATAGTGGCTCCTCGAAAAGCGTTTATGCGCATCATTGAAAATGCTGGTATAAAAGATCTACGAATTCACGATTTGCGGCGCACCGCGGGTAGTTACATGGCGATGCAGAATGTCAGCCCGACAATTATTGGAAAAGCGCTTGGTCACCGGTCGCCGCAATCCACTGCAATTTACGCTCGATTGACTCACGACCCCGTTCGCGAGGCTCTGGAGAATGCTCAGGCTGCATTAGCTGATCCTGCGAAATTGCTTCCGAAGAAAAACAACGTGAGAAAAATCAAGAAAACAAAATAGTTGTCCATTTTTTTCTCCGGATTTTGCCATTTCTGTTATCTTGGTAGGACGGAGGCGCACTAAAATGAATCACAAGAGTTTCATTCTTTTCGCTTTATTATTACTGAGTACGGTGCTGCCCGTATTCTGCCATGACAAAGCGGTCGCTAATGCATTCGCTCAAGCCGAGAATTTTGCAAAACAGCAAAAGACATTTGCCAGCTCAAAAGACGAAGGCGCAAAGCAACAGAGCCATCAAAACGTGCAACAAATCAAATCCATAACATCGGCACTCAAGCCCGCTCAGTTGGTCGAGCTTGTGAAGATGTGCAAGACCAAAGTGCACGAAACTCCTTCTGATTCGAAACATCAATCATATTCTGCCTACCTGGAATCCCTAATGCACATTAGCATTTTGCGTCTGGGTGAACTTCGCACTGCAGATTCTGCCAAGGCACTTGAGGAGCTCAAACCAGTATTAGCCGGTGCCTCCTCTTTAACCGAAACACTTGCTGAAGCAGAGTCTAAGCTTAAAGGTACGAACAAGCCTTAGCGTTACTTGACGTGAAGCCAACCTTTATATTCATCTCCAGGCTTGTATTCATAAGGCTTTGTAGAATCCAGCATATCTTTCACTTGATCAAATTTTGTGCTCTGCGGGTACAGGGGGCTGATTTTAGGGGCTTCTGAAGGGACAGTCACACAGCCATTGCTTTCAAGTCCTGTATGGATGTCGAAATAACCACGCCCGTTCCAGAGCTTCTCATGAGAATATCCGCCTTTACCATCCTTGCCGTATAGTTTGTACCACCATGCATCACCATGAGGATGTTCCGCTTGCACTTTGGGTTCGTTGTAACCGTTGCCAATCAGGAAATCGCCCTTTGGAATAGGTCCCTTGTCCATGAGGTTATCGAACTTTCCGTTAGCACCTTGTCCGCCTTGGTATCCTATTCCATACTCACTATTGCCCGACCACACATGAACGCTGAGCTTCTCACCTTTCTTGTGGTTGGCGTTTCCATCCAGCTCCGTGAGTGTTAGTGTGCCGCTGCTGCGTTCCAGCGTGGCATCCACCTTGGCGATCAAAAGCGGATCATTCTGTCCGAAATCCAACACTCCCTCACTTTCAAATTGTTTTGATAGGGCTTTCTCCGATTGAATGGCGCTTTCAGGCTTGCATACTGGCAAAGATCTTTCCATACGCTCAGAAGCAAGATTATCCCTCTCGCCTGCTTGCGGCTTAAACTCTGAAACTCTAAAATCGTCAATCACTGCCTGAGCACCCCAGCGCTTCAACTAGGTAGCAAATCTACAGGAAAGGGTTGAAAGTTATTTGAAAGTCCCGGACCATCAGATAAACATTCCGGACCCATTGCCGAAAGAGTGAGCTGGAGCCCGGCTGCTGGCCGCCGGCAGGCATAGCGAGCCAAAGCGAGATAATCAGCTTTGCGCATGTGCTAGGCTAGGAGCGACAGACGGTAAGCGACTCTTCGTCACATTGCCTCAGTCGGTCGCCGTCTGCCCGACAGCCGTCCAGCACGTGCGCAAAGCCAACCTCAAGTGTAGTTGGACAATGTGGCTGAAACCTTCGGTTAAGCCATTTTTGCAATTGCGGCAAAAATAATTGACATTTTTGCGCATTTTGTGCAAAAATAGCCTTAATATTAAGGGGTCTTCTCATGTTAGTGGATTTTCGATTTAAGAATTTCCGTTCGTTCAAGGACGAAACCGTTTTCTCTATGGTGGCCTCCTCGGATAAGGAGCACCTTTCCACTAATACGGTTGAGACCGGGAATTCATCAGTCCCCAGAATCTTAAAAGTCTCCTGCACATATGGCGCAAATGCGAGCGGCAAGTCTAATCTCATCAAGGCAATTCAGGCAATGCAGAGCATTGTCGCTAAGTCCGCCATTGTTGAGCCTAACATGGCTCTTCCGGCGCAACCATTCCGGCTAAGTGCAGCAAAAGTTGAGGAACCGACTGAGTTTGAAATAACTTTCTTTTGTGAGGAAGTCCGATATCAATTTGGTTTCAAGTTCACATCAAAGCGAATTGTGAGCGAGTGGCTAATCGCATACAAAACAAGCAAGGCTCAGAGCTGGTACAGCCGGGATTACAACCCAAAGAAAGACGACTATGAATATAAGTTTGGATCGCATTTTCTGGGCGCGAAAACACTTTGGCGCGATGCCACCAGGCCGAATTCTTTGTTCCTCTCTACAGCTATACAGTTGAACAGCGAGCAATTGAAGCCGGTGTTCGACTGGATCACCGAGAATTTAGTTGTATTCAATAATCCAGATGGGCCGGTCTTTGGCAATATTGGAAG
This sequence comes from Obscuribacteraceae bacterium (SeqCode), assembly GCA_044358055.1. Taxonomy (GTDB): domain Bacteria; phylum Cyanobacteriota; class Vampirovibrionia; order Obscuribacterales; family Obscuribacteraceae; genus JAIEPM01. The sequence continues at coordinate 15,054 of JBIKOL010000145.1, forward strand.
CACGGTAGAGCATATAAAACAACAAGGTGCTGACAATGTCCGCCGTTTTCTTTCGGTAGCAGACATTGCTATCGACAACATTGAACTGAAATCTGTTCCGGTTCAGTCTTTTCAATTTGATGCTGCGACCGGGCAACTCAGCAACTCCAGAGAAGATCTTATGCTGCCTGTTTTCTCGCATTCCACAGAGGAAGGTTCTGCGACATTTGATCTGTCGGAGGAATCTCATGGCACGCAAAGGCTGTTTGCTTTAGCGGGTCCGTTATTTGAGATCCTGAAAAACTGTCGTGTGCTTATTGTTGATGAGCTGGATAAAAGTTTGCATCCACTTCTCGTCCGTCATTTAATCGAACGGTTTCAAATTTCTTCGGAGCTCAACAACCAGGCCCAAATGATTTTCACATCTCATGACACATCCCTCCTCAGTCCCGAGTTGCTGCGGAGAGATCAAATTTGGTTCGCAGAGAAAGATAGGAATCAATCATCCAGTCTAATTCCATTAACTGATTTCGCGCCTCGTAAGCATGAGGCATTTGAACGAGGATACTTAGCTGGACGTTACGGCGCAGTTCCAATTTTGCGAGAATGGGCAAGATAGGAGCTGCAAACTATTCCAAAGTTTCGTAATCAAAGAGATCTAAAGCGACGCGGCCCGGTTAGGCAGCCGTATGATCGCGTGCTCATTGTGTGCGAGGGCGCAAAAACCGAGCCGAACTACTTCAATGAAATCAGAATCGTCGAACAACTGTCTTCGGCGCACGTTAAGATTATTCCTAGTGCGCTGGGCACCGATCCGCTCAGCGTGGTCAAATCGGCAATCGAGGAATTTGAAAAGACGCTCGCTTTCGACAAGGTGTATGTTGTCTTTGACCGCGACGATCATTTGAACTACGACAACGCTATCGCCAAAGCTGAAGCAACCGACGGAAAAATGAAAAATGATGAGAAGCGAGCAGTCGAGTTTAAGGCAATAGTCTCGGTGCCTTCATTCGAATTTTGGCTGCTGCTTCATTTTGAAGATGTGCAAGCGTGGTTTCATAGAGACGAGATTATGCGCCGCTTACGCCGACAAATTCAAAATTACGAAAAAGGTATGGAGAACACATTCGCAATAACAAAACCACACCTTGCAATCGCACATCAACGGGCCGCATTTCTAATGGCACGAAATTCCAGGCGTCCTGGTGATGAGCCTTATACCGATGTGCATGAACTGGTGGCATACCTTCTTCAATTGAAAAGTGGGCACTAGCGAGGATTTGATGATGGTGGATGCGAAGAAGGAAAAACAAGGACCACACGTAGTGAAACTCAATTTGCTTGTATTGCGGACTCAAAAACTGGAGGAGATGCGAGAGTTCTACTCAGCTGTAGGTGCCAGTTTCGAGCGTGAACAACACGAACACTCTTCTCGCTGAGATACACACACGGCGGACCAATTGCTTGCCAGTTCTTTTGGTTTGTTTGCGCCAATACTTAAGCGTGACTTCAGGAATATTGAAGCGTACAGAAAGTTCTTTTGTAGTTAAGGGCGGCTGTGTACAGCGGACCGCCGTGGCGCTGATAGGTTTTGCAGCAAGCGGCATGCTTGATGCTTTCTTGATTTTAGACATGCGAAACCTCAGAAGGTCGGTTTATCCTCCGTCAGCTGCAATACCCTCGTCTACAGTATCTGCTGGCTCAGCGTCCCCATGCTCTTGGTTCCGCTGTACACATTATGAATTGTCGGCTCACTTTGCACGCCTAGCGCCCCTCGCCCCAGCGTGAAGGATATTATCCTGCCTCGGACTCCATCATTGATTTGATGTTTACCATCCTAACACCATATATGGTGCTAGTCGTTTTTCGTTCAGGGTTGACGCATTTAGTAAAATATCGCTCCTTATACTCAAATTGCGTTTTCCGGTCCAAATCGAATAAGCATTCCGCTGCAATGCGAATAACGATCGTTATTCGATTTGGACCGGAATCGCTATTCGTTTTCACCGGAATACGCATACAGAGTATGGATGCAGAAGCTCTCCATCCTGATCAAATAGCTCTTCTGTTGAGTAATAGTTAAACGCTTGCACCGAAGAGATATCCATTCGCCTGTAACCAACGCAGCCTGCTCTTAAATAAAAAGCACCGAAATCTAATTCTGTAACCCGCCTTTTGACCGTGCCGGTCTTTTCTTCTTCCAGCGGGTGATTTGCAAGGACTTCAAACTTTTCAGTAGCAAAAGAAAAGATTTCCAATGCTTCATCCACTTCAGGCAGTGCAATGAGAATTCGCGTCAGAGTAGATGGGCCGCAGATTGTGTTTCCATTTACAGGAGACTGCCGTTCAGTGTTAGCAAAGTGAGTTTCTTTGATGTAAGCGCAATGCCAATCAATATTGTTGATCAGCTTGTCGAGCTCAATGTGAGTTGTTAGCAAAATCAGTTCTTGCTTCATATTTTTTGCCATTCTGATGCGGTGGCATATCGGATAAAATGCTTCACGTTTGTTGTTGCGATTATGACCTGATCACCTTTATTTGCATCCTGCAATAGTGCTGATTGAGCCAACAAAATCACATCACCATCGAGAGCTTGCTCATGTGCGAGAGGACGACCTTCATTTCGCGCGTCAGCCCAAAATTTTGCAGCCAATCTCATCGTTTCGGTATTCAATGGAAGATACCCCAATGCTGAGCAAATGCCATCTAGTCTAGAAAGTGCATTCTGAGAGTTAACCCGAAGTAATTCGCGTCGTAATTCATAATCCGTGATCTCAGGCACAAACGGCTGATCACCATTACGCATCAGACTTTTTTAGCCAGCTGAGAACTGGGTGATTAACCACCGCATTTGGATTGGTTGCAAAGCCTAACACTGCGGTATCCAGGAGTACGAGCCTACTCATCTGAGAATAGCTTTCTAGAGGACAATCTGTCCTGATCAAGCAGTTTCTTCAAGTGATCCCAATCGCTCGTGTCCGGATTGCTCTCATCAGTTTCTAGCCAATGTTCGATAAGTTTGAGCGCCTCAGGTATATTGGGGGGACGCCCAAACGATGGCGGTTCTTTTTCTGGTTGTTTTCTTGATGTTGTCATCGCTCTAGCACTCCTGAATAGTTTGCGAATTTTCAAAACAAGGACTTCGCTTTCTAGAAAGCTTCGAAGGATATTTGGCTAGAATTTCTTTGACGGCGATTTCATCGGCAGCGAAGTCTCCTTTGATTTCCTGCAGGTTGTCGAAATAATACGCTAACGCTGCATGCACATCGCCTAAACTGATGCCTGGAAACATGCTTACGATTTCATCCGGCGAGTAGCCACGCATCTGATGCCAAAGCACGATATCCATAACCCGAATGCGGTGCCCGGCAATGCATGCTCGCCCGCCACACACACCAGGGGTTTTGCTGATGTGTCTTGTAATCACATCGTCCATGTCCGGCGCCTTTACTTGCTTACGATAAACATTATGACGCAACAGAGCAATTGCGCCAATAGTTGGGTCTCTCCCCTCGGTTTCATGATATTGCAAACGCAGGACCAGTCAACCCCAAGCCCTGCGGGCGGCTGCGCCGAGGTTGACAGCTCCAGCTGGTTTGTAATCTGATACTTCCATCGGGGAGAAAGGGAAATTCTGGGACTTGTGGATTGCAGCGGCGCGGAGTCGGCAACGACGCGCAACCAGAATCGGAGTGCTGAAGGCACGGAGCCTTACCGCCTGGAGGGACGAAGGACCGACCATAAAGGTAAGGCAAGATAAAGGGAAATATGCACAATTCCCGAATAGGCGACCAGGCTTGGGTTTTTAGAACCGCACTTGCCGCTGAAGGGCTTGATATCTCTGAGCCACTGGGTATATGCTAGTAGTAGCAATACTTTTAAGCCTGAGTAAACTATGCCAAAGCCCAAGACTTATCAGAACCTGTACGTTGGATTATCCGCAAAAGATCAGGAGCGATTATCTGCGCTTTCCAAACTCAATGGCAAGACGAAAACCGAACTTGCGCGCGAGGCACTTGCGTTTTATCTCGACCTTAGAGAAAAAGGGCAGATACTGGAGAAAGAATCAGCATATGCGCAGGCAATTAAAGAAATGACAAACCGGTTTGCGGAATGCTGGCAAGGCAAGGAGCCGCAATCGGGGTGTTGTATGAGCTGACTTGGCGGGGTTACAGCTACAATGAGGAATCTCGAAATGAGTTTGCCGCTGTCGTCAGCGAGGTAAAGTCAAAACAGCGGAAGAGGCTTGACGATGATGAGAAAGCCCTGACTGCGAGAATGGCAAAAATAATCAAAGGGAATGCAGATTGACTCCTGCATCAAACCAAGCAAAGAATGATTCCCAATGATGATGTAGAAAAATGGATGTTGATTGAACAACATGCTTTAGACTGCTTGCGAACAGCAGGCTACCAATGGCGTGGAGTCGGCACGTTTAGGCAGATTTTTCGATTTCTGATCGTGCCGTCATTCTCATCGGCAACCGCATACTCATTTTCAGACCGCGGAGAACCATTAAATGGAACCCGCTTCTACTGTGTTCGTACGAAATGGGACAGGTTATATGATCGAGAGCGCTTCGAATCGAGTTTGCGAACAAAGTCTGATTTAGAACCGACGGTATCGAAAACGCTTACCGAGTTAGACGAGAAATTTGCGCAGCCAATTTTGTCGCAACTTCAGTGCCTGTCTTTACCGCTGTTCGTCCAATGTGGTGTCCAAGTTGATGGAACCCACTTCGAGTTTGCTAATGGGCAAGTTACACTAAGATGGGGCGAGTCTGTTCCGAAGGAATGGACTCCACTTTCAGAAATCGCACTGAAATTTGTACAAGATGTTGAGAATATAGAAGCCGCAAAATGAATGACCGTGAAAAGCAATCGCGTAAAAAGCTGAGTGAACGCATAAAGTTTGTGGATGGACCATTTCATTTGACCTGAAAGATCAGCTGGCTGAAATCGGAACAGGCGTTCTCTTTATTCGCGCACTTTGGAGCGGTCAGTGCGCCGCCTCCTTCAGTGCCTTTTGCGATGCTGTTTCTCAAACTCCGGTAGGTGCATTTAATGCACACATTGTGGATAACGATCAATGCAATCCAGCGGAATGTAGGAAATTTTGGGAGAAGTATCTCATGGTTATGGCGAGTCCTTTTGGATCAAAGACGGCGTAGTATTGTATGCTGATCGCGGCTATCACAATGGACCTCTTACGAGGTTACTCAAAAGAAGAATCCTGGAGTTTTCTGGCATCGAGGTTGCGGTACCCGGTGACGGTCAGGAAAATGTATTCGCCTCTATGGTGATGAGAAACTGCAACGGATTAGATCCGGCGCTCATCGAGATCTACGATCTCGAATGCAAGGAGATTACAGATCTGGATTACGCGGTTGTTACTCTCTATCATCCCAATCACGCGATCTCAATTACAACCATCCGTGCAGTGACCAGAGCACTAATAGAAGCCGCCGATCCCAAAATTCGCCTTATTGTCCTTCATTCAGACGCAGTGTCTCGTCAGGACATGCGCCGGATTTTTGGAGAAAGTTATGGCTCTGGATTGAGCTACTGGATTAGAAACGGGAAGGTAGTGGCTGCGGACCCGGGATACAATAAAGGTGAAGTAGCAATGCCGGCAATGCGTATAAGAGCACTTCAAAAGAGAACAAATTCGCACACCGACAAAAAATAATGATAGTAATATTCTGCCAATCGCCAATCAATTCGAAGCAGCCTGACGAGATGTATCAGGCAGAAGCGGATACCGCACGCTCGGCAGGCATGGACGTGCGGCTAATGGATTTTGAAGCGTTGGTCAGTGGCAACATGGAGAGGTCATTGCGAACAATTCAGAAGTCCTCTTCTATAGCACCAGCAGTGTATCGCGGTTGGATGATGACACCCGATCAATATGCTGCGTTCTACAATGGATTGTCTGCACTGGGCGTGTGTCTCATCAACCAGCCTCAGGAATACAAATATTGCCATTACTTGCCTGAATGGTTGCCAGAACTCAGCAAATTGACACCAGAGACTTCCATTTTGAGAATGAAAGCTGATGAACCGTTGACCCGCGAACAAGTTGCGCAGAGCCTTTCTCCATTTGGTACTGATGCCGTGATCGTAAAGGATTTCGTAAAATCGGAGAAGCATCATTGGTCCGAGGCCTGCTACATTCCAGATGCGTCGGATACTGACCAAGCGCTAGGCGTAGCACAGCGCTTCCTGCAGTTGCGCGGCAACGAATTGCAAGGCGGGCTCGTATTCCGCAAATTTATGGCATTCAGGAGTATTGGAACTCATCCGAAGAGCCGGATGCCATTGACCGAAGAGTTTCGCGTTTTTGTGTTAAATGGAAAAGTAATGATAATAATGAATTACTGGGATGAAGTGGAATATGCGGGCGTCCTGCCAGACTTTCAGATGCTTATCCCGACGATGGCAGATATTCCAAGCCGATTTTTTACTGTTGATGTTGCTTGTCTTGAAAATGGCGATTGGATGATTGTTGAATTGGGGGATGGGCAAGTCGCAGGGTTACCAGACAATTCCGACCTGAAGCAATTCTATGAAGCGTTGGCTTGACCATAACAAGCGATCTTAGCTCGTAAGTCTAAAGTTTGATAGGCTTGCCAAACTGATCAACCAAGCCAAAGTTCGGTTGCTCGTCCACTATTCCAATTTCTACCCGATGAGTCGGTGAAACGGAGCATACTGTGCGAGTTAGTGTTGTTGGCGGACTTGTCCTGGACATCTAATTGAAAGCCGCCTTTGTCGTTTTGACCATAGCCATTTATCCTGACGTGGCCATCATTCATCACACCCAACATCAGATGGAGTTTTCCACCCCGAAAGAACAAGAGATTAGCTTGTCCGTCAGCAGCAAGCCCGAGATTCACGGTAGGAAGCCCGTCCTGATCGAAAAAGCGAATTGCAAAAGCGCCCATTCCTTCCTCCTCAATACTAAGTCTAATTCGCTGCTCGTCATCAAGAAGTTTGATCCTTCTTGCTGTTAGCGTGCCACACTCCAAGTCGTCCATACAAACGTTCTCCCTGACACTTCGCCATGATTTCTGCTTACTGTAGCATTGTATGCGGAATGCGCAAATATTGATGATGCGTGCTCATTCGTTCATTCTCATCCTCGTCGAATATGGTAATTGGAAATTCAGCAAAACCATCGCTTGTGACCTGAGCTGGTTTTCCAAGGCGTTTGAGAGTCCGTGCTCTATGCGCAGCATCGAAGAACTGAATGTTCAGCTTGGCGTTGCCGTACCAGAAGGAACCATCTGCTTTCATTTCAACAGGATACTTGTATCCTTGTTCTCCCCTCATTACTGGACCTAGCGGACCGTAGCCGTCTAACTCATCCATCGCTGCGTTCATCAACTTTTGCTTGTCTTTAAATAGAAAATTGCTTGAATCACAATCCACGAGTTCTTCAAACGCATCCATCATTCGATTGTGATCTTCCGGCTGTCTTGCTTTAGCATCCTCCGGAATCTTCATGCTCTGCTGCAAATTATGCATGGAAACAAGCAAATTCTTCAATCGAACTTGGAATTCTTCCGGGTTTGAATCTTTAGCAATTCCGTTTGTTTGTTTCACTCGATCACTTAGCAATACTTCTAGGGCCTGTTTGTTTCGAATCTTCCCTAATTCATCCTGCGCGAATACTTGTTACTCGCAAAATAACCTTGCTCCGAAATTGACCGGTTGAACAGAATATCTTTGCTCAATTAGAAAAGGAAAATTCACACATTGAATAAAAAGGTGTCTGCCTTTAAGTTTAAGTTGCTTAGACCTAACAAAAAGACAGACAACCATGATCATACCTTGTTTTGCGTTCGAAACGCTCCAGGAGT
>JBIKOL010000146.1:0-22772 GCA_044358055.1 Obscuribacteraceae bacterium (SeqCode)
TCGAGAATCAAATTATCCGGCGTAAAGTCTCGATGAATAATTGCTGGCTCTCGCGTATGAAGATAGGTTTGAATCTGTGCCATTTGTTTGGCCAGATCGATAACCTGCTCGACAGGCAAGGGTCCAGATTTATTCACAAGAAGGCTTAGCGAGATTCCACTTACGTGCTCCAGCACCATATAGCCGCGATGATCTTCAAAGAAGAAATCGATCAGCTTTACTATTTGAGGGTGCTCTATCTGGCTGAGTATCTGAGCTTCTCGCTGAAATTTTTCCAGCGAATCAACTTTGCTTCCGTGGCTGACACCCACAGGAAGAACATACTCTTTTAAGACGACCGTTTGCCCATCGCTTTTTCTTGTCGCAGTATACGCTACACCCTGGCCGCCAGCACCAATGCGCTCGAGGACAACATATTCGCCCGACTGCAACTCAGTGCCTACCGACAACGGCGCGAGCCTGCTTCGCTCTGGTGGTGCCGTTAAGGCTTTCAGCCACAACTCAGTATAAGATGTGTGAGATTGATCCGCACCAAGCATTGACTGCAATTCCGGATCGCGCGGTACATCTCCCGCCCTCGCCATAATCATGTCATACATGGCAGGGAGCACCGAGACATCAACGACCTCATCAATTTTCAGGATTATGTTTCTGTTGAGTCCCTGAAAAACAAGTTGTCTGCTTTGAACACGGCTTGTGTTTTCCGGCTGAACGATTTTGATTTCGCGGATTTCCTCCCACGGTAGAACTTTACCAGTGAAAACAAGCGTGCGTTTCCAACAAAGACAAATTCCGTCTTGAGTCAAGCTTACGTGAGTAGGGCGCTGGAGCAGTCTTGCTAATCCCAATAGCAAAGGTATGAGAACCAGGGCTGAATATTGGAATTTTATTGTGTTGACAGATAAATTAAGAAACTGGCCAATAAATAGTACCAACATAATTGCCAGTGGGATCGAAAGGAGCCCCCACAGTCCGAACCAGGCAGGCAGATGTCTTTTGAAAGCGAAATCATAAATTATGCGCCGAATCTTCCCCATAGGGGCGCATTCAACCATCAACCTGGTCGGAAGCAATCCCCTTTCTCTGCTGCTCATGTCGCCTCCTGTGGCACAGGCGCCAGCTCACGGATTCTTAAGGAGCTTTCCAGATCTTGCACTGTCTGGATTCGTTCAGCGGATTCGAAGTTTGTGCAATTTGCAACAATGTTGTTTATCCAGTCGCTCAGTTCCGGCTTGACTCGCTGCGGGAATGATTGTGAAAGTGGCGAAGGTTCTTCACCTGTAAGCAGATAATGCATCGTCGCACCTAGGGAATAAATGTCGCTTTGCGGCACTGTATCGCCTCTGAATTGCTCTGGTGAAATAAACGATTCCTTGCCCACAAGAGTACCTGTCGCTGTGCCGACAAACTCATTTGCGGCTCCGAAATCAATGAGCATGATTTGTTCTTGCGCTGTGAGAAGGAGATTGTCCGGCGTAAGATCTCTGTGTATCACTGGAGGGTTTTGCGCGTGTAAATAGGACAGCACTTCACAAACTTGCAAAATCCAATCAACTACAAGCTCCTCTTTTTGTGCTCCCTTTTGTACGACTATCTGGCGAAGATCCGTCCCAGGAATATAGTCCAGCAAAAGGTAGGTTCTGCCTTCTTCGACAAAATGATCGTATACATGTGCCAGTCGCGAATGCGACAGCTTCATCAGGAGTTTTGCTTCACGTTCGAAAAGCTCGTGGGCTTTTTCTTGCAGGCGAGGATCCGAATTTGGAACAACAAATTCCTTGAGTACACGCAGGTCCGTCCTATTCAATTGAGCAAGATAAACCGCAGACATGCCACCGAAGGCAAGTTGCTTCACGACTGAGAGCGTTCCATCTTTAAGCAGATGTCCCGGCTGCAGGGGCACAAAACAAGTTGAGGAGAATCTTCTGTTAAGTTCTTTCTCCCACATTTCAGTGTAGCTATCACCGCCGGCAGTGCCTGTTTTTTTGTCTGCCAGGTTCTCTTGAAGAAGTTTTACCTCATTGTCGGTTTCAGTGCGTTGAGCCCAGATGCCCAATGCCAATAAGAGCATCTCGAGATCCTTCGGCTTCAGGTAAGCCAGGTTAATGGGAACACTCAAGTTCTTCCCAATGTGAAAAACGATTCGGCTCTTTTCCAGAGGACGCTTCGCTTTTCGTACCAGGCTGATTTTCCGCAGTTCCGTCCATAATCTGTCACGCCTGAGATTCAATCTGGGAGAGAGAAACATGGGAAAACTAATACCTGTTTCTCCCACAGTCAATGACGTGTCAAAGAAATACGCGGAAGCAGCAACACCCGAGAGAAAAATCAAGCTAAAAAATGGTATCAGGCAAAATATGTACGGATCAAAGCAGAGTCCGCCTATTATTGAGAATGTAATGCCGTTCAACCCTATGATTCCCCAGATAGGGAACGCCAGGAAAGCTGCTATTAATCCAAGGCGTTGAGAGCGCGTCGAATATCGCACTACAACCTGTTTGTCTGCCAGAACTGTTTCCTCTGGGCTGAGCAATTTCTGCGTTTCTAATCCGTAAAATCGCTTCGGAGACTTATTTCTTTCTTCGATAAGGTTTTGCAGAGCCATGAGCTGCACATCTTTGCTGGGCGAAGGATCGTAGAGATTAAGTAACTCCATGAATCTCTGCTTGTCCTGAAAACGCAAATTGACCATATCGAGGAAAATGCTTTTGCCTTCCAGCTGCACCTCAATTATGCAATTCTCGGCAATTCTTCCTTTTACAGAAAGGAAACTCAAATTCTGGATTTCGCTCCAGCTGAATTGCTGCTTCACGCCCAGGCTCCAGGCTAGTAACTTGTTCAGGCGCAACCCATCAGCATCTAGCTTTATTTTGGTATCCCAGACATTTCTAACTACAATTGAAAAGACGGCGCAAACGGCGAAAATACAGGCATAAATGCCAGCAATGGTGGCGTCGCCTTTCAACAAATGAAAAATCAGCATGCATGGAGAAGCCAGCAAAAATTCCAGCCAGACCGGCAGCAGCACAATGGATATGGTGAGTGTGCCGACATGCCAACCCGGCAAATAGGTAGCGGAAAACTTTTGCTCGGTGTCAAGCGTCGCTGGAGTAGTTTTCATTACTTCATTCTCTACCCAGCGTGATGGGGAATAGCTTCCCTGCCCGTTCCTGGCATGGGATCCTGACGGGCATGCGAGGCGCGCCTACGTTTCTAGCGTCGGACCCTGACGGGCACGCAAGAGGCGCCCTTACCATTGCTTATTTACCCAGCGGACACTATTTTGCTTTATGTTCGGAATATTCATCCCAACGTTTGTAAACAGAAGAACGCATGCGGGCGATGAATTTGCGGCCGTCGACAAGTTCGCAACCGATGCAGACATAATCGAGAGTGCCTGTAGCCAGGCCGACGGCTTTGCTTGCCAGTCCGCCAAAAGGACCAAGCACTGCTCCGAGCGCCATGCCGACAAGGTTGCTGGCGGGTAAATCCGTCATCGTATCGAGATTGCTGACCTTTTGCGTTTTGCGCAGATTGAGAGTCTTTGTGTTCTTTTCGAGCGGAACGGAACCCTCGCCGTCGCGCGAAATGTTTCCCTTGGAATAGGTCCACAAACCTCGGGCAATGTCGCCTGCAAGTATCTCTATATGATTTTCGTCCAGTAAGTGGTAATCCATGAAGGTCCCGGGCTACAAGAAACATCGGCTGTTACTGTATTGATTATGGGCTAATCGCGGTTTTCTGGCAAATTTTCATGCTGGTGGAGCTCTTGGGCTTTCTGTCTGCGGATATAAGGGGCGCTCGGGTATATAGGAAGAGAGTGGACGGGCAGCAGCTGGGTAAGGGCGTCAGGCGATGAAGATGAGGATTTTCCACCGCGGATTAATTCTTGTCGGGGTTCCGCTCTTGCTGGAATTCATTTTTATCGCCTCTCTTTCATTCTTGATGTATCAATCTGTGCAACAACGCTCTGCTGAGACGCGTTGCCGCAAATATTCCTCTGAGATTGCGAATCTAATGGGCTACATTTCCAGTGCGCCCCTGATTCTCGCTACAGCAGTCCAATATCACTCGCCCAAATTGCAGAAAGAATATGAGCGGCAGGTTGGCGAGATTCGTGGCTCTCTGGCGAAGCTGAAGAAACTTATGCTGGAGATTCCTGAGGTTAGTCCTTCCGATTATCCCAAGTTGGAATTAAGCGTTAATTCTATTCTGGACGTGGCTGACAATATTGCCGCGCATGCTGATGAAATAGGTGACGCTCAAGCTCTGGACGAGATCAGATCTATTCAAACATCATTGCAGCACGCCAAACTGGCGGTGGCGTTGCATCTCGATCGGATGTTCGCCATCAGCGATGAACTGGGTCTTAATGCACAACGACAACTGGATGATACCAGGCACAAGCAATTTATCATTCTGGAATTTGCTCTGGGTCTTAATTTGCTCATGGGCCTGTCCCTGGGCTTGTTCTACAAGAATGGCATCGCTGACAGGATCAGAACAATTGCGCAAAACACTGATGCGTTATCAAAGGGACAGGCGCTTGCTCCGGAAATAGGTGGCTCCGATGAAATAGCAGAGTTTGATCGAGCATTTCACTCAATGCTTCAGCAACTCGTCGCTGCTGCCAAAAATGAACAAGATCTCTTTGATAGTGCATCTGACGTTATTTGTGTGCTGGACTGGCATAACAATTTTGTGAAAGTGAATCCGGCAAGTTTGAAAGACTGGGGCTTCACAGCAGAAGAATTAACAGGCAAGAACCTGGCAGATCTTGTTGAACCTGAGGATTTTGCTTCCGTTAAGGCGGGGATTGACGAATCCATCAAGAAAAGAAATGCCACAGTATTCGAAAGCAGAATCAGGGTGAAAAATGAAGCAAGTTCGAAAACAGGACTCTGGTCTGCCTACTGGTCGGCTGAGGAGGCACAGCTCTATTGTATTGTTCACGATATCACTGAGAGCAAACAGGTCGATCTCGCAAAAAAACACTTCCTCAAATTAATCAGCTCTGATTTGAAAATACCGCTGAACAAAATTAACCAGTCTCTGGAATCGCTGCCTGAATTAGCGGCTTCCCAGGTAAGCTCACTGGGCGCAGATAGGCTTGCAATGGCGAGGAAGAACGTTCAGCGATTGCTCGGGCTGGTAAATGATTTGCTGCAAATTGCTGAAATGGAATCAGGGGAGTTGGCGCTGGATTTGCTTGAAACTGATATCGGCGAGCTGCTCTTGCGTGCAAAGGCTGATGTAGAGCCACTTGCAAATGCAAAACAGATCGATATTCAAATTTTGAATTCGGGAACAGCAGGCGACGGAGCAGCATCCAAAGCTATGGTGGATCCGGACCGCATAATGCAGGTTCTTGTGAATCTTCTTTCGAATGCAATAAAATTCTCGCCGGATAAAAGTAATGTGTCACTTAGCGTGGAGAGCAAAGCGTCCGAATTGTTGATTAAGGTGAGGGATTTTGGTCGCGGCATACCGGCTGCACACAAGAATTTGATCTTCGAAAAATTTAGTCAGGTGGAAAAGCAGGATGGAAAACGAAAAGCCGGCACCGGCCTTGGCTTGCCAATCTGCAAAAGGATCATTGAAGAGCATGGCGGGGAAATTTCTGTTGAAAGCGAGGAGGGAAAAGGCAGCACCTTCATATTCAGCATTCCTCTGGATAATAGCGCGAGAAAGGAACGCACTGCGGAATTCGCTACTCTTGTTCAAGAAGAAAATCTGCTGCATCAAAATAATGCTCAAGACGACGAACTGTCCTCGAAGAACTCAGTTGTTAATGCCGGCAAGGAGCTTCAGAAGCATCCTTTCGGTACAGTTCTGCCCCTGAGATCGAAAGGCTTTATGCTTATCGGTATTCCAGTAATTTTCGAACTGGCACTCATTGCATTCCTTTCCAATTCACTTCTAAAGATGGAAGAAGATCGCGCGCACGAATTGCACATGCGCCAGATGGCCCTGACAGCAAGCAAGGTTTCAAAAGCTGTTTTGCATGCCACCAGCGTCGCCACAGAGAATGCTCAAAGCATCGAATGGGATGCCCTTAAAGATGCTTATCAAGAATGGGCGAACGCCCAGCGAGAATTAGAGAAGCTTGTCGATGATGATAGCTTTGCAAAGGCTGAGGTTAGTTCTCTGCTTACACAAACGCGAAAAATGAAAACCTACAGAGACAGCATCGTTCGTACTCGAAATGATGATTCTCCGATGGCACTGGTTAACAGGCTATCCGAGAAAATGAAGTATTTGCCTGTATGTGTGAAAATTGTTCATCACCTGCGAATTATTATTGAACATGCTGAGCACGAAGAATTTCTCAGTCCTGAAAAGCAGCAAAGCATTGTACACAAGCAATTTGCTTTGCTGTTTGGTGGGGTTCTGTTATCGGCTGGGTTCTCCGCTGCGCTCGTCGCGCTCTTTAGTCTGGGCATTTCCAGAAGAATTTTGATAATGGCTGACAATGCCGGACGTCTTGCGTCTGATGACCCGCTCAACCCTTTAATGGGCGGCAAAGACGAACTCGCTCAACTTGATCAGGCATTTCACAGGACCGCTCGCGCCCTTGCTGAAGCCAGGAAAAGAGAGCGAGCAGTCTTTGATAACTGTCGGGACGTCTTATGTGTATTGTCCTCAGAAGGACAGTTCGTCAGTATCAACTCCGCAGTAGAAGATGCCTGGGGCTACAGCAAAAAAGAGCTCCAGGCTCTGGACATCAAGGCTTTGATACATGAGGAAGACTTGCCAGCTGCTCTCGAAGTTTTACGCAAGGGAGAGTCTGCCTCACCTGTTTCTCACGAGTGCAGAGTAATCAAAAAGAATGCGGAGCTTATAAATACGCTCTGGTCCGTTTCACACAAAAGCCTCCAGAAAAATTCCTTTTGCGTTGTGCACGATATTACCGATCGTAAGGCATTAGAGCAGATGCGCCAGGAATTTCTGGGAATGGTAAGTCATGATCTGCGCACGCCGCTTACTGCTATTAAAGGTGTGGCTCAGCTTATTTTGGCTGGCAGTTTTGGAAAACTAGAGCCAGAAGCCAATGAACGCGTCCGCGAGATTGTTGTAAATTCCGATGCTTTGCTCGAGCTTATCAACGATATTCTGGATCTGGAAAAACTTGATGCCGGAAAAATGCAGCTATCACTCGAACCCGTAGAGATGGACGAAATTGTTGAATCTGTGCAAAAACTTGTCAGCAATAGCGGTGCACGTTTGAAGATTCAGAACTCAAGCGGATATCTTGCCATAAGCGCAGACAAAGACCGGCTTTCACACGCTATAAGCAATCTCTGCAAGTATTTGAGCTTCAGAGCAGAAGAAGACTTGCCTGTTCAGTTGCGAATTAAACAGAACAATGGAGACGTGCAAATTTCAATTTTGGATGAGGGACCAGTATTGAATGAATCTCTCAGAAGACAGCTTTTCCAGAAGATAAAGGAAAATGCTTTTAGTGAAAAAACTAGAAACTCATGTTTTCATCCAGATCTTGCCTTGCCACTTGCAGCAAGAACTGTCGAATCACACGGTGGAGCAATTGCTGTTGAGCCAGGCGATAAGGGCAATGTATTCCTGGTTACTATACCGGTGCTCGATGACTAGGAGGGAGTTTTCCACTTCTCGAGAAACCATTCAATCGTCCTTATGAGCTGACCTTCTTTAGGTTCAAAAAAAGGCTCAGCGCCAGCAACCGGCAGAAAGTAATAGATGGTTTGCACGAATATCTCGGCATCCCGTGCTGGTTCAGCAATATTGAACTCTCCTTTTGCAAGGCCTTCATTAAGCAGGTGAAAGACATTCTTGTTAATCCACTCTTTGTCATCGTGGAATCTCTTAGGATAGAGTTTTAAAACAGCACGCGCTATCTCTGCCGAAAAACTTGAACCAACGCGCGTATCCTCCACCGCCCGATATCTGCTGATTACATATCTCTGCAGCTTCTCGGACGCTGGCAGCTCCGATTCAAAGATTTTCTGAGCTTCCATTTTGTGCTTCTCAGCGAAGCGATCCGCGCAAGCGACAATGAGTTCATCCTTATTCTTAAAGTAAAGGTAGAGTGTGCCTACGGACAAGCCCGCATCTGAGGCAATTTCATGCATGGAGGTTTTGCTGAGTCCAAACCGGCGAAAACGTTCTCTAGCTGCCTCAACTATAAGCTCGCGTTTTTGCTCTTTGTCCATTCGGCAAGCCTGCAGTTTTTATTGAGACGATTTTTCTTTAGAAGAACTCAGGTCAGGCAATGCGATTGGAATCAGGTGGCGAGTATGCTTTTCAATTGTGCCGTCTTTATTGATCCAGAACTCCTCTTTTGTACTTTTTGAGGAACAATTCTTGCAGCAGTATGCTTCGTCGTCTGCAAAAGAATCAGCTCTTTCGAATTGTGGTTTTACCAGCCAGGTGCCATCGGATTTGATGTAGCCCCAGACAGAGCGATCGTTTTCCACGACTGCCACGGCTGCCACGCCGTCAACAAATCTAGTCGCTTCGGTATACTCCGCTGGTAGTTTGTATTTGCCTGAGTAATCGATGTAGCCCCAGCGGCCTTTGTAATCAAGCACAGGCGCAAGGTTTTCAGAGTAATCCTGGACGTTCATATAAATAGGCTTGACCACAATGTCACCCTTGCGATTTATAAAACCCCATCTATGGTGAAATTGGCTTTGGTCTCTAACCCATACTCGCGCTCTATCATTCACAAATGCACCACCTTCAAGAAATTTGATTGGCGTTAAGAGCCTGCCTTTGTGATCGATGTATCCGCAAGAAGGTGCAGATTCTGCACCTTCCACAACTCTGTCATTGTGCACCGGAGCCATTCCTCCTGAGAAAATGGCGTTCCTCAGTTCATCGTCACGATGTTTTTCCGTCTCAGAAACATAAAATTGAGGTTGTATGGCGACCTTTCCGGTTTTATCGATGAAGCCGAGCTTTTCTCCATTCTTGTCGAGGAAACAAGCAAGACCCTCGGAGAATGGACCGCAGAATTGATAATCAGGTTCTATTACCGTTTTTCCGCTGGTCGAGACGTATACGTATTTAGGCGCGCCGCTTTTTTGCTTGAGCTTGATGCAGGCAAGATCGTCACTAAATGCGTTTGCCAGCAGTACATCGTCTTCTTTGATTTGAGTTTTGACGTGCACGCGATAGTTTGAGTCGCAATAAATCAATTTCTCATGGAAGAAAAATGGTTTCCAGCCATTACTCTTAACTGCCGGCTGTGGAGGCTCGTACGGTGCCGGCGTAATTGCCGCTTGTGCCTGTGTACTTGGCTGCTGGACTACAAGCGTTCCCACCTTCTTGTTGATGAAATAGAAGATTCCGCCATAGATCAAGCCGGCTGCTAAAAACAAAGAAAGCAAGAGCTTTTTGTAAGCCAGCGCTTTCTTTTTCTTATCTGTATCGAACGTTGGGCGAGGCATTTAGGATTCCGATTTTGCTTATTTACCGCTGAGAGTGATTTGGATGTTTGTCTTACCTGAAGGAGCACCAGGCATGCACATAATAGAGGCAATCGCTCCGGTACTGTTTTGAGCAGAGATTGTACTCATTCCCGCCTGTGTGCTTTCCATATTGATCTTCCAGCTATTGGAACTGAACCAGCTTTTGTAGAAAGTAATCGCTTTATCAGGTGCATCGGAAGTCTCGAGCGAAACAACTTTGTTGGCTGGCTGTCCCCCTGGCTGGTTGTCCTGATTCATGCTCATGGTAATCGAGGAACCTGGATATTGCGGGAACGGCAGGTTGGGATAGGCTGCGCCGCTTCCGGTGCTCACGTTTACTTGCGTACCGTCCTTAGCATCTACGTGGATCTTAGCGTTACCACTGTTGTCAGTGGTAACGGTTCCGTTGGCATCACCACTGGAAAACGTTTGCGTATGGCTGCATCCGGTCAGCATTACCGTTAGCGCAATCGAGCTCAAAAAAAATAGTTTCTGCATAAATCTTCCCTTCTCAGTATTAGTTCAACTATGGAGTGACTCCGCCGGCGGTCTGCGTATTTAGTGCAGGAGCAGAGCCAGGGGTAGTAGGAGTTCCTTGAGTACCTGTGTCCGATGGTGCAGGAAGTCTCAGCAGCGCCATCTGCTGCGTGTTTGTTGGCCCATAATGCACCAGCACCTGACTGTCTTCCTTTGTCAGGTCTGGCAGGCTGGTATCAAATACGGTGTTATTGTTCTCACCTATGCTGAACGAAACTCGCTGAGTCTTTTTGTCGAGAGCACCATAAATTTGTGCGTGCTCGTTTGTTAGTTGATTTAGATAGTTGCCCCGAACAATACCGTCCGGATTGATAGCAAGTTGAAGCATTGTATCCGTTTGAGTCTGCCCAGGTTGCGCCAGAGCAAATACACCAAGCGGTGCCCACATCTGATCTTGAGACGAACTGTTAGTGCTTACATAGTTCGGAGCCGTTGGCGGATACTGCGAATTATTACTATTGGCGTAAGCCTGAGCAGCCAGTTGCTGTGCTTGCTGATAATACTGAGCAGAAGTTCCAGCAGGCTGCCCGCCCACATATACGTTGTCGCCTTCGTAAATTACAGTGCTCGGACTGTAATTTGAACTGGCATTGTTGTTCTTGCCGCCGCCGGACGACATCGCGGCTCCCATCATTCCCATTCCGAGAAAAGTAGTGAGTGAAGTCAGACCCATGCAGGTCCACATTGTTGCTTCTGACCAGGCCGGGTTGCACCAGGCTCCTGGGTATCCCCAATATCCGTGATAAGCATTTGATGCGTTCCAGCCGTGTGCCCAGCCGGAACCGTATCCGCCGTAACCATAATGGCCATAGCCGCCATAGCGATTTACATTGTAGTTATTTATGTTGTTGAAATTATTGTTCTTATCGATATTGTTGTTGTTGAAGTTATTGCGCATTGACTGTCCCTGGTTTTTCAGGTTGCCTTCGCTGATGCGCTGTGGGTTTCTGTTTTGTATGCCGGAAATGCCACCGAAGCCCCCGTCAGTTGGAAGGTGATCCGGCAGGTTGGCTCGATTTCCGAAACCATTCATGTTGGCGCGATTTTCAAAACCATTCATGTTGCCGCGATTTTCGAAGCCGCTCATGTTGCCGCGATTTTCGAAGCCGCTCATATTGCCGCGATTTTCGAAGCCGCTCATATTGCCGCGATTTTCAAAGCCGCTCATACTGCCGCGATTTTCGAGACTGCGCCCTCCCGACATATTGCTGAAGCCACCGAAATCGTGGCTTGCACCGCCACTAAATGAGCGCCCGGCACCACCGAAGCTGTGACCTTCGAGACCGCTGCTGCCGAAGCTGCGGCCTCCTCCGAAGCTGTGGCCACCGCCGAATCCCCCGCCGCCGAAGCTGTGTCCACCGCCTATACCGCCGCCACCTCTGGCATAGCCCGGCAGGGCCAGCATGGTGCTGGTCATGACTACCATAGTTACTTGTAATGCTCTGCTGTTCACTTTGAATACCTTTGATATTGAGTGGAAAAGATAGTGCTTGTCTTAGTTAGCGCACAAGTCGATGAACTTTCAGAGGGGCAGTGTCATTGAACCCAACACCGTTGACGCTGCGGTTAACCGACTGCCAGGTGAAGTTATCTGTGTCAGCTATAGAAATTACATTGGTGGCATTGGTGGTGCTGCCATCGCGATCTACTCCGGTGGCGTCGACCATCCATTCCTTGCCCTTATTCATCCAGGTGCCATAGCCGAAACCGCCATTGGAATCAAAATGCCAGGAAACCAGCTGTTCGGAGCGTGGGTCCCAACCGATCACCTGTTTGCTTTCTACAGGCTGTGCATCGGCGCTCTTTTTCACCACATAAGAACAAGTAATAAAGTTTTTGTTGGCGACCCACTCTGCTTTCATATGCACAGATCCGCCGCCGCTTCCCTCAGCCGACCATTCACCTACCATCCATGAAAGAGCCTTAAGCGGCTCGTCAGCTGTGTCATTCACAAAGGGTGTTTCTGTGGCTCGAGAAATCAGCCATTTACCGTCGCGTTTCACAAAGACCATCGAGAAACGTGTTTCAGGCATTGGACCTTCATCGCCGTTATTTCTTTTTACTATGCCTTCGCTCATCGCCACATTGCTGGAGATCATGCGAGTGCTTTGCGGAATGAGGTCGATCTGGTGTTTCCCGTTGATGGTGGCAAGTGCCGAAAACATCTTTTCGAGTTGATCTTTGCCTTTCACAATTACTCCGTCTACGGCAATATAATCTCCATCCGGAGCCCAGAACGATGTGGTCGTTTTTATATCGCCATCAGCAATAGATTTCGACAGGGCGGAAATCTGTGCCTTCAGGCTTGATTCATCGCTATCGCTTGCGCCTGTTTCAAGTTTGGAGGCTTTGCTTTCGGATTTGGAATGGCTGCTCTTTTCTTTTGAAGCATGTTTCTTCGAATGAGCGCCAAAAGCCACCGAAGCATTAAGAAGACAGAGACCAAGAGACAAAGCAATCAATGAAGTGAACGGCGCTTTTCGGACTTGCATTTTAGAGTTTCCTCGCTAGCTGAAGACCTTAGGTAGCCATGCCGGCTACACTGTGCACCTTCACAAGAGGCACTGCACAGCTTGAGGCACATGCTACTACATTGGCATCTTTCGATGTAGATAGTCGAAAAACAAGGTCCAAAAATCTGCTTCTAATTATTTCCTGTTAAACTCCCGGCAAGCTTGCCCGGCGTGGCTTTCGGGCACCGCTTTGAATCTTAGAAGAAATTCGCGTGTGTAAGTCCACTTTAAGTCGGCTTCCTGAACGGGTATTCATGTGTCGCCCGGAACGATAGTCGACAATTGGGCATATCGGAGACCGGGATGTTATTTAACAGCTTCCAGTACCTTTTGTTTTTGCCACTGGTGACCCTGATTTATTGGCGTTCACCAGCATGGCTTCGCTTGCCTGTTCTTCTAATTGCTAGCTATGCCTTTTACATGAGCTGGATGAAAGTATACGGCTTGCTCCTCTTTGGACTAACAGCCGTAAATTATCTCTTCGGTTTGCTTGTCCATAAAATTCAGAACCGAAGCAAAAAGCGAATTGTTTTCATCGCCGGGCTTTCGGTAAACCTGTTTGCACTGGTGCTGTTCAAGTACAGCAATTTCTTGCTCGATTCATTCTCGGCCTTACTGCAAAATATGCATGCCAGCGGTTTGCTTTCTACACCTGCTGAATGCTTGCACGATCTTCCCATCATTCTTCCGCTGGGTATTTCGTTTTTCGTTTTTGAATTTATTCACTACCTCACTGATGTTTTTAAAGGCGATAAACCGATAGACTCTCCCTTGAAGTTTGCTTTATTTGCTGCTTTCTTTCCGTCGCAGATAGCAGGTCCGATCAAGCGCTATCAAGATTTTGTCAAACAGGAAGTGAGCAATGCGCGCTTCGATCGCGGCCTGTTCTGGCAGGGCATCATGCTCATTGCGCAAGGAATGTTCAAGAAAATAGCGCTCGGTGATAACCTTGCTCCTATTGTCCAAACTGGTTTTGCTAACCCTCATTTGATGGGAACCTTTGATGCCTGGGCGTGCGTTCTGGCGTTCTCACTGCAAATCTACTACGATTTCTCCGGCTACACCGACATTGCCATCGGCTCTGCAGAAGTGCTCGGATTCAGGCTGCCGGAGAACTTCCAGATGCCGTATTCGGCGACAAGTTTGAAAGATTTCTGGCATCGCTGGCACATCAGTTTATCCACATGGTTGCGTGATTATCTCTATATTCCTCTGGGCGGATCGCGCAAAGGAAAAACTCGTTCCTCAGTTAACTTGATTGCGACTATGTTGCTTGGTGGACTCTGGCACGGCGCCTCCTGGCACTTTGTGATCTGGGGTGGTTTGCACGGAGCCGGGCTTGCAATAAATCGTATGTGGGATGAGCTGATCGAGCAGACCGCATTTCTAAAAAACGCGAGCAAAACATTTTTGTTTCAACAATTCTCCCGGCTTTCCATTTTTATTTTTGTCAGCCTTGCCTGGGTTGTGTTCCGCGCGAAAGACGCACCCGAAGCGTTTTCTGTCTACTATTCACTTTTCAGCTGGCAGCCATCAACAACAAGCGAAGCTACAATCACTGAAATGCTCTGCAACTCTACATTGCCTCTTGCATTTGCAATGTACGTGATTGCTTATCAGTTTCAGCACTCTGTATGGACAAAGGCTCTCGCGCAGAAATTCAGCAATTTCGTTGTACCAGTCTACGCGCGAGTTGTGTTGCTGGCCGGATTCGCTCTGCTCATCGTGGGGCTGGCTCCTCACACAGCTATACCATTCATTTACTTTCAGTTTTAGGGGACTGACAAATGCAAGTCACAGCACTAAAACCAGAAACCAAGTCTGAGGCGAAAAACTATGAGAATAGAACGCTTCTGCAAAAAGTTCTTGCATCGTTCCTAGCTTGTGTGAGCTGCATCCTGCTAGTTGTTGGAACACTGCTTATGGTTGAAGCTGCTTTTGCAATCGGACATATTGGCGAAGAGACTGTTGTTAAGCCAGATCCCTTGCTAGGTTATTCCCATCTGGAGAATCAAAGCCTGACATACAGACAGGAAGGATTCTCTAAATCGAAAACAAACAGTCTCGGTTTCCGCGATCGTGAGTTTGCCCGGGCAAAAGCCCCAGATACGACGAGAATATGTGTGCTGGGTGATTCCATGACTGTGGGAATGGAAGTTCCGCCTGAGTGCACTTTTACACGTTTGCTTGAAGACAGGTTGAATCAGCAGAAAAACGGAAAATTTGAAGTATTCAACTGCGGAATTTCCGGATATGGCACCGGACAGGAGTATCTGCTATACAGGCGGGAAGTGAAGAAGCTCAATCCTGATATCGTGATGCTAATTTATAACGTCGGGGATGTGGAAGACAATGTTTTTCAGCGTAACGGCATGCATCCGCCACGCCCATTGTTCCAGATCGATAATGCTGTCCTCAAGTCCGATTTAAGTTCAATCAAGAGCTGGTTCGATACTAATGACGCGCGCTTCTATTATTCATTCGATTGGTTGAGACGAAACAGCCGCGTGCTTGCGGTTTTATCTAAACTAGATCTTGACCTGGCCAACTCTGACAATGCATATGCTATTGTCAAAAATGTAATTTCAAAGCCACTTGCACTGGTCTGGGAAAAAGCGTTATCTCTGCTGCCAGCTGTAAAAGCGTCTCCACCGGAAACAATTATGCAATTTCCAATTGCAAGCCACTTGCCAACCGCTACAAAGGCTGGACCCATACCCATCAACGAGCTGCAAAAAAGCTTTTATATTGAAGACTCGAAAAGTGATGTAGCTCTAGGCATAATCAATGCATTGAACAATGATTGCCGCAAGAACAATTGCAAGTTAGTGGTGGTTTCCGGACCAGCACTCACTAATTCAATTTTCTACTATCGTGAGTTGAATAAAATAGCTAGGTGCGCTGAAGCCAATGGCTTTGTTTATATCCCTGCAAACAAAAGCTTTCCGCCTCGCGAACCAATGGAGCAAAGCCCATTATTTTTTGGTTTGCACTTTACCAGAGCCGGTCATAGCTTGATGGCTGATTCAATCGCCAGGGGCCTGGCCTTAAACTCCTGCTTGAAAGCAGATAAGACCCGCCAGCTCAGCTTTTAAGCCCGAATTTCGCTTCTCCACTGTAGCCTAGCTGCTAGAATATAGGTGCATTATATAGCGAGGTGCAAACCGTGCCAGAGGACGAACAAAAGAAGGAAAGCAGCGAAGCCGGCGAAGAAGTCAAGGCAGGAGCTGAAGAACGGTCTTCTTTGCGTGATACCCACACGGGACTCACTAAGCATTTTGGCAAGCCACTGGTCGACAAGACCAAGGAGTCTATGGAAAGCAAGGTTGAGGAAATCCAGTCTCAATACCAGCAGCTAAAAAAGTATAAACACCTTGCCGTGAGTGGTGTCACCGGGGCCTTTGGCGATTTGCTCAGCCCTCCTCCGGCAAAGAAGAAAACAGAGGATGACGAAAATAGTCTCGATGATCTGTTTGGGGACAGTAAAAAAGAGAAGAAAGAGTCCAGCGACTGAGTCATCGAAGCTTATGTGTAGGGGCGACGCCATGCGCCGCCCTCGTTATAGAGATCCTGCTTAAACATTGCGAGCGGATATCGCCATAACGGTCCGCCCCAACACAACACAGACCAACTGCGCGATTAAAAAGTAGAACCGGGTCCAGGATCTGCCGAGCCATTGCTGCTGATGGGTTTGCTCTTTACCTGCGCTTGCACAAGCTTCACGATGGCGCCGATATCATCCATGAGTTCAAGATCGCTCTTGCTTGTATCGTATTGCAATTGCTGGCTGAGTTGCCTCAGTCTATCCGTCAAATGCATATTTAAGAAGGTGCGCCCGAATACTTTATATTCGCACCAGGAGACCTTGGTAATCAGTTTCGCTTCATTGGGAGGAGGCAGGCTTGAGCTTATTGTCGGGTCCTCTTCTTCCGGAATGCTTGTATCTGGGGCATTAGGATTCGCCTGTCTTTGACTGAAGTGAACTCCGCTGAACCCGCTAAGCGGTCCTATCTTGGGACCCATAGCCATGGCGCCGAAGCCAGCCATTCCAAATACTGTGTTAGCTACAGTAGCAAGAACTTTTTGTTTGTTCATTCCTGCCCCAGGAGCAGCTCCTGCCGGCATTTTTGGACTATCGTAATCTGGAGTTTGTGCTACATTCTTATGCAATTTTTTCGTAGCATAATTGTCCAGAGCATCGGTTCTTTGCACGAAATCAGGGCTTTGCGAAGCGGCTCCGAATGCTGTTTGTTCCAAGCGGCTCAGACGCGCAGGAAGCTCTTCATTTGCATGAACTTCCCCGAGAATTGCTTTCTCGAGCGCATTCACGTGAGGATAATCTTCCTGAGTGGATGCGTCAGGTTTGTCTTGGCCGACATCATTGCTGCTTAGATTCTCTTTTGCAAGAGGCTGTGCAGTTCTGTTTTTGTTTTTCTTGTTCTCTCTAGGATTGTTTGTGCCACCGCCTGCGGTGCTGGTTTCTTCCTGCGGAGTTGCCTTTACCAGATTGGCGATTCGATCAACATAACTGCCACTTCCCTGTTCACCAAAAACTAGCTGCTCCAGTCTGCCTGTGCGGCTCTCGTCCGAGTCGGAATCAAAAGTATGTCCAAAATATCTCTTTTCCAGAGAACACAAGCTTTGCAGAGTGGATTTGTCCAGGCTACTGTCTTCCGCCCGGACCGCCGCGCTGTTCAAAGAAATTGTCGCGAGCAAAGATAAGCAAATAATCAGCCGCATACGTCCCCTGCCTCTTGGACCGGGAAATTGTATCATGACAGCCTCTGCTTTTCCTTTCGCTTTCCTAAGAATGCCGTGCAGCCTGGCAGAGCCAGCTCGTCAAGAACTCTGGCGAACGATTCCTGCGTCAAAACGCTTGGCACACTCAGCAAGGGTGCCATCGAACGATTTCAGACCGCCATGCTCTTTTGCAAGTTGTTCGGCTCGTTCAAGATGTTTCTTGTACATGTCTGGCAATTCCATGTTGGGGCAGCGCAGGCGATAGACCTTGCGCTTATCATCGTCTCCTGGTCCTCCCTGGCGCGAAGTGAATAATGTTGCTCCATCTGCAAAATCACATATGATTTCAATGAAGGAGCCTGGCATGCCGTCGTTGCGATACCAGACTATTCTTGACGCCTCATGGGGCGTCGTGAAATAGCGGAAAATGAATCCCTTGAACTGCGTGCAGGCAAGCTCTCCAATGAATTTGCCGCCCATTTTTTCTGCTGCAGACTGCCATTTCGATGCGTCTTCATTTGCATCTTTGTCGAATGTTTTGATACTGCTTCCAACGTATTTTCTTGAGCCGGCGCCTTCGAAAATTACTGTGCTTGCAAGCTCCGCACGCGCTTTGCTGTTTTGCACTGAATCCAGCAGTTCAGGATCTAGTTCCTGGCAAGACCAGACTTTATTGAAAGCAAGCTTGAAATAGAAAGCCATGTATAAATGCATTATTGAATCATCAGCTTCCTTCACAGTTAGCTTTCCATCTTTCAATTCTGGCATGTTGTTTCTGAAAAGGACTTCCCATTCTTCTTTGAAAAGATCGAGTGCAAGCCTTGCCGGTTCCGCTTCCAAATTGGACAATTCTTTGCCTTGGCATGCTTCTGCTGCAAGTTTGATAGCGCGCTCCAGGGTGCTTGAATCCATTGCTGGATATAGCTCTTCAATTGACCAGCTTGATCCAATTGCTCTTCCTCTGAATCGTGATATTGCAATCTCTGTCATGCTGGCCGGCCAGCACGTGCAAAGCTCCAGTGAGACTTCGTCTGAAAGTTTTTTCTCATGCAAGTTCTTTCCAAGATCGCGCATGCGCGCGATTGTTGCCCAGCGAGCATTTGAGTTTTCCACTTGCAGGGCCAGAACTTTTTTGCTACAGCGTTTGAAGATGCAGCGCTCGGCTAATGGAATAGTTTCGATAGCTTCGAGATTATCAGCTCTAAAACGCAGCTCCGGGTGCGCTGATGAACTCGCGTACCAGCTCAGCAGATAAAGGAGTTTTATGTCTTTAAGATCGAGCTTCACTGCAGCAGGCAATTGCGTAAACTTGAAATCGCTAACCCATGAGAATACGTCTACCCCTTGCACAGGCTCCGGCACGTACTCTTTCTTTTCTGGAAGACCAGTTAAGTCCTGAACCGGCAGACCTAATGGACAGACTGTCGGCTTCCTCGCCTCGTTGTGAGTCCAGCTGTAGAAGCCCGCCTCGAGCGGAGGAGCTTCGGGCAAATCTTCGTCCAGAGCGCTCAAATGGATAAGGAAGTCCACGAAGTATTTTTCTTCCGGTTTTCCATGCGACTGCCATTCTGATTCGTGACCTGGATCCTCGGCGGAGTAAGCCCAGAGCCAGTGTTGAAGCCACTCTGGAAATTGAGCTCCTGGTCTTGTGCGCCGGAAAAATGTGCCAATTGGTTCATCGGCAGCCCCGCTTGCCTCCAGTAAAGGTGTGGCGTTTACTGAGTTTATGTAAGTATAAATCTCCGCTTTATACTCACCTTTCGGAATGTCGACATAGCGCACAAAGTCATTGATCCAGTCATCTTCTTTCTCGAATTCTTCCATAATGAATTCGATGCCCCCGCAAATAGCCAGCTTGCCATCAGGGACTCTCAGCTTGTGTGTAAATTTGCCAAGCCACTCTTGTTCTTCTTCCTTGCTGAGTTTTCCGTTCAGAACAAGGCGTACAACGAAGGGATCATCCTGATAAAGTTCAATCGGTATGATTTCGCCTTTCTCTGCCGCTTTTGTCCATTTATTGTCATCGGGTTCGAAGCCTTTACCCTTCATTTTTTTAGAGCTAACTACAAAGCCTGTTGCTTCGTTGTAAATATAAATATCCTGCCGCAATTCCCGCGCAGTTTCGGCTGAACTGCCGGATTTACTACGTTTTGCCATGCGCCTCCCCTTTCTTGATCCCCGGGAAGATAGGTTACTAGGTGGCAGCATTTTTTAGGAGGAGGCTGCCAAAAATAATCCGGCTAGAATATACACTTTCATGCTCTTCTAAGTTTTTCGACCGGGGGTTAAGAAAACCGTGTTTGATCACGTAACATGCGATGTGAAGAGACGCCAAATTCGTTATTCTGTCTAGGGAATGGGCAGAATAGCAGATATGATATTGAAGAGTTTTTTGTCAAGAGCTGTCGCGAGTTTGCTGGTCGCCCAGGTGCCCATCTGGATTTTGGCTGACCTGACAGCACCTGCTATCACCGGTTTTGCCTATGAATCGGTGGTACAAAAAGTTTGTGAACAGTTGGCTTCTGATAAAGACCGCTCGACGAAACACATTTCTGAGCTCGCTCAGCATTACAACGTTGCCTGGTTGCATTTGACTGATAATCACAAGCTCGTTGCTTCTAATCGACCCGCCGGATTAACTGAACCAGGTGCCGAGACGAGTCGTGTCCTTGAAATCAAAGGAAGTCGCTTTGTTGAAATCAGCCGAAAAGTCCCCGAAGGCATAGTTGCTCTGGGATTCAGGTGTCCGTCGCTTATTGAAAGTCTCTTTTCCAAGCAGATTTATCCGCCGCAATTGCCTCTTGGTGATCTCATTCTTATTGTTTTGTTAAACGGTGCCGCTTTTGCAGGAATTTACTGGATCTTTCTTGGAAAAGCTCTGGGCACAGTAACGGATAGGCTTGAAAAGGCGCAGGATCCTAACGATGTTTTTCCTTCTTATGTGGCACCTGAAATCAAAAATATTGTGGACGGCATTTTCTTGCGCTATAAGAATTTGCAGGAAGAACATGAGCGCAATATAGCTGCAGCTAGATCCGACCTCTCTGGTGTGCAGGCAAAAGAAATCGAAGATCGTTTTAGCAACAAGTTGCTCAAAGGACTGCTTAACCAGAGCGGTTCCAGAGAAGCTGCAGAGCTAATTATGCGCCGTGTTTCCGATGAGTACATCGGGCTGATAAAAGCTGCTTTTGCCATTGACTTTGGTTATTCCGGTTCACAGTATCGAGTTCTTTCCGACTGGGGTTTTTCTGAAGAACAGAGGAAGGCTATTTGCAATCTCGGAAATAGCAGATTCATCTCTTTGATTCAAAAAATACACAGCGTTGTTGGCCTGGCTGGCGATGAATATTCCGATAAAAAATTGGAGCAAGTAGCTGGCGAACTTTCTTGCGATCAACTCTTCGTTTGCCCTGTTTCTGCTGATGCTCAAACGATAGCCTATTTGTGTTTTCTCGTGAGCAACAAAGATCAGTCTTCAGTGCAAAGAATGGTGCGCAGTCTCAAGAAGTTGTCAGAGCAGATTATTCCTGTCTGGCGTCTAATTGCAAATCTTGAAACTGCCAACTATCTGGCAAAGCACGATCACCTCACTGGTTTGCGCAACAAAATTTATTTAGATGATGTTCTTTCAAACATAAAAGCGCCTGCGTATGAGGAGGGCAAGCCTTGCACCATGTTGCTGGCATTTGAAGGCGACAACTTCAGTGTTATGTTGAACAGTTACGGACCTCGCACTATTGATAAGTTGATTTCGGAACTTGGTCAGCAAATTCTTGTTGGTTTAGACAACAGTTATCGCTTCAAAAAAGCGAGCTCCAGAGTTTCCTTTCAAGATAGTCTTTATCGTATTGCAGGTTGCCGATTTGTTCTCATTGTTGAGGATTGTACAGTCAAGAAGGCCATAGAACTAGCAGATTCGGTGAATCAGGCTGTTCTGGAAAGAAAGGATTGGGCTCACGGTATGCCCTCATGGTCTGTCTCGTG
Organism: Obscuribacteraceae bacterium (SeqCode); assembly: GCA_044358055.1. Classification (GTDB taxonomy): domain Bacteria; phylum Cyanobacteriota; class Vampirovibrionia; order Obscuribacterales; family Obscuribacteraceae; genus JAIEPM01. The sequence goes on from JBIKOL010000146.1 coordinate 21,224, forward strand.
TGCAATCGCTCCTCTGAACACGCAAATTGCCCGAGGTGCTGATTGCCTGGAAGAAGCACTTATCACCCTTGATTATGTGCGCTTCCGCAAATCAACAGCTATGGTGTTGGAATCGAAAGAGGTACCTGAGGCTTTTATGTCGCGGGCAGAGAGTCGCACAGGAAGCGGCTTGGGACAATTTGATCCTGTGACCTTGATTGATACAGTTCAGAAGTCTGGCAAGTCTGGAGTGTTCACTGTAAGCTGTTCGGATGGAAGAGTGTTTTGGGCTCATCTGCAGGAGGGGAAGATTTCGAAGTCTCGCCTTGGTGCTCTGAGCGGTGATGCTGCTGTTGTGGAATTCGTGAGCACTTTCCTTGATGGATCCTACAGGTTGCAGGATATTTCGACACTTGATACACGAAGCGCTGAAGAAGTTAGGGCACTTGGTGGCGCTTATTTATTAAAAATGCCCATGGATGAGCTCCTGGAAGTGGCGGTGAATGCGCGCAACACCTGGTCTGAAGCCAGAGTTCGTTTGAAAACACCAGATATGATCATTCACCCGACTGTAGAAAAGCAGCCCGATCAGATCAAGAACATGTATCACAAAATGGGGAAAACTCCCTCACTCTTGGAGCAGCGGGTTACTATAGATGTATGGGAGCTGTGCAATGGAAGGTTCAGTCTGGAAGAAATAGTGGAGCGTCTCGAGGAGTGTCCAATTGCCCTGATATGGAAAGGTGCGGATGCCTTGATGCAAAGTAAATTGATCAAGTTTTCGCGCTTGAGGGTTTCCGCTTACACTGATTCCTCAAAAGAAAAGGAGCAACCAGTTGCTTCGAGCCGCAAACCTTCTCGTTCTACTGCAGACTTTGTAGCTCTGCCCCGAGCCTGTTCCTCTTGCCGCCGTGTGGATCCGCTTAGCCAAAGATTTTGCGTTCATTGTGGAGCGGAAATGGTAGCCGCGGCGCATACGGAATAAGTAGAACATTCGAATCTTTGTTCAGGGAAAGCCGCCTGAGAGGCTAGGCTTCCCTATACCTGCTATATTAAATCAGAACGAATCGCTTATTAAACGTAGATCGAACGATTAATGCCAGCTTGGGTGCTCTAACTCGTGACGTCTTGGAAACTCCTTAGTTTGTTTGACATTTATGGATTTACGGTCTCTGTGATGATGGAAGCAATTAATTGGCGAATCTAAAACATAGGTTCAAAAATGATAGTATGTGCTTGGGCTAGCGGATTTACAAATGAACAAACCGGGGCAAGCAAGCAAAACCAAGAGGATTAAGCCTATCGCTGGTGGCATACTTTCCGGTGGCCTGAGTTCCAGGATGGGCACTGCAAAAGAGCGGCTCCAGTTGCCCGACGGACGCAGCATGATCCAGAGCGTGCTGGATGCACTTTTGCTTGTGTGCAATGAAGTCATTATTGCCGGCTCTGAGTTACCTCTCTTGCTCAAAGAAAATGAGCGCGTTCATTTTGTTAAAGATAACTATCCGGGCGGAGGTCCGCTTGCAGGAATTGAAGCCATTCTTTCAACAGGGTTTTCCGATGCTTATCT
>JBIKOL010000283.1:0-2589 GCA_044358055.1 Obscuribacteraceae bacterium (SeqCode)
CGTGTTGCCTTCATCATCACGAGAAACATCGGAAACTTTGCCATTGTAGCGATCAAGTTTCTGTCCCTGTTTGTCGTAGAGAGTCCAGCTTTCGCCTTCTTTTCTCCAGTTTCCGTCCACCGTTTCAACCGGCGCTTGGGGCTTTTCTTCGGGCGGAGCTAGTTTTGCTTCCGGTGTTTCGTTGTTCTTATCCTGGGGGGTGGCGTTTTGAGTGGCTGCCATATGTTCCAGCCAGTTGAACGCATCGTGAACAAGCTCGTTTGTTTTGTTCTTGATTTTTTCTGTGTCGAAACTGAGCGATGGCAACCAGGAAGAAAGATCTGAACTTCCTTTCTTCTGCTCTTCTGCCTTAGGATGATCCCCATTTGCTTTATCGGGAGACGTTCCACCCAAAGTGAACTTGGGCAACTCAGCATTTGTCTTTTCTTTGCTTGCGGAAAACGAATCAGCTCTATCGAACAGATTCTTCAGTTGTGGCGAATTAAAGTCATTCGCCAGCGAAAACTGCTCTTGCTTGAATGCGTTTGATTCATTATCCGAAATTCGTGAAGTCTTTGGCGCGTCGTCGCGCTCCGCTTCGGGAAATGCCATGTCCAAGTGTATCCCATCTTCATGGAACAGCCCGGCAGCCCGAAGGACTATTCAAAACGATACTGTAACCCCTTCCTGATATTGAGAATCCTATGTATTGTTCGTGAAATTCTTGTGGCATGGACGCCAATTTCATCAATTGATAGCGAAAATTTGGCAAGGCAAGAACTGTGGATACAGTGAGCAATACTTTTCTTACAGTGGTTTTGTCAGAAAAATTGCAGAATAGAAAAAGTATTTGTGTTGGCTTCTCTGAATCTGTTGAACTCTTGACACTGTTTCATCGTCTAATTTAATGTAGATGTATGGAGGCAGAACCATGTCCACCCCCGAGAATGAATTGATAACAGCTTTTCGCGAAGAGATGCGTGCCGGATTTGCGTTGTTTACTAACGAGATGCGTGACGGCTTTTCGTTGTTTAGAACCGAGATGAGGGAAGGCGTTGTAGTTTTTAAAGCAGAGATACGTGAGGCCGTTGGAGAGCTGTCGGAAAAAATCGATCAGACTAACCAGCGAATCGATCAGACGAACCAGCGTCTCGATGAGACGAACCAGCGTCTCGATGAGACGAACCAGCGTCTCGATCAGACGATCCTATGTCTAGGTCAGACTAACCAACGAATCGATCAGACGAACCAGCGTGTCGATCAGACGAACCAGCGTCTTGATCAGACGAACCTGCGTCTAGATAAAACAATTCAGCGTGTCGACGAAACATATGAGCTGCTTGACCAAACGCGGACCGAGATTTCCTCGAAACTCAACGGTATTTCCGACCTCCTGCTGCAATCTGAAGAAAGCCATAGAAAGACTGATGAGCGCCTGACCGCAGTAGAGCAGCGATTAGATACTCTGGAGAATGAAAAGAAAAAACGTCACAGATGAACATGTCTAAAACATTTTAGCCTCCCGCCAATCAATTCTCCGCCATTTTTCTCGGGTCCGAAAGATCTGAAATGTGCTGTTCGTCTCAAATGGGACTATAAATTCTGCCAAACGTGGAAAGCAAATACAGGGCAACGGGTTCAGCAACTCGTACTGAGGTCGTAATGAGCAACGAGATTGACAGAGCAAAACACATCGAAGAGCTCAGTTCGATCATTGTCAATTTTTTACCTGGGCCGGCGCCGGGATATCCGGTGGTTCCTGGCTCATTTCAGGGAATTGCTCGCGAGCTAGAATTGCAAAATTTCTGGCGAGGTAGTTCTAAGGTTCAGTCAGTGCAGAGTCTTTTGGATGCTGCGCTTGAGCAATCCGCAGAAAAGTTCTCCCTCCTTTTACAAAAGATTTTGGAGCATGCAAAAAAACATTTAAGTGGTGGTTCTGCCCTTTCGATTGAAGATCTTGAACGTATCAGATCTTGTGTAACTGGACTGGACCTTTCATTGCCCGAGCTCTTCTCGGAGTCGCTTAGTTCCAATATGCCTGAGCGTGCTCGCATTCTAAGGCAAGAAACTCAAGCCATGAAGAAAAATATTGTAGACTTGAATTCTCGCATGCGCAAAGAGCTGGTTGCTCTGACTATGAATCCAGCAGATGAACAAGGATATGAACTCGAAGTATTCTTGAATAAGCTTTTTGCGAATGCCGGTATGCGTACGCAGGCGCCTTTCAGGCAAAGGGAAATGCAGATTAGGGGCAGTTTCCAATTAAATAATCAAAAATACGAATTGCATGCCTTTTGGGAAGACGCAATTACACTTCTTGCTTTTGAATCGATAATTCAGTCTGCAAAAGTATCACCAAAGTCACTGATCGTGAGCTTGCGAGGCTTTGGCGATGAATTGAAGGAATATTTGCAATCAAGCAAAAATGCCGCTGTTATTGCAGTTGATTTGAGAGATCTCTTTCTTGTATTGGATGGTGCTGCAAGTCTCGAGCAAATGATTTCTTTGAAGACAAAATTTGCTGAACAGGGACGCTCTCTGGTGCCCGCTGAGGAATTGTTGTGGGCGTGAGTTTCTCAAGAAATCCCAATTAAGATTTTATTTTTATTT
>JBIKOL010000161.1:0-19943 GCA_044358055.1 Obscuribacteraceae bacterium (SeqCode)
ATCAGTCTCTGAGCCGATGATACAAACCTTCCTTCAGCTAAAATACAAGCAATGCTTAGAACTGTTGAACGCGGGAACAGGTTCCGCTGGAGCGGAAATTCAAAGAGCTGGTAAAGAGCTGCCCGCCGGCTTCCAAACAGCCGTGGACGCCTGCATATCTTTCGATAATAATTCTTTCGCACAAGCCGTTCAGACTTGAAACGAGCTCGTGAAGCTGCGTTAATTAGTGACCGACAGGAAGGGGTGAAAAGAGGTGACTAAGGTGCAAGGTCTAGCTGCAACTATTCTCGATGGAACAGAAACTGCAAAAGCGATAAGACAGGAGCTGGCTGCTGAAATTGATAAGTATATAGCTCAAGGAAAGCGCCGCCCGGGTCTTGCAGTTATTTTAATCGGTGACAATCCGGCAAGTCATGTTTATGTGAAAAATAAGGTGCTTGCCTGCAAGAAAACCGGCATAGAGAGTCATCTACACCAACTTCCTGCCAATGTGCCTGCTCAAGAAGTGTTTGAGCTCATCGATAAGCTTAATCAGCGTGACGATATCGACGGAATTCTTGTTCAGCTGCCTCTTCCTTCTGGACTTCCAACCGACAAGATTTTGGAATCGGTGCGCCCAGATAAGGATGCCGATGGACTGCACACTGAGAACATGGGACTTCTCTTTTCGGGTAAGCGCGGCTTGAGGCCTTGCACACCGCAGGGCATCATGGTGATGCTCGAGCGCTACAAACTTCCTATCGAAGGGAAAAATGCAGTAGTGATTGGCCGCTCAAACCTTGTTGGCAAGCCGATTTCAATGATGCTTCTGGAAAAACATGCAACTGTGAAAATGTGCCACAGCCGCAGCAAAGACCTCGATAAACAATGCAAAGAAGCGGATATTCTTGTTGTAGCAGCCGGTCAAAAGGAAATGGTGAAGGGCAGCTGGATTAAAGAAGGTGCGGTTGTTATCGACGTCGGCATACATAAAGAAGACTTGCCGGATGGTCAATCTCGCCTCTGTGGTGACGTCGTATTCGATGAAGCGAAAAACATTGCATCATACATAACACCTGTGCCCGGCGGTGTCGGCCCTATGACGGTAGCTATGCTTTTGTCTAACACTGTTCAGTCATACAAGGGTAGAGTCTAAATACCGGCATTACGTGCTTAACAGCAGGCAATGGAAATGGCAAAACGGCCAAAATTAAATCAGGATAGTAACGAGCCAGAAAAGCAGAAAGAGAACAAGAAAACTGTTCCTTCCACACCTTATCCTACCTGGGCAAGAGTCGTTGTGGCCCTGGTTGTGACCGGATGGCTAGCATTCCTGGGTGTTTCAACTTACTTCGCTTTTGGACTTGTACAGCTCCTGAAGGAAGCAACGGATCCAGTTGTTGTTGCGCGTGATGCGCAGCAGATTGCTCAATTTCCAGAGCCTCTGCCCGCGGGTTTTAAGTACACTTTCACTGGCATTCCATTTAATTACAGCCTGATGACGCTGGCTTATTTGCCCGATGCAACCGTGTTTGTAATTGGCACGAAACCCACATCTGATTTGGGTACGGACGATGCTGTCAAACTTGTCGACAATCCAAAAGATTTTGGTTTGCCTAATGTTTATGGTGATATGAAAATTGAGCAGAAGGGCGAGTTGGATGTAGACGGTAAGAAGATGGAATACGTCGCTGGCTCATCTTCAAACGGAAGCGACCATTCGATCGGTTGTTTTATTGCTTGTGTAATGCTGCCGAGCAAGAATGAGAAAAATCCTGCTGACAAGAAAGCTTTCATTGTTTATGCCGTCACGCCGGGAAAGATAGGCGAAGACGCGTCTGAATCTAAGAATGTGAAATTCAATTTGGATGCTGCCAAGAAATTGTTTGCTTCAATAAAGGGATTCTGAATGCTTTTGACTGATGAATTTAAGGCTCGCCAGGAAGCGCTGTTTAAGGCAATCCGTCCTACTACTTTTATTGATCCCTATTCATTGAAAAAGAGTATCGATGCGGATTTGTTGATTGCAAGTGAAACATTCCAGATTACGGGCAGCTTCAAATTTAGAGCAGCTTACAATCTTGCTTCTAGCGTTCCCAACAAAATGCTTATAACAGCCTCTTCGGGTAACTTTGGTCAGGCATTGGCCTGTGCCTGCAAAATGCTTGCTAAACAGTGTATTGTCGTGATGCCGGATAATTCCGCTTCGGTGAAAATCGAAAGTACGCGCGCCTGGGGTGCGCAGGTTGAACTGGTTGATACCAAACTGAAAAGTAGAGCAACACGTGTGGCTGAACTTGCAGCGCAATATCCCGAAGCATATGTTGCCAGCGCGTATGATGATCCACTCGTAATTGAAGGTAATTCATCGCTTGGTTTTGAAATTGGCAATTCTGAGCATGATATAGATCTTGTTATTGCCCCTATAGGTGGTGGCGGATTGAGCTCCGGGTTGATCGAAGGCATTGCACGATCAGCTCGCCCGAATCTACCCGTTTATCTGGCGGAACCGGCATTGGCTAACGATGCGGCGCAGTCGCTTGCCCGTGGTGAAATTGTAAGTTTTAGCGAAGAAGCACAAACGATCGCCGATGGAGCAAGGACACTTAGCGTCGGAAAACACAATTTCGAGATTCTGAAAAACCGTGTCGCAGGAATTATTGAGGTGCCAGAAAGTTTTATCGCTCAAGCGCTGCGTCTTTACTTCCTTAAGGCAAATCTCAAAGTAGAACCTACGGGTGCTTTACCTTTGGCTGCATTTTTGTATTCCAGAGCAAGCTTTGCTGTCAGAAAAGTCCTCCTTGTTGCCAGTGGCGGAAATGTTGACCCGGCGGTCTTTTTCGAGATCCTGAACGCAAATTGAGATAGATGTCAATTATTGGGCTCTTGCAAGATGGAAAAGGATTAACTCTTTTTTGCGGCCACAGGAGTTTCAGTGCTTGGCTATGGCTGTCAGCAGGTTTATGATTTAAGCTGTCGCGTTTTTGAGTGTAATTGCAAAGGTAACAGGGGTCTCAATGAGCAGTACCGAACAACACAACGATGCATCACATAACTGGTTGATCTTCTTCATGGTGTGCTTCTGGATCATCATGGCAATCGGTGTCTGGGCTATCTTCTGCTACCAATGCAACGCCCCTGAGCAAAAGCCGAGCGGCGGCGGTCACGGCGGCATGATATTGCCGATGGATGGCGAATATGCTCCGCATGCCAACATCTGGCGAATTTCCTAAGGTTCCGCCGGCTTAAAGACTCCTTATGTAAGACTTATTAGGTATGTGTGGGCGACGCGCCAATGCGTCGCCCTCTTTCTTAGATAGCTAGCTAGTAGCCCACATAAGGACCGTGCCGGCTGGTCACGTAGTTCAGAACCGCCGCAGCCTTCAGTAGTCGCAATTTCAACGCTTTGTCGTGAGCGTGCTTTGAATGCGATATCTGGCTGAGTAATGGCTCTCGCTCCATCGCCTGAACAATCGAGAATTCCATTGACGACACTTTGCGGTTTTCGCTTAAGTCGAAAGCTCTTGGAAGTCTCACTCCAACGTCGAATTCCCCTGCGACTTCCTCTGGCTTCGGAATGTGCGTGCTGATCAAAACTTCCTCACCCAGGCGTAAAGGAATGTTCTTTCCCTCGCAGGTGGCGGAGGCCTGATCAAGTAAGCAATAAAGTCTTTCCGCTTCCGGTGCAACTCTCACCAGCAACATGCTTTTGGGTTTCAACTTCCATGTCGACATTGGCAAACGCAGAATCACTGTGTCTTTGCTTTCCACGAGAAAACTTCCGGAATGTAGTTCAAGCTCTGATTCGCCTTCTTTCTTGTATTTAGCTCCAATTTCGACGGCCAGGTTGTATCCCTTGCTATTGTCTTGCCAGAATTGCGAAAGATGTTCGCCGCCAGAATCTCTCCCTTTGCCTTCCTCTTCGTGGGCCGCTTTGCCAGCGCCATCTGCATTCATTTCTGAGCCCATCACGACTGGTGTAGAGAGGCTGAGGAAAAAGCAAAATAAGGAGAGTTGAAAGCTACACGGTCTTAGCAATTTCATGTACCAACTTTGAGCACTCGTTTGGAATTATACCGTCGTTTGCTGTTCTGCTATTGCTGACCAACAAGTAAAGCAGCTTCATTACACTGAATCTTTAGTAGAATTGGCAGCTTAGCGGGTTGCAGAAGAGCAAATATTATGGCAATTGCAGAAATTGTATCAATCGGAACAGAACTTTTGCTGGGTCAGATTTTAGACAGCAATAGCCAATACCTTGCCACCGAGCTGGCTAATCTCGGACTGGATTGTCTCTTCCGCAGTACCGTTGGGGATAATGTCGCCAGAATAATTAGCTCGTACAAGTTGGCGCTGGATAGAGCTGATGTGGTTATCAGCACGGGCGGCCTTGGGCCGACTGCTGATGATATGACTCATGAGAGCATTGCTGAGTTGTTTAAAGTTGACATGGAATTCGACCAGGCTTCGCTCGAACATATAGAAGCATTTTTCAAGCGTCGTGGCGTGAAGATGGTGGAGTCCAACAAAAAGCAGGCTTATCGCCCGCGTGGTTCTCAGGTTTTGTTTAATCCGACGGGCACCGCTCCTGGTATCGTCTGGAGACTCAGCGAAGAGGAGTTAAAGAAGGCTGGAATTCAAAATCCGGATCGCCCTCGTTACATTTTTACCTTTCCGGGCGTGCCGTCTGAAATGAAGAGGATGTGGCAGGAGACTGCCCGGCCATTCCTGGATCGGGAGTTCGGCCCATCCGTTGTCTGGTCACAGGAGTTGAAGCATTACGGCATCGGTGAGTCGACGCTTGCGGAAAAATATTCTGATTTGCTCAATGGGACAAACCCTTCTGTGGCACCTCTTGCAGGCTCGGGAGAGTGCCGCCTGCGTGTCTCGGCAAAGGCAGCCAGCGCGGCTGAAGCAATGGAACTAGCTCGACCAGTAATCGAGAAGATAAAGCGCGAAAGCGGCCATCTTTGTTATGGAGTGGACAATGAGATTTTGGAATCCGTAGTTGCCGGTATACTCAAGCAACGTGGTCTGCGTGTCTCAGTTGCAGAATCTTGCACTGGCGGACTTGTGAGCAAGCGCTTAACCGACATTGCCGGCAGTTCAGCCTATATAACACTAAACGTCGTGACCTATGCAAATGAAGCCAAGCGAGACGTCTTAAAGGTCAGCCCGCTTCTTCTGGAAGAGTATGGGGCGGTCAGTCCGGAATGTGCTGAAGCTATGGCACACGGCGTGCGAAAACTATCTTCAGCAGATATTGGATTGAGTGTTACTGGTATCGCCGGGCCAGATGGTGGCACGGAAGAGAAACCAGTAGGGTTGGTTTATATTGGCCTTGCTAGCGCGGACTTTGTGCACGTAGGTCGCTTTCAGTTTCCGGCGCAGTTAGGCAGAGAAACAATCCGCCACTGGAGCAGCAGTGCTGCAATTAATATGATTCGATTGTACTTACTTGATCCATCATTGTTGCGCGAGAAAGCTGGTTCAGGCAGAAATTAGCCTTTCCGCTTGCTTGCTATAGGATAAGCATTGCATCGCCGTAACTGTAAAAGCGATAACGCTGCTCGATTGCCTGATGGTATGCACGCATAATGAAATCATGTCCACCAAAAGCAGAAACGAGCACAAGTAGACTCGATCGGCTGAGGTGAAAATTTGTAATCAACGCATCTACCATCGAAAATTTATGCCCAGGCTTTATATAAAGTGAAGTCGATTCGCTTTCAACTGCTTCCAGACTCCCACTGGCTCCCGCTGTCTCAAGCGATCTGCATGAGGTCGTCCCAACAGCAAATACTCTTCCACCCTTCGCTCGGCATTTATTAATCGCATCAGCCGCATCTTTGGAAATTTGAAACTCTTCCGACTCAACGGTATGGTCATCCACACTGCTAGAGATTGGTTTGAACGTACCGGGACCAACATGCAATGTGAGGTATTGAATCTGAACACCTTTATTCTTTAGCTCAGCAAAAATTTCTTCAGTGAAGTGCAAACCTGCAGTTGGAGCTGCTACTGCTCCCGGGGCATTGGCGTAGATTGTCTGGTATCGATCAAGATCGTTTGTAGTTTGCTGAGCTGATTGATTTGGCTGGCGCATTATATATGGTGGCAGTGGTGTTCTGCCAATTTGGCTCAGAAGAGAAAAAACTTCAGAGTTGCTGCCAAAATCAACCAGCACTCTGCGCTGAGAGTCAGGAGCATTGCTGAATCCGTGTACCTTAAGCTGATATTCCTTGCCCGAATCTGCCTCGACATTTAGAATGTCGCCTGCCCTTAACTTGCGTAGTGGGTTTGCCATGGCCTGCCAGACACCGGGTTGCGTTGCTTCCGGTTTGAGCAAAAGAATTTCAATAAGCGCGCCTGTTTGCTTGCGTACCATTATTCTGCAGGGTATTACTCTGGTGTCGTTAACTACCAGAACATCTCCCTCTCTCAAGTATTCCGGCAAGTTTGAGAAATGCTTGTGTTCGATCTCCTTACTCCCTCTATGCAAAACCATCAACCTGGAAGCGCTTCTCTCCGCTGCCGGTTCTTGGGCTATAAGGTCGGGATCAATTTCGTAGCTGAAATCTTCAATGCTCAAGGTTTTGCTTTCAGCTATACTTTTTTCTTCTGGTCTTGACACAAAAATCCTCAATGAGCAAAAACGCCAAACAGATCATACTTGATACTGCCAGATCGATGGGCTTTCATCACGCGGTTGTTGCGGGGCTTGCCCCACTAGAGGCTGAGTCTCATTTCTACAAAGACTGGCTGGCTCGCGGATATGCGTCGACAATGGAGTACTTAAAGCGCGACCCTGAAAAACGGATGAGCCCCGCGCTGTTGTGTCCGGAAGCTGTCTCTGTAGTGATGCTCTATGCCAGTTATTACACGGACAGCCCCGAGGACCCTGGTCCTGAATATGGCCGCGTGGCTCGATATGCGGTTGGTTTGGATTATCACGAAGTTCTCCCACAGAAGATTGCTCTACTCAAAGCAAGTGTTGAGGAAAAGCTGGGTCGCCCTTTGCTGGGAAAATATTTCACAGACAATGTAGAGCTTTTCGAACAGGCACTAGCAGCTCGCCATGGGCTTGGCTTCATCGGTAAGAACAGTCTCTTGATCGGTCCAGCCATGAGTGGCTCCTACAATTTTGTGGCGGAGTTTTTCACGGATTTGCCGCTGGAACCTGATCTTAGATATGAGGGGACCTGCGGTAAATGCTTTCGATGTGGAGTTGCTTGCCCGACTTCTGCCATTGTCGAGGAGAAGACAGTAGATTCGAATCTTTGTATTTCCTATCTGACTATCGAAAACAAAGGCGGCATTGAACTTAGTCTCAGAAAACGTCTTGGACACTGGGTCTTTGGTTGTGATGTTTGCCAGGAAGTTTGCCCCTATAACCAGCGTCCGCCGAAAACTGACTGGGTAGAATTTCAGCCGGAGTCTGGAGCTGGGCATTACTTGAATTTGTTGGAAGTCTTGAGAATCAAAGACAAACCCGAGTTTATGGCTAAATTCGGCAAGACGGCGCTGAGCCGGGCTAAAAGGCGTGGGCTTGTTCGCAATGCTCTTGTCGTGATCGGAAACCGCTTGCCGGATACTGGTGCTGCTGCGCTTGCTGATTTTATCGAACTCGAGCAAGATACTATGCTAGTGGAACACGCCGCATGGGCTCTATCTCAGTACAATTCGGGATCCGCCAAATTGAAGGAACTCTACTTGAAGATTGTTCCGTCTTTGAGAACTTGTTTAGAGCTTCATATTTAAAAGCCTCAGGGTGGCGGCGAACTGCTGAATGGGTCCCGTGCTAGCGCTGTGCAGAAGGTCAGTTATGGAACAGGTGATTCCAGTCATATGATCGTACGGCTGCCATTCCTTCGGAGAAGTGCTCTACCGAAGTACGGTAATCTGCATCGAACGCGAACGCTTTTCGTCCTAACTTATCTATGAACCATCGGCGACTGCCTCCGTGATCCCCAACTAGGCAGAGTCCGTCGTGAAAGGAAGTAACAAATTCAAATTGAGAGTCGATTGTGATCTTACCTGTGGTGTCTATGAAGCCCCACATTCTAAGTCATAGGATTTTCCATGTATCATTTTTTGCTTTCTCTTTGCAACCGCAGCTAATCCATCAGAGAAGTTTTGAGCTTCTATTACGCCGTCCGGAAAGCGAAGTCTAGTTTGACCAGAATGGTCGATATAACCGCGACCTGGTATAAGCGCTAAACCATCGGAGAAACCGCCAGGTGTCACGTCCAACAGACCAAGCGAAATTACGCGATGTCCGTTCTTGTTGATGTATCCCCATCCACCTTGATTTTGCCAAACTACGGCCAAGCCTTCGGAAAAGTCAAAACCACGTTCTTGAAACCCCAAAGCTATGACTTCATGTCCAGTCTTATCAATGAAACCTAAGTGTTCGGAATAACCCTTATCCTTGGGGAATTGGACCAAACAAAGTCCGTCGTGAAAGGAGCTAGTCCAGCTGTATTTCGGTTGAATTACGAAGTTCCATGACTTATCAACGAATCCAACCAGCGCTTTTTTTTCTCCAGAATCGGACTCATTGAATTTTGTTTGTGCTGCTAGTCCTTCGCTGAACGAACCTGGGGTTTCTTTTTCGTTCATGTAGAATTTCACCAGTCGACCCGATTTGTTGACGAAACCTACGCCATGCTCGCCTAGATATCCTGGCTCTGTGTAGCCGATTAGCGAAAGTCCATCGGAAAAAGGCTTTGGCAAGTCAGCCTCCCCTTTTGAAAAATTAGAAGGAATCGGCGCCATGAATTCGACTTTCCCTTTCGTATTGATGTAACCAGCAAGAGACTTTAGTCTGGGTATTTTCGATGGAGGATTTTTGTCAGCAGTTTGAACAGCATGAGCCTCATTCTCACTTAGCTTGATTGTTTCAGCTGAAATACCCATGGCAATTCGGATCTCGTCCTCAGTTGGCTTATTAAAGTGATCCTGAATGGGCAAAGGAGCAAGAGTTGCGACTTTCTCCAGGTCTAGTCCAGAATTTTGCAGTCTTGTTAGTAGCTTTTCTGGTTGCTCATCAGTGAGTTTGCTAATACCGTCAAGTAATGACGCGTCATTCAGTCGTTTATGTTTGTCCAGCAGTTGTCGAAGCGCTCTTAGCCTTCTCAGCACGTTGTAGGAATTGCCAGCTCTTTGTTCCGCTAGAAGGCTCTGCTGCAGATTCACAAATCTTTTGTCGTCCCATTTCAGCATTTCATAGAATCGGTCGAGAACCGCGTACGCATCGAGTTTAGTATCAGTATCCAGAGAGGGGTCTGTCAGTATTGATCGAAATGAGGTCTCAGCTCCAATCATGTCGCCTGCTAGGAGCTTGATATATCCAGGTCGGGCAGCGCTGTCGAAATTCGTTGTCCCATTTCGGAAATATCGACCCAGCTTCATCAGGTGTGCTGGAAGCCTTGTTTCAGTTTGCGAGTTCCATGCCTGCAACAGATTTGGAGTCATCATTATCAGCGGAATACTCATTGCAACAATACTGATCAGAAAAGGCATAGCAGTGAGGCGCCAATGCTTGAGAACAAATAACACATTGCCAAACGGAATCAGACAAACCATCCCCCAAACAATACGAACGCGAAAGGCAAGTATCAGAATCCAGACATAGCATAAAATGCTTACTGTACCTCCAATGGCCCAAGCGCACAAAGTAGTAATGTCCATGAGCACTCCTTGTACAGTCTTATCTGCCAATTTCCTACATGCCAGCAGTGAGCCCACCGTCGATGGGGATAATCGCGCCTGAAATGTATCGAGCATCTTCAGAACAAAGAAATGCCACTACGGCCGCAACTTCTTCCGGCATTCCTACCCGCAGCATCGGAATGTTCGCATCAACAAATTCCTTCAACGCTTGCTCGCCACTGATGCCTTTTTTCGCGCCTACTTCAGCGTTAAAGCGCTCGCACAATGGAGTTCTTATGCAACCTGGGCAAATGCAATTGCATCTGATGTTGTACTTGCCATAATCAAGCGCGAGCGAGCGTGTGAAGTGAATTATTCCAGCTTTAGAGCTGCTGTAAGCTGCATTCATCTTAATTCCGCGCAGTCCAGCATCAGATGCGTTGTTTATAATGACACCACCGGCAATAGCACGCATGTGTGGTAAAACTTCCCTGCTCATTAGAAAAGTTCCTCTCATGTTAACGCGGTGAACATGATCCCACTCTTCGTCACTCGTTTCTTCTGCTGCAGAAATGAACTCGACACCAGCATTGTTGAACAGAATGTCGATCCGTCCAAAAGTATCTGCAGCCTTTTTCACAAATGCTTTGACGTGATTCGTTTTTGAAATATCTCCTGCAAAAGTGAAGAAACTTGCCTCTTGTTCTTTCAGGAGCTTTTCCAGCGTGGGCAGCGCTGATTCGTCGATATCCAGGGCGGCGATGTTGCAGCCCTCTTTTGCCAGACGAAGCGCTGTTGCTTTGCCAATTCCGGAGGCGGCTCCGGTTACAAGCGCTGTCTTGCCATTTAAGTTCATGCCGTTCCTTTCAGCGAGTTACTTTTTCTCTCGATTTCTCAACTCGCGAATAGCTTGTTCGCTGGTGTGCTCAAGTTCAAAACTATGGCGCCAAGCTCTGTCGCATGTCTCTATCCTATATTCTCCGCAGCTCCTCTATTAGGTAGAAGCTGGAACAGTGGCTTTTGCAGCAGCTTTTTGTTTGATCTTGAACTCGCGCCACCAGACAAGAAGGCAGCTTGCATTAAAGATTGAGGAATAGGTTCCGGAGATAATGCCGATAAGCATGGCCAGAACGAACTCTCTGGTTGTCACACCGCCTAGGAAGAAAAGCGCAGTCAATGTAATAATAACGGTGAAAGAAGTGTAAAGCGAACGCGCGAGAGTCTGATTCACGCTTTCGTTTGCAATATCACCAAAGGTCTTTCGGTACTCTTTGCCGTCTTTATCAACGCCCTTGCTGCCTACATATTTGGCGTTCTCGCGAATTCTGTCGAATACAACGATGGTGTCGTGAACGGAGAAGCCGATTACTGTCAGCACCGCGCTTATAAACAAGCTGTCTACTTCAGTTCCACGCAGCAGCCCCATGATGGCGAAAATTCCGCAGAGAACAAATACGTCGTGAAATAAGGCGATGATTGCGCAAATGGCAAAGTCAAACATGAATCTGAATTTGATATAGAGAACCATCGCCGTGAAGGTAAGGAATAGCGCTAGCAGACCGCTTGTTAACAACTCTGGTCCAACAACTCCGCTTACCTTATCAACAGAAATTTCTTTGAACTCTCCCACGTCTTTTTTGAGGTTATCCTTGAGAGCTCTTTTCAGTTCCTCATCTTTTTTGTCATCGGCGAGCGCTTTAGTGCGCATAACGATAACTTGCTTTCCAGAAATTTGAGCCTCTTGAACCTGTGAACCTGGAATTGTTTTTTCCACAACTTCTCTTACTTTGTCCAGCTCAGCAGGTTTTGTGAACTCGTACTGCAAAATTGATCCGCCGGTGAAGTCGATTCCTGGCTTGAGCGGTGCTCCAAATTGTTGACAGCAGATGATGATGGCGATGATGCCTGGAATTGTGATTGCCAGCGAAATGCCGATCCAAACGTTTCTGTATTTGACGATGTCCACGTGGGGTAATTTCATTTGCCCTTCCTCTATACTTTTGCGTCGCTAGCAGCTTGCTGACTTGTCTGCTTTTTCTTGGGTTGAACGCCAAACAGCGGTATCCCTTTCGGAAGCAGGTGCAAGAGAACGCGAGTGGCTGTGATTGCTGTGAACATTGAAACCACAACACCTAATGCCAGTGTTACTGCGAATCCTTTTACTATTGATGTTCCAAACATCATCAAGACTCCGCAAGCAATCAAGCTGTTCATGTTGCTGTCAAAAATCGATGAAAACGCTTTGGAGAAACCAGCTTCAATCGCATTGTAGAGGCTCTTCCCCGACTCGAGTTCTTCGTGTGTTCTTTCGAAAATCAGAATGTTGGCATCAACCGCCATACCTACTGAAAGAATGAAACCGGCTATACCTGCCAGAGTCAATGTAACCGGAATCGCTTTGAAGATAGCCAGCGTTGTAATTGTATATAGAATAAGAGCAACGTCGGCAACGAGCCCAGCTACTCCATAAATCAGCAGCATGAAGGTCATAACCAGCGCAATTCCGACAGCCCCGGCAACAAGACTCTTTTCGATGGAGTCCTGACCTAAAGTAGCTCCGACGGTTCTTTCTTCTAGAATTTCAACATTAGTAGGAAGCGATCCTGCGTTCAATTTCAAGGCAAGATCGATAGATTGTTCTTTGCTGAAACTTCCAGTGATTTCACCAGTTCCGCCAGTGATTGGTTCTTTTACATTGATGCCCCGATATTGATTGAACGGCAGCGGAGCGCCATCCAATCCGCGCTCGGTAGGTGCGCCGTCAAGAAAAATACCGATGCTTCTGCCGACAAGCCGTCTGGTCAAGTCACCGAATTTGGTGGCACCATCGGGTTTGAATTCAAATAGAATTCTCCAGGTTTGACCGCCACCCATTGGCACTGCCTGTGCGCGTTTGAAATCTGCACCGGTAAGACCAACGTCCTTCCACTGATAATTGCCGGCGGCGTCCATCTGCGGGCGGCCATCGGGTTCATAAAGCATTTCTTTGAACTCGAGCAGAGCAGTTGTTCCGATGCGATCTTTTGCTTCTTGCGGATCTTTGACGCCCGGCAGTTCTACAATAAGTCTGTCTCTTCCCTGCTTTTGTACTACTGTTTCTGATACACCAAGTGAATTGACACGGTTATTAATAACTGTCTCGACACCTTTCATAACCTCGGGTGTGATCTCTGGAACGAGCTTGCTGGGCTTGGCCTGCAGAACAAGCTGGCTGCCTCCTCGCAAATCCAGACCCAGTTTCAAATTGGTTACGATTGTGTGATTTTGATAGTGTCCCAGAACCTGGAGATTGTTTGCATAGGAAGCTTCATCTTGCAATGTCTTTCTTGCATCTTCCTGTTGAAACTGATTCATCTTGGAATAGTCAGGCAGCTTGCTGAGCCGTTCCGTGATGTTATCTTGCAATTCTCTTGGACTCATTGCTGCAACTTTCTGCAGCTCAGCATATTTTTGATCTGGGATGACCTGAATCAACTGGCATAAAGACCAGATCAAAACCCCAAGGACTACGAAAACCTTCCAGTTCTTTGCGAACATTCTTACTCTCTGAATCGGGACAAACGCTAAATTCTACACCTATTAGTTTGGCATGATTCATAAGTCTGCGCTCCCAACTCATTTAAGGCGCTTTATATTTACAAAGTAGCGCGCCTCTCGGCTCCTGGCGCGATGCTCTTGCCTTGATCGAAGCTGGCTTCCGAAGGCGCTTCTCGGCAGAGCTATATGCGCTAGAGCTTAATAAGGACTTTATAAATTAGCGGTTCATGTGGACGATATCCAAAACATAGCCTGAAGCCAAGTGGACTCTGGTGGATATGCAATCCATTCCATTTGAAGAGGAAGGGCGACGCATGGCGCCGCCCCTAAACATACTTTCGATTCCTCGGATTAAATCGCGCAGACGCGGTCTCCGCCGCGTTGAACAGCCAGTTCCAGCGCTTGCACTGAACGAGCAATCAACTCGTCATGCTCTCGTGCATGAGCCGGGAACGAAGCCAGACCAATGCTGGCTGTAACTTTCAAATTGTTCCAGTTGTGGGTGATGGATTGTGTGCCTACTCTCTGGCGAATTCTTTCTGCCACCACAGCTGCGCCGGCAGCATTGGTTTCAGGAAGTACGATGGCAAACTCATCTCCGCTGTAACGAGCAGCTACGTCCACGTCACGCACGCAATCACGCAATACATTTGATACCACTTTCAAAACGGCATCAGATGTGAGTGCACCATACTGGCGATTGATTTCGCGGTGACCATCCACTGCAATCATCAAAAGTGATACAGGGCGTTTATAGCGTTTGGCGCGCTTTAATTCGTCTTTCAATTCCTTGATCAAAGTTCTTGAGTTATAGAGCTCGGTGAGAGAGTCAAGCAGAGCCAATTTCTCAAGTTCATCAGCTTTTGTTGTTGTCAGATTCGATTGAGTCGTTTGCAAGAGTGAACGGCTCTCCAGCTCACGCACGCGATCCAGGACTTGAGAATCGACAGCTGTCCGTGACTGCTGCCCTGTCATCTGTCGCGAGCGCTGTGGATTATCGAGAACCCGACAAAACATGCATGTTCTGCCGCTACAAATGTGATCTGTTCTGCCGGTGCCTGCCATAACTGTTCTCTCAAAAAATAAAATGGACCCTAATAACGGACGCTTGCAGATTTAATGTTCCCCTGAGGAAGTCCTGTCAAACCTCATCAGCGCAGTATATAGCGCCATACATGACATTTTGGGGACATAGCTTGCGTTTTTTTCTTGTGAGCTGGCTTTTCTGAACTTTTCCTTTGGGCAAAGACTCAAACTTTAGCCTGCATCGGCAATGTACCCATTGTCTACAAGTTTTAGTCCATTGACAACTAGGTCTTTTAACTTTACTCCCCCGTAAATCAAACACTCGTGCGGTCTGCTTTTAGCCATTTCTGGTTGATCTTCAAGAGAAAAGATTGCAAAATCCGCTTTTTTTCCAGGCTCGAGACTGCCGATTTCAGTCTCCATTCCAAGGGCTTTTGCGGCTCCTAACGTCAGATAATAGACCGCATCCTTTGCTTTCAGGCTGAACTCCGGGTCGATTGCGCGATGCAAATCCCAGGCAAAGCTTGCCTCTTCTAGTATGTCGAGGCTATCCGTTGATGCCGCACTGTCGGTGCCCAGGCTCATTTTGATTCCAGCTGCCACCAGCTTCTTAAATGGCGAAACACCATTTCGCAAGCGAGAATTGCTGCGCGGACAGTGCACCGCAGAGACTTTGTGGCGAGACAGGGTTTCAATATCCTCATCATCAACCTGAACGACGTGCGCTGCCAGAATATTGGAATCGAGAAGACCATTATTGGCCAAATGTTGAACTGGACTCAGTCCATGCCCTTTCCAGGGCAATGCGGGCAACTCGCACCTGAACGCTTCCTGCAAAAACTTATCGAGGTCCGCGTCGGACTTAGCAATCCAGCGGCATTCAGCTTGAGATTCAGAAATGTGGATGAGCAGAGGCAGATTCTTCTCTCTGCTCCATTCAAGAGCTTTTCTTATTAGAGCCGGGCAGACTGAGTAAGGAGTATGTGGCGCGATGGTAATGCGAAGGAGTCCCGAATCAAGTGCTTTTTTTAGTTCAGGTGTAGCTTCGTTTATGAACTGCTCATATTTAGCCAGCCATTGCTCAAATGTCTTGTCGGCATCTTCTTCGACTATGCCGAAAAGCTCAAGTCCAACAATTCCGCGCAATCCGCTCAGAGCCACAGCGCGAGCCGCTGCACCACTGTAGCTTGCGTCCGCGATCATACTTGTACCCGAGAGCATGATTTCGCGCGCGCCGGCGAGCGCCGAGTCAAGCCACTGCTGGCTGTTCCACTGCCAGGAGTTCCCGATGAGATTTCTTATCCAGATAAAAAACTGCGAATAATTATCGAGATGCTTCAAATTTGAATAATCAAGATGCGTGTGCAGGTTCATCAAACCCGGCAGCACAATTGAATCTTTCAAGTCACGAGTCTTTGTTCGTGCAGGATCCGGATTCAGCTTTTCAAATTCTTCCTTTGATAAAACTGCCAAGATTTTGTCGCCGTCTACAGCCAGGCAGGCATTCTCACGAGCTTCTTCTGCGATAGGCAATACCCAACGAGCCAGGATGAACTCACTGGCATCTTTTAATTGAGTCACTGGTGGTCCTTTCAGCCATGTGCTGACTAGAGGTTCGGTTTTCCTATATACTATTATTCAGTCGCCCTTGATTTTGTATGGGCGGTATTTTTTGTTCGCGCCCCGCTGCGGACTACATCGTCATCGGGAACCGGTTTGCCAAACTAGAAACAAGAAATATATCCAGCTTCCTGAGTGAAAAATAAGAATTGATAGTAAATATAGACGAGCTTAGAACTCTTCCACAACAAAAACTGATTCTCAGTTTCAAGGAGTCAATAGACAACATTGATGCTGTCAAGCCGGTGCTTGGCGAGTTCACTCTTGTGGCGAGCACCACTGGAATCCGCATCACCGGGCAGGTTCAGACTTTGCTTAAGCTCACTTGCGACCGTTGTCTCAGGCCCTACTTCCTCAACATAAGTTTGCCGATTGAAGATTTTTTTAGAGAACAGGAAACGCAGCATTATCGTGAACCGGAAAAGATGCCACGAGAGCGGGAACTGACCGCTGAGGACTTTCAAGAAGAATTGACGGAAGAGGGAAACCTTGACATTACCGATCTTGTGTATCAAGCTGTTACGCTCGCTACACCCGTCAGCCACCTCTGTGGCGACGACTGCCCCGGACCTGCTTTTCCCGATGCAGAGACGAAAAGCAGTTCATTAGCCAAAAGTAAGGACGATAAAGATAAGGACCATCCTATCGATCCCAGATGGAAAAACTTGAAGACTCTCTTTCCAAAAGAAGAATCCGAGTGAAAATCAGGGATAATTATGGTCCGTTCGTGATCAAGGTTTCAGCTTGCAAGTCACCGGACGCTTTTGCATCGAAAAAATAACTGCCAGAGGCAGTTCTATAAGGACCTAAAGACCATGCCACAACCAAAGAAGAAAACATCTCACCAGAAGCAGGCTCAAAGACGCGCTGCCAACTACTTCCAAATCCTGGAATTGGCACCAAAAACCACCTGCGCAAACTGCAACAGCCCGAAGCTGCCGCACGTTGCTTGCCCAGATTGCGGTTACTACCGCGGTCGTCCGGCTCGCCGTCGTGACTGGTTGGTAGGCGACTAATCGATTCTATTTGAGCGGCAGCTCATCCAGATTCGTATTCGGTCGTTAGTTGCAGGCAAGGTAGGTAAGGCGAAGTGATAAGCATCGCAGTGGACGCCATGGGCGGCGACTATGCACCACGTGAAGTGGTGCACGGAGCGGTGTTGGCGGCCAGAGAGTATGGTGTTGCCATACAGCTGGTCGGTCCACCGGAAGTGGTCGCTCAAGAGCTGCGTAAGCATGAGACCACCGGGCTGGATATCAGCCTGGTCCCTGCTGCTGAGGTTGTTGGCATGGAAGAGAATGCCAAAGCCGTTGTGAAAAAGCAGGACTCATCCATCGTGGTGGCAACCACGCAGGTGGGCAAAGGACTGGCTAATGCTGTTGTGGCTGCTGGGTCCACGGCCGCTGCCGCTGCTGCTGCGCAGGTTTATCTCAAACGTATTGAGAATGTCGAACGTGCGGCTATTGCCTGCTTTATGCCAACTATCGATCCCGATCGCAAAGCTTTGATTGTTGACGCCGGTGCTAACAAAGATTGTGATGCACGTATGTTGCAGCAATTCGCCATGATGGGCTCTGTCTTGTTTGAAGGGCTCTATCCGGGCAAGAAGCCACGTGTTGGTTTGCTCAACATTGGCACCGAAGAGAGCAAAGGTACGAAACTGGTTCAAGAAGCCAATAAGCTAATTAAGAATCTCAAAGACATCAACTATATTGGTTACGTCGAGGGACGTGATTTCCCGATGGGCAAGGTTGACGTCACCGTAACTGATGGATTTACGGGCAACTGCGTTCTCAAAGCTTCTGAGGGCATCGCGCGCATGATGGGTGTTATGCTCAAGCAGGAGCTCTTGCGCAATATGCGTCTCAAAGTCGGTGCTAAACTTTCTGAACCGGCAATTATTCAGATGAAGAAACGCGTTGACCACAACGAATTCGGCGGTGCTCTCTTGCTTGGCGTTAACGGTGTCTACGTCATCGCGCATGGTGGCTCCAAGCACACAGCAATTAAAAATGCGATCAGGGTTGCGCGAGACATGGTCAAAGCTGACGTTGTTACTAAAATTGGTCAAGCATTTTTTTTTGAAGACAAAGCTTCTCCCGAAATCGCGAAGGTTGAACAGAAGTGAAGTTCCCAGTCGGTGCAAAAATAATCGGCGTTGGTTCGGCTGTGCCACCAGATGTGGTGACCAATGAGGATATTGAAAAGCTTGTCGACACTTCAGACGAGTGGATAACTTCGCGGACAGGCATCCGTAAGCGTCACGTTGTCAACGAAGATGGAACTGCAAGCGAACTCGCAGCTGATGCGGCAAGAGATGCTGTTGGATTCGCTGGGCTAGATCCTCAGGAAATAGATTTGATTATCGTGGCAACGTCCACTCCCGATAATCTCTACCCGTCAACTGCCTGCATGGTGCAAGCGCACATTGGCGCCGGAAATGCGGCAGCATTCGATGTTGAAGCAGCCTGCACCGGAATAATTTATGCGCTTACAATCGCGCAGCAATTCATCATGACGGGCATGTACAAAACAGTGCTCGTTTGTGGGGTTGATATTCACTCCAGATTCTTGAACTGGGAAGATCGCAATACCTGCATTTTGTTTGGTGATGGCGCAGGAGCTTTTATTCTGCAGGCATGCGAGGAAAATGAACTGCTTTCAACTTATCTGCGTGCTGATGGCTCTGGTGGGCACCTGTTGTGGATCCCGAATTCCGGCACGATGTACCCGCACAAAGGCATCGAACGCCCGCAAGCTATGCATAGATTTTTGCAAATGAACGGACGTGCTGTGTACGAATTCGCCGTTGGCGCAGTACCGGAGGCAGTACGTGCTTGCTGCGAAAAAGCTGGAATCGAAGTAAAAGATCTCGATTACATTATTCCTCACCAGGCTAACCAGCGCATTATCAAGGCAGCAGCTGAGCGGCTCGGCGTTAGGTCTGATCAAATAATTAGCAATGTTGCTGAATTTGGAAATACTTCAGCAGCATCAATCCCACTTGCATTTACAACGTCCATACAACAAGGACATGTAAAATCTCCTTCCACCATTGCACTTGTCGGTTTTGGTGGTGGTTTGACCTGGGGCGCAGCTGTATTGCGTTGGACGGCAGTCGATAAGCGACCCAAAGTTGAAACGACAGATGGTAGCTCGGAAGAACTCTCAGGAATAAAATAAGCCATGAAGAAAATTGCGTGTTTGTTTCCAGGACAGGGATCTCAGTCAGTTGGAATGGGCAAAGACCTCTTCGACAAAAATCCGCTTGCCCGCCAGACTTTTGAAGAAATCGACCGCATAGCTGGACGCAGTCTTTCCGGCCTTTGCTTCGAGGGCCCTGAGGAAGAATTGAAGCGCACAATCAATACGCAACCGACTATTCTTGCCGTTTCGCTTGCAGCATGGAAGGCCTACCAGTCCGCCGGTGGACCGCTTCCCAGCTTTGTTGCCGGGCATAGTCTCGGTGAGTTCTCCGCACTTGCCGCCTCCGCTGCGCTCTCGCTTGAAGCCTGCGTGAAGCTGGTCGATAAGCGTGCCAGGCTCATGGAAGAGTGTCCGAAAGGTGCTATGTCGGCGGTTATCGGAATGAGTGCCGAGAAACTCGAGGAGTGCTGTAAGGAAGCAGAAAAAGAAATTGCGGGCTCGGTTGTAATCGTTGCCAACTTCAACACAAGAGAGCAACTTGTTATCTCCGGAAGCCCTGATGCAGTTGCCCTTGCGGGTAGTAAAGCCAAAGCGGGAGGAGCTAAAGTCATTCCACTTCCTGTGGGGGGAGCCTTCCATTCACCGCTCATGAAACAGGCTGCTGAAGAATTTGTTCTTGAACTGAACAAGTGGAGCTTGAACGAAGCTGCCTTCCCTGTTGTGCAGAATTGCGATGCTGCGCCGGCTACGGTTGGGCTGGAGCTTAAAGCAAAGCTTTCACGTCAGATGCCGAGTGCAGTGCGCTGGTTTAATTCGATTGAATTCATGCTTGCTGAAGGTGTGGATACCTTTATCGAAATTGGACCTGGTAAAGCACTTGCAGGCATGGTCAAGAAGATTGATCGCTCTGCCCAGGTATTCAATATATATGATTCTGAGTCTCTGGAAAAAACGCTGGTGGAATTAAAGCAAACTGCGTC
>JBIKOL010000286.1:0-22353 GCA_044358055.1 Obscuribacteraceae bacterium (SeqCode)
TGCATGTTAACTACACCGGAATTAATCGAATTGGCGCAGGTCCTGGCGGTAGTTTTCGTTTCTACAGTTCGCCAAATGGCATACTGCCGGAAGATAAGGAAGAGGCTCTGCGTGGGCTGAAGCTAATTGAAGAAGCTTTTGAACGTGCTGATGAAGTAGTTATCGCGGATGAAATGCTTGATGTAGCGAGAGTAAATTTAGTCTCCTGGGAAGCAGTGCAAAAGGTCTTGAGCAAGCGCAAAGATCCGACTTTGCTTTTACTCACTGGCAGAAAAGCTCCAGATTGGTTAATGGAACAAGCTACCACCATCAGCAGTACCATTCAATTGAAGCACCATGGACGTGCACTTGAAGGCATTGATTGCTAATCCCTCAAGTCTTAACTCTTCAAGACTGCCTCCAGCACAGCTATAGCGTTTAGAATGCATGCAATGACTGGGTTTGTTTCTGCCGCATTCCCTGCTGCTGCTGCTGCTGCTTTCTGCTGCTGCTTCTCTTCTTCTCTTTTCAAAAAAAAACCACAGACGAGCTGTGGTTATAATAGATACCTGTTTTTATAGATTAGTCTTTCTTCGAATTCTGGTTACTGCTGCTAGCAACAGGACCAGCTCCACCGATTTGACCTTTCATAACTTCAATTGCTTTAGACAATTGCATGTCTTTGCCATCTGTAGGTGAGCGCTTGAAGTTTGTCATTGTAGGATCGAACCACCAGGGTCCTTTTCCGGCATTGAAGTCGTCGTCAGAGATTTTGACTTCATAATCAGGTACGATACCGGTTTTGTGTATATCAGTATCGTTTGGAGTCAAATATCTTGCGATAGTTACGTTGACTCCGGTGTTGTTTCCTAGCGGATTAATTGCTTGAACCAGACCTTTGCCAAATGAAGTCTGTCCGATGAGCTTGGCACGTTGATTGTCACGCAAGGCACCGCTGAGAATTTCACTGGCACTGGCGCTACCCTTGTTGATCAAAACAACGACAGGCAAATCTGTTTTGAAGGACGAGCGGGTCGCGAGCTGAGATGTTTTGTAGCCGTCTGCATCGATAGTGCTGACGATAACGCCACGCTCCAGGAACATGTTTGCAATGTCGATAGCGTTAGCTAGCAAACCACCCGGATTGTTTCTCAAGTCTAGAATCAGCCCTTTTGCGCCTTCAAGCTTATGAATTGCTTCTTTCATCTCTTCATTTGCTTTCTGAGATATGAAGCTGTCGAGGCGGATATAGCCGATATCTCCCGGGAGCATCTGGCACGCTACCACTGATTTGATCGGAATTTCTGCTCTTGTAAGGTCAACCACATTTTTTTGCGTGCCGCGCAGCAAGGTGATGCTTACTTTGGTATTTTTCTCACCGCGAATCTGTTTGACGACCTGATCTAATGATTGTCCCTTTACGGGCTTCTGATCGACTTCAACAATTTCGTCTCCCGAGTGAATTCCAGCTTTGGAGGCGGGAGTATTGTCGATAGGCGAGATTACAACTACCTTATGTTCTTTGTTCATGCCGAGCTGCATACCGACACCGAAGAGCTTTGCCTGAATTTGTTGCTTTTCGTCAGTGAAGTTTTCTTCGTTGAGAAAGCGAGTGTACGGGTCGCCAAGGCTGGCTAACATAGTTTCGATGGCTTTGTGCGCATCTTCCTGGGTTTTCAGCTTGCCGTCGTACTTGTGCTCCCAACGTTGCCAGCTCTGTCCGCCGAACTTCTGTTCGTAGTAGGAATCTTTAATTAGCCCCCAGGCTTTACGGTATAGCTCTTGCGGCGACAGAACTATTTTGCCTTTTTCCTGTGCCAGAGCAGCTGCCATTGGATCTGGCAAAGTCTGATTGCTCTGCGTCCTCCAGCCTGCATATGTAAGACCTGCAATTCCGCATAGTGCGAAAGTGCTGAGTCTGAGGATCCACTTATTTGTTTTCTTCTTATTCGGCATTTCTGACCTCTGGTATGAGTTTGTCGAGCAATCCTCAACACCAAATTGTGTTCACTACTACAACTATTCCACGATGGGACTAACTATGCAAAGCTTTCTAAGCGAGTTAGCTTCAGGATAATTAATTCTACATCCGAACATGAAAAAGCGACGAGGCCGTAAGCAATATTGTTTCGGCAGACTTAAAGCAGCCGTGGGCTCGGCAACCCATCAAGCAGGCAATATTGGGCAGAGAGCTCAGCTGACGACCCGTAGAGCCTGCAAAAATTGATGGATTAAATTTATTGGGTTTTCAATATAGTCGGCTTAACCTAACATTGACGGTCGTAATTCCTATCAATCCGACCAGTACGAAATTGTTAGCCGTATCCGTTTACCAGTTTCAAAAAACAAATCTCTTGATAAGGCTGGCTGGTCTGCTGACTAAGAAAAGGCGCTAGCGGAGTTTAGTTATGGTAACCAGTGAGTTGGAAAGAACTGAAGCAAGGCAAGCTGATGGTAGGATGCTTGCAGGCAGCAGCTCGTCATTGCATTGGCGAGCACTGGAAAAGGCCTCAGCACTTCGGCAAAAAATGTCCAAATCGACCAAAATTAAGCTGAAGATCTTACTCAGCATAATCATGTTTGCCAGCCTTTTCATTTTCGGCAAGGTCGATCTTGAAAAGACCAAAGAAGTTTTCTTGCATGCCAACCCATTGATTTTAGGAGCCACGGCTGCTCTTCTTATCGCATCATTCGTGCCAATGGCTAAACGTTGGCAACTTCTGGCTGATGCACTGGGCTTTCAGCGTTCTGTGATGGAATTGCTTCGTTTATATCTCGTCGGCACATTCTTCAATCTATTCTTGCCCTCGACGGTAGGTGGCGATGTTAGCCGCTGTTATTATCTTGTCAAAGGCACGGGCATGCACAAAGAGGGTCTGTATTCTGTGCTTGCGGACAGAGCCAGTGGAATTTCAGTCCTCTTCCTCTGCGCATCGCTTGGAATTATGTTGAGTCCCGGCGGTTCGTCACTTCCCTGGCAACTCAAGTGGCCGATTTACGCAGGCACATTTGGCATATTTTGTGTTCTACCTTTCATGCCTTACCTCACCAGAACTTTCCTTGGCGACAAGAACTGGATTAGCAGGCAGTTCAATGAATCAGCAGCCAGAATCTTCTGGGAGCATCGCAGCTTGATTCCGGTTTCCCTGTTCTGGTCGTTTGCTTCGCAAATCCTCCTTGTTTTTTGCCATTACGGGGTTGGACTTGCCCTCGGACTTAATATCCCGCTCTGGTACTGCTTTGTCTTTTATCCATCTGTTGCTGTGCTTGGTTTTGTGACTCCGAGTTTCAACGGCATTGGAATTAGAGAATGGGCTTACACCTATTTTTTGATTATGATCGGCATAGACAAGTCGCATGCACTTACATATGCATTGGTCTGGCTTGGATTGACGACTTTTGCCTCTTTGCTGGGTGGTGTGGTATATGTGGCATCACACATGAAACCACCACCCAAAGAGCTCGAAGAAAATTAAAACTCGTCAGTTGGAAGCCCTCACAGGGCCTCTTCAACATCAACCAGTAAAAGATATTTTGCAGATAGCTTCTGCTTGCAACTGCAAGCTGTATTTAGTTGGCGGCTATCTGCGCGATCTATTGATTTCCCGCCCATCAGCTGCAGGTTCGCATAAAGACTTCGACTTCATGGTCATGGGCGTTTCGGCAATGAAATTT
Organism: Obscuribacteraceae bacterium (SeqCode); assembly: GCA_044358055.1. Classification (GTDB taxonomy): domain Bacteria; phylum Cyanobacteriota; class Vampirovibrionia; order Obscuribacterales; family Obscuribacteraceae; genus JAIEPM01. The sequence goes on from JBIKOL010000286.1 coordinate 3,655, forward strand.
GCCAGAGACCTGGCGGAGAAAACATCGGCTCATTTCGTTTTGCTGGATGAGGCGAATGATACCGCCCGTGTGGTCACCGACGATGGAGACTGTTTTGATTTTGCTGCGTGTGTAGGCGGCTCACTCGAGACTGACTTAAAAAGACGTGATTTTACAATTAACGCTCTGGCCTGGGATCCAGCTCAGCCTGAGCAAATCATAGACATTGTTGGTGGTCTTGCCGATATCGAAGAAAAAAGAATTCGGGTAATTAGCGAGCAATCCTTTATAGATGATCCGCTTCGCTTGCTCAGAGCATATCGCTTTGCTGCGTTATTGCAGTTCGATATCGATGAACTAAGCAACGAATATATCAACAAGCATGCAAGCTCAATCAAGAATGTTGCTGCTGAACGTATCAATGCAGAATTATTCTTGATGCTGGATACAAAAAATGCGGGACAACAAATATATGCAATGGGAAAAAACAAATTGCTCGAATGCATTTTTCCCGAACTGGAAGCGACAAGAAAAGTAAGTTCCAATGCATTCCATCATCTCGGTCTATTCGATCACTCAGTAGAAACTCTGGTGCAAGCAGAAAAGGCGCTAGAAGATATGCCGGAGTGGAGTCTTGAATATATGGCGGAGCCGCTTAATATGGGCGTCTCACGTGCAGCCGCTACAAAGCTTGCTGGCTTGCTTCATGATATTGGCAAACCGGAAACATGGGTTATTACTCCGGAAGGAAAGCATACATTTATAGGTCACGACAAACTGGGCGCAGAAATGATCGAGCCGCTTGCAAAGCGCATGAAATGGTCGCGCCCGCTTGAAAGATTTATGGAAAAACTTGTGCGCTGGCATTTGCGTCCTGGTCATTTGTTTCAACAAGGTCCACCTTCTGACAAAGCGCGCTACAGATTTTATAAAACTATCGGTGAAGAATTACCGGAGCTGATAGTGCTTGCTATGGCTGACTTTCGCTCTACTTGTGGACCCGGTTTGCAGGTTGGCAGGAAGCAAGCAGAGGAAAATTTGTTTGAACTTTTGGACAAGTTCTCCGTCTATCAAATTGGACAACAAAAGGAATTCCGATTTCTTGACGGAAATGCACTCATGAAACTCCTTGGCATCAATCCCGGACCCGTAATTGGACAATTGCTGGATGAACTTCTGGAGGCGCAAGCCCTGGGAGAAGTTACAAATGAGGCTCAGGCAGCAGCTTTCGTGCAGCATCTGTACAAGGAAAAGTATTCCAGATAACCAAAAATTCGCTTGGCAACCAGATCTGGTTAGAGTTCTGCGAATCGTGGAATAAAGAACCCGTAGGGATAAAAAATCCCGCGCAGGGAACTCCGGATCAGAGCGAATTATCGCCCACCACACCGGTCACACAACGAGGGTTGTACTCATGGCACAGCAAACAAAGACCGACAAGCTCCGCAATTACACCATCATTGCCAGGCTTGATGACGCGATTCCGCTCAACACACCGGAATGGGTATCGGTTGAGCAATTGTTGAATCAGATCAGCGAATTCGTTCCGATCTCAATGCTGAACAACCTTACTGAATCGATCATCAACTATGCAGATGATCAGGCGCGCAGAGGCTATTTGCTCGGACAGGAAGATCTTGTTGCCGAGATGAAGAAGAAAGCCACAAAGATTGCATAGAAAATTGTATTAAGCTGGGTTCGAGGGGCAGGCTCATGGGCTGCCCCTTCGGTTTTTAAATTGATATCGAGACAAGAGAATTGTTCTCCAGTTTCACTTGTTCGTTCAAGTTCAAGTTCAAGTTCAAGTTCAAGTTCAAGTTCAAGTTCACGTCCACGTTCACGTTCACGTCCACGTATCGTCTCTGCATTCTTTTGATCGTCGTTCTTACAGAATTGCCCAGCGTTCATATAAGCAGGACTGGCATTCACGTAATACAAAAGATTAGCTGGTTCATTTCCGATTCGAGACACGTTGTGGAGGTGCCTGAAGGCTTTCACAAGCTTTTAGCAAAAACGCTTGCGGGCGGACAGAATCATTAAACTTACCGAAGATAGTCTATTCGGCTGATATTGAAGAAAATTTATTTTTGTATACTATCCACGACTAGGTATATCTTCAGCCGGGACCTTTTTATGTTGTCACGAAAACTCCTCTTAAGCCTCACTATAAGCTTGCAGACATTATTGCCGTCAGCAGCAATTGCGCAGCTAAGTCCTGGAACATCCAGCCAACAGGGAACGGTATCTTCTTCACATACTCAGGCTAGCACCACAGGTGGTGCCAACAGCAATTTATCGTTAAATCTTGGGTCATCTCAAACTACGTACACTGCACCGAATCACTCTCCACTGAATGTCATTGTCGGTGGAGCCGTGCAAGGAGGCGTCGTGCAGGGCGGAGTGTCACAATCAATCCAGCCCGGCCAGTCCATTACCGCTGCTACTTACGCTGCAATCACTGAAATTATGAGCAGTGGGCATCAGAGCCTGATTCTCTCCAGCCAGGGCACCGCCAGTGGTGGCTTCCTTCCGCTAAATTCCAGCCTAACCCAGGGCTGGAATGGTGTAACCATACCTACTGGAGTTACGGCGTACGCTATTGGTGCGACGCAATCTAACCCTTTGACTATCAATGGTTCCTCCTACGTAATGGGAGCACTCATTGCCTTACAAACTCAGTCAAATGTCGCAAGTACTCTTAGTTTCGGAAACCTTACAGTCGGTCAAGGTGGGCTTATTTCTGCCAACATGCCCTCCAATTTGAGCTACCTGACTGGAACCTTCTCATCATCCGGACTCAATCTCAATATCAACAACAATCTAATAAACTACGGCACAATCAGCTCCCCCGGAACGCTTAATATACAGGCTGGCGGAAGCATCGTAAATCAGTCAATTGCCGGCAACACGCTTGCAAATATCACCGCGCAGCAAGTCAACCTTTTTTCCGCAATTGGACAAATAACAAATAGCGGAAACATAAGTGCAAGTGCCGGGAATCTGAACATAAGCGCTGCCATGAACAGCAATTTGCTTATTAACAATCTGAACGGAATCCTTTCAGCCAGCAATTCGATAAATGTGCGTGAAGTTCTTTTTAATAGCGCAGCGAATACTTCTATTTTGGGCGGAGATCTGCTGAGTAAACAATTGAATGTCTTTGGTGGGAACGGCGCACTTAACGTCGATGTTGGTAATTTGACTGGAGTTGCAAACGCCACCGCATCAACAATTTATTTTAGTGCCAGCACTCCAAACTTACAGCTAGGCAATATCATCGCTACTGGAGACCCAGTCCTTATTAATCCAACGGGCAGCGTCACCATCGTAGGCACGGTTGGGGCTGGCGGAGATATGGCAATTGCTGCCAACACCGACGTGCTGGCCAGTGCAGGATCAGCAATTGACCTTAGCGGAACGCCGGGTTCAAATCTGGTAGTCATCTCTGGTGCCAATATCCAGGGATCTGGTCCATGGACTATTCTTGGTCCCCAGAGTCCATCAGGGCAAAACCAGGGTGGCGGTGTAATTGACCTGACGGGGCTGAGTTCAATAAAAACTCAGGGTGGCACTGTTACTATGGCTGCCTTCGGAGGCGGGAATCTTAACGCCGGTCGAATAGTAATTCCTTCTGCAATAATCAGCACCAAGGGTGGTGACGTCACCCTGATAGCAGCAGACCAGAATGCGGCTAATGTGAATTCGATTCAGATAGCAGGCATCGATACTTCAGGTGGTGGCACCGGAGCCGGCAACATAACATTGAAGGCAGCAACTCTGCCGTCGAATATTAATGTAAGTATCGCAACATCAGGCACAGTAACTGGACTTAACCAAATAACGGGGTTTGCTGGTGCGGCGCTACCGAGAAATATCATAGTAACGGGCAGTCTAATTGCAAATGGTGCTGCAATCAATCTTATTGCAGGTAATGGAACTGCTAATGGAAATGTCCTGATTGGCGGGCAGGTTAACGATGCTGCCACTGCAGGCAACGCTGGTTCATTCACGGTAACTCAGAACAGCAGCAGCGCATTTGTAATAGGCGGTGCCACTACTAATGGTATCGTCGGACTTCCCTCTGGCAGCAATTCACTCATAGTGACCCCTGGCGCCGCTGGTGCAGGAGGCACTATTTCCGTAACTAACTCCGGCGCCGGCGGCATCACTATCAACAATGTAAGCACTAACATTTTCGCCGCGGCTACCTCAGGAGTTGGAGCCAACTACACATTCGCCGACCCTACTGGAGCCGTCACTCTGAATGGCGGAGGCACGCTAAATGCGAGTGCAGCTGGTGCGGGCAATGCCAAAGGGGGAGGCATAACGATTGCTGGAGCGACCGTCACTAACGCGGGTGGACTGACAAGCCTCACAGCAGATGGTGTTGGTTCCGGAGCAGGCGGTAGCATATCTATTAATAGCACTGCTGCTGGAAACAATATCCTGATCGGCAGCGTAAGTCCGAATTTCTCCCTCTCGGCCAGAGGGGGTGCCGCAGGAGGAGATGGTGGGACACTCAATGTGAGTGCCGGCGGCGACTTGACCGTGGACGTGACTCAAGCTTCCGCTGCACCTCAACTTGCAAACGGGAAAGGCGGCAATTATCAATTTAATGCGGGCGCCGGAGGTTCTGGCAATTTACTTTTGACAAATGGTTCGCTTACTGCAAACGGATTAGGAAAGGGAGACGGCGGCAAAATAATACTGAGCTCCAACAGTAACACGGCATTTCTGCTTAACGGTGCAGGACTGAACGGGGTGCAAGGGGCGAACAATCTTGCCGCACAGGGTGGCGCAGGTGGTGGCGCTGGCGGTACCATCTCCATCACTAATTCCGGAACTGGAGGCATAACAGTCAGCAACAGCAATTTGCTGAAAGTGGCATCGCTTGGCGCTGGAGCCGGTGGAAATATCTCCCTCCTGGCGCCTGCCGGCACGGTGACTTTAGCAGCCGGCACCTACAATGCTTCATCGACTGGAGGAAAGACCGCGGGTGGCAGCATTGATATCGAAGGCAATGCAATCAGCCTGGTTGGTACGGCAAAACTCAATGCAAACGCCACCGGCACAGGAACTGGCGGGTCCGTTACCTTGAAGGCTCTTGCTGCCGGTCAAAATATTATTATTGATAATGCATCTCCCAACCAGTTTCAGATCTCAGCTACCGGGGGCTCTAATCTCTCCGCGGCTGGTGATGGTGGCTCAGTCACCGTCTACGCAGGGGGCAATCTGCAGGTAAAGAATCCAGCCGTGCTTAATGCCGCCCCTCTGGGAAATTTTGGTGTTGGTGCTAAGTATGATCTGCAAGCAGGGCTTGCCGGCGCCGGCAACCTGTTCTCGGCGGCGAATTTAGACGCTTCTGGGGTTGGCGGAGCTTCCGGAGGGCAGGTTAAATTGGTGACCAACACCAGCGGTGCGACGCCTTTTGAGATCGGTGCTTCCGCCTCAACTGTCGGCGTGAAAGGAGTGGTCACAGCCACCGGCGGAGCCGGTGCAAGTGGTAACGGCAGTAAAGTAACAGTCATCAATAACGGCAACAGCGGCATCAAGCTCGATCTGACAACTAATATTGATGTGAGCGCTGCAAGTGGCACTGCAGGCAGTATCATTCTCAACGCCGCCGGGAACGTTGCCAGCGCAGGTCCCGTGACCATTCCCGGGGGCACCCTGAATCTTAACTCCACTGCAGGCAACGGCGGAGGCGGCAGCATAACAATCATCGGATCCACCTGGAATACATCGGGCTCAGGCATTCTAAACATACAAGCTAACGGTATCGGTAGCGGTTCTGGCGGCCTGGTCGATTTTGAAACTACCTCAGCAGCCAGTTCACTGACAGTAGGTGGTGGCAGCAACCCAAGCCTGAGTATTCAAGCGCAAAGTGGCGCCACTGGTGGTGCCGGCGGACAGATTACCGTGAAAGCCGGTGCCAACTTGACTGTGGCTAATGATCCGGCCAGCTTCAATGCAAACCCACAAGGGTTAAGCGGCAACGGACAAAAGCTTACATTTGTTGCCGGAAACTCTGGTAGTGGTGACTTATTTGTCAACACGAGCTTAAGCTCCGCCGGCGTGGGCACGGGAAAAGGCGGGCAAATTACACTTCAAACTGCCAGTAGTTCGACATTCAACATAGGTACTGGTTCAGCTAGCCCCGGTGTGAACGGGACACTAACGGCCAACGCCGGAAACACATCCGGAGCCGGGGGGCTAATCTCGGTGACCAACACGGGAACGGGTGGTATCAATATTGGTGCGACCACTAACATAAACGCAGCCTCTTCGACAGGCGCTGCCGGCGGTGCGGGGGGCACCATCACTCTGAATGCAAATTCAGGCACCCTGACTATTCCATTAAGCGGCGCAGCAGGTGGAGCAACTTTGAATGCCGGTGCCTCCGGTCCAGGACCACAAAATGGCGGCACAATAACGCTCAACGCCCAGAATTTTTCTGTTCCTAACTCAGGACAGACACTGACGCTTGATGTCCACGGCGTCGGAAACGGCAACGCCGGTACGGTCAATGCCACACAAGGAACAGGGGCAATTAGTTTCGATGGAAAACCTGGCAATTTCCAAATTAATGCCACCAGTGGTGATGGCGCAATCATCAATATAAAAACACCCGGCTTGCTAACCTTTGACCCGGCTGTTAACCCATATTTGCCGCAAAATCCAGATGGGGCTGGTGCTCAAATCAACCTGAATTCTACTAACAATAATTTAGTTGTTACCGGTTCGTTGTCTGCAGATGGAAAAGGAAAAGGTGCCGGCGGAAGCATTGTGCTTGCCAGCAACTCTCTAACTAATAAACCATTCGTTATTAGCCCAACAGATCCTAGAGCCGCTATTAATGGTGTGCAAGGCACGATTAGCGCCAATGGCGGGCTCCTAGGTGGAGATGCCGGGACAATCACAGTTCTGGATCATGCCTCGAATGCAGGTATACCTTCATCCGCCGGAATCATAGTCGGGGACACCGGTAACGTCTCAGCCACCGCCACTAACGGGAAAGGCGGCAATATCAGTCTAATTTCCGACAATCGAGAGATTGTGTTTGGAAGCGGAGCTGCTCTGGACGCCAGCTCTCTGGGCGGAGGATTTAAGGGTGGAAACATCGTCGTAACTGGAACAGCTATAGACTCAAGTTCAATCAGCGGTTTGCAATTCAACGCCAATGGAAGCGGGGCTGCCGACGGTGGAACCATCCACCTGACTGCGACCGATCCAAGCATAGGAAGTGTCACTTTGGGGACAGCAAGTGGACAGGTGCAGCTGAACGCTAAGAGCGGACCTGGTGCCACCGGGAATGGTGGTTCTGTCACGGTCGATGCAGCCAAAAATTTAACTGGCGCCAGCTCAGCCATTAACGTGGATGCCCTTTCGACAAACGGCAATGGTGGCACCATCAAGTTGCATGCTGGTAATTCCGGCAGTGGACACATACAAATTCAGGGAAGCATAGTTGCCGATGGAACGGGCTCTGGCAATGGCGGACTTGTCGAAATAACAGCACCGCTGACAAACAATCTCGAAATCGGTAATAAGACACTCGATCTAGATTACGTCACCGGAGGAATCTCAGCAAAAGCTCCCGGCACAGGTACAGGCGGAACCATCAATATAGTAAATATTCAGAGTGGCAAGCCTCTGAATATCGACATGGACCCTGGTGCAGGGGGAATTCTTGATGCAGGAAGTGCTCAAGGCGTATTTGGCGGGGTAAATTTCTACACCGCAGGTGGCTGGTTGACGTCCTCCAATCCACCAGGACCGAACCCGGTACCGAATCCAGCCGCCGGGGAGACGATCAGCGTATCTAACACAGCTCCCGGTGCTGGTCAGATAAATGGCTTCATAACGGCATTAGCAAACAACGTTTCAATTAAGACTGATAAGGCCAACGCGCGATTAGACGTTGGCTTAATCAGAACAAATTTCGTCAACGCCAGCCCTGGAACGGTCAGTCTTGATGCCTCCAATGGTAACGGTGTCGTTTCCGTTGGTCAGGGATATCAGCTAACAGCCCAGGACAACATCACCATAACAACTGAGAATTTCGTAGATAATTCGACAACCTTTCAATCTCTAAAATCAAATGGACAGATACTTGTTCAAAGCCCGAGTGGAAACGACCTTTACATAGTCGGTGCAGGCAATGTGACTGTAAACAGCGCAGGAGCGAACAACTCTGTGAGTTTTGTTGCTGCTGACTCAAAGACCTTGCATGTTCTTGCAAACTACAATCTGCAGCCTGCAAACGTAAACGATGCGACCGCAAGTGTTGTATATCAGGCTGGAGGAATTGGTGGGCGGGTTTTATTCCTGCCTGGGGTCTCTCAAGTGATTAATGACGGGGCGCAGGCTCTGGTTCATACGAACATTTTTGAGATGGGCGCCGGCAGCAGCATCACTGCAAACCCCTCAGCTGGTGGCAGCACAAATATCGTTGTTGATTCTGGAACAGTAGCTAACGTTCCACTAACCTTGCAGCTCGATGGCAACGCGACTCTGCAAGCTGGTGGCAGCGTCACGTCGACTATCACCATAGGACCAACAGCCGGTAGTTCGGACGGGCAGAATCTGCACTTCTTTAATAATACTGCCGGCACAGCCACCCTAAATCTTCTAGGTGGAAATGTCACAACCCATGTCTCCAGCACAGGGACTCAGTCTGCACAAGTTTTGATTGACGCAAAAACTACAATCAGTGCAGACCACAATATTGTGATGAATGCAGATAACACAAGCAGCAAGTTTATCTCAGAAGTTCAGAACAATGGTGCTGTAGTAAATTCATTAAGTGGTGGAACTATCACGGTTCAAAGTGTTGGCGATCTCAATGTAGATGGAGGAACGGCCCTCACACCTGGCTCATGGCAGCTCACAGGAGGCGGACCCGGCCAGAGCATCAACATAAGTGCTTCTGCAGGAGCCAAGGCGCCTCCTGGGCATCAACTCAATATCTCCGGTGTACAAAATTACCAGCCAGGTAGTAATGGAGTAGTTAATTTCAATTCCCCATTTTGCCCCGGTGGCTCTGCAAATATTTCGGGAACGCAAAGCATATCTGATGCCGCGGCCAACAATGTATTGAACATAACAGCAGGTACTGTCACTTTTGCAAATTCGAGCAAAGTCAGCGTCACTAATACGAATTCAGCACAAGTGGGGATAAACGTTACCTGTCCGTCTGGATGCGACCTCACAGTACAGGCTCCAGGAGCCGGCGGTGCTGGAGCAACTGCGACCCTCAGCACCACAGGGGCTCAGCTTCAGTTTGGACCATCAAGCTCAGGAAACAATTTGAGCTTTACAAATTCTTCTATTACGCCGGGCGATATTGCTAACCTTGTACTTCAAGGTGGGCCAGTTTCGACTATCACCAATGGTGGTGGCAGCCAGACAATTGCAAGCGGCGTAAACATCGCCGCTAATAATACGGTAACGCTTAACGTCAACGGCAGCGGTACCTTGACCAATAACGGGACAGTATCTTCTACTACAACCACAAACCTGCCTGGCACGCTTACTGTCCAGTCCAATTCTGGAAACCTGACAATTCAAACATTAGGACTTCTCTCTGTAAACCCAGCTGGTGTTGCGGCGGGACAAGGCGGAGCCATAAATATTCTGGACCTCCCCGGAGCACTCAGTATTGCCAATGGTTCCCTTGATGCAAGTGCATCTGGTGGCAACAACAAGGGCGGTACGATAACCATTACTGCTCAGACAGGCGCGGTCTCTGGAGCGGGGGCCCTTAATTTGAGCGCCAATGGCACTGGCACTGGTAAGGGCGGGTCTGTGCTCGTCACGACTACTTCTGCAACAGGTGACATAAATGTAGGAGGCGGAGCGAACAATATAGACGTAGTGGCACAGGGAGGAGCCGGTGGTGGAGATGGTGGCCTGATTCAGGTGAGTTCCGGCCGTAATTTGACTATCAACAGCGGCGGCACTTTTTCTGCAGATCCTGTGGCTGCAAATGGCAATGGGGGTCAAATCCTTCTAACGGCTAATGCAAATGCCAAAGCCGTTGGTGGAAATCTGCAGATTAACATAAACCTGTCTGCGAATGGTCAAGGCACCGGCAATGGTGGCACAATTAGCCTCATTGATAACAGCACGGGCACCATTACTGCCTCCGGAACCATCACTGCCAATGGCGGTACAAGCGCAGGAAGCGGTGGTGGCACCGTCACTATTCAGAACAAAGGCGGTGGCAATGGCGTTACAGGTGCGATTTCCCTAAGCGGAAATGTTAGCGCACAAAGTAATGGCACCGCGAAGAGCAATGGAACCATTCTCATCGATGCAACTGGTATACCCGGTAATATCGTCTTAAATGCACAGTCAATAAATGCAGACAACGTGGGCACCAGTGGCAGTGGCGGGTCCGTCACTGTAAAAGGTGGTGGCATTAACCTCTTGTCACCCGCTATTCCGTACTTTATAAGTGCGAATGGACCGACGGCTAAAACGGGCGTCGGCAACGGTGGCATTGTTGTACTGGATACGTCTTCTAATCCGACATCTAATATCACTCTTGATGCCGGCAAGGGCAATCTTTCGATCACAGCAAACAGCGGAGTAGCTGGTGGCAATGGCGGTGCTGTTACGGTCAAGGCAGGCAATGATGTCAATATTAAAGCTGCAGGAGTGATCGATGCCAGTGTGCTAGCCGGTAGCGGTAAGGGTGGAACGATAAATATTCAAGGGAGCATAGGCACTGGGAACGGGATCGTCACAGTAAGCCCCACTTTGAACGTCAGCGGACTTGGTGGTGGCAATGGCGGCACCATTTCAATCATTAATAACAGCAATAACCCCAACGGTTTACTCGGCAGCATTGTTATAAATGGTTCGCCTGATTCTCTGCTTGCCGATGGCGCCACAGGTGGAACAATAAGCGTTCAAAATAACGGCAACGGCGGCTCGAATGGCGGTATTCTGGTGCAGGGAAATGTGAGCGCTCAAAGCAGCACAACCGGTAATCCTGCGACAAACACAGTCACCATTGATGGATCAGGAAATGGTGGTGGCTTGGTTCAACTCGTAAATGGAACGGTCAAAACAGATGTGCAGGCCGGCGGTACAGGTACCGGGGGCACTATTCTTGTTCAAGGAGCCGATTTCAAATTAGGTGGAACGGCTGGAACTATAAGCTCCAATGGGGCTGGTTCCCCAGGCAACGGTGGCAATATCACCATCATTTCTTCATCAAATAAATCAGCGTTGACTTTGGGTTCTGGCTCCGGCAGCTTTGCCGTTACAGCTAATGCCACAGGAACCGGATCAGGTGGAAAAATAACCGTTACTTCAGGCAACAGCTTGAATGTAACCAATGCTGCTAAGTTGCATGCCGGCGCCAGCACCAGTGGCGATGGTGGCACCATTTTGCTAACCGCATCGAGCGCATCCACCAATGGACAACTGACAGTTGCCTCACCCATTGACGTCAGCGGAGCGGGTACTGGTAATGGTGGCACCGTTAAAGTCATTAATAACAGCAGCTTCAATGTGACTCCTGCAATTAGCGTTTCGAGCCCTATCAAGGCGGATGCCGGCAGCACTCTAGGCTATGGTGGACTCATTTTGATTCAAAACAACGGAGTTGCTGCTGGAAACGGAGGCATCCAAATTCAGAACGTGGCACTTTCTGCGCAAAGCACGAATGCTGACGCGTTCAAGGGACAGGGAATCACAATCGACGCCAGTGGTGGTGCCAATCCCAGTGGCGCCATTACGATGACAACTGTGAAGAACAGCCAAATAAACGTAAATGGAAACGGGACTACAGGTACCGGCGGCGTTATCACAATTAAGGGAGACAGTCTCGCTTTGTCAGGTGCACCAGCGCTAGCCATAAGCGCCAATGCTGCTGGCACTGCTTCGGCTGCTGGTAGCAAGGGCGGCACAGTGTCCATCACTACCAGTTCAGCGACTACTGGTGTGGATTTCACCACAGCACCGACGACGATAAGCGCGACAGGTGGTGTCGCGACCTCAACATCAGGCGACGGTGGAACCGTCACGGTGAATGCTGGAGCCGGTATCACTCTCAGTGCAGGTGCCATCAACGTCAGCCCTGTCGGCACTAATGGTATCGGGGGCAATATCACCCTGAATTCATCAACTGCCGGAGCCGGTAACCTTGTTGTCGGAAGTGGACTGCTTGCCGCTGGTGCGGGTACAGGCAAGGGCGGGAACATCCAGGCGACGGTTGGTAGTTTCGGCGGGCTATTGCAAATCAGTGGAAACGTAAATGCAAATGGCGGAACTGGCGCTAAAGCTGGCGGCTCTGGCGGTACGGTAGTACTCACTTACAATGACTCAAGCAATCCTCTTAATGTAGGTTTGAACGTAGCCGGGCAGAGCTTTGTAAATGGTTCGATCAGCGCTGATGGCGGTACTATTGCTGGTACCAATGGCGGAACAGTAACTGTTTTCAACAACGCCAGCAAGGCGATGACTGTAAATCTACAGAACACGATTTCCGCAAACCGTGGTAGCGCGGCAGACACCTACGGACTTCTGACTTTCGATGAGATTGGACAAGCCGTAAGTGTTAGTGGTAACTCTCAGCTCATTGGACAGATTTCTTCGCATGGAAGTTCGGTGACGATTAACACCCAAGCAGCAAATGCGACTATAACCGTACAAAACGTAGTTGCGTCAAATGGCGATGTCAATCTTACAACTCCATGCCCTGGCGGCACTATCGAGATAGGTCCCGACGCGAGTATTGCGAACCCTCAGGTTCTGGCGACCAACGGCGTTGTGAATACAAATACGGATTTGCTAACCATGAGTAAATCTGGAACGCTTACTGCCACTCTAGCTGCTGGGACGTCAAATATCAAGGCAAACACCATAAGCATGGCTGGCAGTTCTTCTATATCTTCAACCGGAAACGGCTCAACTCTGAATATTCAGTCTTGTTGCGCCGCGGGAAATGCGTTAGCAGTGAACTTCCAGGCTGGAAGTACTTCGCAAATATTCGCCAATACTGGTGCATCGCAAGTCAATTTCAATAGCCTGGCAAACGGGAGTGTCAACATTAACAACGGTTCTGGCGTCGGTACGATATCAGCTTCAGGTGCCGGTGGCTCTGTGAGTTTTAATGGCGGCGCCAGCGGAACTGTTAATGTGAATGTTAAGCAGGTTACAACAGGCGCTGGTGCTGCCATCACCGGCAGTGCTGGTGGACTAGGAAATCAATTTTCAGTAATCACAACGGCCGGCAGTTTAACGGCTAACAATGTCACCACCACTGGTGCAAGTGTTCCAATCAACATCAATGCTAAGGGTGGTGCCGTAACAGCCAACAACCTAACTGGAACCGGTGACATCAGTCTTATTGCCGGCAATGGAGCTGTTTCGGCTACGAATGACAGTACTTCTGCCGGAAATATTCTCATGACTGGCACGGCTATCACAGCTAATACTGTTTCAACTTCATCTGGAACTTTAACTGCCACCGCAAGCAACGGCAATATAAGCGCCACAAGTTTAAGTTCCACCGGCACTTTGACCCTTACAAATAACACCAAGAATGGTTCAATCACTACTAGTAAAACAGTTCAGTCCAGCGGCGCGGATATGGCGCTCAGTACTACTGGCGATACTGCACAGATTACCGTGAACGGTTCATTACTTGCACAAAATGACATAAGCATCAAGACACCGCAAGTAGTCTTGCAGAACAACGGGTTGTCCATCAACTCAAACAAAGGCAATATCAACTTTGATAGCAACTCCTCGACCAACGCCCTCACACTTAGCTCCGGCGTAGGTTACACCGGGTCGAACGTCTCTGCTTCTGCAAATGTCACCTTCAATAAAAATGTTGCTGCGGGTGGAAAAATCACTGCGAACACTCCCTTGTCTATCAGCGGTGCGGCCGTCGGAGTGAATGGTGGTGCCGCCGACGTAACGCTCAACGTGAACTCAATCAATTGTTGTGTCAGCGGACTCGGCGCCGCAAATCTCGGTGGCAACAATGTCAGCCTTACAGTGGCAGCGGGCCCACTGGGTGTAGGACCGCTAAGCACAGGTGGCACGCTCAGCGTAATCGACAATGACAATTCCGGACTCAATTCCGGAAATATCAACGTGTGCGGCAACATTAGTGCAGGCGGCGCAATTACCATGCAAAGTGGTAATCGAAGCCAGATCAATAACCCGTCTTTTAGTGTTAGCAGCAGCAACTCCGTTAGTTTAACAACGCAAAATCTTAATCTGGGGAACGGTAGTATTTTCTCCAGTGCGTTGAATTCACCCCTGGTCAACGGAATTTCGGTCAGCTCCGCGGCGGGTCAAGATTTAACTGTGACCAGCCCCGGCGGCGGTACAGGCACCTTGCAGACCTCAGGTTCCAAAATAAACATTGCGCCTAATTCGGGAAACAATCTCACTTTCGCCAACTCCTCTGGTGGGGCTACAGCAGCTCTCTTGAATCTGCTTGGAGGACCCGCTCAGACTCTCACAAACAACACAAACCAAACTGTGGGCTCCAACACCACCGTTCAAGCCAATAGCCCCTTCACGCTGAACGTTAACAACGGAACCTTGAACAACGGCGGCACTATCGCGTCAACTAATCTTGCCGGGGCTCCTGGTACTGTGACTGTGCAGAGCAGCGGCGGAGCGCTCACCGTCAACACCATTGGAAATATCACAGTCAAACCTGCAGGAGTTATTGCAGGTGCGGGCGGTAGTATCAATGTGCTCAATCCGACGGGTAGCCTTTCCATTCAGACTGGCACTCTGGATGCCAGTGCGGTCGGACCAGGTGATTTTGCCGGCGGAAATATAAAGGTTAATGCAGGTACGATTGCTATCAGTGGCGGAGGCAATTTGACGCTTCTTGCCGATGCAAGCGGAAACGCTAAGGGTGGCAAAATTCAGATCTCAACGACCTTCCCTACTGGTGACATAAATGTAGGGGGCGTTGGCTCTAATTTCGATGCGGAGGCCAAGGGCGGCCCATCTGGCGGCAATGGCGGCGATATATCAATAAGTTCGGGACGCACATTGAATATTGGCTCAGGAGGTTTGTTCGACGTCAGCGCGCAAGCCGGCAAAGGCAACAACGGCTCCGGCGGGTCAATCTCACTTACAGCGAGTGCCGCTGGCGCCGCCACCGGTGGAGTTTTATCTTCAGCTGTCGATCTTATTGCCGTTGGTGTCGGTTCCGGAACTGGTGGCACAATCACCGTAACAAACAACAGTACTAATGTCGGCGGTGCTTTCACGGGAAACATATCTCTTTCAGGAAATATAAAAGCAGATGCTGACCTGAGTGGTACCGGAACTGGTGCTGGTGGCACCATATCTGTCATTAACATTGGAGGTGGCTCTGCTAGTGGTGGCATTTCTGTGGCTGGAAACATATCAGCACAGGGTATCAACAACACAAAGGCCAATTTCGGTCAAATTACCGTGGATGCAAGCGCGGCTGTAACAGCTAACTCGGGAGCTGTCAGTCTCAATGGTGGCTCTTTCACTGCCGACGCGGTCAGCTCAGGGCAGGGCGGGGCCATTTCGGTTAAGGGATCATCTGTTCAGTTTACCGCCAAGTCCGACGTGAACCTTAGCGCCAACGCTGCAGGCAGCGGAATTGGTGGCACAATCAGCATAAATGCACAGACAGGCAGCCTCGCATTTGCTACTGCCGGCAAAAACTTCAACATCAGTGCTAACGGTGCGGGCACCGGCATCTCAGGCACGGGTGGAAACATAACTCTGTCTGCAGGACAGGATCTGACTATACCGAACACAGGAACATTTTCAGCAAATGCCGGCGGCAAAGATGCAAATGGTGGCAAAATACAGCTATCAGCCAGCCAGAACTCAGGAAATGGAATTCTTACAGTTAATGCCAAGCTCAATGTGAATGGTGGCGGCGGTACCGGCGGTGGTGGCACCGTTAGCGTACAATCTCAGAGCTCGAATGCCGTAACCCTGGGCGGCAGCATAAGCGCAAACGGCTCTAACACTGCCCCAAATCTCCAGCAAACTGGCAGCGTCAGTGTGACGAACACTGGTAATGGCGCAGCTAATGGCGGAATTGTCGTTATAGGAAATGTCAGTGCTACAGGTACTGATGCCGGTGGCGGATCAATAACAATTGATGCCAGGAACTCAACTCTCACTAACGCTCAAGGCGTAGTCACCCTGGGCAATGCTCTTTCACCGTCGCCCTCCCTGAACGCCGGAGTCGCTTCCGTCTCTTCACCACTAATGCCGGCTGCCGGTGGAAGCATCACAGTTCAGGGCGGAGGCATCATTGGTCTTGGCACCGGTGGTGCTGGAACCTTAAACGCAAATGGCGCGGGGCAAGGCAAGGGCGGGAGCATAACGCTGCTTGCTAACGATACTGCAAATGGGGCTATAACTATAGGATCAGGAGCTGGTGCATTCAGTTTAAGCGCACAGGGTGGAACTAATCTTTCCGCTGCAGGTGATGGGGGAACCATCAGCATAACTGCGGCAAAGAATTTGATCGCAGATTCCTCCCAGTTCAGCGTGGCACCACAAGGTACAAATGGCAAAGGGGGGAACATCACCCTCGCTCAGGGATACCAGGGTGTTGGCGCACCCGCAGCCGGCAATGGCTTGCTTCAGGTTACAGGCTCACTAGATGCAAGTGGTAAAGGCACGGGCGGAGGTGGCTCCGTTCAGATCAGCTACCAGAATGCGGCCAACACTCTGACAACCGGTGCCACCACAGCCGGCAGCTTTATAAGTGGTCAAATTCATGCAGACACATCGAGTGCTGTAGTTGGCACCACAGGTGGTACCGTAACCATTGCCAATGGCGTTCCCGGCGGAGGAACGCTGAACGTCTCCTTGCAAGACACGATTAGTGCCAGTGGACCAGCTCTGGCAAATTTCGGCAATATAAATTTGAACGATGTCGGACAAACCGTTTCCGTACTTGGACCAGGACAGTTACTGGGCTACACCAACTCAAGCGGAAACACTGTAACAATAAACCCGCAATTCGCCGGAGCTGGTGGAACAACCTTGACCGTAGGCAACGTACAGACTAATGGCGGACCAGGCACCTTGCAAGTTGCCTGCTGTCCTGCGGCTGGAACCGGCGGTAATCTTGTGATACCAGTCGGACATACAGCCTCAGTAAATGCAGGCAACAACGCGCTTAACCTGATTGGACAAACGGTCACCGTTAACGGCAGCGCGACATCATCCGGCACGATCGCGGTTCTGGTCGGAGGCGGCGCTGCTGGTTCATTCACCAATACCGGTACAGTGAGTGCCAGTGGAGGCAGCGCCGGCGCGGCAGCTATCACAATAGATAACTGCAACGCCGCCGGCTCAACGCTTGTGGTCAACAACAACGGCACCACTTCTAGCACTCTTGCCGGAGCCCAGATATTGCTCAATACAATAAATGGCCCTGGCGCAATCAGCGTAACAGGCAGTAATGGTATCTCCACAAATAATGGAGATATAGTCGTCAATGGCGGTACTACTGGTAGTGTCAATCTCACCTTGCCATCAATTTCCACTGGTACGGGCGTTATCCGTGGTGTACTGCCAACTGGACAGGCAGGCAGCCAGGTTACCGTATCGGTCAGCAGCGGCAATCTGAATGTCGGCCCCATGATCGCCAGCGCGGGCGCCATTCAGCTAACTGATACCGATGCTTCCAAAGGTGCCGGAAATATTGTTGCTGCTGGTGCTCTCATCACGCAGGGTAAAGCTAACGACATAAACATTCAGGCGGCCGGGAACATCACGGCAAATGCAACGCTTACGTCTTCTGGTCAAACGATTCTGCAAGGTAATCAGAGTTCATCCAATATTACAGCTGCCGCCATCAATGCAGGAAGCAACGTACAAATTGTCGCCGGTTCTTCTGGCAACGTCACGTTGAACGGACTGGTCGCCGCCGCACAAACTGTTGCTGGTTCAACTGTAAACATTACAACAGGAAATGGCTTCGGAGCCAATAGTCTGACTTTGCAGAATGCCGGTGGTGTAGCTACATCAGGAAAAGTTACAATTTCGACGCCTTCAATGATTTTCGGCAGCAAGGGCTTGACCGTCAGTTCCACTGCCGACGCGGTACAGATCGACAGCAATGTTATCGCAGGCAAGAACGCTGGTGCTCTCAATGTGAGCATGTCTTCGGGTTCAACAATTTCTGCGAGCACCACCCTCAATTTTAATGCAGGTGTGGCCGCGGGAGGACAGATTCAGGTTACTGGAAGCGTGGGCGACCTGAAAGCCGGCACAAGTGTCGGAGTCAATGGCAACACCAATACGGTGAACCTTGATGTCAACTCAATCAACTGTTGTGTAGTCGGATTGGGTGCACTTAGCAAAGGCGCTCCGCTGGGCGGCACCGACGTGACAGTCAAAGTTCAAAGTGGCAACGTGCAGGTCGGGCCCATCACCGCTAGCGGAAATTTAACGGCAACAACAGTAGATCCAAACGGGCAGGCAAATATTTGCGCTGGACCAGTGAATGCCGGCAACACATTGACGCTGCAGTCCGGAACTGATCCAGTGAACGGGCAAGTGAACATTCCAGCTGGAGCCACAGTAACTGGCGGCAATATTCAGATAACAACGCCAAACCTGAATGACAATGGAATTATCACAAGCACGACTGGCGGAATCAATATAGATAGTAATGCTACTGGCAAGAACCCGAATGCATTGAACGTTACAATGATCGCCGGT
>JBIKOL010000256.1:0-6609 GCA_044358055.1 Obscuribacteraceae bacterium (SeqCode)
CTTCTTCTTAGCTTCACGTGAGCGTTTTTCCTGTTCGAACTTGAAGCGCCCATAATCCATGATGCGAGCTACCGGTGGGCTTGCGTCAGGCTGCACCAGGAACAGATCTAGTCCTCTTTCGCGGGCTATAGACAAGGCCTCGCGAGTGGGCAAAATGCCCATCTGGGTACCTTCTTCATCAATGAGACGGACTTCGCGGTCTCTAATTCTCTCGTTGAGAAGCGGCATTTCTCTTCTGCCGTCTGCGCGTCCCTGTTGTTGGGGTCCGCCTTGACCCGGTGCGCCGGGTCCTCCTGTTGGTCCTTGATTCGTCAAGCTGTTTTCGTTTTCACTCCATATGGGGCAATTAAAAATGGTGCCGAAGGTGGGACTTGAACCCACAAGAGCTTACGCTCACTACGCCCTGAACATAGCGTGTTTGCCAATTTCACCACTTCGGCGCGAGATCAGACATTATAGCGTTAGGGGGATACTAATGTAAGCGCCCCCGGCGCAGCAGTGAATCTGCAAGCAAAAATGCTTGAAAATTCTTCCGGCTAAGCCTGACCTGATCGATAAGGTTCCCGAAAATTTTGCTCAGCTTGTCTTTGAGTTAAGAAAGATGAACGATCGGGCCTTCTGCGTCGCCCGCTCTTGAAAATCAATCTACTGCAACCAGTCCAATCTCACGGCAGCGCTTGACTGCAAGTGTGATTTCCCGCTGATGCTCAGCGCAGTTTCCGCTAATTCGGCGGGAAAGAATCTTTCCCTGTTCGCTGAGGAAGCGGCGCAGCTTGAATGGATCCTTGTAATCGATTTCAGTGACTTTCTCGATGCAAAGTTTGCAGGGGCGTTTCTTGCCTGAATCGTGTCTTTCTCTGAGTTCTCGCATGTTGAATTCCTCTAGTCGAACGCTCGGTGGCGTTCGTGCCATTGTGTAGTCAGCTCGACATGAGCTTGGCCGATTTCCATCACAGAAATCGATAACTGAAAGCGGGCGGGACGCCCGCGCTCCCAGGCTATTTGAACAGGAGCAAAAGCTCCTGATATTGAACAAGAGAAAACGCTCCCTGGCTGTTGAGCAAGAGCGGATTTAGAACGGGATTTCGTCTTCGCTTGCAAATATTGCATCGAGGTCATCGGCTGAGGCTTCGGCGGATTTGCCCGGCTTGGCTGCCGCGCGAACTACCGTGCGACCAGCGCTTGCTGGAGCCGCTCCGGAGCCGCCACCTTCAACAGCCGCAGTCAAATTGTCGACAGCGATTGCTTCGACTTCTACGTCTCTGCGGCGCTGACCTTCTGAATTAGTGTATGAGTTGAACTGAATGCGTCCATCCACCGCAACGAGATCGCCTTTCTTGAGCTCATTTGCAAGACGCTCTGCCAGGTCTCTCCATGCGATCACCTTCACCGGGTGCGTTTCAACTGAACCATCTTGCCGTGGATTGCTTTCCACAGCAATGGCGAATTCAGTGACAGCCACGTTGTTGTTTGGTGTGAAGCGCTTTTCGGGCGGACGAATAACACGACCAGAAATGACAATTTTGCTGAGGCTGCTCATCAGATGTCTCCCATTAATTGCTGAATCTGCTTCGCGCTCCGCATCGGCTCCTGTAGCCTGCCTCGCGCATTTTTAGACGACGCAATTCTGAAAAATCAGTTGCGTCGTCTGGAAATATTGCTTACGGAAGGCTGACCTGAAGCGCTTTTTCGTCAAGCGCAACAGTGATGGAGCGGATGATGTCTTCGTTGAGCTGAATCATGCGCTTGAAGGCGATGATTGATTCCGGCTTCACTTCGTAGCGCAGAACGACGAAGAATCCATCGCGAAGCTTCTTCACTTCGTAGGAAAGACGCTTACGGCCCTTCTTGTCGGTGGAAATAATTTTGCCACCCTGGCCTTTCAAAAACTCTTCTACTGTGTTGACGCAGCGGTCAACTGATTCATCGTCCAGAGTCGGGCGGACGATAAATACTGTTTCATATTTTCTGATTTGATGTTCGGTTGTCACAATTAAGCTCCCCTGTGGGCTAAGCGGCCTGCATTTTTATACAGGCAAGGGATAAACGATTGAGGCTCGACGGTGCTTTCTGCACTAAACTCATGCCTTTATCGGCATAAATCCGAGCTCTCTCTGTCCGCCTTCTGGGCAGACAGGTCTTGGATCTTAGCACGCCTAGAGTTCTTCGTATTCTTCACATAGCTGATCTTTAGAATTTTGGATAGACTCCAACGTATATATCGGAGCGTGTAGAAGTATGACCTGTCGCTTTAGAACCACGATTTTGCTGAGTCAGATAATGGGACTGCTCTTGAGCTGTCCGCTCTCTGCTGAAGCTCGCTCGCAGTGGGAGATACAGCATCCGACATTGCCGCCGCAGCAAGATGCACAATACATGCCGGGGCAGATGCCAGGGCAATTGCACAAGGGTTTGCCGGCGCAGTTGCATCCGGATTTCTGGAAAGGACAGGTGCCGAGCCTTGCAAACAGAGTCATGCCGGGTGTGGTGCTCACAGGAGTTCTTGAGCAGGAGTTAGATTCTGGTGATAGCAAGCCTGGCGATGTGTTTTCTATACGACTCGATGATGGATTTGTGAACAATGGAATGCAGGTCATTCCGCAGAAGAGCAAGATTGTTGGCGCGGTAACTTCAGTTTCGCCTGCGAGCCGTTCGACGCATGGTCAGCCAGGTTCATTGCAGGTGAGCTTGCAATCGCTTGTCTTGCCTGATGGAACGCATATTCCATTTTCTGGGTTTATTGCAGTGAACCCTAATCATTCAGCGAAAAACCCGCCCAAGCAGCGCAATCTTGGATTTGATATTAAAGACACTGGAAACCATGTAGCAGGCATGCTTGGGTCATTCACCAATGGTGTTGGATTTATGTACCGCAAGAAGTACCGTGGTAAGGACTTTTATTTAGATAAAGACGAACTGGTTCCTGTGCGTGTGAATCGCACAATTATTATTCCGGAACTTGCAGTGAAACCTGTAGCACCACAGGCGATGGCAGGGCAAACGGCACCAGGCATGGTGCCTGGTCTCGCGGGACAAGACGGCGTCGGGCATTACACGCCACCGGTCGCGCCGCCTCCTGTACCAGGTCTTGTCGGCGACGCGGATCCATTTGCAGTGCCAATTAATCCTGGCGTAAATTCGAAACCTTTGAGCGAAATGCCCGAACCGTTCTAAGCGATAAGTTCTCTTCATTGGTTTGTGGCGGCGCTAACTGGATTTGTGCTTGTGACAGCTGGATTTGTGGATTTGTAGTTGTGACAACTGGATTTGTGGATTTGTGGCTGCAACAACTGGATTTGTGGCTTCGACATGTGGATTTGTGGCTTCGAAAATGTGGATTTGTGGCTGCGACATGTGGATTTGTGGCTTCGAAATTGTGGATTTGTGGCTGCGAGAACTGGATTTGTGACTTCGACATGTGGATTCGTGGCTGCGACAACTGGATTTGTGGTTAGATAATGTACATGCCAAGAGTTAATGGCCCTTATATGACCAAGAACATGGGTATTTAGTGGTCATATAAGGCCAAAAGTTGTCAATTCAGGCGGTTCTGTTCATATATGAACAGTCCAATTCTAAAATCGGCAATTTGCTCTTATAAGAACGAGCTGAGATCATACCGAGGCTCATGAAATCGGGGCTTAAATCGCTTTTGTCCGGAAGCGGAAAAATGTACAACTTTCGTTTGCCTCGGCGGCGTGAGTTTCCTCATTGAAATGGGAACTCATCGAAATGGGGACTCATCGAAAGAGCAAGTCAGATCGCCGTAAACAATCCATCAACTATCCGAAGCAAGCGGACGGTTGCATCTATCGAATTATCTAGCCAAGCATTTCAATCGACTTGCGATTTACTCGTGGCGGTTGTTGCCGCCGCCGGAGCCACTGGTTTCGGGCATTTGTTTGTATTCAGACAAATGCTTCCAGCCCTGGTGAAGAATGAGCTGATAGGCGTAGATTTGTTCGAGGAAGCGGCGCTCGGCTTCCGGCAAGTCTGGGCGCTCGAGGCGGCGCTTCAAATTCGAAGTAATCTGTCTTGTTTCTTCGATCGCTTTTCTGTAGCTGCGCACTTGCGAGCGCTGATAAATCGAAGGAGTTGTGCCTACGGGCGCGAAATTCAATTGGTCTCGAACTGAAACCTTGCGCGCAGTCTCTCGCTCTCTTGCTGCTGGTGGCGTATAGACAGGAGCAATGTCAAGTTCCATCGGGGCTGCTGTAGTCGCTTGCTGTGCGGCTTGCTGAGCCTGTTGATTCTTGCTCACCACTTGCTGTGCAATTGGATTTTGAATCACGTTCTTGTGCTTGTCACCACCGCGGCGGCGTTCTTTGCGCTTAATGCGATAGCAATCAAGACAGTCTCTCAAACGCGGATTCATGTGCTCAAATGTTTTGTTGCAGGTCTGGCAGGTCAAGGAATACTTTGATTTGCCATCGGCTGTTACCGAGGCAACTGGCGGTTCTTCTTTGCCTTCGCTTTCGACTTCGGATTCTTCATCCTCTTCCTCTACAACTGCTGGCTTTCTGGCTACTGGAGCTTCTTCTTCCTCCTCAGCCTCATCTTCATCGTCTTCCTCAACTTCTTTTACTGCCGCTGCTTTGCGTCTGGCTGCTGGCGCTTCGCTCACCTTTCGCGCAACGCGCTTGGGTTCCGGCTTCTCTTTTTCCTTTTCCTTTTCTTTCTCTTTTTCTTTCTTGCTGGGCTTCTCTTTCTCTTGACCCTTTGAACGAGACTCTTCCAAAATTTCTAGAACTTTGGGATTGGTGAGACCTTCTTCTTTCAGCTTACGGATTTCTTGAAGCTCTTCCATCGCTTGATGAGGAAGAACTTTGATGCCGTTATCGTCTGAAGTCGTCTCTATATTGAACTCGGTAATGTAACGTCGGATCGTGACTGAAGTGACGCCAAGTTCTTTGGCTGCCTGGGCGATTTTGGTGCCCTCACCTTTTTTTTGTCGCATTAAACATACTCGCTGTTGTTGACCATGCCTGCGGTCCTGTACTGCGGCCGGGGAGCTGCTGCTCAAACCCTACTGGACTTACCATTTGCAGAGGACCTGGTTGCAATTCGATATAGGACAATGCAACCTGAATTAAAGTTACCCTATTCCAGTCAAGACCAAGTGTTCTTTCAAGATTAATTATCAATTAGTTAAACACTTGCCCTAAAGGATTTTTCTGCTCCTTGACCGGGACTATTCAGCAACTAGCCGCCAGGATGGGCTGAATGATGCATGCGGGTTTAAGTAACCGGGGCTAATCCAAGAACTTTGCTTTCTCTAATCCTGACATGTGTTTTCAGGCTCTTCTTCGCTTGAGAAGGTCGGGATGGTTTAGTCACTGCTTGTCTGCTTCTCGATTTCTCTGGCGAATGCCAGGTCATCGAGTTTTAGCTGAGCGCTTTGATATGCCTTTTTCAGATGTTTTCTGCTTATATGGGTGTAAAGCTGAGTCGTGACGATGCTCGAATGCCCCAGCAACTCCTGAACAACGCGCAAATCGGCTCCATTCTCTAAGAGGTGGGTTGCAAAACTGTGCCGCAAAGTATGAGGCGAGGGATTCTTCTTTATGCTGGCGCGTTCAGCCAGGCGCTTTATGATTTGCCAGACGACCAGCCTGCTCAGTTGTTTACCTTTTCGATCCGCTAGCAATGGCGGCGAAGCTGGCGAGCTTGACCCTTTACCCCTTCGTGTGGCTTGCTGAATAGGCTTAGTAATGCGTGGGCGCCCGCGTTTTTTCTTGCCTGCTTCTTCATCATCTGCTTTTGCTGGGTGGAACCTTTCCTCGGCTTCCATATACTTTCTTATCGCATTTATTGCCGTTTTTCCGATGGGGACGATTCGTTCTTTTGAGCCTTTGCCGATGCAGCGTACGTATCCGTGGCTCAAATTTACTTCGTTGATGCAAAGCGAGATTAGTTCAGATACGCGTAGCCCCGCGCCGTAGAGCAGCTCCACGATTACAACTTCTCTTTCGCTGCTTGCGGCCGCCACAAGATTCGATATTTCGCTTGTGCTCAAAACTTTTGGCAAGTGTCGAGCTAGTTTTGGATTCATTATTCCTTCGCTTGGATCTTGCACTATCGATTGGTTTGATTTTTGCCAGTCGAACCATCCTCGCAAAGTAGCTAGTTTTCGTGCCAGGGTGGACGCCTGAAACCCCTGTGATTTGACGTGTTGCAGGTAGCGAGTCAGCGTGTTTCGAGCTGATGCTGAAAGATTGTTTTGCTTGGTCCATTCAATGAAAGCAGTGATGTCATTGTCATATGCCGCCCCCGTATTTGGTGACAGACCGCGTTCCTTTAACAGGAAGCGCAGGTACTTTTCTTTTTGTATTTTGAGATTGTCGGACAATGTTGCACCAGCACTGGTATCACTACAACTATAGCGATATACACTGATTTGAAAAGACCATTATCAGACTACCCCCGGGATCGCGGGCGTCTCGCCCGCATTCAGCTTTATTATCGATCCGAAATCATCGGAGTAGAAGCCGGCGAGCCGCCGGCGCTCTTACTATGGTCTTGACAGTCGTGATGGACGCATCAAGATACTGTTGGGAAAAGGTGCAGGGAGGAGGAAAACCGTGACGGCGCTAACCGATCGATTCCGAA
>JBIKOL010000149.1:0-21875 GCA_044358055.1 Obscuribacteraceae bacterium (SeqCode)
CTTTCAGAAGCCGGCGAGCCGCCGGCGCTCCCGGGAAAGCTGCCCCCAACAGATCCGAACAGATCCGTCAAAATCGTAGCGGGTAGGTCCTGGCTCAAAAAGCAAATGCCGGAAACGGGGAAATTTCCGGCATTGTGCTGTTTTTGCGGGGTGCTATTTAAAGCTTTATGCGAACTCTTCCAACAAGCGCATCTTCATGCTGCGACGCTGCTCGCGAGAAAGATGCGGCGTGTAGTGCACCGCGGCAAGCAGGTTGGAATTACTCGTTTCCTGCCAGAAGCGAATATTGCTTGTGTATTCATCCGCATCCAGACAGTGTTTAAGACAGCCGGCTTCATCAAGTTCCACCAGTTCCATTTCGCCTCTGTTCTCACAGAGGATTGCGTACAAACCCGGCTCATCTTTCAGATTCGCTGCATCTGAAAAGGGCCCTTCAAACTCGAAAGCTCCGATCATAATACCCATTGTGCGCACCTCTTCCTGAAAGATTCCGATGAGTTCGACCTGTAAGTAAGCTGTTTCTTAGTTGCGCATATCCTGACAGTGATTTACTAAGGTGCGGTTAAAACTCACAAGTTCGCCACAACTCGAATAAGAAAGGTAAAGTGGTATCAAATACGGCACCACACCTAGAAGAGTTTTTTGAACGCAATTTGCTGCAGCTCTAATTTACGCGAGAGCGACAATTTCTGCAGAAAATCTAAAGACGATGCCCTCAAAAGCAAGCAAAACTTGTCAAGTCGAAGATCAAGACTGGAGATATTAAACATTCGCCGCACGATTCGATATCAAGGCTATATACAAAAGAAAGTCTTATAATTGAGATCTAACTGAAAGGTAGAGAAAAAGCATGCCCTGGCGAAACGACCAATCCTTCAAACCCTACGATCGTTCCAACAAATATGCTCCCAGCATCCTGGAGCGCATCGTCGCCATCCTGTGTTATGCGACCAGCGGCATCGCTGGCATAATCTACATAATCGTAACCAGATCACAGGCTCAATCTGACTTCTTTCGCTTTCACTTTCTGCAGAGTATCGTTATCGGCATCATGTTGATGCTCTTAAGCTGGGCGCTTCAAGCATCGGCGTTCATCCTGGGTCCGATAATATCGATGCTGATTGGCGCTCTTAGCGGAGCCGGCATCGTCATTGGCACAGTCGGCCAGGCACTTGGATATATCATGGGAATTTTTGCCCTGCTGCCTCTTTATGGCGCCATCATGGCTGGTCTTGGCAAGTACGCCCAAATTCCGTTCCTTTCAGATATTGTGCGGAACCAGATGCGCTGATAAGCTTTGATAACATACACAAGCGCTGCCCGGGCAGGAAGGGAGAGCAACCAGCTCAGTGAGTACGGCAAGACAAAACAAAATAATTTGCGTCGCCAATCAGAAAGGCGGCGTGGCCAAAACAACCACAGCTGCTTACCTGGGTGCAGCCCTGGCCAGGTTGAACAAGTACGTTCTTGTGGTCGACTCCGACCCGCAGTGCAACCTCACCTACAGTCTTGAACTCGATGAAGCGCAGCAAGAGTTCGCCCTGGAAAATAATCTGGCCACAATGTACGAGTCAGGCCAGTCAGCTGAAGAATGTCTTGTTCGGCTGCGCGACAATCTTACCTGCATTGCCGGCTCCTCAGACCTGGTAATGACGGAAATCACAATGGACAGCAATCCGCAGAGCCTATCTACCGAGCCAGAGCGGATTTTGCGCAATGCACTCAGTCCGTTTCGCCATCGCTTCGATTACACAATCATCGATTGTCCTCCAAGCCAAGGCATGCTTACACTCAATGCACTCGTAGCTGCCGATTACGTTATCATTCCAACGCTTGCTTCCGTAATCAGTCTTACCGGCCTGGAAAGAATGATTGAACAAATTCACGAGATTGTGCATGGGGACATGGCGCTGAATCCTGAGTTAAGTATTCTCGGGGTATTAATCACAAGATTTCGCAGAGATCGCAACGCTGAAGTCGAGTTAGAATCAAAACTTCGTTCCGCTCCGGAAGAGTTTCACGTCTTCAAAACCGTCATTCCAGACCGCAGCCAGTTTGGACTAATGGGCGAACTAAAAACTCAAACCGGCAAACATTTAATGGACCTGTCCATGGTGAGTTATAGCCTCTTGCCCTATCTTACATTGGCTATGGAAATTGAGAAAATGCTGAAAGAAAAAGCTTCGGCAAATAAAACAGCCGCTCGTTAGAATCTTTGGTTAATTTGGGGTAGATCTTTCAAAGATGGAGTTCCCCACTTGAGCCGAAAAGAAAAATCTTCAGATTGGACCAGAGCAAAATTATGCTCTATGGCTTTTCTCATTTTCGCTCTTTTTCAGCTTTCCACAGTCGCTTCGTATGCCGACACCTTTGTGGAAGCACTCAATAAAGGCAACAAACTAGCTCAAGCTGGTGATGACGATGGCGCAGTCGCAGCTTACGTGCTAGCCAAAAGTCTGGCCCCAAATCCTTTCAATGATGCGACTCTTTCACTGGCGCGACTTTATGCAAAGCTGGGCAGATACGACGAAGCTGAAGCCGAATATAAAGCAATGCTGGCGCAAAGCAAACGCGAAGAGCTTCGCATGGAATATGGCACATTCCTGCTTAATCAGGGTAGATTCAAACAAGCTGCTGCATATTGGCTCGAGCTATTGCCTGATTTTCCAAACGACAGCAAGAACAGTGCAAACCATCAGCAGATCCTTTTTTATCTCGGCTTGTGCAGCGAATCCGACGATGAAATCGACCAGGCCAAAGAATACTATCAACGCGCCGTTAAAGTGCAGCCAAACAGCTCATTGGCTTTATCCGCCATCACACACCTAGAGAGACTCGGAAAAGCAGACGAAAACAGAGCTGCCGCAAAATGGTTTCCTATCGATCCAGAGACCGGTCCTCTTGGTTTTGGTTGGTGGAACCTCAAGAAAATGCCACTGCACGTATATATAGATGACGGTTCAGAGGTGCCGGGCTGGCGCCCGGAAATGCGAAATGCAATCGTAAACGCTCTTGGCGCCTGGCAAAAATTTTCAAGCGCAAAGTTTTCCTTTGTTGTTGACTCGCAAGACACGCAGACGGAGGCCGAATGGAAAAAATCTTTTGGATACTATCCTATGAGCAAGCTCAACGGAATTCTGCCCGACGATCCGGTCAAATCAGATATACACGTACATTGGACAGACAATTTGAGTTTTGCACTGGGCCTAGCCTGGCCTAATACTCTTAACTCAGTTAGCACGCGCCGTGCTCAATCAACTAAGCCGTCGGGTTCAGAGCCAGAAGAAGTAACACTGTACCAGGACGACGTCGAGATCAAAAAGGTTCACATCTGGCTCCTTGCAAACAGCCTCGCAGATGGGAGTAAAATTCCCACAAAAATAACTGCGGCCAATTCAAGAATATTAGAAAAGCAAAATCGTGTTATTGCAGAGGTTGCAATTCACGAACTCGGACACGCTCTCGGATTGCCACATTCGCACAATCCGCACGACATAATGTGTTCTGGAATTTATGCACTTAACGCTGCCGATATGGTGGAAGCTCGTGGTCTCTCACAGGGTGACGCCGGGTCGCTTCGTGAGCATTACAGGAATTTTGAAGGCACAGGGATGCCGCTGGCATTTGGAGCCGATGAAGATTCTCCTCACAAGACAGCCGGCGCAATTTCATTGCGTATCGTATCAAGCGCTGAACAAGCAGCAAACACTCAGACAACACAACCGACGGCTGCGCCAAAACCTGTGGCACCTGCACAGCCCAGCGAACTCAATCTGGCCATGTTCGAGCTAGACACCAAAAGATTTTCAGAGGCACTCAGAAGGCTGGACAAAGTTCTGAAAAAAGACCCAAGAAACTTTGATGCGATGTATTTGCATGCAGTCGGCAATGTCATGTTGCGAAAATACGAATCCGCAATTAAAGACTATGAAGAGCTGATCAAGCTGGCTCCGGGAACTGATATAGCAAGAAAAGCAAATGAAGGTTTGAGAAAAATCAAACACAACTGATCAAGAAATACTTGAATAAAATTCCTGCAGTTGGCCTGGGCAGTCCGTACAAATTGCATCAACGCCTAAATCTAGCATCCTTTTCCAGCTTTCTTTATCATTAACAGTCCAGACAATAAGCTTAACTCCGGCCTGATGTGCTTCTTGCACAGCCTCTGGCATCAGACAATCGGCACATTGAATGTAATAAGACGCATTGAACTTTGCAAAGTAATCATGCAAGTCAACCAGTGAAGCTGCACAGAGGACACCGATTTCTATTTTCTCGTCTAAAGCCCGCAAGCGTCGTAAGCAGTTGTGATCGAAGCTGCTTACAGTCATGCGTAGTTTATTTCGGTAAGGCTCGATTGTCTGCAACAAATCTTCTTCGATTCCTTCATATCCGACAGGAGAATTCTTGAGTTCAATATCAATGAGAAAATTATCGTCAAATAAATCGAGAACTTCTGTAAGCAGAGGCACGCGCTCTTCCCGAAATTCGTTGCCGTACCAAAGACCTGCGCTCAATCTTTTCAGTTCGAGCAGGCTGCAATCTTTAACCAAGCCGACACCATTGGTGGTGCGATTTAAATCATCATCGTGTATAACCACAAGTTCACCGCTTGCACAACGATGTACGTCAAACTCTACGCCAGAGACTTTTGCATCAATACTTTTCTTGAACGCAATCAGAGTATTCTCCGGAGCCCAATCTCTGCCGCCCCTATGAGCAATTATTGCTGGTAATGAATTCATGCCAGTCTTCTTTCTTGATAAAGAACCAACTAACGCTTCCGCTTAAGCCAGAATGTCAACAGCCTTCACAGGGCGCAACAGTCCCAATTTTACCGTTACTTCGAGCTTTGGTGGATTCACTAAAATCTTTTCCAGCGGAAGTTCGATGCCATGCTCCACGCAGACAAGACCTGCAATGTTTTTCAAAACGAGCTGCCCTTTCTCTCTGGTGACCTCGAACTTCACTTGCTCTTTCAGTTTGACCAGATAACCACCCCAGTTGTCCTGAGCAAAGTGCTCGTTGTATACAGCTATAACGTTGGAGTGTCGTACCACTTCTTTTAGATGTGCCGAAAGCAAGCGCACAAGTCCAGGCACTTGATCATAAGAACCAAATGCATCGTGGAGTACTTGCTTGACCGAATCACCATTAAGAGAAACATTCTCTGGACGCTCATGCAAAAATCGAATAACCGCAGACACAGGGTCGCTGGCGGTTTTGATGATCTTCTTGGCTGTATCTGCCATCTCGGCAATCTCAGCTTCGATCTTGTGAATCTGCTTTGTGACTATGTCTTTTCCCTGGCAGGAACAGCTCACGAATAGTTACCCCGAGCGCGTAATTTGCTAAAACGGTTATTTGACCAGAAAGCACATAATTTTAGGCTTCCTTATTCTAGTTTGCTTTAGAAAAATTAGCTTGGCAACTTTTAAGAAGCTAAATGACAAGCCCGCAAACCCTGCATCCACGTTGATCCGCTTCACTTGACTCGAACAGAAAGCAGACGAATTAATATTAATTCAGCACTATGAGCAGGCTTAAAGGACTTTTTGTAGGCTGACGATCTAGCATAAGCATGCTTGTAAAGAAGCGAGCGCGGAGGAAGGCGCTTAGTATTGGAAAGCATCGAAATGGCTCGATGAAGAAGGTATCAAAATGGAGGCTAGGGCATGCCTTTCATGCCTGCCAGGATCCAGCTCGAAAGCTCAACAGGAGGCTCATCTTGAGCAAAGAACAGGTCGCAGTGGTCATTCCGGCAAGATATGCCTCGACAAGATTCCCGGGCAAACCGCTTGTGAATATCGGCGGCAAAACTATGATTGAACGAGTCTACAGGCAAGCCGCCAAAGCCCGACTGGTCAGCGAAGTCCTTGTTGCAACAGACGATGAGCGAATCAAAGACGCCGTGCTCAAGTTTGGCGGCAAGGTTGTGATGACTCGCAACGACCATCCGACAGGTACCGATAGACTTGCAGAAGTCGCACAGCTGAACCCGGAAATAAGCATCATCGTAAATGTACAGGGTGATGAACCGTTGATCGACCCTGCCACCATCGATGCGGCCGTCAAGCCGCTGCTCGAAGATTCGACAACCGATATGTCTACAATCTCAGCACGCATTAGCGATCCTGCTGAGATAAACAGCAATACCGTGGTCAAAGTCGTCACAGGAAAAAACGGCAAAGCACTCTATTTCTCGCGACTGCCGATTCCATACTATAGAGACAATCATGCCGAAAGCGAACAAACATATTTTGCACATATGGGACTTTATGTATATCGAAGAGAGATTCTCTTGAAGCTGGCAGAGCTCAGCCCCACGCCACTGGAAAAGGCAGAGGCCCTGGAACAACTAAGAGCACTGGAAAACGGCATCAGCATTAGCGTCGTTGAAGTTGATAAACGTTCACCTGCTGTTGATCGCCCTGAAGATCTGCATGCAGTAGAAAAGGCACTGGCAGAACTCGAATCAAGCTTCGTTCCGTCTCAGGTAAACAACACCTTCGTTCGATAAATCGAATTACATGGGCAATTTGCAATAAGGTCGAGTAAAATCAAATTCGTCGCCGACCTCGGGGTTGCCATGAGTTCCAAACAAATATTCGATTGCGCAATAAGCACTCTCAGTCTTCTTGTGCTTGTATTGCCCGCAAATGCAGCAGGCAGCGATTCACATCAGCCGCGCATGGTGCCGACCATGTCTAACTCACCAACGATGCGCCCGATGGATTTGAAAAACGTTCCTGATTTTGCAAGTTCTGATAACAACCAGCAACAAGGCAATGGCACAGCGCTCCGTTCTGGCTTGCAATCAGCTACATTGCCGGTGCAAACTCACATGAAGCTCATTGTGGAATATCCAATTTCCGCAACAAGCAGTCACCCCGGCGATATATTTGAAGGCCACGTAAAAGAAGATTTGTTTTTCGGAAGAACTCTGGTCTTGCCTCGCGGCAGCCTTGTCCGCGGCAGAATCAGCGAAATTGTGAAACCACGCCTTTTGAGCCGAGCCGGCAAGATTGGTCTAAAGCTCGATCAAATCGTGACGCCGACAGGAGAAGTTATTCCACTTGATGCTTCGCTAGAGTTTCAGAAAGGCACCACAAACAAAGCTGGGCAGCTTGACCCCGGCACCAACTTCGGTACCAGAGTTGAATCAAGCATTAAGACTGTAGCAGGTGCCAACCAAACTGGCGCCGCCCGCGGTGCTATCGTCGCAGCAAATGTGGCGACACTTGGTGCACCTATCGTTGCCACCGCTATCGGCAGCTCAGCAATTGCAATATTCCGTTCCGGCGATAACATTAGCCTGAACCCGGGCCAGGAACTGGAGATTCAGCTCACAAACGACCTGGGCGTGCAGATCAACTAAACCAGCAAGCCTGCGTTCTTGATTTTAAACAGAGTGCCAAGCGTTTCTCGCCAGATTCGACTAAGAAATGGGGACTGTTCGCCAGGCGAACTCAGTGAGTTCAGTAGTGGAAACGACAGTGAGTCGGCTCGGAGCCATTCCTTCTTCTCTGCGTCATAGAACCTTGTTGCCAGTCCCTTCCATGCATTGCGTCCAACTTTGATTCGACCATCAGGAAAGGACTCATGTATTTTCTGCACTACATCGATAATTGCGGCAAGCGGCAAGGTTTTCTTCCGTACCTTAGACCACTTAAGCAAGACGCAGAGCCCACGCAGTGCATCAAATTGATAGAAGCGGGGAAAACAAAGCAGCCCCCAGCTCTCATCGATAGGCTGCCCCGTTTTGCTGGAAAGGTATATCTTTCTGCGTATCAAATAATCGGCGCATCGATCTGCAAATTCCAATTCCTCAACGCTGAGCTCACGCCTGGGACAGCTAAGAATGGACTCAAGAACGGTCACAGTCGAGATTACGGAGCCTTTGCCATCGGGCTTTGCGTAAGCCGCCTCATCGCAGTTCAAACCACCATCCGACAGCTGATACTTCAAGTAACATGGAAGTATCCACGGCAGTCGCTGCTCGATCTTGACACCACATGCGCTGAGTACTTGCGTCATGGTTCCAAGAGCACAATGACAGGCAATATGCCGGTACGGATCAATTCCCTCTGGAATCTGTTCTGCCTCAAACGGAAAGATCTTCAAATAGTGTGTGTTCATCAAATCACACATAGATTCCACAGCTGAGCTGGAAATCCTGTCAGCCATTCCCATTTCAAATAAAAGAAGCATCTGCCACCAGGGACTGCTCCATTTCGGCCAATAGGGATCCAACTTAATTGCGTCGATTGCTTCATCAGAAGCGAGATATTCGACGGACGCATCTAGCAAATGCCGATCAACCGATGCAGCTGGATCAATCTGTTCGCGCGAAGAGTTTAACTGATTACTCAGTTCCTCAAAAAGACGTTCCATACTGGACGACGAACTGAGCATGCTCCACCGGGATCGCGGGCGTCTCGACCGCAGCTAATACAGATGAGATAAGCCTGATGCAGAAAGAACTACACAGCTTACATCGTGAGCCCTTTGTTCTTCTTCTCCGCAATCATTTTCTGCGTTGCGTTTATGTTTGCAGTGAATGTCTGATTGCGCGGATCAAGTTGAGCGGCTCTGCGGAATTCTTGAAGTGCTTCTTCCGGGTAGTTTTTCTGCAAGAACAACACGCCAAGATTATTGTGCACCATCGGATTGGTCGGCTTCATCTTCAAGCAAACCTTGTATTCTCTGAGCGCATCCTCAGCCTTGTTGTCTTCAACAAAAACATTGGCAAGATTGTAGTGCGCTTCAAACGATGCAAAATTGTGAGCGAGCACCATTTCCAACTGCTCTTCAGCGCCAGCATAGTGCTTATGCTTTCTATGCAGCGCAGCCAGATTTATTCTAGCTTCGTCCATATCCGGGCGATATTTCAATACATCCTGATAGCGTCTGGCAGCGTATTTGTCATAGCCGGTGAGCTGGTAAACCAGCGCCTTCTTGTAGGAAGCTTCGTAATAGCGTGGATTCAACTCAAGCGCTTTGTTGAACGCATCAAGCGCAGCCTGAAACTTCTTCAACTTTAAGTAGCGGCAGCCTGTTTCGTAAAATATCTGAGGGTCTCTCTGCATTCCAGGATTTGAATCGTCCTGCGACATGTAGGCATTTGCGCGAACTTCCTTGTCGTCTGCTAAGCGCTTGCGCTCGACAGCATCTTCTTCGTCTTCCTTGCTGGTATCTTTCTTGGGCTCCATTTTGCCCTTGAGAGCAAGCGGGCGACGAGCGGGTGCCGGACTCACAGCTGCTTCGCTGCTAGCCGCTGCTGCAGGCGCAGGTGCCACGGCTTTCTTCGTTTCAACCTTCATCGGCTGGTCGAGCTCTGCGGTATCCGAAATCGATTCCGTATTCGCCGGCATGTCGGCTGAATTAGAATTTTCGCTCATGCTGGCGCTTGAGCAGATGCCTAGCTGGAGTATGGCCAAAGCGGCTATCTGAGCTATGGTCCTGGACATGCTTTGTATCTCCCTTTATGGGTACTTACGGCGATTTCGCGCATTTTGAAGCCACGAATTCCGTGTCTATAATAAGAAAGTTTTGATGGATTTGCCCGTCAAGAGTTCTAATCTTTGCTACCCGATGGACTATGTCACTTAACTACAATCACAATTACCCAGGAAAGCTCATAGTCGTTGAAGGCGTTGACGGATCAGGTAAATCAACTCAACTTAATCTTCTAAAGAACTGGCTTTCAGAGCGGGGACAGAAGGTTATTTTCACTGAATGGAACTCCTCTAAATTAATTTCAAAGACAATAAAAGAGGCTAAACGAAGCAACAGCCTGATACCGATGACTTTCAGCCTGCTGCACGCAACCGATTTTGCCGATCGTCTTGAAAACATAATAAAACCAGCACTAAAAGCCGGTCTTACAGTGCTGGCAGATCGTTATTGCTTTAC
Source organism: Obscuribacteraceae bacterium (SeqCode) (assembly GCA_044358055.1). GTDB lineage: Bacteria > Cyanobacteriota > Vampirovibrionia > Obscuribacterales > Obscuribacteraceae > JAIEPM01. The sequence continues at coordinate 9,916 of JBIKOL010000149.1, forward strand.
CGCTTTTGCGCGCGACGTTGCCCGCGGAGTAGACAGAGATTGGGTTCGCAATCTTTATGAATTTGCTGTAAGACCAGATGCCTCCTTCTACTTCCAGGTCCCCATAGAGGTTTCACTGGAGCGCATTGCCAGCAGCAGACAACCTGGCTTTTATGAATCAGGCATGGACATAGGATTGGCAATGGAGCCCTGCAAGTCATTTCAAATATTTCAATCACGAGTCATCAATGAATATGAGCAGATGGTGCCTGAATATGACCTGCACTTGATGCAAGCTAGCTTGCCCATCCATCAACAACAACTGCTTTTTCGCCAGAAAGTAGGCCAGCTTTTCTGGCAATCAGTCTGCTAAGGAGTTCATTTCATGGTGCACCAGTATCCAGGCAAACTAGTAGTTCTAGAAGGCACCGATGGTGTCGGGCGTTCAACTCAAGCTGAGATGCTCAAAGAGTGGCTAGAAATAGAAGGATTTGGCGTGCAAATCTCTGAATGGAAATCCTCAGCTTTGATCGCAAAAGCCATCGACAAAGCGAAGTCGAAAAATTCCTTGAATACGACCACCTTCTCATTGCTATACGCGACTGATCTTGCAGAGCGGCTGAATCGAGAAATCATTCCTGCATTAAAGGCTGGTTTTGTAGTTATCGCAGATAGATATTTCTACACGGCATTTGCGCGCGATGTTGTAAGAGGAGCTGACTCCCAATGGGTCCGCAAGGTCTATTCATTCGCGCCTTCACCCGATCTTGTATTTTATCTGCGGATGCCGGTTGATGATCTTCTAAAAAGAATAATCACCAAGCGCGGTGGCTTAGATTTTTACGAGTCGGGACGGGACATAGGAATGTCAACCGATTTGTATAAGTCATTCAAACTATACCAATCAAAAATCGTCCACGAATACGAGCTCATGATTGACGAATTCCAATTTAAAGCAATTGATGCGTCAATGCACCCGCAGCATGTCCAAAAACTGCTGCGAGGGAATCTGAAACGGTTGCTTGATTTAGACAAAGCAGTCGAGCAAAACGTGGGCGGGTTTAGCAGAGCGTTCAGCGCAGCAACTCAACAGCATTCATCACCCCAGCCGTGATCCCACTTAACTCATTAAGTGCTAAGCGACAACTCAAAAAACATATAAATGGAGGGCCTCGCGGGGGACCTCAGGTTCATCAAAAGCTCAGCATAGAAGCTCAATCGACACGCTTTATCTCTAGCTTGTCTAAAGTGATGTTGTTCATTGGTTGCTCCCGAAGAGTTTTCACATTTCCTATTTTCTGAACAACATCGAAGCCCTGAATGACTTCGCCAAAGATAGAGTGTTTCTTGTTGTACGCTGGTGTTGGCGCTAGCGTTACGAAAAACTGGCAGCCATTGGTATTCGGTCCTGCATTGGCCATGGCCAGCATTCCAGGCTTGTCAAAACTCAATCGATCGGAGAACTCATCTCTAAACCTGTAGCCAGGGTTTCCTTTCCCCAGGCCTGTAGGGTCCCCTCCCTGAATCAGAACGCCCGGCACAACTCTGTGAAATGTGGTTCCGTCATAGAGGGGCCGTTTTACTACCTTATATATTCTCGAATCGAACCATTCCTTCGTGCCCTGGGCCAACTGCGTGAAATTCTCAACGGTATGGGGGGCATCCTGAGGATAGAGCTTGCAAGTAAAGTCACCCTGGCTGGTATGGAATACCGCATAGAGCCCAGGAGGCAGCCGGTTTAGGAACAAAGCGCTGGCAGCAACAATTAACAGCAGAATGAATGCAAGAAATAGCCTCGTTTTTGAAACCATAATCTGTCCTGACCTTTATCTTTAATAAAGCCTGTTACTCAGCAATTTTCTACCACAGATTGACTCTCACGAAGTGCGTCGAGGCAATAGCTATGGGAAATCTGAAGTCTACACGCCAGTCCATGGCGGTTTTCAAGAAATGTTCCCTTTACAAAGGTTTCATTAAGCACAGTTAACAATGCAACAAATCCCAAAAAACTTGCCTCTACCTCTTCTTCGGCTTTTTAACAGTTGTCAAGAAAAGTTTTTGTTCAGCCCCCCTATGAAGACAAGGGGGTGGAGTGAATAATGGAATTAACGAACCCAAAAAAATGGAGTTAACGAATATTAAGAATTGGAGTGACCTAAAGATTTTGTTTTTTGCTTAAGAAGCAAAACATTCAAATCGCTATCGTTAGAGGAAGAAAAATGATCAGAAGACGCTCTGCGTTGTCTAAAAATGCAGCCTTCTCATGCAAGTATAAGGTCAAAGCGGGCAAATCAGCCCGAACTGAGCAAGGTTACTACCTGGTGGAAGCGCTTGTTTGTATTTTAATCGTCGGAATTTTATCGGCCGGTTTGTTTGACAGCTACGCAAAAATACGTTCAATGAACGTCGCGTCTCAAACGCATTTGCAGGCAGTAGCCATGGGTCAGGAATGTATCGACCAGCTGAGATCGATACCATTTAATAACATAGCAGGCGCCAACGGCACATACAATGTGCCTGTGGTGGGTACAGCACCGACCGGAGTCGTGGCTCCGAACGGGACGAACCTCTTCCCTCGACCATTACTCAGAGACACCAGCCTGAAATACTATGGCGGTGCCAACCAAATCGCTGGGGTAGCGGCGGATGACAGCCAGAACTTCTTAAAAGTAGTAAACAACACTGTCACTGTGGTTATTGCAGACGGCGGGGTTGCAGGGTCGAAAGACATCAGTGTGACAATCGTCTGGAACGACGGAAAGGGAACACATACGTACACTGCAAGCTCGACTTTAACGGCATCAGGCATCAACGGCTAGGTGAAAAGCATGAAAATGAGAAATTTAAGAAGACAGCCAAAAGCTCAATCGCTTGTCGAACTTTTGATCGGCACCTTGATGTTTGCCGCTGTGGCCACCGTGATGCTCTCAATCTACTCCATCAACTCCAGGGAACTTAGCAGTTTTTACAATAAAGGAGATGTGATTGTCGATGCGACAGACGCCATCAACAAAATTGGAGTCTTGGTAAGAACCGCTCGCGGCTTTGGCGATAACTATGGAGTCAGCAGTCCTGTTTACCAGCCAATCTGGGACTACTCAAACATGAGTACTGGCAAGCCCGCCATTAATGCCCCTGCAATGGCAAGCAACCTGTTAAATGGCGGAGCTTTCTTGATCTCACCTTCGTTCCCTGCGACAGGAGATCCCTACTACAGCGCAGGCGTGCTGCCGGGCTCTGTTTACAACGCTCAGTGGCCCTGGCAAGCCCAAGGGTTCCCTTATACCTTGAGCCAGGACACACTTATTGTACAGGTGCCTGTGGTAATGACAGCCGGGCAGCCTAACGGGCCTGGCATTACTCAATTAGCCAACCCTTCGCCAAACCCGAACAAGGACAATTATGTTTGGCCTTCTACTTTTGATGGACAACCTAACACAAGCAAAAGCGGAGTTCTGCAGGCTGTTGATACATATGTTTTTAGGGTTATACCAGACCCCAACCCTAACAGGCAGGGCTTCTACACAATGCAGGAAGCAGCATTTCCTGCATGTCCTCCTGGTGGTATCAACTATGTAAATGGAACAACTTGGCCGGCCGTTAACACCAACACAAATGTGAGGCTCGGCTTGACGACACCACTAACTCTGGTTAGCGGGATTGTAGGGCCTCTCGACGCAAACAACCGACCGTATGTCTTCAGCTATACCAACAAAACCGATGGAAGCGATACAACTACCCCGGGTAATGACGGCAACCCCAACCATTATCTAACCGATTACAACGGATTGGTGGTCAATTTAGAAGTTTTGAAAAATCAAACCGGGACCAAAGCCCAGGTTGCTCATTTCAAAACGGAATTTTTCCTGCGAAACAATGCACAAACAACACTTATGGGTCAACCGTCAAATTGAGAAACCAGCTGCTAGCCAATATTTACTTGGAGGAACAAGACCATCATGCCAAATAGAATTCGTAAAATTGGAAGCAATGGACGGCAAAATGCTTGCCACCTGTTTATCAGGACAAGGCCTCACTTGCGCAATGAGAAAGGCTGGTCGCTTGCTGCAACCCTGCTAATGATGATTGTTATCACGCTTTTCGTCGCAGCAATGTGGAGCTCATTATTGCCGGCCTATCTCAATGTAGCCAGTTTGCGTTACAAAGACGTAGCCAGATCTCTAGACGAATCTGCAGTTGATGGATTGTTACAGCAAATAAATACGCAAATGGCCGTTCCTCCGGCACAAGTTGGGAACACAACCAATTTTTCAACCACTAGAACTGTTTCTAATGCGACTTTTTCTATCAATACCAATATTACGAACCTGGGTCCAATGGCGCCGACAAACTCTGTGCTCTGCCCGTTTAACAACCAGCCACGACCGGCCGGCGATAACTTTCACCTCATACAATCACAAGTTGTAAACGGCTTGATGAAAAAGACAGTTTCAGTTCTCCTCTTTCCGATCGAAAAGTCACCCGCGGCTTCTGGTGTGAACCCCTGGAAAAATGGTCCGGCGATGGCGGTAGGTCCGGTCGGCTCGACGGTGAATGAAATCGGCTTGGCTTGTGTTAATGGATACAACTTGCCTGCCGGCTGGAACAATCCTTATCAGTTTGCCGATACCACAGTTGCTTCAGGCGTGACCTGGCAGGTAGGCAGCTTAGGCAATAACGCGAGAAGTCAGATAATTGCCGGTAACCAGTACGAATACTGGCAACCAGGACAACAGCCTGCACCACCTTCAGGCACCTATAGCTTGACCTACGAGCCGTTCACTCAGATTATGGGGAACGTCTATTCAAACTACACAGCTCAAAACGGTGCAAATGGAAATGGATACTGGGCTAGAAATCAGCTAAGCGACTATAACGGCGGTTCTAACGTGCCTGGCGGAAGCCCAGACAACGCAAATGTGTTCGGTGCACAGAACGGAATGACGCTGAACGGGGCAGGCGTACCCACTGGTTATGAATCAGGCAGCTCAGGAAAATCGATTCCTATACCACCGCCGACTAATGGTTCTTCCTATGGCAGCACTCCAACCAATGGTTCGGCAGCGTCCGCCAGTACCGGCATGGACAAACTCTGGGGATACAATACCAATCCTTTTGGGACGACAGGTGTAGGCAATTATCCTAATATGGCCTATCCAGACGGAGGAAAAACTTTCCAGTCCAATCCTTACACCGGCGGCTATATAACCGCTCCAGGACCAGGACAGGCAGGAGCACTGGACAACTGGGTCTATCCTCCGCCTCCGACATATGATGCGCCTGGCGCCCCTTCTGGAGTGCCACAACCAGCCACAGGTGGACTTGGAGTACCTGACAATCATGGTACATATTTCTCTAGCGCCCCACAGGCGGTCACAGTCAACGGCGGCACGCTCAACATAACCAGCACAGCCACTGCTCCTCCTCCCAATTTGTCCGTAGGCCCTGGGAAGACTGTAAATATACCTCCAGGCAACTACTCTATGACTTCATTGCAGGTCATAAACGGTGGGAAAATCACAGTCGACCCCTCAGTCCAGGGACAAACACAAATTTTCCTCAACCCGGCCGGAAACGGACAGGGTACAAACGGAGCACTGTACGTCGACAACTCGAGTTCCATTAACACATTGTCGGCAGGCGGCTCTTCTCAGATAAGTGGCACGGGTTTCACCTCAGGAGGTACAAAAGGATACGGAAAGAATCTGCCTCAAGAGCAACCCGCAGTGGATGTTGCACACCCAATTCAAGAGAGCCAGGGCTCTTGCTTGAACTTGACGTTCAACACGAATGCAAGCTGTAATATGCTTTTTGCTGGACAAAGCAGAGCGCTTGTTAATGCTCCTTACGCTAACATAAATGTGGGCTATCAACCAAACCCCGACAACGTAAATAACTACAATCCGAACTCGCAAAATGCCCCAAATGCAGTTATGTCTAAGGACGCTAATTTCTATGGTGCAATAATTGCAGGAAACGTTTCCGTCGTTTCTGATTACAGCAGCGGCGCGGGAGCTTACCTGCACTACGACGTAAACCTCAAGCGTATGAATAATTACGGCAGCGGTAAGCCTGTTAGCTTTTCAGCACCGCTAAGCTGGTACGACCCCTTGCAATGGAAAGGTCAGGCACCGGCTCCGCCTCCGCCTTCCCAGTGGCGTGCCGTTTCCTGGCTTGAACAAAACCAATAATAGGTGCAATTACAATCAATAAAATACTGAGAAGCCAACTAATACAAGGTTGGCTTCTTGTTTTTGCCGCATCGCACCTTCTTATTTAAGAATTATAAAAAGCAAAATAATTGAACTTCATGGACTTTGAGCATTCTGGTATATCAATTTTTAGGACTTCAATTTGGAGGCGCACAGTGATTGAAATCAACCAGCTCTGCCGAACATACGGCAATACTGTGGCAGTCGATCAAGTAAGTTTCAAAATAGAACTGGGAGAAGTTGTTGGCCTGCTTGGACATAATGGAGCAGGTAAGAGCACTATCATGAAAATGATGACTGGTTATTTAGAACCTTCGGCAGGTAGCATCAAAATCGACGGACTGGATGTTTATGAAAATAGACTGGGTATCCAGGCCAAACTCGGTTATCTACCAGAGAACTCTCCTCTTTATGCTGATATGACAGTTCTAGACTATTTGCGTTTTGCAGCTTCACTCAAGCGAATCGCAGTGTCTTCTACTGATGAGCGAATTACCTACGCGCTTGCTAAGACTCGAATCGTTGAGGTAGCTCAAAAGAAAATTGCTACACTCTCCAGAGGATACAAGCAAAGAGTCGGAGTGGCTCAAGCAATATTAAATTCGCCAAGCATCATAATTCTCGATGAGCCAACTAATGGACTTGATCCATCTCAAATTTTGGAAATGCGCGCCCTGATAAAAGAACTGGCGAAGAGCGCGACTATAATCATCTCAACGCATATTTTGCAAGAGGTGGAAGCTATGTGCAGTCGCGTGATCATAATAAATAAAGGCAAAATCGCACTTGATTCTTCAATGGATATGCTTCGCGAATCCAATCTTATTTCACTTAGCACTGACCAAGATATCAAAGCTGTTCTCGCTGAGCATAAAACACTCAAGCTTTTGAATGAGAAAAAGGATACAAGTGGAAAGTACCATTACACTATTCAATCCGAACATGATGAACTTAACGGTGATATCCCCGAGCTGGTAAATAGACTAACAAGTGCAAAATACAAAGTCTATTCTGTTCATCCGTTTATAAGGAATCTGGAAACTGTTTTTTGGGATATAAATACAGGGAAACATATAGCTTGATGGCCGGCAAAGCGTCGCACTTGTATATCAAGGGCAAGCAGACCGACCGGCTTGACAAGCATGATAAAGCAATCAAGAAAAACAAACCTCAAGATAATCCGCTTGATGAATTGAACAAGTTCAGAAGAAAATGGTTTGTACTATTCAAGAAAGGGGACCTGACGTGCGAAGTAATATTGATAGCATCGTTTTTAAAGAGCTGTCCAACTTTTTCTCGTCATTGACTGCTTATGTGTTCTTAGGTTCATTCCTGGCAGTCACACTGTTCGTTTTCTTCTGGGTAGATGCGTTTTTTGCAAGATACGTTGCAGATGTCCGCTCACTATTTGAGTGGATGCCGGTATTGATGGCATTACTTGTTTCTGCGCTAACCATGCGAATGTGGAGTGAAGAGCGAAGAACCGGCACCATAGAATTTTTGCTGAGTTCGCCCATCAGCAATTTTGATCTGGTATTAGGCAAATTCACGGCTTGCATGCTTCTCGTTCTAATAGCACTTTTTCTTACTTTACCTTTACCCATCACTGTCGCTGTACTGGGTCCACTAGACTGGGGACCAGTAGTCGGAGGCTACTTAGCCAGCACGCTTTTAGCAGCTGCTTACACGGCGATTGGATTGCAAATTAGCTCGCGTACTGAAAACCAACTAGTGAGCTTACTTTTATCAATTCTTGTTTGCACTTTGTTTGTTCTGATTGGCTCCGAGCAGTTTACAGGATTTTTCAATAGTTCTACCGCCGAGCTCTTGTCCTTGTTCGGAACCGGTTCGCGTTTTCAGTCAATTACGCGAGGCGTAATCGACTTTAGAGATCTTTACTACTATCTCAGTCTCACCGGAACATTCTTGAGTCTAAACATACTCGGACTGGAAACTGTCCGTTGGTCAGGAAATCGTTCTAACTCCAGACACAAAACGTGGATTGCCATCACCGCCCTGTGCATGGCTAATTTTCTGATGGCAAACTTTTGGCTGCAAGAATTTGGCAACGCTCGCATAGACCTTACCGATGGGCGAATTTACAGCATTTCCGAAACCACTCGCAAATACCTTAATAATTTGAAGGAACCACTCGTCATTCGTGCCTATTTCAGCAAGACAACACATCCCGCTCTTGTTCCACTGATTCCCCGCTTACGAGATTTACTGCGCGAATACCAGATAGCAAGCAAGAACAAAATCCATTTGGACTTCATTGATCCGAGCGAGAAGCCGGAATATGAGAGAGAAGCCGCGGATTATGGCATAAAGCCTGTGACCTTTCCAATTGTCAGTAAATACCAAACAACTCTCACTAGTACTTATTTCGACATACTAGTGAAGTATGGAGACCAGTACCAGAAAATAGGCTTTAAAGATTTGCTCGACGTAAAATCGAGATCGCAAAAAGATTTCGATGTCGAACTTAGAAATCCTGAGTACGACATCACTAAAACAATCAAGATGGTCATCAATAGCTACCAGGGCCGAGGTAATCCTTTTGCGGGGATAGACAAGAAGATTGAGTTCGTAGGATATGTAAGCGGCGATAAAGATCTATCGGCACCAATGATAGCTTTCAAAAAAGCGCTACTGTCAAGTTTGAACAGCTTAGAGAAAAAATCCGGAGGCAAATTTTCGTACAAACTGCAAGACCCTGATGCAGATGGAGGAGCTCTGGCAAAGCAACTGGAGAACGACTACGGTATGCGCCCTCTTGCAGCAAGCCCTGGAGACGCCAAAACATTCTGGTTTTATTTAACCATGCACTCGGCCAATGACCCATCAAAAATTGTTGCGATGGCTCCGCCAAACGACCTGAAAGAAGAATCACTCAATCGAATCTTTCAAAATGCACTGAAGCGGTTCTCAAAGGGTTCTATAAAAACTTTAGGGATTTGCGCACCACCGCCGTCAGCAGCGAGATTTGTAATTGGATACGACTACAACAAAGTGTTTAGCGTACTGCTGAGAAAACTGGCACAGAGCTATAACATCACTGACGTCAATCTTGTTGAAGGCAGGGTGCCGGAGAATGTGGACTTGCTGCTGGTTCTTGATCCAGAGAATTATTCCGAGAAACAGGTTTTTGCTCTCGATCAATTCTTGATGCATGGTGGCACCATAATTGTCGGATCTTCAGCTTTCGATTGCACCCTTTCTGGAGCATTGAAATGCAAAGAAATTAAATCGGGTCTGGAAGATTGGCTCAAATCTTTTGGTATTGAAATAAAGAAAAGCATGGTCTTGGATCCCCAATGCTTCCCTTTCCCCATCCCCGGAACGAAGAGAATTGGTATTGCCGAGAGTTCACAGCTATTGCCTTACCCTTACTTTGTCGACGTCCGCGCCGATGGAATGAACAAAGATGAGCTGCTTACTTCAAGACTCAGTCAAGTCACGTTAAACTGGACTTCTCCAATTGTGCTGGACAAAAAGAGGGGTCAGCAACTAAAGTTCACGGAACTCTTGCATAGCTCAGCTCAGTCCTGGACATCCAACAGCACTGACGTGGTACCAGTTTTTTCAGATGCAACAAAATATGGCTTCAAAGAAGAAGGCAAGAAAGGACGGCAGTTATTAGGAGTTGCAGCTGAAGGGCGATTCGCCTCATACTTCACTGGAAAGAAAAACCCATTGCTCGATGCAAGCGGCGAGCAGAAGAATACTCCCGAGAAAAAATTCGTGGATACTTTCCTGGAAAAATCCCCTGAATCCGCCAGGTTAATCCTTTTCTCGTCGAACACATTTCTGGTCGATCAGCTTATTTACATGGAGTCCACTGTGTTGCAAAATCAATATTTGAATGCCGTGGAGCTTGTGCAAAATGCTGTGGATTGGTCGTTAGAAGACAAGGAACTGCTTGCAATTAGAAGGCAGGGCTTCTTCTCCAGACCATTGAGAGTAAACGATCAAACGACAGAATTTATCTTCGAACAGGTAAACTACGGTCTGGCATGTTTTGGAATTCTCATGCTGTGGTTAATCAAGCAAGGTATTTCAAAAGCTGCAAGCCGGCGAGATCAAGCTCTTGTAAATAAGACATTAGCCCTGGCTGCAACTGCATCGGCTCAAAGCAGCCTGTCTGAAAGTGCGCCGGCAGAAGAAAGCGCACTTAGTCAACAATCAGAGGACGAAAAAATTCGGACTGAAGACTCCAGCGAAAAAAGCAAGGAGGGAATATCTTGAACACTGCAAATTCCCAGCCGACGAAAATTTCCTCTTCCCAAAAACCAATAATTATTTTGTCGGTCCTACTCTTAATACAAATTGCATTTTCCTTGGCTTTGAAGATTGAGGAAACGAACACACAGCAAAAGCAAAGTATTGACGAAAAGCTAATAAAAATTGATTACGGTAAACTGGAAAAGATTGTCATAAACGAGAGGGAAAATGATGCTGCGAAAACGGTATCAATCTCGATGCAAAAGAAAACTGGTCGTTGGTATCTGCCCAGCGATGTCGGCGCTGACGCCGATAAAATAATTGAATTCGTAAAGGACTTGCAAAATCTAAAAAAAGGAATTCCAATAACCAATTCAAAAGATGCTCCAGAGCGTTTTCATGTAGACGACAACAATTATCTGCGCCAAATTGTGTTGGAGAGCAAGGGGGTGCCCGCAACTGTGATTAACGTTGGAGCGGCATCTACAGCTGATGAGCTGTTTGTGAAAATACCAGGTGCTAAAGATCAAAATATTTACAGCGTGGAGCTTCCTAAAGATAAACTCTCTGCTGAAATTCGATCATGGATTGACAATAAGTTTGTCAAAATAGAACGCTCTAAAATAAAAGAGCTTGTGATGAATGACTTTATACTGAAAGTGAACCCGCCTTCCAGCTGGACGCTGAATACGCAAGGGAAGGATTTTACTGTATGTCCAGAGAATGCACTTAGCCACCTGGATCGCTTGGCTCAACTAGAAATACGGTCCGTTAGCAATACAAAACCGCTGGGCGATCCAGATATCAGCTTCAAATTGACTGCTTCCAATGGACAGGCAAAGGAGTTTTCCTTTTATAAAGTAGAAAACAAGCCGTATCATATTTTGAAGGTATCCGATGACAATATCTTCTACGAAGTGAACAACGGATATCTACATGATCTGGACAAGCTAACAGGCCCGGTGATTTTGCAGGCAGAGAAAATCATAAAAGAACTAAGGGCAAAGGCCGGCAAGCATGATTACAAAGATCTTCCTTGAACAGGAAAGAATGTTGATGAACTGAAAGCGGCACATCTCGAAATAAAGCAGAATGAGCTCTTAAGTTCATTCGCGAGAACACAAGGCGCCATAGGCTATATGCGCTAACAAATAGGTAGCAACAGCATCCGGGTGCTTTCTAAATAGCTCTGACTTCCTCAAAACCGGAATTAAAAAGTTTTGCCCGGTAAACCAGAGCAAGAAAGCCCAGGCGAAATCGCTCTCCGGCTGCCTTCTGGGCAAAAAATATCTCGCAAAAGCATTGTAAGCGGCAGGGAACAATGCTGCCCCCAAGGATATATGCAAGAGCATTCCCAGCGCAGACTGGGCACATTTACTGCTTCCAGGTAATAATCCCTCTCCAACCAGCTTCGCAATTGGCACTTGAGTCAGACCAAACAAAGGTGCACCATATACGATGCTTGTATGAGCGAGCGTGGCAAGACTGGCGTTCTTAAATGAAATTGTCCTGGCTGCCATTACAGTTCCTCATAACAAAATATTA
>JBIKOL010000025.1:0-69609 GCA_044358055.1 Obscuribacteraceae bacterium (SeqCode)
GTTCAGGGCTCATGTAATTGACGCTTCCAAGTGCAATGCCGGTTTTAGTTAAGTCTTGTCTTTCAGAATCAATTGATTTTGAAATTCCAAAATCAAGAAGCTTAACCAGCTCGTAATTTGAAACACTGCTGATCATTACATTTCCAGGCTTTATATCACGGTGGACGATCTTATGAGAATGAGCCTCAGCCAGACCTTTGCAAATCTGATTGAAAATCTTCAAAGCACGTGGCGCCGCCAGTGGACCTTCCTCTTCCAGTAGCCTCTTTAATGTTCGTCCTTCCACAAACTCCAAGATCATGTAAGGGCGGCGGTCCGGAAGTATTCCAAAAGAATGAAATTTTACTATATGCTCTCCGGACAAGCAGCTCAAAAATTGAGCCTCATTCAGAAAACGCTGTGTACAGATTTGATCCGCTGCAGGTGAGTTCAAAACCTTCACTGCCACTATGCAGTCTAGTGACAGGTGCTCACCTTTGTAAACGGCAGAAATGGTGCCAGCTGCAATCAGAGATAGAATTCGGATTTTGCCCTCGAGCAAAGTTCCAAGCAGGTCGTGCTGCCCATTTGACACGTCAGGCTCATAGTTATTTTGGGCATCCGACATAGACGGAGAAGTCCTTAGCACTCATGCTAACGTCTATACCCTTATTGTCGAAATTATTTGCATTGCGGACTCCGCTATCTGAATTGGCGCCACGTCATAGCGGATACAGCCATGTTAGATCGGGTTTTATGTGATTTCACATCAGATACCTTCAAGCCATGGGTCATAACCTTGAGGAGACGTCCTTAACGGATGCTCCCATGGATAGATTGTTCGTTCCTTAGCGGAAGCAGCATTCGCCGATTTCTTAGCCGCATCGTCAATAAGAATGTTGGGTAATTGCCTACTCGCGTTGTCCCCAATTGCGAGTGAGTTTGCGCGCATTTCTGATAATGCATGAGAGTTTATGCTGCCAGCAATTTTGTTCGCTCCTGGCGTATCGAGGGCGTTGCTTCCGTGTCCAATTGCTGAAAGCAAATTTTCGCCTTTGCCGTTAGCTGAGCGCTCAATTTGTTCAGCGGCAAATTGTCCGGCTTTTTCAATTGCACCAATCCAGTTAGGCATTCGAGCTCCTTGAATCAATACGAGCCATGAGGGTGAATTGGTAAGCTCTACCCTGCTTCTTATTTACGCTACACCTGTGCTTCACTGCAATGTGAGAATCACGAACGATTTTCGAGACCACGTATCTATGCAGTTGGGACTGGGAGGATTAACAGTTCGCATACGGCGCTAAATTGATGGTAATAAACATAGTGGCGCACCCCTCTGGTGCTGGCTACCCGAACATGATCTGTTTAATTCCGAAAAATGAAAGCACAATTGCGAGGCCAATTAGGCCCAGGCCAAGCAACATAATCTTATTGAATCTGTCGTTCCAGATGGGCGAGTAAGGAGCTGCTGCTCGCATGAATAGCCCTGATGCCATTGTCAGCAAAGCAAGGTCGAAGCTTACACCTTCAGGGCTCGGCTCTGCTTTTGGCATGCAATGAGCAGATGGCGCCTGCACCGGTGTTGAGTGCGGATTACCGTTTAATTCATTCAACTTGGCAATTATGTCCACCAGGCCCTGGTTAGGGTCGTAATGCGTGAACATCATCCAGCTATGCGTACAAGCAATGCCAGCAAGGAAAATGGCAACTAGAATTATGCAAAGGGTACCAATTGCTTGCAATGCTCAAACCCCCAATTTCATTCGCATTGTTCCACGCTTTTGCATTTAATCCACGCGCCTGGGCCGCCGCGTTTGCATTAGTGGAAATAAAGGCATAAGCAGTCTAGAGCTACTCAGGGAGGAGAAAAAATGCCGCTAGTGTTTGTTCATGGCGTCAATGTAAGGCACGGAGATCTCTATAATCGAGAACTCGCGTTTCGTAACAGACACTTTGCTGAAGTGCTTTATCCTCAGCTTGGGAAAAACATCGACGAGCAATCGATTTACAACCCCTACTGGGGCGATTTGGGTGCAAGCATCTCTTCTGATACACCGTTTCTGCCGAGGGGCAATTATGAGATGCTATGGCGCAAGCATTTAAACCAGCCTGGCGGCAATGAGTCGGAGCTTGAGATGGAAGCTTTTATAGAAAGCTCGCCGACACCACTTCTGGATCTCGCAAGGTCGCAATCTTTCCCGGGGGTAATCGATCTTCTCTGGGATCTCATGGATGAAGAACTTTTGCAGCTCGGAAATTCACATGCAGAAGAAAGCAAAGACAATGCCACCATGTTTCAGGAAATGATCAATTATGGTCAAAGCGCTGAAGGGCAGGAATTACTTGCCAGGCTAAAAACCGATGATGAACTGCTGCATGAGATAGAGGAGTTCTTGCAGAATAATACTAATAAGAGGCTTAGCAAAACAAGTAAGACTGGAGTTGCTAAACTTGCAAAATCCGCAGGCAATCGTTTGCAAAAACGCTTTTCCGAATTGCGTGATGCGTTGAGAAAACAATCAAAGTCTCTGGGTGAGCGGCTCAAAGAGGACATATCACATGCTCGCTTGCAGCTCCGAGAGAAAACAGTAAGTACAACAGCTAAAATTTTCAACCAACCTCTGCGAAATATTTTCCACCAGCAATGCGCATTACTTATAGGTGATGCGTTTGCCTATTTCAGCGCGCGTGGTGACATGAGCAAGGCATCTCCGATCGCAGAACGAGTGATGGCAGACCTTCGGGCGGCGCATCAAGCTAAACGCGATGAATCAGATGAACTCATCGTCATTGGGCACAGTATGGGAGGCGTAATTCTCTGCGATATAGTCAGCTGTTATGGCAAGGACATTCCGATAGATGTTTTGATAACTGTCGGATCTCAATTTCCATTGTTTGCGGATCTGAACATGTTTCACGGAATTTCGCCGAAAGAAAGGCCAGTCCCCAGACCGTCCAATGTCAAACACTGGATCAACATTTTCGATCCTCACGACTTTCTAGGTTATCCAGCCAGCCACATATTCAGCGGGGTAAGCGATTTCCATTTGCCTACTTATGAAATCGGTGCAAGCACACATACGAATTATTTCAACAGAAGAAGCTTCTATTTTCAGCTCGCCCGCAGGCTATCAGACTACGTCCCCGTTTTGTCTCGCTGAATCTCCAAGCAAGGATTTGATAAGAAAATAAGCCAGACCCCCTGCTAGTGCAGACATTGTCAGCACACAAAGTAGCAAATTACCTTTGAACGAATCTGTGTGCTGCAACATTAATGGCAGCAACTTTTTCCCGAGCCCGCGCTGCGCCAGTTCGAGTGTTTCTTTCACTTTCATCTGCAACTTAGGGTCAAGGGTGGCAAGCTCACCAGTAAATGAATCATGTCCCGTATCTTCAGGTGATTTGATTAAACGAGCCGTATCCGCAGGGTCATGCACTGTTACTGCCGGTGTTTTGACAAGCACAAACCCGGCTTTCGTCGGCAGAAGCAAGAAGAATGCTGAAATCCGGGTTGCTTTGTCCTTTGTAGACAGCCGGTGAATTCTCTCCTCCCATAAAAACGGAGTCGTTATAGCCTTGCCACCATGCACGGTGACATAATAACGAATGCGAGATTCTGGATTGCTGATCTTTAGCAAGTCTCTGTCGCTTAAAGTAAATGGACCAGCAATACAGTTGTAGAAGTAGCGCATATTCGCAAGAACAAAAGCCAACAAAACCACGGCAAAAAGGCTTGCCATTGTCTTTGGATTTACTGGCTTTTGTTCGCGATTTGTTCTGCGAGTTCCGATGAGCATTAACAGCGGTCAAACTGAAAATATTTCAGCAATTATCCTTTTTGAATCGCTAAGGAAATTATCCAGTTGTACGTTGCAGGCACACAGCTGCGAGGCAGTCTCGAAATCTCTGTTTCGTAGCGCGTTGCAAGCAACTTCTGTAAGACTCAAAACTGCTTCGTTCACCGAATCGATAAACTGACTAATGAACGTTTTGCTGTCCATTTGTTCTCGTATCATCGGGTCGAAATTCAGTGAGCAAGTAAATTCATACTTGTGGAAGATGCGAACAGTAAGTTCAACCATCGAATCTAGCTCGTGTTGAAATTCTGCGATTCGTGCGCGCAAGCGTGCAAATTGCGCTGCCGTGTGGCAAATTTCTTCGAGTTTCGTGTTGTCGCCCTGCTTCTCCGCTTCCAATCCCTTCATGCAAAATTCGGCGATGACAGAATCCAGCTCTTCGGATACGAATTCGCTGGCAATCATCATTTCGATGAATACGCCCTGACGTATTGGGAAATGCGGAGTACTTATTGTTTCTTCTTCAGCTGCGAATTCCTGTGCTATTTCCACAAGTTCGCTGCGCATTCTAGTGAACAAACGCGCTACTTCGCGCTTGCGCGCATGATCGTTCACTTCATCAGAGAAGCTGGCCGTGCCAAAGAAACTGTCATCTTGTGAAAACGGCAGAGATTTGGGACGCGCCCTTCGTTTTTTGACAGCGGGGACTGCCCTGTATTCACCAGGTGCTTTGCCCAGCATGCCTTCCAATCTGCTGAGAAACATATTGACCCCTCAGTTGCTCTTTCGAGCAATTCAGGCTTTTAGTAAACCCTCTTGTACTGGACGAAACTTTAGAGACGGGGTGCATTTCCAAAGCCTGAAAATATTAACTCCATCTAAGTGCAATGTCAAGCGAACTTAAGCATCTCCGAGCTGCCGCCCGACTGTTAGAAAATAGTCTCGATTGTCAGCCACTGGATATGGCAAGGGGCTCCGATGCCGTCGGCTCGGTCGAGCTCGTTCAGCGGCATCGGGTCCACGGCCAGGCGTCGCCCGTCAAGCGCCCGCCTCTCATCGCTTACTGTTGAGGAGCCGATCCGCTTGCTGGATTTGCGCCTGTGTTGCCTGCGTTTCCAGCTTTCTTGCGGTGGAAGCGATTTTTGAGTTTGCTGAGTCTCTTTCCGAGGCGGCGTTCTCTTTTCGGCTTAGCTTCTGTCTGGCTGGAACCGCCTGCTGCCGGGGCTGAACCGGAAGTATCGTCAGCGAGGGCAATTTCTGCTGTGCTGAGTCCGAGCATTACAGCGAGAGCTAGCATTAGATGTTTGCGCATTAGGATGTACCTGTATAAGTGATCCAAAGGATGCTATTGTGTCACCGCCCGCTCAGCAATTCTATTCTTTGAAAGCTTATCTGATCAAAGTTTGATCCAATATCAAAGTAGATAAGTGCTGCCGAGACTCCCAAGACTGCCGATGCAATCTATACTGGAAGACATGAACTTCCACACAGGCGCAATACTAAAGGGCAGGTATGAAATCGTCAGCGAACTTGGCGAGGGCGGATTCGGTTCGGTTTTTAAAGCGCAAGATCTGGCTTTGAATCGCGCGGTGGCGTTGAAGCTTTTGAAATCAGAGACGCTTGATTCGCAGCAGCTTGCCGAGCGCTTTCAACGAGAGTCTCGAGTGCTTGCTCAATTGTCGCATCGAAATATTCTCTCGGTTTATTCATATGAACTTACCGAGGATTACACTCCCTTTTTGGTGATGGAATTTCTGGATGGGCTCAGCCTTGCTTCTGTGCTGGAAAAGAATAAGAGCGGCCTGGATTATCAATCGTGCAAGAACGTTTTCATGCAAATATGCCAGGGGCTCGCCTGGGCGCACAAGCAGGATGTTGTGCATCGCGACCTCGGTTCGGCAAACATAATGATCACTTCGGGAGAAACAACGAACGCCCTTGTAAAAATTCTGGATTTTGGATTAGCAACAATTACGCAAACAAGTGCCTCAGACACTAGCAGCAGAGGATATCAGCTTACGAAAACCGGGGTTTTAATCGGCAATCCTGCTTATCTCAGCCCAGAGGGATGCCGTGGACAAAAGCTTGATCGCGTCTCAGATATTTATTCGTTGGGATGTCTTTTGTACGAAATGCTGAACGGCAAGAAGCCGTTCGAGTCGTGGAATCCTATGGAATTGATTGTTCAGCATCAGACCAGGTATCCAGAGGAACCGGTTCTCAATTGGGGCAACAAGGACGCTGAGCTACTCTACAAAAACCTCGCTCTAATTTGCATGCAAAAAGAACGCGAGCGTCGCCCGCAATCAGTTGATCAAATAATTGAAATACTGAATGAGAAGCTGGAAATCGAGCCGATTCTCAAGAAAGCCAGATCCTGGGGGCAATCCGGCGGAGAAAAATCAAATCGTGCTCCGGTTGCAGCACTAGTGGGTACGCTCGTGATATTGGCACTTTCTATGAGCGCCACCTTTCTTTTAAAAACTGCAAGCCCAAAGAAAACAGAACAGATTAGCTACAAAAACGTTAGTTCAGCAGAAAAGAAATGGAAAGACAGAATCGCCCAACTAAGACTTCATTCTAAAAACACGAGCATACTGATCGAGCCGCTTGAGCAGCTTTCTCTAGTTTATGAGAAAGAAGGCAAGACTGAGCTTGCTGTGGAGACAATGGAGGAAGCGCTAAAACTGATCAGACAAG
This sequence comes from Obscuribacteraceae bacterium (SeqCode), assembly GCA_044358055.1. Taxonomy (GTDB): domain Bacteria; phylum Cyanobacteriota; class Vampirovibrionia; order Obscuribacterales; family Obscuribacteraceae; genus JAIEPM01. Next base: position 6,477 of record JBIKOL010000025.1, read on the forward strand.
ATCCTGAGCGTGAGCTTTATCCACTTATTAGAGCTGTCGGCCGACTTATGGAATTGAAAAATGTCCAGGGAAAATATGCCGATGCGGAAAAGCTAGCAAGAGAGGGCGTTGTTATTGAAGGTCTCAGAAGAGGAAAAATCACCAATGACTATGGAGCATGGCTAATACACCTGGGCAGAGCTCTTGCAAGTCAAAAGAAGTACGTTGAAGCAGAAGTAGAATACAAGAAAGGACTCGATGTCTATGCGAAAAATAAAGACATTGATGCGCCAGCCTACATAACAGCTTTATTGCAAAATGTTAGCTTCTACAAGGGTCAGGAAAAATTTGATGATGCGATCTCCCTTTATGATATAGCTATCAAAACAACTCGGGAAATCGAGGAACCAACTGCACTCGATAAATCCAGACTTGTCGAGATACAATTAGAAAAAGCTCGGCTTCAGCGCATTGAGGGCAAACAAAATGATGCCGAGCAGTCACTGAAGGCTGCGATATCCAGCGCTAAGGCTTTTAATGACCCTCGCTTGCTCTCGCATTCGCTTAAATTAGCTAACAGTATTCGATCGAGCAATACGGAAGACCTGGGTTCGCTCGAAATTACCCCTAGCGGCTATTAGTGCGCCTTGAGGTCAGCGCTATTTTGCGTAATCCTCAAGATTTCTGCTGAGAATGAACTTAGCCGAGAGCCAGCCCGCCGGTGGAGGTTTCTTTGTATTTTTGATTCATATCCAGACCAGTTTCGCGCATTACTTCCAGCACCCGGTCGAGACTTATGAGGTGCTCGCCGTCGGACGCCAGTGAAAGCGCTGCAGCATTCAAAGCTTTGACAGCTCCCATTGCATTGCGTTCAATGCATGGAATTTGCACCAGTCCTTTGATGGGATCGCAAGTCATGCCGAGGTGGTGTTCGATACCAATTTCAGCCGCCTGCTCTATTTGCTGAATAGTTCCACCCAGCATCGCAACAGCGCCTGCTGCAGCCATTGCGCATGAGGTGCCGACTTCGCCCTGGCAACCGACTTCGGCACCACTAATGGAGGCATGAGTTTTCACGAGCGCGCCGATAACGGAGGCGACAATCAATCCATTCTCTAGAGTAGTGCGATCGAGATTATGCTTTTCTTGCAGCGTGCGGAACACTGCAGGAATAAGTCCTGAACTGCCATTTGTGGGTGCCGTAACCACTCTTCCACCCGCGGCATTTTCTTCATTTACAGCCATGGCATAAACGGAGGGACGGAGATCGTTGCCGGCCCAGTCAGGTGCATTTCCCGATTGCAAACGCGTGTACAATTCTTTTGCTCGTCTGCGAACATTTAGTCCGCCCGGCAAAATTCCGTCGGTGCGCAGGCCAGTGTCGATGCATTCGTTCATTGTGTCGAGCACCGCATCCATATGCGTGCGAATTTCTTCTTCGCTGATGCCCAGCGCTGCCTGGTTGGCGATAATGATATCCCAGGGAGTCTTATTATTGTCCTTGCATTGCTTGATGTAATCGGCTGCCGTGTGGAACGGGTAAGGCAGCTCGACTGCCTCCTGGTTTGTCTCAGCTTCTTTGCGCTGAAGAGTTTTGGGATCCACCTGTTCGACAAATCCGCCTCCAACGGAGAGTATCATCTGCTCGAGTAAAAGCTTTTCACCATCGAACAGGCGGAAGCGCATTGTGTTCGGATGGGGAAGCGGCGCATCGTTAACAGTCCAGGCGGACCAAATGATGTCTATATTAGGTTGGAAGCGAATCTTCTTTCCGGACAGTGATAATTCCGGATTCTCGATCAGCTGAGGCATGGCAGCCCAGATAGCTTCAGTGCTCGAATGGCGTGGATGCAAACCATCAAGCCCGGCGCAAACAGCACCGTCTGTGCCGTGTCCCTTTCCTGTTGCGGAAAGGCTGCCAAACAACTCGACTTGCAGATGAGGCTTATCTACTGAACTGTTTTTCAATAATTGTTCAGCATGCTCGCGAAACTCCAGAGCAGCGACCATTGGTCCTACAGTATGAGAGCTGGATGGACCAACGCCAATTTTGAAAATATCCATTGGACCGATGTGATCGGCTGCCAGCCTGATCCTTTTCTTTATGCTCATGATGGACTTTTCTTCGCCATTTGATTTGCTGAACGATCACATATAAGGCTAGCACGTAAGTATGCGCAAAATGAAATTCGGCAGAGCGCAAGCCGGGCTGTCAAGCGAGCTGCGCAGCAAATCGTGAAAAAACACTGGAGCAAACCGGGGGCTCGCCGTCCTATCTGGGATAATCAATGATCCGATCTAAAGCTGGGGACGAGGGCGCCTTGCCCGGTTCTGGAACTGCCCGAATTAAGGACCCTGGCATTAGTCCCATTGTTTCCATGAGGAAAGACGTATCATGAAGTTTGTTGCTCCGGAGATTGAAGACTACGCAGTATCCAAGAGCGAACCCACCAGCCCGCTTCTGCAAGAGCTTGTCGAGGTGACTCATCGCGACACCGATACGGCTATCATGTTGACGGGCCCGCTTGAGGGGCGCTTCCTCAAAATGATGGTGCAAATCGTCGGTGCTAAGCGCGTTCTCGAAATTGGTATGTTCACTGGCTACTCGGCGCTGTCGATGGCTGAGGGATTGCCGGAAGACGGTGAATTGATCACCTGTGATTTAGACCCCCACTGCATTGAAATTGCGCGGAAGTTTTTTGCACGGAGCCCTTACGGTAAGAAAATAACAATCAAAGAAGGCCCTGCGCTTGATTCAATTAAAATCCTGCAGGGACCGTTTGATCTCGTCTTTATTGATGCAGATAAGCCAAATTACTCCAACTATTATGAAGCCGTACTGCCGCTCTTGCGAAAGGGTGGGGTAATTCTTGTAGACAATGCACTGTTTGGTGGCACCGTGCTTAATCCAGATTGTGAAAGGTCTGTTGCCATTGCAAAGTTGAATGATCAGATCTCCCGTGATGAACGGGTAGATCGTGTGCTTTTGCCCATCAGAGATGGAGTATTTGTCGTGCGCAAGCGCTAGCGCGCTGCTGGCGCACTATACCGTGTCTGGTGTCTTGAAATTTTGTTCGGATTGATTTAGTCAACAATACAAGTAAGGGAACGCGAGAAATGCAAACCGAAACTAAAACCGATATAGAAACTTTGAAAGTAAAGCAAGCGTTGCAGCCAGAGTCCATCGGCAAGCGCGCCCGCCTGCAGGGCTGGGTTCGCAGCAGACGCGATTCGAAGGGCGGTTTTTCCTTTATCGATCTCTCAGACGGAACTTCCATAAAAGGCGCGCAGGTAATTGCAGAGAAATCGCTTGCGAATTATGAATCTGAAATTTTGAATTGCGGAATCGGCAGCAGTATCGAAGTAATTGGTAATATCGTTGCTTCACCGGCAAAAGGGCAGGCAACAGAAGTAAAAGCAGAGTCGATAACAATTTATGGGTATGCCGACCCGGCTACCTATCCCTTACAAAAGAAAGAAACTTCTTACGAGTTCTTGCGCAGCATCGCTCACTTGCGTCCGCGCACAATGACATTTGGTGCCGTTTATCGCGTGCGCAACGAAATTTGCCGTTCAATCCACCACTTCTACCAGTCGCGTGGATTTATTTATGTGCACACTCCAGTTATTACTGCTTCTGATTGCGAGGGAGCCGGGCAGATGTTCCGAGTTACAACGCTCGACCCGATGAACCCGCCAAAGAAAGCGGACAGCCCCAACGAAATAGATTACGAGCAAGACTTCTTCGGCAAGCCGACTAATCTTACCGTCAGCGGGCAGCTTGAGGGCGAATGTTTTGCTACAGCGCTGCACAGCATTTATACGTTTGGACCAACCTTCAGAGCAGAAAACTCAAATACGACCAGGCACCTTGCTGAGTTCTGGATGATTGAACCGGAAGTCGCATTCTGTGATATTGAAGGCGATATGGACCTTGCGGAAGACTTTTTGAAAACGATCTTCTCGGATGTGCTCAACAACTGTGCAGACGATATGGCGTTCCTTAACGAGAAAATCGACAATACATTGATTTCGACTCTGAAAGGAATTATCGAAAGCGAATTTGAACGTGTGACTTACACGGATGCAATCGAAATCCTGGAGAAGAGCGGCGAGAAGTTTGAGTTCCCCGTAAAGTGGGGCATCGACCTCCAGACCGAACATGAGCGCTACCTGACCGAGAAGAAATTCAAGAAGCCGGTAATCGTATACAACTACCCGAAAGACATCAAAGCTTTCTACATGAAAATGAATGATGACAAAAAGACCGTTCGCGCGATGGACGTTCTTGTGCCGAAGATTGGTGAAATCATCGGCGGTAGCCAGAGAGAAGATAATCTCGAAACTCTGGAAACACGCATGAGAGATTGCGGTCTAAATCCGGAAGAATACTGGTGGTATCTCGACCTGCGCCGCTTCGGCACCGTTCCTCACGCCGGATTCGGACTTGGTCTCGAACGCTGTGTGCAATTCGTCACCGGAATGGGCAACATCCGCGACGTAATCCCCTTCCCCCGCACACCCAAGAGCGCCGACTTCTAGATTCGCGAGCTATTTCTGCTGCCAGCCGGATTGCGTCGGTACGACTACGTTTGAAACCATGACTTGAACTCGTTCATTGTCCTGGTTTTTAGTGGTACTACGAATGGTGACTGTGCCGCGATCGGGGCGTGACCTTGAGGCTTTGATTTCGAGAATCTCTGTTTCGACCCGCAGGGTGTCGCCAGGTCGTGTTGGTCTTAACCACTTAATTTCGCCGCCCGCTCCGATGAGGCCGCCATGGATGGGCACGCTTGAAACCAGTAAGCGCATGGTTATTGCTGCTACATGCCATCCGCTGGCGACAAGTTCTGCAAAAAAGGTACTTTTCGCTTCCGCTTCATCCAGGTGGAACGGTTGTGGATCGTATTGGCTTGCAAACGCTTTTATTTCAGCGGCATCGACAGTGTAAGGGGTGCTGCGGAATTTATCTCCAATGGAGAGGTCTTCCAGAGTCAATTTGTCGCTGTTGCTAATATTTGTCTGCATAATTCCAGGTCTTGCTCGCTGCGACACATACATATATCGTATTTTGGGATGAACGGGAACTGCTCTTTGTATATAGAATCGCAAGATTCCGTCAATTGACGGATAAGCTATTAGGAACAAGCTCATGCGTTGGTCGTCTTGACATCGAAGCGCCCGGGATTGTTCCTGGGAGCGCGGGCGTCCCGCCCGCTTCGATAACACAAGCTAATTCACTGGAATGCTCTCAAGCGTTCTGGTCATACTCTTGCGCTCGTATTCATTTATAGGGGTAATTTATGTTGAAGAATAAAACTCTGGCACTCGCGTTCATAGCAACAGCCATGCTTGCAATTCCAGCAAATGCGGCATCCGGTAATGCTGCCCAGCCAGTGTCTGCAAAATTGGGCTACTTCAATTTGCAAATGGTGAAAGCTTCCTATCCAGAGGCTGCAGCGGTAAACAGTCTGGAAGAGAAAGCAAAAGAGATGCTGCGGCATAACGTCGAGGAAGGAAACAAACAATTGCAAGAAATGCAAAAAGCAGGCAAGCCAAAAGAAGAAATCGAAAAGAAGCAGCACGAACTGCAAACCGCAATTGCGGCTCAGCAACAGGCTCTGGGACAGTTGCTCAGCAGCAATTCAATTGAGGCAAACAGAGCGATTGCGCAGGCGGCTGTCGCCGTCGCAAAAGACAAAGGGCTTGACGTAGTCATCGACGGAGCAGGTATTTTCGCCGGCGGTGAGAAGTTCATCAACAATGGGGAAGATGTCACCGATGCTGTAATTAAACGCCTGGTTCCGCAGCAAAAATAGAAGAAACTAGATTTCAGATATAGGTTGAACCGGTACTATTGGCGCTACCGGCAGTGGCAGTACATCCACAGGAGTTCTGTTGAGTTCTTCTGCGGATGCGACAGCTTGCCGCACGGGAGTACGTCCTTCTTTCGGAATAACAGTGCGGACGAGCTGGCGTTCTGCAATCGAGACAAACAGATATTCCGCGACGCTTACAAGCATTCCGGTCATACACAGCAGCGGGAAGAAATATACAAGATATTCAACCGTGCAATTGAACACGAATTCATCTACGGTAGGAATACTCATGCTGTGTTTTAGCAGGTGGATGTTATCTTTAACTGCAACTGCAGCGGGAAAGCTCAAGAGGGCAAGCCACAAAACCGCCAGCATTTTATTTCCCAGCAAGCTTTTGTGCTTGAGGTATCTTTTGCCGCACACATATTTATTGTACGCAAGCCACAAAACGATGATACCGAATGCAGTGCTGAAGTGCTGCAGTAAATGCCACACCGTAACGTGGTAACTGCCGATAGAAAATAGAATCGGAGTAATCGCGGCAAGCTTGCTCACGCACCAGCCGTTGGCATGTGTGAAACCATCCCAGATGATGTGTGTCCAGGCGCCCATCAGTAATGATATGCATGCAACCATGAGCGAGCGAATTCCAGGCAAGCTCAGTGCCGGGCAAATCGCGCTGCAAGCCTCACGATGTGGATACGGAAGCAAGCGCGATATCGAACGTATATTTAAATAGAATAGAGACAAGATCAACAAACCGGCAGGCAAATCGAAACGCAAGCTGCCGATGAACGAGTGACCCGAAATGCTCCAGATCCAGTTATGAACGTAGTAACCGAGGTCCGGCGTGAGGCTGCCGACAACAAGCGCCGGGAAATTCAGATATCTTGGACAATACTGCCTCAATGGCAATACAGCCGCCGGATGTGCAAATGTGAATGGCATGTCTGGTTACAGCTTGAAAACTATTCCGCGACTTGTTGAATTGTAATCAAGGTAGCATTATTTAGTCTTCTTGTGCATTAGAAACTGAAATTACCAGTTTGATATACCCATCAATCCTGCCTGAATATAAGAGTTTTTACTGTCAAGGGGATGGCTTCTTGATTTGCAAGAGGTCTTCCGATATCCAGATAGTCACCGTAAGCGGTATCAATACCATCCAGAACGATTAACTCCAACTCAGGGGCATATTTGTGGATGCTTTGTCCCAGAGCCATTCCGATGTCTTCGCGGCTTAAAAGAATCAGTGGCTCTTGAGCGACGGCGGAAGAAGACGTATTGCCTGATTCTTTGACAGCAGCAATCTGCGATTCGGAGCCGAACATTTCTGCAAATACAGCAGCCCAGGTTTGCAGTGCTGAATAACTCAATCTCGATAAATCGCATAGCTCGATTGCAAATGAGCTTGCACTTTCATCAAGACGAAAATTCGCAAGAATAGCTTTTATGCTCTCTTTTATTTGTGCTGCAGAAAGCTCCGCTCTTGTGTCGACAAATGGGCGCAATATTTGCACATTCCGCAAAGGAAGCCTATCTCTGGAAACCCAAATCGTGGAGCCGCTCAGTTGCATGCTGTGCATGCCTGCACCAATTACGGTGGCGCGAATAGCCTGTTCCCCTATGCGATATTGTAAATTGCGATCGCAAAAGGCTCCCGGCAAGGCCTTCGCTATCCTGACTCCCATATCGCCAAATCTGTCTGCTGAACTAGCGTTATTGCCTCCCGCGGAATTCTCTTGCCTGCGTTCCGCTACGCCGCCGCTCGTGGAAATCTCTATACATTCCGCGACTCCGCCGCTCGTGAAAATCTCTTGCATACATTCCGCGACTCCGCCGGAAATCCAGAACTCGTCAATTTCGTAATCATGTCGAAGGGCATCAGTTTGCATAAGGCGCTGAACTATCTGCGGAGGAGTCTTGCGTGTCGCTGCGTGCAGGATGAGTTCTGAAATTAGAGACGCTATTAGATCGAGGAGTTCCTCGTCGGGAATGGTGCCGGCGCGCAACAAGTGCAGTTTTGCAACCCCGTCCAGAAACGTTTCTCCTGATTCGGTAAAGCGAGAAATCTTGCCTGCTTCGTCGAATTGGATGCATCGTCCTCCAATTCCCAGGCAGGCCGAATCAAGAAAATTTCCGTTCTGAAAAACGGCATAATTGCAAGTGCCACCGCCGATATCGATATTGCAAATAGTTTTGCGTTGCGTTCGAGATGCATGCTCGGCTCCAGAGCCGCGTCCAGCCAAAAGGCTCTCCAGATGCGGCCCGGCGCTGGCAACAACAAAGTCGCCGGCTAAATGAGCCATTGCATGGCTGACTTCTCTTGCATTTCGTTGTCGCGCGCTCTCGCCGGTAATAATCAATGCGCCGGTCTGGATGTCCTTAAATTGCAAACCCGCTTTGTCGTATTCAATTTCAATAATTTTTCTCACAGCATCGGCGTCTATGCTGCTGTCTTCTTTCAAAGGAGTCGTGTAGATTCTGCTCTGGTAAAGCACCTTGCGATCCGTCACCGATAAACGCGGCACTCGGCTTCCAGCAGAAACATTCTGAATCGTCAATTTGCTTATACTGAGGTGTGTTGTGCTTGTGCCAATGTCTATGCCTGCAGACACAATTTCCTGGCTCATGCCTGATTCTCTGCTTGCTGCAATTTGACACCACTGAGCTTGTACTGGAAAATCTTTCTCACGCGCTGCACAACATATGCACCCGCTTCAAGAGGCGGAGTCCCGCTGCGATGAATGTTTGAGACTACGGTTCGATCTGAGCTGATTGTTTGCGGCCCTGGATTCAACGTAATGTAAGCGCTCAAACTTTCATCAGTGCTCAGACCAGGGCGTTCACCAATCAGATTGATTACCAGTCTGGCGCCTAGATGATGTGCAATCTGGTCCCCCACGGCAACTCTGCCGAAGCGCACCACTACAGGCGTTCCATAAGACAAACCAGCAAGCTCGAGACCGTCATGAATAATAGGAAGGAGATCATCCACGTTGCGTTCCACTGCAGTTGCGGACAGCCCATCACTAATTACAATCTGAACATCTTTGTTCTTCTGGCAGCGCTCAGAAAGCCGTGTAAGCTCGGCGTCAGAACAAGTTTTTCCATATGGTGGTCTGCGTATAAATTCAGTTCGGCTTGAACAAATACTTTGAACAAGAGGATAACCCTTCGTTGCCATCGCATTTAGAAACTCTTCGCTTAACTCACTGTGCACCGCATCTTGTGCGCGGGCATGATCTGCACGAAACATCAGCCACTCGGAGACAGGCGGACGCGTGCCTGTGCGGCCTCTGTTAATTCGCGCGGGTGTGAGATTCGTAGAGTCGCTCATCTTCGCCAGTTATGCCTCGTGTCTCGGTTTGTCCTGCTGCAAAGGTGCCTGGTATGCGGAGAACAAAATTCGCATTTTACGCCTTTTGCGCTGGCGGAAAAAGCCCAAATGGGGTATGGTTCTGCTGGCAAAACAGTAGAATACTCTCATGAAGTTCAACACAACAATAGGCAAAGAGCAATTCACCTTTTCCTCAATCAAAGAGGTTCTTGCTAAGGCCAACGAGGAAAAGTCCGGCGATGGGCTGGCTGGAGTGGCAGCCAACAGCGCCATCGAAAGAGTCGCTGCCAAAAAGGTGCTGAGCGAAATTAGCCTGGAAGCACTTTATGAGCATCCAGTAATCGAGTATGAGCAGGACGAAGTAACCCGCATCATTGCGGACAATATCGAGCGGCAAGCCTGGTCAAGAATCAAAACCTGGTCAGTCGGCGATTTGCGTGAGCACATTCTTGCATCTGATGACAAGGATGAACTCTCCTCGCTGAGTGGCGCGCTCACCGGCGAGATGGCTGCAGCAGTTTGCAAGCTAATGTCGAGCATGGATCTAGTTCTGGCTGCAAAAAAATGTCGCGTAGTTTCGAAAGCTAAAACGACGCTCGGTGGCGAAGGTGTGCTTGCCTCGCGGCTGCAGCCCAACCATCCCAGCGATTCTGTCGATGGCATCAACGCAACTATAATGGAAGGTTTGTCTTACGGCATCGGCGATGCGGTAATTGGAATAAATCCGGTCTATGACACAGCCGAGTCGGTAGAAAGGCTATTGCGTTCAACCGACGAGATAATTCGCCGCCTGGAATTGCCTACGCAAAATTGCGTGCTCAGCCACATGAGCACTCAAATGAAGGCAATTGAAAACGGCGCGCCCGCTGGGTTGATCTTTCAAAGCATTGCCGGCAGCGAAAAAGGTAATACCGCATTCGGTATCAATATTTCTGCGATTCGAGAAGCCGTTGCTTTAGGCAAAGAACACTGCAATTGCAATGGCGGAAACTACATGTATTTTGAAACCGGGCAGGGCAGCGAGCTTTCATCCAGGTCTCACAATGGCGCGGATCAACTAACTTTGGAAGCGCGCTGCTATGCATTGGCGCGGCAGTTCAAACCATTCCTTGTCAATGACGTTGTCGGATTTATTGGTCCTGAGTATCTTGCTGACGGGAAGCAAATGATACGTGCTGGACTGGAAGATCATTTTATGGGCAAACTACTTGGCGTGCCCATGGGCATTGATGCCTGCTACACAAATCACATGGATGCCGATCAGAACGACCTGGAGAATTTAACCATTCTGCTTGTGGCTGCTGGGGTGAACTACTTTATGGGCGTGCCGATGGGCGATGATGTGATGCTTTCGTATCAGAGCAGCAGCTTCCATGATATTGCCAGTTTGCGTGAGCTGATGAATTGCCGCCCTGCTCCTGAATTTGAAAAGTGGCTTGAAGACAAGGGAATCATGCGCAACGGCAAACTCACATCCGCAGCCGGAAACAGCAAGCTCGTTCTGGATCTGCTGGCATCGCGTTCCGCATCTTGATCTGTCGATTAGATTAATAGCAGGGCCGGTCTGCACGATAATCAAAATTGCATACAAATTTTTGAACCAATAAGGAAACGAATGCCAACATAACCGAATTGCAGGTTATACACTAGAATATTGTTTAGCCGAGATGATTACTCAGCACAACAGTCCAATGCAAAAATTCAGTTCAACAAAATTACCAATACGTCCCCGAGCAATCTCTTTGATGCTCTCGCTTTTCTGCACCATGACAGCGGTGCCGAGTGCTTTTGCCTCTGAAGCTGACCATCACTTCGAGCAGGCGATGAAGTATGAATTCGCAGGCAACATCGAGGGCGCTATTGCCGAATACCGGCGTGGGTTGCAGTCGGCGCCCCAGTCTGTTGACGGTCACACTCGCCTGGGCACCTTGCTTCTTGACGAAGAAGGCGATGTTGACGGCGCGATTTCCGAATTTGTCACTGCTATGACAATTGATCCGCAATGCAAATCGTGCCAGGCACGGCTTGATGAAGCAGTAGATCGCAAAAATGCCAGTGCAAAAGACGGCATTAACCGGGGCAATGATTTTTACAGAGCCGGTAAGCTGGCGCGTTCCGCGGCGGCCTATCGTCTTGCTGTGTCGGCCGATCCTAAAGATGCTGAAGCCAGAAACAGCCTTGCCTGGACGCTTTACAGGCTCGGCAAGCTGGAGGAAGGTCTGGCGGAAGTGAATGAAGCGCTGCGCCTGAAGCCGGATGAAGCCGAGTACATCAATACTCTTGCCTGCTTGCAGTACGACATGGGTGATGTGGACCAGGCGATTTCGACCTGGAAAAAAGCTATCGCCAAAAGCAAATCGCCAAACCCTGCGGACCTTTACGGTCTGGCGGTCGGTTTTCTCTCCAAAGGGGATACGGCCAACGCGGTCAAAAACTTTAAGGAAGCCCTCAAATCCGACTCCAACTACGCCAGCGCTTCATATCTTCGTGACAAAATTGGCATGTCAATAAATGCCCTGGCAACTCACGATAGACTTTTGACCGTAAGTGGGGAAAAAGAACAGAGTGCAGAGAAAAAAGAAGAGGGAGAGAAAAAGGAATCTGCTGGAACAAAATGAAAATTTGTTAAGCAAATTTCTTGCTCTATTTTTGAACTTTTTCTGACGAGTTTCGTATTAGAGGTATAGCTCTGTTCTTCCGAGGTTTTTGCATGAAAAAAATCAATCGCTCAGGCGTCCTCATCGGGCTTGTATCCGGAGCCGCCGCATTTATGCTTCCTGCCGTGTTTGCGCAGGAGGGACCTCCAGGTCCAGCTACCGAAATTATGGAAGGCGTTGATGCGAGTCTGGGTGCGCCATCTAAACATCACCCATTTCCGCCCATGGCTGCTATGCCAGGGCCCGGTGACCTGAATAACATGCCGCCTGGAATGATGCCTCCGGGAATGGGTCCGGGAGGACCGGTAATGCCGGGAATGCCTGGAATGCCGGGAATGCCGGGAATGCCAGGAATGCCTCCCGCTCTTCAAGGGCAAGCCTCCATGGATGGTCCCGCAGCAGAAGACTTGATGGCAATGCATCCCAACGCAGATGTGATGATGCTGAGAGCCGCTGTTCATGGGCAATTCACAGATGAGCAGCTCGAGAAAGTCTTCCAGGTCAAATCAAAATTCATGGATGCTGTTGGCCCGAAAATGGCAGAGCTGAAGTCCGCGCAGCGTGCGCTTTATGATCAATTGACACAACCCGAAATGGACAAAGGAAAAGTTCAGGCATTGCAGGGCAAGATCAATTCTCTTCATGCTGATATGGCAAACGCAAGGCTCGATCAGCAAATCGGATTACTCGGCGTGCTGACACCTGAGCAACGCAAAGACCTGCGTCGTGGCTTCCTGAAAATGGAAGACTTTGGCATGGGCGGCATGAAAGGCGGAATGCATCATGGCTGGCGCGGGGGCGGCTGTGGTCCTCACGGCGGTGGTGGTGGGCACCACGGCGAGCATCATGGTGGTTCGCATCATGAAGGTGGTGGTTCCGATCACAAAGAGCATGCGTCCAGCCTTCCGGTGGACAAAAGCTAGTTACTGTAACGCGCGCATATAACATGCGTTGAACGAATATATCTGTGCGATCACTCTTCGCCGTCGGTCCTCGGACTGGCGGCGAATTTTTTTGATCAAGATTGCTACAATAAGTCCGCCCCTTCATTTTTTAAAGCGCATGATCAATAAAACAACAGTCACTTCGCTCTTGCTTTTGGCAGCTCTTACGACCAGCGTTTCTTCTTCAATCGCAGTTCCAGAAAGAAAACAAATTGCTGAAGCACCAGCAGGATCAAAGGTCAAACAGCTCAGCAAGGAAGAAGTGGATCATCTTCTTGCACAACGTGTCGAAGCCGGTTTAGGATTTAACTTTGCCCAGTTCGCAAACATGTTTCTGGTAAACAGCAACGTAATGCTTGGACAATCTGTTGGCCTTGTCACCGGCTCAGAAAAAATTTCCAAATCACCATTGATGTCGCCCTTTCCGCAGTTCTACAAACCGACATTGCGTGAACTTCTTGATGCGATTGCACTGCAGACTTTTTCAGATTGGAAATATGATCCAAGCGGAAAATATATGGTGAATAAAACGCGCCACGCTGCCGAAATGGCTATCTTTGAGTTCAGTGAGCATGAGCGAAAGAAGCCCTACGAGCTGACGATGGCGAAAGGCTGGGCAAGCTCAGATCGTGGAAACTGGACCATGTTTTCTCCGCCGATATTTCCTGTTGGGCTTGATGTCTACGAAATGGGCACTTACTCGTCAGCAAGTCAATCAGGTCAGGCTGAACTGTATAAAAAGGTTCCAGCTGAGCTAGCTTTGGAGTGGGCAAAACGAGTGCAGCCAAAGGCGACAAAAGAAGATTTGAAAACCGCAAAAGTCGGAACTTACGATGCGATATTTTTTGAATCAATGGTGAAGTCACAGATGAAGAAACCTGTTCACTGGAGACAATGGGTATTCATGGTCGGGCACACCTGCTATTTCATCGTAAGTTCGATTTTGCCGGAAAACGATTCCAAAATATATCCGGATGTTGAGCAGATGTTGAAAAGCTTCCATGCCCAGGGATGAGTATCTACTGGCATTTTAAATCATTCAATACTTGAGCTGAAGCCGCCTATCATGCGCATTTCTGCTTGCGTGTTTGTTAATTGCTGATTAAAATAAAAGTGGTGCTCATAAAATGCACCTTGCGAAAACGCCTTGCTGATGCGGCTCATCACTGGATGTCGATTTGACTAGCTCAGCAGCAATGATGAAAAGATGCTTAAACTTTCTGCTGCCGAACGACTGAAACCCTTATTGCAACTGGATATTTAGCGCATAATCATATAAAACAACACACGTTTGCAATTCGTAGCCGCGGGAAAAAGATCGGAAGAAGAACAGAGATCCGTAGAATATTTTGGAGGACAAACACTATGAACTGTATGGTAGTGCCGAAGGTAAGAGCAACTCATTCACGCAAGAGGGCAACCTTCAAGGCCTCCGTTCCAGCCATGGGAAGCGCCTCAAGCGAGACCAGGAAAATGATATCAAGTCAAATTGGACAAATGAATTGTATGCTGTCCACCAATGAACCTGTCACCAAATACAGTGCGCGGCTCATCCGCAAGCAGATGCTAGCAGCCGGCGGTCTGAATAAAGCTGATCGTATGTATCTCAAGCATATGATAGAAGAAGGTCAACTGCTGGACGACGAGTCGTTTTATATTCTGCTCAATTTGTTGTTGACGGCTCCGCGCCAATAACCGTGCGACACCACATACGATACTGCGGCTTGCGAGCCTCCTCGCAATCATATTGCTTCGAGCAGTTTTGCAACGACAATGTTCTTTTGTTTCGGCAGAAGCTTTGTGATGTAGCTGGCGAAGAATCAGTTTCAAAGTTGGATGATGAGATTTCTCAGGAAAAGAATGCGCTGGCGGAATTGATTGGTCGTCCCGACATTCATGCTCCGCTTGTGCCTTCCAAGCCATCATCGGCCTCGACAAATACCACTCCATAATCGATGCACTTATGGAGAGTTACCTGCAAGGAATATTAAATAGCGGTTGGTCCCCTCTAAATTGAGAGAAGCAACAGTTGACTTGTAAAAGACTGCCGCATCTGCGGTCGGACTGAGCAGCGCAGTTTCGCTGAACTATAATAGGCTGACTTTCATGTTCCGACTATGCATGCGCCTTTTCAAAATCTGAATGTATTGGGCCGTTAATTTAGCCATGAGACAAACGATCGCGGTGGTTTTTACAATAATCTTGCTAGGAGCCATATCAAGCACTCCTGCGATAGGAATCAAGATGCAGCTAAGGTCCGACAATCTGAAAGGCACATGGACAGGGAGCTTCCATCAGTACTCTGAAGACATGGATGAGACTGTTCCTATGATAATGAATATTTCGGATATCTCCAGTAATGAATTCAGTGGAACGATCATCTGGCCTGACTGTGTAACTAAGGTAAAGGGCAAGTGCGAGGGAGATAAAATCTGGTGGACAGAGATTGGTTTTCTCAAAGGAGACAATTCCTACCTCTATGGCATATTTCGTGTGAGCGAGAAGTCTGAGCAGATGCTTTCGGGCGACTGGTTGGATCCCAAGAAACAAATCACCCCTGGAAAAGACGGAGCATTCAAAGGCAAGGTAGCTGGCACATTTGTGCTGAATCGCGGTTCCGAAAATTTTCCATTTAAAGAGAAGCTGGATTCGCTGGTTGACCAGAAGGCTGTGCGTGAGATCTTCAGCAAAGCGGAAACGATGCAAAACCAGGGTAAGCATTTAGAAGCCGTTTCGGAATACAGCAATGCGCTAAATAGCGGAATGAGCGAAGCCAGAGTGTACCGCGGGCGCGGAATAAGCTACTACTTACTAAATAAGTATTCCGAAGGCGAGGCCGATTTTGACCAATCACTGCGTATGGAGAAATCGGAACCACATATTGCGAGCGATCATCAGTGGCGCGGATTATGTCGGCTAGGGCTCGGTAAGAATAAGGAGGCACTTCGAGATTTTGAGGAGGCGTTGCAGAAAGATCCTGAGTTAGCTAGCCATTCTTTTCTTTATCACGCTTTGGGCACAGCGCAATATAAATTAGGCAATTACCAGTCTGCTGTGGAATGGTTTGACAAAGCAATTGCTGTCAAACGCTTCGCCGGCAGGACATATTTTCGTCGAGGGAAGTCGCTGGCACAAATCGGCCGAACAGATGAAGCAGAAAAAGATCTGGCGAAAGCTCAAGAATTGGGCTATGACGGCAGTAATGAATGAGTCTTAAGCCTCGGCCTGATCAGCGAAGAATGCAATTAAAATACCTAGGTTATTGCTGTCATTTCCAATTCGATCCGCTTTTCGATCTGGATAAATCCAACTGATTCGTATGCACGGCAAGCAGGAATATTTTCTGCGGTGGTTCCTAATGAAAAGGTATTGATTCCTTGGTCAAGCAAGTGGTTGATCAAACATTTCAAAACTTGCTTTGAGTATCCTTTGCCGCGGAACTCTGGTGCGGTAAGAAAATTACCTATGTTTGCGGCATTATCCCGACGATCCAGCACAATCGTGCCGCCAGCAGAAACAAGATTGTTGTCATTGAACAATCCGACGAATGGCCGTTCAAGCATCCATGTTGAAAAAATAGTTTGCGGATAGTGGTCTGCATAAAATGATTCCACAGTTTGCACATCATCCGGTGTAAGTAGTCGCATATCGAATCCATTCGTATTGAAATGGGATCGCTGTTCGAGCAAATAGTAAACAAGCTCCGCTCGCCTGCAGATTCTATTTCCTGCAATTTTAGAGATCTGCTCGGCATGTTCGCTGAGTGCATGGAATTCAGTGCGCCGCGGATTGCCCGCGATCGCTGCTAGCAATCTTTGTTCAGGCTCCCCGATGACGGAGAAAATTGTGATGTCATCGAACTCTATTGCCATCACAATTCCGCTGGGGCTATTAATGTGAAACCAGCGATTGTCAATTCCCGCGTCTAGATCTTGTATTGCAGCGTTCAAATAAATGCTGAACGGCTGTCTCCCTCCCAGAAATTTACGCAAAGATGCTAATTCCTCATTCCTTAGAGCAGAGGTCTTCTTAAAATCTTTGTGCCAGGATAGCTCTTTGGCCACGTTCATGTTCTTTTTTCTTTTCCTGGAAGAATGAAAAGCCAACGAGCTGTTTTCATAATTTGCCAACCTCAAAACATAAATGCATTATGGCATTTCGAATAAAAGCTTGCTCGTTCTAATTGTTGCAAGCATTTGCACCTGCATTCATATATTGTTCTTGCTGATAAATTTCTTGAGTGCTACAGCAAATGTATTTCCCTTTCCAAACGTTGAGTGTCCATCTGGAAACAGCAAGATTGCTTTAGGCTGCGATGCTGAGTTGAACAGCTTAATTGCTTCGTTGCAGGAAATTATTTTATCTGTTCTTCCATGTGTAATGAAAAGCGGTATTTGCTTTTCATTGAACGCTGCAATATTGTCCATCATTTGCTCTGGAAATGCCCAATCTGGATACAGTTTGAGCCAGGGCAGAGTAGTTCGTGCCGCTGATATTAACGAGGAAAAGCCGGATTGAATAACAGCTCCGGCAAGTTTTCGATGCAGGGCTAATTGTCCGGTTACGCCTGAGCCGAAGGACTGTCCGAATGCGATTATGTTATCTGGATTGCATTTTTGAACGTCAACCAGATAATCATATGCGGCTATCGCATCCTCGCACGCATTTTGTACGCTCGCACGACCCTGACTCTTTCCGAAACCCTGGTAGTCATACATGAACACCGAGGCATCACAGGCACAGAGACAACGACACTTCGTGATTTGGGTGTACATGTTATTGCCTTTGCCATGGCTGAACAGGAAAACACGCTTGGCTCCCGGAACCCTATAAAAGATCCCATGAAGCAATTTGCCATTCTTAGATGGAAAAACAAGTTCCTGGGCGTAGATGTTGTGTGACTTCAATTCAAGCAACGATTTACTAATATCCGGTGTTCTAGGATCTGGGCACGGAAACAGGGCGAGATCGTACAGCGCCATGTTGCGGGGTGCGAAAAATACAATCAAGCCTGCAAGGGCGGCGCACAAAGATAAGGTAATTCGAACTTTATTATTCATGTCTAATTTACCTGCGTCCCCAAATGATAGCCTGGTCAGCCGATCATGCCATGTGGAACAGTTAATTAACTGTTCCGTTGGCAGCTTTTGCAAAGTCCTGGCATGCTGGAATTGTCTGCATGGGCGGTCTTTTACCGGTGCTTCGTGAGGCCAACGATGATCAAACGGGCAAAGAGAATTCTTTTCGTTTCTTCTGCACTGGGGTTAACTTGTTTGGGTGCAAGTACGATTGCACTGGGCGCTGGTGATTCGCATGGATCGATTAAAGTCTATGGGATGAAACGCAAATATTTGCTCCACGTTCCGAAGTCATATTCCAGCGAAAAATCCGTCCCCCTTGTTATTGTTCTGCATGGTGCCTTCGGCACCGCAAAGATTTCGCGTTGGGATTCACGAATGTCTGAACAATCGGAGAAGGACGGATTCATCGTGAGCTATCCGTGTGCAGCTTTCGGAACCTGGAATGCCGGGCGATGTTGTGGAATCTCTCAACACAAAAACGTTGATGATGTTGCATTTATTTCCAATTTGATTGGAAAACTCAAGAAAGACTACAACATTGATCCCAGCAAAGTGTATGTGGCTGGTGTCAGTAATGGTGGCATGATGGCTTATCGCCTGGGCAAAGAAATATCGAATGAGATTGCGGCAATTGCACCAATTGAAGGCTGTATGTATGAAAGCAGCGCGAGTCCGACAAGCCCGGTAAGTGTCATTGCGTTCAACGGTACGAAAGACCCGGTCATTCCATTTAAAGGAGGTACAGGCAGGTGGCTTGGAATTAAGCTCAAAGTTCCATCCGTTTCAGACGCCATAAACTTTTGGGTGACTCATAACAAATGCAATGCAAATCCGATTCGCGAGAGCCAGGAGAAACTTACGGTCGAGCGATATACGAATGGGCAAAATTCCACAGAGGTTTGCCTCTATACACTCGATGGCGGAGGGCACGTTTGGTATGGAGGGCGCCGCGCGGTTTTGACCGGAAGACCTCAGGAAAAGGAGTTCAACGTTACGGAAACCATGTGCAAGTTCTTCTGGGAACATCCAAAATTCCAGAAAGATACCGCAACTGAGGAA
This sequence comes from Obscuribacteraceae bacterium (SeqCode), assembly GCA_044358055.1. GTDB lineage: Bacteria > Cyanobacteriota > Vampirovibrionia > Obscuribacterales > Obscuribacteraceae > JAIEPM01. The sequence goes on from JBIKOL010000025.1 coordinate 25,356, forward strand.
TCCCGCAAAGTAATAGCCCCGCAATGATTCCTGCATACTTATGTGCAACACTTAATAAACTGTACTGATGGTGCTCTCTCATTGAAAATGCCATTATGAGTTAATGCAAGAGAGTCTTTTCTCCAGCCTATCCCTTCCGTCAAATATTGCGCTTCCCAGTAACATGCATCTAACTGTTTGGAGCTAAGCATGCAAGAAATGAAGAAACGAGCAACGAAGATTGCAATGCTGATTATCTGCGCATTGCTTACTTTTACTGCCGTGCCGCAGCCTGCTCTTGCTCGCACTGGAAATACCAATAGCTCGGTGAAGGTCGATGGAATGAAGCGCAAATATTATTTGCACATTCCGAAATCGTATTCGAAGACCAAGTCAATGCCTCTGGTAATTGTTTTGCACGGTGCTTTTGCTCCTGTGCACTTTTCGCGCTGGGACTTGCGAATGAACGAGCAAGCCGAGAAAGATGGCTTCATTGTGAGCTATCCATGCGCAGCGTTTGGCACATGGAATGCTGGATATTGTTGTGGCTTATCCAAGGACAAAAATGTCGATGATGTCTCCTTTATCTCCAAAATGATCGAGAAACTCAAACAGGAATACAACATAGATTCAGACAGAGTTTATGTAGCTGGCTTCAGCAATGGTGGCATGATGGCTTATCGCCTTGGAAAAGAACTTTCAAGCGAAATCGCCGCGATAAGCCCCATCGAAGCATGCATGTATGAAGGCAGCGTTTTGCCAACGAAACCTCTGAGCGTAATCGCGTTTAATGGAACGGAGGACCCTGTGATTCCTTATCGTGGAGGAACAGGGCTGTGGAGCGGAATGGTCAAACTGAGAATTCCGCCTGTATCAGAGGCGATGAAATTCTGGGTCGCTCATGACAAATGCAATCAAACTCCTGTTTGCGAATCAATCGACAAAGTAACCGTGGAGAGGTATCTCAACGGCCAAAACTCCACCGAAGTTTGCCTTTACACTCTGGATGGCGGCAGGCACTTCTGGTACGGAGCAAGAATGACAGAGTTCGCCGGCAAACCGCAGGAAAAAGACTTTAACGTCACCGATACCATGTGCAAGTTCTTCTGGGAGCATCCACGGCGCTCGAGTGAAACCGCCTCTAGCGAGGCTAACCAGCTGGTGCAGCAAACTCCTGTTGTGAACAACCCTGAACTATAGTGCAGTGCGGCGACCTTTTAAGCTACACTAATCACCTGGTCTTGCATCAAAAGTCTGCTCAGGGCGCGCATCAAAAGTTTCGCCGGGTTTATTGAAATGACGCTCGAGCTCGTCTTCCTGATCCAAACTTGCTTTCTCCGTTGTGTACACAGCGTTGCTTTTCTCAATCAATTGATCGCGCATTCTATAATCGCGTGATTCTGCAATCTTCTTTCTTAATTCCGGAGCAGGCGACAACAACAATTCTGCATGTGCTGCACGTTGCGCATTGCGCTGATCGACGCCTTTGTTCAAATGCTTTATTACAAAGAATCGCACCAGTGGAACAAGTACAAACAAGGTTCCATATGCAGCCATAGCAGTGAAGAGTGCTGTAGTTGAAGGTGCGTGTGAGGAGTGCAGCAACAAGAATAACAACCAGGAGCCAAGGAAGTTCGAGGCTGCGATGAGGTACACCGGTTTGAGATTTACCGGATCCACTTCGGTGAATTTCCACTTGAACTCACGCAAGAATGGTGGCGCAGGATCAAGATGCTCCTTCCCACCTGTCACAGCGAGTGCTGGGAATGTATAAATGATATTGCCTGTTTCGGTAACCTGTGGCTTGCCATTGAAGCGCACCAGAACCGGCAACACCGCATCTTCGTTTTTTGGATCCGCTCCTGTATAAGGAGCAAGCTGTTCTGCGGTAATTACATTGTGATGCTGTTTGATTACCTTAGCGATAAGCTGCCATCGCTTTTCATCAAGCCCTTCGTTTGGATTTCCATCACCGAACAAAAAGGAAAAACAATCGAGCAGGAAATTGGCTTTCTCGCGCTTAACGACGCTTGGACGGTTGTAATCGTAAGTGACCCGTTGCTGCTGTTGCAATCTAAAAAGGAAGGCAAACCAGTCGCGCAAGATCATGTAATCTATGTACGTGAAACGTGGACCTCGCCCGCGCGTATTGTTGTTATTTCTATCTTGCGATTTCTGCGAAAGAAATAGAATTACTACAGTCATGACGATAATGAAGAACGAAATGATCAGCATAATGCCGAACGAAATCTTTAGCAGGAAAAATGCTGCTTTGAATACCTTTTCGCTTGTTTTTTCCAAAATGCGCCGCACTCCATGAGTGATATACGCATTCGAAAAACCTGGTGCAAAGGAATAAACGACATCGCCTGTCGTGCTGACTGCCAGGTGCCCGCCGGTTTCTGATGCTATCTGGTTTAGTGCCTGCGACGCGAGCAAAACTGGCAACCCGGTGTGCGTTGAAACGTCTGCAGCAGTTACGACACGCTTGAGATCGCTTATAGACTTGATGACTTTTTTCTTTTCGGCGTCTTGCAACATGATGATGTACAACAGCCCCTGCTATTGCCATTATAGCAAGCGATCCTGGACGAAATTGTGACAGCGCTGTGCTCCACCGTATCCGTCGGGAAAATTCTATAAGGGCGCCGCCTGTGTTCGGACCACTGCTAGTCGATTGCAGCTATCCCTGGGAGCGCCGCCATCCTGGCGGCTTTTAAAGAAGCGGATCGATCTCGCCGGAGTATAAGCCGGCAAGCTGCCGGCGCTCCCAGGCAAGCTGCAGGATTCGGGTAAGCTCGTGTTACTTACCGATTATGTGCAGCGCGATCAATGCATTGAAAATCGCAATGAATGCGCAAGCCAGTGATTCACCAGCAATTGCACCAGATGCGACCGGAATTGTGTAATTGTCCGCCGTCTTCGCATGCAACTTCTTCCATGCCCATGCAATCACCGCACCGACGAAGAAGGAAAAGCAATTCTGGAATGGCATGACCCAGGCCAGTCCTAATCCCATTGGCGATGGCGTGAATCTGCGCACTTTCGGCCATAGCGTTTCAGCTACGGTAAGAACGCATCCAATAATCGCACCAATCAGAATGCCCATGCGAGCTGATTCGGGCAGCGCATGAATTCCGTGCGAGAGAGCCTCGGCAACAGCTTTATAGATTATGGTTGAAGGAGGGTTGTATGCTTCCAACGTTTCTTTGTTTGGAATCATCAAATACCATGCTGGAACAATTGCAATTGTTCCGAAGAAAACTCCAGTTAATTGCGCAAGAAACTGGCGTCGTGCATTTGCACCGAGCAGGTAGCCGCTTTTCAAATCTGTGAGAAGGTCTGCAGATGCGCTGGCGGTGTTTGCCGTAACGCTGGCGGCCATGAGATTTGTTGTGATGTTGCTCGGGCTCAAGACCGCAAATGTGAGCTGCGATATTTTGCCCATCGCTCCAATTGGAGTGATGTCTGTTTCGCCTGTTGCGCGGCAAGCTACCAGTGCAAGGAAAAAGCTCATAACTACCGCAAAGATGCCCAGCGGAAGCGATACGTTGAAAGCAACGTACATAACACCTGCAAAAATAATTGCAAGTGGAATGATTCCGATCCAGAACCACTTCATTGGGACTTCAACACGACGAACAGCTTCCATCTCTTTGCCGACGGAAGTGCTGGCGCCTTTGACGCTGCTCAGCGAACGAAGAATGGTTTTCCATTGCAATGCAAATGCAGTTAAGCCTGCGCTGACCATGAGTGCCGTGCCTGTCCACAGTGCCCAGCCGGAAAGCAATTTCGCCTGGCTGGGAATGATGTGATTTTCCATCAACCAGGGACCAAATCCAAAATACAGAATGCATGCACTCAAGAGCATCGAAGCTGATACACGCAATCCGACAATCATACCTGCACTGATGAGCATGAGGCTTGGTTCGAAACCGAATCCCGGGAAATTGGAGAGGCTGACGCCCTTCAGCGTAATTGGGAAAGCGAAAAGCTCCGGCAATTTGAACCCGATAACTTTTTGCCAGGCCCACTCACCCTTGCTCGCTACGCCGGTAAGAATGCCCGCGACCATGGCGCCGACCAGTGAATATGCCTGGTACACCGCTGCTTTCGAGCCACCGTACAAACTCTTCAGTGTTTCAGCCGCAGCAATGCCCGTGGGGAAGGGCAAGCGTTCCTTATTGATCATCTGCTGTTTCATGGGCACTGCAAGTAATACTCCAAGCAGAGCCGTAATCATTGTCCATACTGCTGTGATACGCCAATCGATATGATGACCGGTGATGAGAAGATAGGCACCGAAAGCAGTGGCAATTGTTGAGCCGGTCGAATAGCCCGCGGAGGACGCGGTAGACTGCATGCAATTGCTCTCCAGAATGCTCATTTCCGAAATCTTGGGATTAATGAAGCGAATGCAGCGCCAGATTGAAAATGACAGGACGCACGCAGTAATCGCGATCGCGAATAACCAGCCGACCTTGATTGCCGTGTACAGATTTGAAATAGACATGAGGGCTCCGAGCAAGCCGCCCATTATTACCGCTCTAAACGTAAATTGCGGTACGTCATCGCCTTGATAAACATTGCGATACCAGTCAAGTTGTTGTTGATCACTTGCCTCTAAACCTTCGCTTGCGTCCAATGCATCACTGCTGGCAGTGGCAGTATGCGATTCAAGCTCTGATTCATGTTCAACATTGGATGCAAGTGTTTCATCTAGCATTTCATCCATGGTAGCCCTACTCACTCTTTTCGCCCTCTTTATTTATAACCTTTCCTGCCAGTGATACCGAACTTTCTTGTAGCTTTGTTTTGAGGGCGGGAAGCAACTTGCGTGCAACTTCTTCTCCGGCGCTAATAGCTTTCCGCGCGTCTTTGATGTTTCCATCAAGAAGGGCAATTCCCGTCACGTCGGGGTGCATGACGAAGTCAGCTTTCGGCGTTTGATATGAATCGATTGCCGAAAGCTGCATATTAACAGCTCTCTTCGATACGCTGCCAACCTTGCGGAAGTCCTTCTTTTCCATGTTTTTCAGATTATCGTCAATATCAACAGCAACGACAAAATCTGCTCCAAGCTCGCGAACTTGCTCTACAGGGAGATTCATCACTACGCCACCATCGATGAGCAGCTTGTCTTCAATTTCGACTGGACGACGCAAGAAAGGTATTGCTGAGCTTGCTTGCACTGCCTTGCCAATGTCACCGTGATTGATGGCAAAAGGCTTTCCGTCCAGGAGATTGCCTGCAACGGCCGCAAACTTGATTTTGAATTTTTCGATTTCATCTTCCTTTGCATTCTTTCGGATAAAGTTGGCGAAGATACCGCCTCTGTACAAGCCGTCGTAAGGATGCCATCCGAAAAGATGCGGAATTGCAAAAAATGGAACCAGAGCAAAGCGCACCGGAATTGGTACCGTCTGGTATGAATTCATCATCTTATTTGAGCAAATAAGCTCTTCAATCTCGTCAAGAGAAACTCCCGAGGCATAGAGTCCGCCAACAATTGCGCCCATGCTGGTGCCGGCGATGCAATCAACGGGGATGCCTTCTTTCTCAAGAACGCGAAGTACGCCGATGTGCGCACAACCGCGAGTGCCACCACCTGCCAGTGCAAGTCCTACGCGCAATCGCTTTCCTGTTGAGCTATTGTCGGTGCTGATTTCCGGCGTTGCCGCCAGTGTTGTTTGCGCACAGAGCAAAGTCGCCATCATATATATAAGAATGATGTTTATAAAAAACGTCGCTTTAATTTTCAGAGTAGAAAGGCTTGCTATGCAAAGCTCCTTTCTTTCCTGAAACTTTGCCCGGAAATAAAATCTGGTGTTGCTATCTTGCACTCTATTCAAGTCCGATCATGAAATCTACCCAATCGTGCTCCAGAATCCAACGCAGCGACCGCTTTCGGGTTCGCGTCATTTGAAGCTTCTATTCTTCCCGCCAAGAAGTAAATGATAATAGTCGGATTCTTGAAAATATTGGATACGAGATATTTCTTAATCCCCATTAAATGCTTTGCATCTTGCTTGGTCTCTGCTGCTGATTCTGAGAAAAAACGAAGCAGTGCTCAATCGGCTTACAGTTTGATCAGGAGAGCAGATTCGGCTCCAGTTGATGAAGTGTCTCTGTTCAAGCGTTCCCGCTAAAGTCGAATGATAAGATCCTATTCATCATGCTATGCTCATATTATCTATTGATCAGTCTTTCTGCCTTAGCGTAGGGGCTGTCACGTGCTAGTATTGGCTCCAGTTCTTTAGTTCCGGGAGACAGATTTTGGAAAACGTTTTGCATTCTCCACTTGCGGTCGGCTTAATTAGCTTCTTCGTAAGCTACTTCTACGTTGGCGTAGGCATCACGCTCGGCTATCACCGACTGCTCACTCACAAGTCACTTACCTTGCCTAAATGGCTCGAGTATTTAATTGTGTCGGGCGGCTATTTCTGCCTGATGGGCTCACCAATTGTTTGGGTCGCTGTGCACCGCCTGCACCATCTGAAGTCGGATCAACCTGGCGATCCGCACTCTCCTAGAGATGGATTCACTCATGCACTTTATGAGTGGATGTTCCAAATGCCGAACTACCAAACTGATGAAGAAGTAGTTCGTGTCACTCCAGATTTGATGCAAGATCGCTTTTATCGTTTGCTCGGTCATGGTCATACCGCGCAACAAGCTCAGCTTTGTCTGGGCATCAATATCGCGGCTCGTGTGGTCCTAGGGTTAGTTTTTGGTTGGGCTGCCTTGCTCGGCAACCTCGCAGCGACATTCATCGTTTTCTGGAGCACGCAATTCGTTAACACTTTCTGTCACATGGAAAACCATGGTTATCGCACATTCAATACTCGCGAAGACAGTCGGAATGTCTGGTGGGTTGGAATTCTCGCTGTCGGCGAAGGCTGGCACAACAACCACCATGCAATGCCTAAATCAGCTCAGCATGGAATGGCTGCTCATGAGTTCGATCTCACCTGGATCACGATTTGGGTTCTAGAAAAACTTGGACTGGCTAAAGAAGTCGTTCGTCCTAATCCAACCGTAGCCAGAGCGAAGCGACTCTCACCGGTGCCGCACAACCTGGCACTCTATACCAGCAAATCACAGGCTCACATGCCTGAGAAATTGGAAGACTACAACGAGACAATGCTCGTCACTACCGCTGCTCCTGCTGCAGCGGTAAGCAGCTCTAGCGCTGCCAGCTAAGAAGCACCATATATGGTGATGACGATGCAATCGCTCGTTAATCGAACTAAAAAAACAGGTCGCTGGATTATTCCGGCGACCTGTTCGCTTCTTATGCTCTTAGTGCAGCCTGTTTGTGCGAACGCCGCTGACGATTCAACAACGAATCAAGCTTCAGGCCAGAATTCGATTGAAGTTTCAAGGAAAAACGAAGCAGCAGCTGCGAGCAAGAATGCGACTGAAGATTCAGGGAAGAGCGAAGCAGCAGCTGCCAACAAGAATGCGACTGAAGATTCAGGGAAGAGCGAAGCAGCAGCTGCCAACAAGAATGCGACTGAAGGTTCAGGGAAGAGCGAAGCAGCAGCTGCGAGCAAGAATGTGACTGAAGGTTCAGGGAAGAGCGAAGCAGCAGTTGCGAGCAAGAATGCGACTGATGCTCCGACAAGGAGCGTAAGCACCGCGGCCACAAAAGCCCAGAGCGAGATTGAACAAACAATCCATCAACAGAAAGAATCCTGGAACCGGGGCGATCTCGATGGTTTCATGAGTGCCTATTTGAACTCGAAAGACATCTGCTACACGTCCGCAGGTGTCGAAGTCTGGGGCTACGACGCACTGCGCGAACGCTATCAAAAGAAGTACGGCAGCAACAAAGACACAATGGGCAAGCTTGATTTCCGAGACCTTAAGATTACGGAACTAAGTCCAAAAAGTGCGCTCGCCGTCGGTCACTGGCACCTCGACCGTAAAGACGCTTCGCCTATGGATGGCACCTTCTCTCTCGTCTTACTAAAGAAGAACAACGCCTGGAAAATCATCCACGATCACACGTCACTCCTCTCGGAGAAAAAATAGTCTCGCGCGATTGAGCGTTCGAATCTGTATGCTAACAGGCGATTCCGCTGAAAGCGAACGGCCCCGGGATCGCGGGCGTCCCGCCCGCAATTAAAAGCGGATCCATTTTTTTGACAGCGGATGCCCTGGGAGCGCAGGCTTCCAGCCGGCTCCTAGTCCGGCAAGATCGATCAGCTCCATTAAAAGGTGCCAGTATCGTTCGACAAAATAAGCTCCAGCTCAGCAACAAGAAAATCACGCCACTATTAGCCTAAATCAAATGAAATTTGTCATTCGCATCTACGCGTTTTCCCCCCGTAGACTGGCAAAATCAACGTTTTATTAGATGACAGTGTATATATCATCACCTAGTCTGGGATCAGCACAAATCGGGTGCAGGGAGACCAGCGGCTAATTCCGCGGTTTGGGAAATGAGTGCAACAGATCAGATACTAGCGAAAGACGCCCAGCAAGCACAAGCTGGCGGTGCAGGCAGCGAAAAACTTCGCGGCGAAGCATTCGAACGCGCGAAGCAAGATGCGCTGCTCAGCACCAAGAATGGCAATGGACCGCTTCCACCTGAACTGGAACGGCCACCATATCCATGGCAGCGCCGCGGCGATGGCACTTCACCGCTTCCCTGGTCGGATCCCAGAGTTCCGCTTCCATGGGAGAAGAATCAACCGCCCGCTGGAACGGATGATAACAAACCGTCCACACCTGGCACCGACAACAACAAACCAAATACTCCCGGAACAGACACGACGAAACCGGGCGATACGCAAAATCCACCAACACCACCTGAGTTTCCAAAGCCAGGCGACGTGCTGAAAAACAATCCGGCGTTGGAAACTAACGCCACAAAAATATATCGTGAATCGCTGGTAATAGGCGGTGGCGTCGGACAAAGCTTCTTCTATGGCATAGCCAATTTGCCGGAGCACTTACCGCAAATCGGCTCAGGAATAGTAATTGGCGGAACGCTTGCCGCTATGACGAAGACGGGCAAACTAGGTGCCGCTGCAGCTCTTGTGGTCGGCGCATATTTCACCAGCCGATTCATTCTCGACACAGTAAACGATCACAAACGCTGGAGTAAATTCAACGAAGCTGTCCAGGACACATGGAAATCGGATGCAAACTTCTACAAGAACATGCACAAGGTGCGCGACAGCTTAGGCAACTACGCCTTCGATACTTCATTATCAGTGGCATCTAGCTATGTCGGTTATAAGAATCCGCAACTCGGCGAGTACATTCTCTCCATCTTGCGCGTTCCACCGATAGTACCAAATACGCCACCACCGTTCACTCCTGCCTGGAGCACGCTCGGACTGGCAACCAACATCATGCCACCGGCCGGCTTCTATCGTGAATATGACGACAGAACGCCGTGGGCCGGCAGTTCGTGGAAGTTCGATTTGCACGGCTCACTGCGCCGCGTTCCAAACGGACTGATATCGCGCACCCCTGACGTCTTCAACGATCGCGACAAGGATCGCGACGACGAGGATGACGATCGCGACCGCCGCCGCCGCTAGCGCTAGAAATGGCGCAGGTCCAGGTCGACTCTCCAATCCGCACTCGCTGCGCCTCGCGCACTGGTCCTCAATGCGACGCTAGCTGCGGCTCGCGCACTGGTCCTCAATGCGACGCCAGCTGCGGCTCGCGCACTGGTCCTCAATGCGACGCTCGCTGCGCATAGCCGGCTCCGAAATTTGCACCATCTCAAATTTGGCGTTAGAGCGTCGATTTTACACCGGACTGGTAGATCGCTTCCCCATTGTATTTGCTCGAAAACGCAGAAGAGAATTCAAGTAATAATAGATGTGATATAGAATTCCGCAAATTCGGGAAATTCATAACCTTTCTGGATTGGATTTCCACTGAATACAATCCATCTCTATTATAGGAAAGGCAAGAAATAGCCGTTTTGAAACGTATTTGTTATGCCTTTGCAACACTTAGCAAGAAAAAAGTGCCCGGCGAACCAGGCACTTTTCGAACTGCGAATGTAAATAACTCTCTGAAGAGAACTTAGTTCTTCTTTTCTTTCCAGATCGGATCAGCAAACTTCTTGCTCGGTTTGCCATCGAACCAGCGTGTCATGGTCATCTTCTGTTGCGTGTAGAACTGAATTCCTTCGCGGCCTTGAATGTGCAAGTCGCCGTAGAAGGAAGCATTCCATCCGGTGAAGGGGAACCATGCCATCGGTGCCGGAACGCCGACGTTGATGCCGATCATGCCGGCGTTGAAATGGCGCTTGAACTCACGTGCGGCGCGTCCGCTGTTGGTGTAAATGACGGCACCGTTACCGTAGGGACATTCTTTGCCGAGGTTGATTGCGTCTTCGATTGTTTGGACGCGCACCACACTCAATACCGGTCCGAAGATTTCTTCTTTTACCACGCTCATCGAAGCTTTAGCCTTGTCGATGATGGTGGGTCCGAGGAAGAAGCCGTTGGGCGCATCTGCAACTTTCAAATCACGTCCGTCCAGTGCAATATCAGCACCTTCTTTCGCGCCGAGGTCAATCAATGATTTGACGCGCTTCAAGTGATCGGCGGAAATAACAGGACCCATGTCGGGTTGGCTGTCACCATCGGTGCGTCCGACCTTCATTTTGGCGGATGCCTCAACAAGCTTCGGCATCAATTCTTCTGCAGCGTCTCCGACAGGAACAGCCAGGCTACCTGCCATGCAGCGCTCTCCGGCGCATCCGAATGCTGACGATTGCAATGCTTGTACTGTGTAATCCATATCGGCATCTGGCATGATGATGATGTGATTCTTTGCGCCGCCGGCAGCTTGCACTCGCTTACCGTGCTTCGAGCCGACTTCATAAATGTATTTCGCAATGCCGGTCGAACCAACGAAGGAAATTGCCTTCACGAGCGGGTGCGTGAGCAACGCGTCAACTGCATCCTTGCCACCATGTGCAATATTGAAAACGCCATCCGGCAAACCGGCTTCTTTGAGCAACTCCGCAATCATCATGCTGGTTAACGGTACTTTCTCCGACGGTTTCAACACGAATGTATTTCCGCAAGTAATAGCGATTGGATACATCCACAATGGCACCATCGCCGGGAAATTGAACGGCGTGATTCCGGCGCAAACACCGAGCGGGTGACGCATGGTTTCGCAATCTACATTCGATGCGATATTTTCCATGCACTCGCCCATGATCAAACTCGGTATTCCGAGCGAAAATTCAACTACTTCCATACCGCGCAATATTGATGCGCGTGCTTCCGGAACCGTTTTGCCATGCTCGCGCGAAACGCACTTAGCCAGCTCATCGTAGTTCTTCTCGATTAAACCCTTAAAGCGATACATAACTCGTGTGCGCTCGACGATTGGGGTTTCTGCCCAGTCATGAAATGCATTCTGTGCAGCTTGCACTACCTTGTCGACTTCGTCAGCTTTGCACATCGGAACTTTGGCGATGATTTCGCCAGTTGACGGATTCCAGACGTTGGAGAATTCTGTGGCTTTCGACGCCACCCACTTGCCGCCCATTAAGAGTTCGCAGGTCTTTACGGCCTCGCTCTGTGTAACTGCCATTGCAAATCCTCCAATTGGAATTCAATCTTGCATATACTTCGGCGACCCTCGCGGCCGCCAAATAACCCCAAAAGCATATACCTTCGGACGGCGTGTTGACAACGGCGCGGAGCCAGTTTCTTCTGTATTACTCCTGATTTTGCTTTAATAATGTATATGGCTGGCAACTCGGAAACTACGCCGGCTCTGCCCTCTATCTTTCCGATACACTTAGCAGAAACCGGAAATGTCCAGCTCAAGCACGAAAATCCCGCTGCCATACAAACCAGCCATGTTCAAACGTGGGCTGCTTATTGTCCTGCTGCCTTTTCTGTTTGGCACGGCTATTATTCTGTTCTTAAACCATCTCTGGACATCTGCCGCTTCCATGGTCAAGGTGGAGCAGCAGCAGATCAGCTTTATTGAGCATCTTGACCTCGCCTTCGACCGCTGGGCCGATGTGAGTCTTGTACTTGTCGCCAGTACTTTTGAGTCTGACCCGAATTTTGGCGAACGCATTCACAATGGAACTAAAACCTTGAATCGTGAGTTCATCGGTTTGCGCAAAATGTCCAAGAAGTTCCATGGGCGCATGCAGATCCTTCCTAAGCTCGAACAACAATTTGGAAAGGAACTACAAATATTTAGAGACCTTCCAGCTTACACAGAAGGCGCCGACATGATGGGCAAGATAGAACGCATGCCCCGCTTGTTTTCAAAGACTCTTGCTATTCGAACTGAGGTGAAGAGCTTATTGCTTAAACAGCTCGACGAGATATACGAACTGCGCGCTCGGGACGACAAGCAATTGCAAAATTTGAAACTTGTAGCTTATGGCTGTATGGGTGCAAACGTTATTCTTGCACTGCTTCTGGTGGCAGTATTCAGCCGATCCATAAATGCGCGAATGCGTGTGCTGATTGATAATGCAACACGCTTGCCTCGCGGAGAAGAGCTTAAACAGCACGTTGCCGGTAATGATGAACTGGCTTATCTGGACAGGGCCATTAGCGATGCGTCAAGCCAATTAATGGCTGCAGCAGAACATCGAAGATCCATTTTCGGCATGGTTGCACATGATATGCGATCGCCCTTAACCGCGGCACAAAACTTCCTCCAACTTCTGGAAGAAATGGAAGACAATATTTCAGAAGCAGCTAAGGCCCACCTCGCATCAGCGGAATCATGCCTGAGTGCAATACTCGAGCACGTGCAAGCTTTGTTGAACGTAGAGCGGGCTAAATCGGAAAAGTCCTCAGACGGCAAATATTCAGACTCGCAAGCCTCCATCGTTAAAGCCTCCATCGTTAAAGCCTCCATCGTTAGTTATGAGCACGTTGTAAGCACGCCCGGGAGCGCCGGCGGCTCGCCGGCTTCTACAACAATCAATTCCAACAATCTAAAGCACGTGCCCTTTGGTGTTGATTCGGATCCTCAATTACTGTCTAAATCAAACTTGAATCTGCTTGCTGCAATCGTACGCCCACAAATATTCCATCAAGTTCTTCTGCTGGTGCTGATTCCACTCCTGATTCAGAACTGCTTCTTGCTGGATATTAATCACCAGTTGATTTCAATGGAACGACTCGCCAAACTAAGCAGAAAATATAGTGACATCGCAACGTACATGCGAATTGTCCAGATGGACCTGGTCAGGGCTGCTGCTGCTCAAGGTATCTTCCTTATCACAGACAACGAAAAGTCACGCGCACTTGCATTGAATGCCTATAAGCAGGCAAATGAAGGCTGGGAAATTATCTCCCAACTGAGCAAAGATGATCCGGATTGGTTGAGCATAAACAAGCGAATCAAAGCCCTCCGCTTTCAAAAGACTGATGAAATTTTACGTCTCAAACGAACTGACCCACCAGATCAAATCATGGAAGTCCTGAATCGAACAGGCGAAATCAAATTTGAAACTGATGAAGGGCGTATCTTGCATGAAAAGTTTGAAAGGCTCTACAACAAGAATTCTGAACTCGTCGAGGAAATGCAAGCAAAGCAGGCTAAAGCTAATGAATTTTTGTCGCAAATGCTCATCTGGATAATATTTGGCAATCTTGTCATGGCACTTGGTGTGTTGGTTCTGTTCACCACAAGTTTGAACAGACGCTTACAAATTTTGGTTGGAAACGCCGCACACCTGGGCAGACGAAAAAACTTAGTCCAGCATATCAAAGGTTCTGATGAATTCGCTTATCTAGATTTGATTTTGCATCAAGCGAAGAATCAGCTGGATATCGCGTCGAGCCAGCGTGCTGAAATGATGGTATCACTGGCTGACGGAATGAGACAGCCGTTGCAGAAAGCGATTGCTCATCTGAACCAGTTTTCTGCTGAAGAAGGTTCGGCGCTGTCAGAGCGGGGACGAACACAATTACAACGGGCAGAAGGAAACATTAGCAGAGTGTTGAAACTTGTGGATGATCTGCTAACTATGGAAACGCTCGAAACCGGAAGGATTGATCTTGAGCTGAGCGATTGCAATATCAAAGCTGTTGCCGATGATGCTATATCTACCGTTTCAAGTCTCGCGCGGATGAAGGGTATTACTCTGCTGAACTCTTGCACAGATAAATTCATAAAAGCAGATCGAGCAAGAATCGCACAGGTCTTGATCAACTTCCTGTCAAACGCAATTAAGTTCTCTCCGCAAAATACAACAATTACTTTGAGCAACTTAGAGTCAAACAACGTACAGAGAATATGCGTAACAGATCAAGGTCCTGGAATGGATGCGGAAACGAAGGCGCGAGTTTTTGAGAAGTTCTTCCAGGCGCAAACAGAGGAGAAGAAACAGGGTTTTGGTCTGGGCCTTGCAATTTGCTCGCTGATCGTGGATTCACACTACGGTCAACTTGGTGTCGAAAGCGAACCCGGTAAAGGCAGCACTTTCTGGTTTGAAATTCCAGCACAAGAGCAAAAATAAGAGCGTCGCCCTCTTTCGAGTCGGGCCGAGCCGGTGTATCCCGCTGAGCAGTTAAATCAAGTGAAACAGCTTATCGCCAGCCGCCACCTAGTGCTCGATAAAGTTCAACTCTGGATCCGACCAGGTTCATTTTCACTTCAACAAGTTCCCTTTCGGCCAACAGTTTCTCCTCCTGGGTGAGCAGCACTTCTACGTAAGTCGCCTTGGCGTACTTAAACAGCATGTTTGCCGTACTGATAGACTCCTCAAGCAATACGACTTCTCGTTTTTTCTTATCAAAAGCCTGCTGCATATTTCTTATGTTTGACACCTCATTAAGAACGTCAGTGTAGGCTTTTAGTAGAGTCTGCTCATAAGTCAAAACCGCTTGGGACTGGTGGGCATCGGCAATCTGTATTCGTGCAAGGATAGCTTTCCGGTTGATCAATGGCACCATAAAGTCACCCATCGCGTTGTATAACAACGACTGTGGCGTGCGAAACAGCAGTTGGGGGTCCCAGCCCGAAAAGCCAGCCCCTGCCTTAATCGTCAGGTTGGGGAGTAGCTGGGCCTTGACACTTTTTAAATCTAGTCTTGCCGCCTTAATCTCCGCTTCAGCCTGACGAATATCTGTTCTGTTTTCCAAAAGCTGAATAGGCACACCCGTCTGCAATTCTTGCACCGGCAGCGTCATAAACTGCTCAGAGTGTCTGACAATCGGCTTTTCATCATAGATACCGGAGAGGAACTTCAGACGATTCTCTTTTTCAACAATGCGCTGACTGGTTTCAAACCGTTGGCTTTTGGTCTTGTTTAGCTGTGCTTCAAACCGATTGACCGCTAACTGGTTCGCTTTGGCATAACGCTTCAAGAGTTGCACTTTATTGAAAGCCGCTTCCTGGATGCTAATGTTTGAATCCAGTATTTTCAGAGACGTATCCAGAGCCATTAATTCGTAATAGTTGCGAGCTATTTCAGTTACTAGTCTGGAAATGAGAAAATTCCGGACCTCGTACTGTGCAATCATTCGCATTCTGGCTGCCTCTTTGGCATTTCTGAATCTTTTCCAGATATCCACTTCCCAGGTCAGGGAAGGACCCAGATTCAGGTTAAAATCCGGGTATTTGAAAAATTGGTCCTCAACAATTTGATCCAACACGCCTTCCGTTGTGTTTTCGGATGGGTGAATGTAACTTCCGCCAAAGCCCAAGCCCACTTTAGGCAAATACTCGGCTCGTTTTTCTTGCACTTCCTGGGCCGCAATTTCAATATCCTGTATAGCAATTTTGAATTCCTGGTTGTTCGCCAGGGCTGTTTCAATCAGTAAGAGAAGATCAGGATCAGAAAAAAATTGCCGCCAATTAATGGAAGCCGCACTAACAGAGCCCTGTAACTGCGGAGTGTCATATTTCTTTGGTACGTTGAATGTTTCCTTTTTTTCCGTCAGCTTAAACGGATGAAAAAACGATCTTGCAAAAACAGGCGCTTGAAGAACTCCCATAAAAGCAATGAGTGTCAAAAGACTAGCAATTTTTTTTCTGTCTATGTCGCTCATGGTTGACTCTATTTCTTAGGCTTCACTATTTCAATCAAGTAATTAAGGCTTTGTTTCAGCTTCGTGTTTATGTTCCAACGGTTCTGTTTGCTGCTCTCTTTGGGGTTCATAATGGAGTCCGTGATACTGGTATGCACTTCACCTTTCAGCAGGTTTTTGCCATCAACCATGGTGGCGAAAAGAAAGTAGAGCCCCGGAATAACCAACACGCCGATGATGGTGCCAGTAATCATCCCGCCCATGGCAGATGAACCAAGGGTTCTGTTCCCTACAGCCCCGGCGCCCTCCGACAGCACCAGGGGGACAAGCCCTGCGACAAAGGCAAAGGACGTCATCAGAATAGGTCGAAAGCGCATCTTGGCGCCTTCCAGAGCAGCGTCTCGCAACGACAAACCTTCATTGCGTTTTTGAACCGCAAACTCGACGATCAATACAGCATTTTTACCCAGGAGCCCAAGCAGGGTAATAATCGCAATTTGTGCATAAACATCGTTGGCCAGACCCATCTGTTTGAGCATTGTGAAGGAGCCAAAAACACCGACGGGCAAGGAAAAGAGCACGGCCAAAGGCAGTACAAAGTTTTCGTACTGGGCCGCCAGCACCAAATAGACAAAAAGCACAACAATCAAAGAAATAACGACGAATTCATTACCTCGTTTCGCTTCGTCGTAGGACAGGTCTTCCCAGGCAATGTCGAACTCGCGGGACAGTGTGTTTTTAGCCACTTCGCGGATAGCCTTAATAGCGTCGCCAGTCGTATAACCTTTTGCTGGGAATCCCCGAATGGTGGCAGAGTTGTACATGTTATAGCGAGTAATTTCATTGGCCCCTTTTGTTTTTTCCAGTCTCATAAACGACGTGTAGGGCACCATTTCTCCTTGATCATTTTTGACAAACAGGGTCTTCAAATCATCCAGATTTCTTCGGTATTCAGGGGATGCCTGGGTAAAGACTTTGAAGAACCAGCCAAATTTAATAAAGCCTTGCTCATAAGAGCCGGCATTTAGAACCTCCAGGTTATTCATAGCCGTGTTTATGGAAACTCCCTTCTGCATGGCCATCTGGTTATCGATCTTGATTTCATATTGCGGGTAGGACGCATTGTAGAAGGTAAACAGTCCTGAAATCTCTTTGCGCTTACTCAGGGCTTCCATAAATTTCTGAGTGGTGACTTGCAGCTCCTGATAGCGGAGATCGCCTGTTTTATCGAGTAATCGCAATGAAAATCCGCCAGAGGAGCCGAAGCCAGGAATGGCTGGCGGCTCAAAATATTCAACCCTGCCTCCCAAGCCAACAGTGTTACGCTCTAATTCCTCAATAATTTCATGGACGTTTTGTTTTCGTTCTGACCAGTTTTTGAGATTGATAAGACAGGTCCCCGCATTGGAGCCTCTGCCTTCTGTCATGATTTCGTAGCCCGCTATCGACGTCACCGAGTCGACCCCTTCAATCGCTTTGCACAATTTTTGCAGCTGGCCCATCACTTTGTTTGTATATTCCAGCGAAGACCCCGGTGGTGTTTGAACAATAGCGTAGATGGTGCCCTGGTCTTCATTCGGGACAAAACCGGAGGAAACCTTTTGGCTCATGTAAAAAATGCCGTAAGCAAACAAAAGGATGACCCCCAGGCAAATTATTTTTTGGCTGACGATACGATGTAACAGCCACATGTAGGCACGGGTGACTAATTCGAAAATGGTATTGAATAGACCAATAAACCATTGAAATACGTTGAAAGAGCGCTTGTGATTGTGAGCGGCATGGTTTTCCAGAAACATGGCGCATAAAACAGGCGTAAGCGTTAATGCCACCAAAGCTGATATCACAATCGCGCTCGACATCGTGATAGAAAACTGCCGGTAAAATACACCCACCGGGCCGGGAATAAATGCTATTGGCACAAATACCGAAATCATCACCAGCGTGATGGCGAGAATAGCGCTTCCCAGTTCGCCCATGGCTTTTTGCGTCGCCGCATAAGGCGTTAGCGACGGGTCTTTTTCCATATTGCTGTGGACGGCTTCAATCACCACAATGGCATCATCCACCACAATGCCGATGGCCAGTACCAGAGCAAATAAGGTAATTAGGTTAATGGACATACCAAACATCGCGAGCACCAAAAAGGCCCCTACTAATGAAATAGGTACGGCAATGACAGGAATGAGGGTGGAACGCCAGTCCCCCAGAAACACAAAGACGACAAGGGTGACCAGAATAAACGCATCTCGGATAGTGTCGATGACCTGTTCAATCGAGGCGTCTAAAAACTTGGAGACATCGTAGCTGTACTTGATGTGCAAACCGTCTGGAAATGCCTTGGAGAGTTCGCTGATTTTTTCTTTGACCTTTTTGATGACTTCCCTGCCATTGCTATCGGGCGTCTGTTTCAGCACGATAGATGCGGAGGGATGTCCATCCAGATTCGTGTAAATGTCATAAAATTCGCTGCCCAGCTCCACGGAGGCAATGTCTTTAAGCTTGACCATTTCACCAAACCCGGAGCTTTTGATAATAATGTTTTCGTACTGCT
This sequence comes from Obscuribacteraceae bacterium (SeqCode), assembly GCA_044358055.1. Classification (GTDB taxonomy): domain Bacteria; phylum Cyanobacteriota; class Vampirovibrionia; order Obscuribacterales; family Obscuribacteraceae; genus JAIEPM01. The sequence goes on from JBIKOL010000025.1 coordinate 43,893, forward strand.
CAGGCTCGTCAAAGCGGCCGACATAACTAAGCACGTATACAGTAGACTGGGCTTTTTTCCCCGAGCTGACGCCGAGCTGGCCAGGGCGGACAATAATGCTCTGGTTTTTAATAGCATCTACCACTTCTTCACAGGAGATGTTGTAGGCTCGCATGCGATCAGGCTTGAGCCACACCCGCATAGCAAACCTTCTGCTACCCAATAAGGTTGCGTTGGCAACCCCTGTAATCCGTTGTATTTCCGGTATTAGCTTGGTGTAGGCGTAATTAAACAGGTATTTTTCGTCGAAGGAGTGGGAATCAGAATATAAATCGACGTACATCAGCATGGAGGGCTGTAGCGGCATAAGGATTACCCCCTCTCGCTGAACGAGAGGTGGTAATGAGGTCATCACCTTATCCACTCTGGTCTTGACGGCAACCATCGCGTCGCTGGGGTCGGTACCTGGTTCGAATACCACACGGATTGTTGCCTCACCGGCGCTGGTCGAGTCAGAGGCTATATAGCGCATGCCCTGAACCCCGTTAATGACCGCTTCCAGTGGTATCACCGTCGACTTGGTCAAGACATCGGCACTGGCACCGGGGAAGAAAATAAAGACATTGACGACGGTTGGCGCAATTTTGGGGAACTGCGAAATAGGAAGCTGCACAAGTGACAGGCAGCCCAGGAAAACGATTAAAACCGAGATAACAATCCCGAGTACCGGCCGTTTGAGAACGTTACGGAACATAGCTCTCCCAACCCGAACTACTCTGCATACAGTCTTAGATCCTTAAAAGCAATTTGGGGATCAATCAGCTTGTAAGTGATTTTGTCGCCTTTATCTAATTTGCTCTGCTGCTCAAGCAGAAACATCTCATCAGGGGTTATTCCAGAGGCGACAATGTAAATGTTGGGTTCCTCACGGGCCACTTTAATCTCACGTTCGTGGATCACCCCGTTTTTGTCGACAACAAAAATAAAGCGTTTATCTAAAATTTCAAACGTGGATTTCTGTGGCACAATGACCGCCTGGTTGATCTTCTTGGGCCATAGTATTTTGCCTGTTTGCCCGTAACGCAGGAGGCCTTGTGGGTTATTAAAGCTCGCTCGAAAGGCAACATTGCCTGAAGTACTACTAAAGTCTGACTGAATGGTTTCTATTGTTCCAGGTTCAGGAAAAATTTCCTTGTTGGCTAGCTCCAGCTGGACTTTCTGAGAAACACCATTCTTCCTGTTTTTCATGTAGTCCAGGTAAATTGCTTCGGGCACATTGAAGTACACCCAGAGTCGGTGGGTATCGCTCAGGGTCGTCATCAGTTCGTTTTCTTCCAGCAGGCTGCCCAGCCTGATATCACCAAAGCGGCCTATCAGCCCGTCAAATGGGGCTCGAATTTCGGTAAAGCCTAAATGCGTTTTGGCTAACTCCAGTTCCGCTTCAACTTTGGCCAGCTTGGCGGCAGACATGGCGGCTTCGGTGGCAGAAATAATATCTTTTTCAACAAGTGCCTGGTTATTCTCCAGCTCAATTTTCAAAAGCTCAACTTCGGCTTCTGATTTTTTGACATCGGCTTGGTAGACACTGGGCTTTATTTGAAAAAGCAATTGTCCCTGACGAACAGATTGTCCTTCGTCTACCAGTACGTTTTGCAGGTATCCCTTCTCTAATGAACGAATTTCAATATGCTGTATGCCTCTAATCTGGCAGACATATTCATCATTCAGCGTCAGGTCTTTGACAAGGGGTTTGCTGACCTCGTAAGTCGCATGCGATGCCTCATCATCATCTTGCTCTGGGTCTTTTACAAGGGGTTTCAGGATCTGGAAAGTCGTAGGCATATGCGCTGCTGCTTTGCTGTCAGGCGGTACCCACTGACAGCCTGAAATTGAGAGTACGAGCAGTAAAGCGCCGCAACACAGTGCCAGTGTTTCAAACAGTTTCATCATCCATTGCTTATTACTAACTAGTTTCACTGTAACCGTCATTTTGCAACAAAATTGTGATGGTAAAGTGTCCGTCCGCTTCGTGAGGTGCTCGAAATATAGTTTTGAAAATTATTTGATTTTTCGGAATGGCCGCAGCGGACGCTAAACCAATCTCTTCTGCATTATGGCTTATTTTCAATAGCTTTTCAAAAACGCGCAAAACTTAGTTACTCTTCCGATCTAATTAGCGTGACTGCAACAAACTCGCCGCAGCGCTCTGAGCGCTCGTGGGCGGCTCAGTCGGTCTGGTCGCTTCGGTGGCCACGCGCTTGCCTTTGGGGCTGGCTTTACTGCTTGCCGGCATGGCATCGGTCAGGGCGAATTTTGCCAGCGCTTCACGGGAATACGGCTTGAAAAACACCAGCTTGTGGCGGCTTTTGACGTTGTCCACGCTGAAGGTGATTTTGCTGTTGGACTGACTGCGGGGCTTGATTTTGCCTGTATCGCCAAGGGGAGAGGGGAAGAACACGTTGCCCTGCTCGTCTTCCAGGCCAATTTCAAACGTGGAGAACGTATTGTCGGTTTGATTCAAAATGTCCAGCGTCAACGTAATTTCGCCGAACGGATGGCGGTTAATGCCCATGCCCGCGACCTTCACTTGCAGACCAGGGATGCTGAAATCTTCTGCCGTTTCATCGGGCATGGTCATGGTGGGCAGTTTCAGCGGCTCGCTGAGTTTGACGTGCAATTCATCGCCAGGCTGGAGCATGACGCTTTTTCCTTTCGTCAACATGGCGATTGTCAGCCCGGTAGCCCCACCAATGGCTGCTCCACCCGCCAGGGTGGTTCCATTACTGGCCGCTGCCCCCGCCAGACCGCCAAATTGCAGTGCCATCACTGTTCCCAGCACGCCACCAACGGCGGTATAGCCCGCCGCGCGCCCGACGACTTTGGCAGCGGCCTTGCCTTTGGAGTCCTTCGTGCTGCTGTTGCCCTCAATCGGGACTTTCCGCCCGTCAGGCGTGATTAAATAATCAAAGCGCGCGTTGACGTAGCCATTGCGGCCAGCGCGCTTCGGTCCTGCCAGTGTGCTCAGCACCCCGTGAACCTGCGTGCCCCTGGGTAACACCACCCCGCCATCCACTCGCACGTCCTTGCTGATTTTGCCGAAGAACTCATCGCCTTCCGCGGTCTCGTCGGAGGCAATCTCGCTCGTAAGATAAAGATCCAATTCCGTACCGGGGGCCAGCACACGGAGATCCTCCGTGTTGACGGTCGGGCTTTGCGGACGGTTCTCGGTCTGGGTGATGGTGCTGCGCAGCACCGGGGACTCGCCACCTTCGCTAGGGGTCTCGGCGGACAAAACAGCCTGCGGGGCGCTGGCACTCAGGCTCAGCACCGAACCCCAGGCGCACAGGTAACGAATGACGGGCAGGGGAACGTGGACAAGTCCCGAGAGACTTGCAAAGCGGGGACCGAATTGGCTCTTACCCTCTTTCATCGCAGCACTATTTGCTCCAATACAATTGATGGTCGGTTTCGTCACGTGAATACACGAGACTCAGGCCCATACACATCTTTCAGCGTATCAGTAAAAAGTGATGGAATTGTATTGATCAAGTCTTCCTTTTCTCCTGAACGATTCCCTATGGGAACTAGCTGCAATTTGTCGCGACCAATAAAAAGGCAATCCCCTGGGCGAGGTCTCTATATGCCAGACGCGGAAAAAAATGATGTTTCAAAAAAATCGACACGCAGTGTGGATAAGAAAGAGCTCGCTGACCCTTCTCATGTAGATGAAGACAACGAGCGTATCGGTCCACAGATGAGCAACGAGCAATGTGAGCAACTGTCGTCGGAGTTTGGCTTTCCGATCACTGGCGACTCCAGATGCAAACAAACAGGAGAAACTGGAGAGCAGGAGGACGCACAAGCTGAGCAACGTGCTGTCACACCTGATCGATTGCTGAAAGACGAATCAGATCACGATAAGGATGTCCCCGCTGAGCGATGGACTAAGTACGATTGGGAGTAATCGGTTTACAAGAACGGAACTTTTTTAAGAGACGGGTGTCTTGGCGGCAGGGAAGCAAGCAAAAAAGGATGCGCATCTCTCCTGCAGCGCTGCCGTTAACCACGGCGTCTCAGGGGCGCCCGCGCGTCAGGGAGGATGAGCGATGAGAGCTTTAACCTGGCAAGGAAAGAAAAAAGTTCGCGTTGAAGAGGTGAGAGATCCATGCATTCTTGATGCAGAGGATGTGATTGTTGAGGTAACTGCCTCTGCTATATGCGGTTCTGATCTCCATCTTTATCATGGGCATGTTATGGCGATGAAAAAGGGTGATGTACTTGGACATGAATTTGCTGGGCGAGTTGTGTCTGTTGGTACGGGGGTGGAACGAGTTAAAGTTGGCGATCGCGTCGTGGTGCCATTTACAATCTCCTGCGGACGCTGCCAGTTTTGCCGGCTTGGTAAGTTCTCTTTGTGCGTGAATTCAAATCCCGATGCTAATGTAGAGAAGAAGATTACCGGCTATCCGACTGCTGGTCTTTATGGTTATTCGCATTTGTATGGTGGGTATTGGGGCGGTCAGGCGGAACTGGTTCGCGTGCCTTTTGCTGATGTGTGTTGTTTGGTTTTGCCGGAGAACATAAGCGAGGAGCACGCCTTGTTTCTGTCTGACATTTTTCCGACCGGTTTCATGGCTGCTGAAAATTGCAATATAAAACAAGGTGATATTGTAGCGGTTTGGGGATGCGGTCCTGTTGGTCAATTTGCTATTCGCAGTGCCATCATGTTAGGTGCCTCAAAAGTTATTGCGATAGATCGCTTCCAGGATAGATTGAATATGGCTGCAGATGCCGGCGCAATAACGGTTGATTACGAGAATTGCGATGTTGTAGAGACTTTGAAGCAATTAACCGAAGGGCTTGGTCCGCACGCATGTATAGATGCCGTGGGAATGGAGGCGCATGGGCACTCGCTTGATGCAAAAATGGATGAGGTTTTGCAAAATGTAGGACTGGAGACAGATCGACCGCATGCTTTGCGACAAGCAATCAAAGCTTGCCGCAATGGTGGCACGATATCCATTCCAGGAGTGTATGTTGGTATTCTAGATAATTTTCCGCTTGGGGTAGCCTTTGCAAAGGGACTAACTTTGAAGATGGGGCAGACACACGTTCAAAAATACATGCAACCATTGCTTGAGCTTATTGAACGTAATGTAATCGACCCGCGTTTCGTAATCACGAATCGAATCACGCTTGATGAAGTTCCGGAGGCTTACGAGCAATTCTCGAAGAAAGAACCCGGTTGCATCAAGTATGTGATTCATCCGCAAGAGACGAAACCCCTGGCTGCATGATTTGTTCTATTGAGGCGCCCCTATCGGTGAGGTTCGACCATTCTACAAAGCCGCTGGAGTTTCTTTGAATTCCTCGGCTTCTTTCATTATTTGCGCCCATTCTTCTTCGGAAATGGCGTCCATCACTACTTGCTTTTCATCAATCCACTTGAGGCGATCGCGAATCAATTTGTAGAAGTCCACTCGCGGAACGAAAATTGTCTCGGTGCCATCAGCGTTTAGCAGGGCAAGATGCTGCACCCAGGGAAGCAGATACGAAACGTTCGGACCGATTCCGCATATCTTCTTCTTCGTTTTTTCGTTGTAATAGATCTTTGGCGTGTAATAACCCTTCTTCTCGATATACTGAACTTCGCGGAAACGTCTGAAGAACTCATTCTCGATCAGCGCAGGCGATGGCAGCGCAAGCAGTTCAACTGCAAGCCGCAAGCCTACATGGAAATTTCGACGGCAACCTTGCATCGTACATGCTGCACCGTCTGTGATACCGCCAGCTGCGGAGAGAATTGACTTTACGCCGAATTCTACTTCTTTGCGGAGCCACTCCTGCCCAAATTTTGTGCGAAGTTCAGTCGCCGGAATAGTCTCGTCACCTTCGCCTCTGATTGTCTGCGCATCCGTGAGCCTGCAGAGCTCTTCAACAATGTTCAACGCGAGATGATGATCGTCGGCTGACGCTGGCGATGTAATTTTTATGAAAAAGGATTCTGAATTAGACTCAATCTGTACACCGCGGCAAGATTGATCATCGAGATAAAAGTGCAGCGGCGCGCCGATGGGTTCTTCGACATCGATGTCTTCCGTGCAGCGCAGCGTTTCGATTCCCAGCGCGGCAAAGAGCTCAGCGGGAGTGACCTCCTTGTCGGTGATTACTTGAAACGTGAAACTCATTTGATCTCGATTAGAATTGTGTAGCGGAGCTAAAGCTATTTTGGTAGGGGCGCCTCACGGGCGCCCTTAGAGATTTGCGGTTCCACCGGGCGCCCGTGAGGCGCCCCTACTATATATCGATTTCCGCATAACGGGTGGACCGTTCCGGATCAGGAGACGCTGGTTGTTTCGCGTTTGGCCTGGCGTTCTATGCGGCTGAGCGCAGAGTAGGCAGACTCCATGATTGTTTCGGAAAGCGTTGGGTGCGTGTGGATTGAAACGGCGAGATCTTCAAGAACTGCGCCCATTTCAATTGCAACTGCTGCTTCAGAAACCAGTTCGCCTGCACGTGGTCCAACCAGGCCGATTCCCAAAACTTGAGTAGTCGCAGGGTCAAACAATATCTTGGTTTGACCTGTCGGCTCAGCAAGCGTGTGGGCGCGTCCATTAGCTGACCATGGCATTTTGACGGTTCCGACTTCGATGCCTTTGGCTTTCGCTTCACCATCGGTCAAACCGACATAAGCAATTTCTGGTTGAGTAAACACGACCGCAGGTATCACTCTATTATCGAAGGCCGATTTCTTGCCCGCGATTACTTCTGCCGCAACGATGCCCTGGCGAATGGCACGGTGAGCCAACATTGGTTGACCTGAGCAGTCGCCGATTGCGAAAATACGCTTCTCTGATGTGCGGCATTCTTCATCTATAACGATGAATCCTTGCTGGTCAAGTTTCACACCTGCAGCATCAAGACCCAGGTTGTCGGTGTTAGGACGACGTCCTACCGAAACAAGCACTCTGTCGAAAGTCATTTCAGCTGGCACATCCTTGCCTTCCAAATAAGCCTTGACGCCCTTGCCGGTGTCTTCGACTTTGGCAACTTTAGTGTTCAAATAAATAGCTTTGAATTCCGATTGCAAGTGCTGCTGCAACGGACGAACCAGATCTCGATCCACACCAGGCAACAAGCCATCCGTCATTTCGACAACAGTTACTTCGCTTCCGAGTGCAGCGTACACGGTTCCCATTTCCAGTCCGATGTAGCCGCCGCCAACGATTAGCAAGGACTTCGGAATATCTTGAAGAGCCAAGGCGCCAGTCGAGTCCATGACGCGAGCTGAACCGATATCAAACATCTTCGGCAGCACCGGGCGCGAGCCCGTCGCGATAATGCACTGTTTGAATTTAATTCGCACCGCCGACTCGCCATCAGCTTCAACGCGCACATTGCGATTGTCTTTGAAAAGCGCTGTGCCTTTGACAATCTCAACACCGGCGCTCTTGCACTTTCCAGCAATGCCACCACTCAACTTGTCGAGGATGCTTTCCTTCCATGCGCGCAATTTATCAATTTCAATTTTGGGTTTGCCAAAACTCAAACCGAATCCTTCCGCAGCTTTCGCTTCGCCGATAACTTCAGCGGCATGCAAAAGAGCTTTCGACGGAATGCATCCAACATGCAAACAAGTTCCACCCGGCTTGGGAGTGGACTCGACAAGCATTGTTTTTATGCCAAGCTCTGCTGCGCGCAATGCCGCGGTGTAACCGCCAGGACCAGCGCCGATGACGACGAGCTGACACTCTTGAACCATTTCTCCAACTACCATGGCTTATGTCTCCAACAAGAGTTTGAAGGGATCCTCAAGGCATTCACTGATGTGACGCACGAAATACGCTGCTTCAGCACCATCTGCAACGCGATGGTCGAAGGAGAGAGTTACATTCAATATATTGCGAACGACGATTTCGCCATTGCGGACCACTGGCTGTTGCTTGGACTTTGCCATGCCGAAGATGCCGACTTCAGGGTAGTTCACCATCGGCATCATTCCTGTGCCGCCGATTGCACCAATATTGGTGATGGTGAAAGTTCCACCCTGCAATCTGTCGAGTTCGATTTTGCCATCGCGTGTTTTTTGCGCGATGTCGGCAAGCTCAATTGAAAGCTCTGTAATGCTCTTCTGATCAACATCTTTGATAACAGGAACAATCAGTCCGCGTTCCGTAGCGACGGCGACGCCGATGTTGTAGTAGCGCTTATAGAGAACTTCGCTTGTGTTTTCATCCAGCGATGAATTGAACTGCGGATATTTCTTCAATGCAGAAACGATCGCTTTCAGTGCAAGAACCGTGAGAGTCAGTTTGCCGCCTTTTTGCGCGACTGATTTTTCATGCTTGGCTCTGTAATGTTCGAGATCGGTGATATCGATTTGATCGAAATGCGCAACGTGTGGAACGTGGGTCCACGATTGCGTCATGTTAATGGCGATGCGGCGGCGCAGTGAGCGCAGCGGTACGCGATCTACAGGACCGTACTTTGTGAAGTCCGGCATTTCAAACGGTGGAACGATGAACGGTTCGCGCGGTCCTGCGTCGCCCGTTGTTACCGCTTCGCGCGTAGCTGTCGTGCGTGCTGCAGGTGGTGCGTTGTGCCGGCGTGCCGCTGGTGTCGATGCAGCGTTTGCAGCAGAACTGCTTGGGCTGCCACCACGCACGCTGGAAGGCACGCCTTCTGCAAAGGCGCGGATGTCTTCTTTAATGACTCTTCCTCCGGGACCAGACCCGCGCACCAGGCGAAGATCCACACCCATTTCGCGAGCCAATCTTCTTGTTGCCGGAGCTGCCGGTATTGGGCCGGCTCCTGTTCTGGCCGGAGCTTCGATTACGGCTGCGCCCGCGCTGCGTCCGTTATTTCCAGAAGCTGCTTCGCCAACGCTTTTTGCTGGAGCGGCTGTTGACGCGGCTGGTGTTTTTGCTGCTGTCTCGGCCTGGCCTGCAGCAGGGGCTGCGCCTGAAGTGTTGAACGTGATCATCACGTTTCCAACTTTGGCCATTTCACCGACTTTAACGCTGATTTTCGCAACTACACCAGAAATCGGCGATGTGATTTCGACAACAGCTTTGTCAGTCTCAACATCAAATATAGGTTGATACTCCTTGACGGTATCACCTTCTTTGACTTTGATTGCCAGAACTTCCGCTTCGTGGATTCCTTCTCCAACGTCCGGCAGTTTGAATTCAAACACCATTACCATTACTCCTCGAATTTATAGAGTCCAGTTATGTAAATCAGCCTTGCTTGCTTTCTGTATTTCCGAGCTCCAGGCTCTCTCTCGTGCTCAATCGGGATAAATGCTGTGCTCTTCCCGGGAGCGCCGGCGGCTCGCCGGCTTCTAATTCATCGGGCTGTCCCTTCATCTCGGACATTTCTTCCTTTTGCAGAGCACTAGAAAGAAAGCAGCGGGCAGTTTTCACCGCCCGCGTCGAAACTAGAAGGACAATGTCTCCCGCGCCGCGGCGACGATGCGCTCTGCGTCCGGCAGGTATGCCTTCTCCCGTGCAAAATATGGGATGGGCACGTCGAAACCAGTAACGCGCTTGATTGGTGCTTCCAGATAAAGCAACGCATGTTCGTTGATGCGCGCAATTACTTCAGAGCCGATACCACAACTGCGTGGTCCTTCGTGAATAACAACCGCGCGCCCTGTCTTGCGAACAGAGTTGACTATCGTTTCAGTATCCATCGGAGCAACACTCAAGAGGTCGACAATTTCCGGCTTAACGCCATCTTCTTCTTCCAGAATTTCTGCTGCGTCGATGGTTGCACGAACCGATGCACCATAGGAAATCAAAGTAATTTCCTTGCCTTCTTGAACAATTTGAGCACGTCCAATCGGCAAGGTCTCAATTGCATCCGGCACATCTTCACGGAACAATCTGTACAAAGCCTTCGGCTCGTAGAAGATAACCGGATCCGGATCTTGGATTGCCGCATGCAACAAAGCGCGTGCGCTGCGTGGTCCGGATGGCATCACAACTTTCAAACCAGGTGAATGCACGTAAATTGCTTCGCGGCTTTCACTGTGGTGCTCGATTGCGCGGATGCCACCACCTGATGGGCAACGCAATACCATCGGAACGGTGTGACGCCCTCTGGTGCGATTGCGGAAACGAGCAGCGTGCATTTCAATCTGGTGATATGCGTAGTACTCAAAACCGCTGAACTGAATTTCAGCTACCGGACGCAATCCATATATAGCCATGCCGATTGCTGTGCCGACGATGCCTGATTCGGCAAGGGGCGTGTCGATGACGCGCTTCTCACCGTACTTGGCGTGCAAGCCTTCGGTAATACGGAACACACCTTCATCTGGTCCCACGTCTTCGCCCATGACGACGACGCGATTGTCGCGTTCCATTGCTTCATTGAGAGCGAGGTTGATTGCCTTCGCCATATTCATTTCAGCCATGATTAACCACCCCTCCCAACAGCGCTTGTTTCATTCGATTTTTTATCGCTCTTGTTGATACCAAGATAATTCGCCAGCTCTTCGCGTTGCTCAGCCAGGTGTGGCGGCAATGTACCGTAGAGGTTGTCGAACATTTGCAATGGATCAGACAGAGGAGGATGCTTGCATGCTTCTTCCGCATTCGTAATTGCGGTATTGATTTTGTTCTCGATCTCTTCTTCGACTTTCTTGAAATCGGCATCGCTCATAATCTTCTTGGTCTTCAAGTATTTCTCGAAGCGGATTAGAGGCTCTTTAGCCAGCCAGGTGGCGCACTCTTCGTCAGAGCGATAACGGCTCGGATCATCAGCAGTTGTGTGCGGTGTGTAGCGATAAGTGAGCGCTTCGATGAGAGTCGGACCTTCGCCCTTGCGTGCACGTTCGATTGCTTCTTGCGTTGCAGCGTAAACTGCAAGCACATCGTTGCCGTCGACACGAATTCCGGGCATGCCGTAAGCTATCGCGCGCTGTGCAATTGTCTCGTTTTTCATTTGCTTTGCCAGCGGAACTGAGATTGCATACTGGTTGTTCAGGCACATAAACACAACTGGTGCTCTGTATACCGAAGCAAAGTTCAATGCTTCGTGAGTGTCGCCCTCCGATGAGGCTCCGTCGCCAAAATATGTCATGACGACATTCTTATCACCGCGCAGGTTGTTTGCCATGCCGAGTCCGGCAGCGTGCAAAAGTTGGCTCGCGATGGGCACCGCAATTGGAAGATCGTTAACTCCTTCCGGCGGTTGCGCACCCTCTTCGTAGCCCATCCAGTAGATCAAGATGCTTTCCAGAGTCCATCCGCGATAGAGGAAACCGGCGAGTTCTCTGTACGCAGGAACATGCCAGTCATTTTTCTCTAATTGAATTACTGATCCTAGGCTGATTGCTTCGTGCCCTGACGCTTGAGGAAAAGTTCCGATGCGCCCCTGACGTTGCAGCTTTAACAAACGCTCATCAACGCGTCTTGCATAAAGCATCCAGAAGTACATCTCTTTAAGCTGTTTTGCATCCAATTTCGGTTCGAGTTTGCTGTCTACTTCACCTTTCTCGTTGAGGATAGACAGGTACTCTAGTTTGAACGGAAGCTCAATCGGTGTTCTTGGCATGGCGTGTTGTCCTGTTAATTACCTGAAGAAAACCTGACGGTTTATGTCAGGCTTATCGAGCTGACTGTCGCTTGCAATCCAGACAACTGCTACAATTCGGGGCAGTCGGAGCACAAGCGGCAATTGGCACCATTGTGTCATATTTATAGAGTTAAAAACAAAATTTTTGGCGAAGAATCAGTTGTAGAGCTGTTGTAGAGCGGAAATCTAAATGAACAATAAAGAAAACGAAAGTACAGCCGTGGCAGTTCAACTTGAACGCAAGCCAGAGCGCAAGCCGAAACCGGAATGGTTGAAGGTAAGCCTGCCGACTGGCGAAGGTTATAAACGAATCAAGTCATTGATTACGGACAATCGCCTGAATACAGTTTGCGAATCAGCTGCATGTCCTAATCGTGGCGAGTGCTGGTCGCAGAAGACAGCTACTTTGATGATTCTCGGAAACGTCTGTACACGCAGCTGCGGATTTTGCAATATCATCACTGGCAAGCCGACGGAACTCGATCTTGATGAGCCACGCCGGGTCGCCGAAGCTGTCGAAATCATGGATTTGAAATACGCGGTTATTACTTCGGTAAATCGCGATGAGCTGAAGGATGGCGGAGCGTCTGTCTGGGCTGATACCATCCGCGCCATTCGAGAGCGCTGCCCCGAAACCAAAATTGAGGTTCTGATTCCAGATTTCTGCGGCAACTGGGATGCGCTGAATGTTGTGCTTGAAGCCAAGCCCGATGTCGTCAATCACAATATGGAGTCTATCGAACGTTTGTATTTGACTGTCCGTCCTCAAGCAAAATATGCTCGCAGTTTGGAATTATTAGCCAGAACAAAGAAAGCAGGCTTTGTAACTAAGTCCGGTTTCATGGTTGGCCTCGGCGAAGAGGAGCACGAAGTTGAGAAGTTGTTGCGTGACTTGAAAGCGCATGATGTTGATCTCGTCACCATCGGCCAGTACATGCAGCCGACAAAGGATCATTTGAATGTAGAGAAATGGGTTCACCCCGATACTTTCAAGCACTACGAAGAATACGGAATGTCTCTCGGTTTCACAAACGTCTTCTCCGGTCCGCTTGTCCGCAGCAGCTATCACGCCGGCGAGCAATCCTACAAATCAGGCGCCGTTGACGAATAAGGCTCGAGCCGCTTATCGAAAGCGCGCACTCTTTACAACTTCTTAAACGACCTGTGCCAATATATTATCGGGACGAAAGTAGGCCAGAAAATGGAAAGCAGACACTCCCGGTTGAAGTTCAAATACGCAGCAGTAAGCGTTTGCCTTTTGGCAGCATTTTTCGTCGCTCAGGCCGAAGCCGTGGCAGCTCCGCACGGGTCATCATCCTTCTTTAGTGTTTTTTTGCTAGTTGCAACCGGCGTGCTTATCGCTGCTGCCGCTCGTTTCACCAAAAGCGCCGCAGCTAGCAAAAGCGAAGAAAGCAGTTCTAAACCTTCAAGCACCACTTCAAATGATGCAGGCAAATTAGGCCAGGCGCAGCAGCTGATGCAATGCGCTATTGACCAGGCGTCCATGGCCGAAAGCGCATGCGCACGTGCAAGCCAGGGGGCGCGTGCTGCGCGACTGTCTGCTGCCAGTGAAGCGCAGGGGCATGCTGATGCTGCCAGAGGCTGGGCGGAGCAAGCTACGGAACTCACTTATTCCGCCAGTTCCGCAGCGAAGGATGCAGCGGCTAAAGCAAGAAATGCAGCGCAGCGTGCTCAATTCGCCGCTGATCGCGCACGCTATAACGCCGAGACGGCAACCGTTTGATCTCGTTTGCCTCTTTAACGGGTCGATTTTTCAAAACTGAGCTAGCGGTTATAGCGTGCGCGCTATATTAGGGGCAGTAGTATAGCGTGCAAGCCATAGGATTTTGATTTTTCTATAGCTTGCACGCTATATTAGGGGCGGTAGTATAGCGTGCAAGCTATAACCGGTTTCATGGTGTTTTGCAATACGGGGGTGAGATCACCCTGCTAATCCAAATTGAGCGTCTATAAAGTCATTTTGGCAGGTGCTTTCTCGAAGGCAAATCTTCTTTCGATTTGAATATTTTGACGAGCCTCTTAAAGACGCTTTGAAAATAAAACAGGAACCTGATTCTACAAATCGCATTTTCTACTAATCACATTCTCTACTAATCGCATTTTCTACGAATTCCGTTTTCTACGAATTCCGTTTTCTACGAATTCCGTTTTCTACGAATTCCGTTTTCTACGAATTCCGTTTTCTACGAATTCCGTTTTCTACGAATCCCGTTTTCTACGAATTCCGTTTTCTACGAATTCCGTTTTCTACGAATCCCGTTTTCTACGAATCCCGTTTTCTACGAATCCCATCATATATAGATGCAGATTTATTGGCGCTAAGAAATGCCACCACGGAATCATCGTTTCGAGGCTTCGAGATAAATTCTGATGCGGAATCCACGTATGAACTCGCAGCTCAAGATCTAATTCTGAACGGCATCTCAGCACGCAACGCACACTGCATAATTCTGCAAAACCCAATACCATTGGCGGAGTCGCGCTTATTTAGCGGCTTTTCAGCAGGCAAGATCAGGCTCCCAGATGAATAATTTCTCCGTGGACGTTACGAAGGCTTTACCGCATGATTTCATTGTTCTTGACATTGAATGTGGCGGGCTCGGTAAATGGCGTTTTGGCGGGGTTTCGTTTGTGAGCGTTTCTCAACAGTTTGTATTGTCTATTTTTGATTTTGAGGACAGACATAAGACACCTAAGGAACTTCAATTCGATGAAGAAATGCACTGGGTGCATAAAACCTTTCAGGGTCTGTCTTGCATAATTCATGATGAACCTCAGCTCGAGGGCGAAGAAGCAGAGGAAATATCTGGCGAAGGATTATGGTATCTGGCTCTTCATGCCAACAGCAGCGTGCGTCAATTCGTAGCAACGCATCCGACAACACCTGCTGATTGTCTCGATTTCCTTTCTCGCGATCGCAACGCTGGTGTTCGCCAGGCCGTTGCCGCGAATCCGAATTGTCCGGCATCTGCATGCGATCAACTTGCAACGGATTCGAACTTGCAAGTGCGCAGAACTGCAGCCGCAAATGCAAATACATCTACAAAGCTTCTGGATAAACTGAGCTTTGAACGCGACGCTGCGGTTCGTACTGCGGTCGCATCAAATCCTGATGCATCGCCTGAAACCCTGCGCATGCTCGCGCATGACCCGGACGTTGAAGCGCGCTTTCATGCTGCATGCAATGCGCATTGCCCAGAGTCCTCATTAATGGAATTGACTGAAGATGATTCACTTATGGTTCGTCAGTCGGTCGCCAGAAATAAGGTGGCATCGCACGTGGTGCTCGGAAAATTGGCTCGCGATAAAGAGCCGTCCGTAAGACGCATTGTTGCAGAAAGCGATGATGCAAGTGCGGCAACCTTGCGTATGCTAGCTGATGACGAAGACATTTATGTCCGACGCGCTGTGGCTGCTAATCCTCAGGCAGATTCGGAAACACTGGTTAAGCTGGCAAAAGACGGCGACATACTTACAAGAGTTACCGTTGCCATCAACGAAAATCGTGGGCAGGAAGTCTCATTTGTAATGGCAGCCGACAGCGAGGAATTGGTGCGCGTTGCCATCGCAAGAGGCAGAGATATCTCTCCTGATGCCGCACGCAAGCTTGCTCTTGATGAATCAGAGCAAGTTCGCGTCTGGCTCGCTCGCAACGAGTCCGTTTCACCGGAAGTTTTGATCTTGCTTTCGAATGATATGGAGCGCTGTGTGCGTCAAGCTGTTGCAGACAATCGCAATTGTCCCGATGCTGCAAAAGACAATCTTCTCAAAGACTCGGAAATTCTGGTCCGCAATCATGTGCAAGCTGATCCAGATATATCGTTTATCGATGAAGAAACTCTTCTCGAATTCGTGCAAAGCCCGAGTTGTTTTGTCCGCGGATACGTTGCGACTAATCCCGCGACGCCTCCGGATATGTTGAAAAAGCTTTCCTCCGATGAGTCACCTGAAGTCAGGATGCGGGTCGCCGCGAACCCTTCATCCCATCCGGCGACCCTGCACCTGATGACTGGTGACGTGGACTCAGACGTGAAAATCTCTGTGGTGAACAACATGCATGCACCATTTGCCGCATTGAATGTTCTGGCGCAAGATGCGGATCCATATATCCGCCTGCTCGTTGCAAAAACGAACTGGGTTCTGGCATCAACTCTAGAAATCCTGGCCAAAGACAGCGATGTTTTTGTGCGCCGCCTGGCTCAAACACGATTGCGTGCCAAAGAACGCGCAAGAGCCACAGCCGAATTGGCCGAAGTCTAAGCAATTTTTGCAGGGGCACGTTTTGCGTGCCCGCCTCACGGTCCTTCGTCCCGGTCCCGCAATGGTTTTTCGGAGCAAAAAGATGCCCGCACATCGCACTACAAAACCCAGAAAAATTTCAATAAGCATCGATAATTCGAATCATAGAAGAGCTGACAGGAAGAAGCACAACTCAGGTTGGAAGGCGCAGTTCTATTTCAGTGCACCAGCATGTGCACACATTATCGCTCGCATCAATAAGGTTAACCCGACCAGCGGTATCTTTGCTTTCGGAAAGTTCTGCAAGAACTTCCAGTCGGCGTAAGTTGGATCGTTTATGCAAAGCTCATGAATGTAGATGATTCTCTCAATTGGGCTATGAGACTTCAAGCAATCGCTCAGAACGGGCTGACTTTTGCAAAAGACGAATACGATATTGAGCGATACAAACAAATCGAAGAAATCGCAGTTCAGATGATTTCCAATCAATCAGCTCTCGGTCAGGAAAAAATTGGCTCGATTTTTTTGTTTGATAAAGGCTACGCAACACCCAAAGTGGATGTTCGTGGTGCCGTATTCTCTGAAAACAAAATTCTTCTTGTGAAAGAGAAGTCGGATGGATGTTGGACCCTGCCTGGTGGCTGGGCTGATGTAGGTGAATCTCCTGCGGAGAATGTTGAAAAGGAAATTCGCGAGGAATCCGGATTCATTGCGCGCGCCAGAAAGTTGGCGATGGTACACGACAGGCTCAAGCATCCACATCCGCCGCTTGCTTATCACATCTACAAACTGTTTTTTATTTGCGATCTGATTGGTGGAGAAGCGAGTTCGAGCCATGAGACGGAAGGCGCCGCCTTTTTTGAACAGGAAGGGCTGCCGGAGCTGTCGATAAGGCGCGTAGTAAAATCGCAAATAGATAGACTATTTCAACATTTTAGAGAGCCTGATTTGCCAACAGATTTTGATTAGTCCAGTAGAAAAATGGTTGGAGCCTCAAGGGCGCCTGTTAACACCACCGTTACTTAACAGGTTCAGTCAACATGTATTTCCATGTTGGAACGCAGCATGGCAATTTGCCACCAATCGGGCTCCCATGGTATTTCTTCTGAGGAAGAGGTTGATCTATGTACAACACATGCGCATGTTTGTATGGTGGTGCTTCCTTGTTTACGATAGCGGTTCCGTAATTGAATAAGCCTATCTGCTGAAGTATTTCTGTCTGTTGATCGTGTGTGCAACCGTTGCCATTGTCGAGTACATGATTGAATGCAAAAAAGCGATTAAGTGGCGTCATCGTGTTTCCATCGAAACCCTTCGCGGGCTGGTGGCGGATAAAGCTGTAGTCCTTAGGTGATCCTGTCATAATCACCCGCGCAACTTTGTGGTACTTGCCCAGGACGTATGCGTGACCTCCACCTTGCGATTGGCCGCTCACGGCAAATTTAGACCAGTCTATCTCATCTTTAGAAGTTAAGAATTGCCCCCATCCTTGATCTGGTTTCTTCGCACGAAGGTAGCTCAAAAGCATAAAGAGGCGGCTTTCAATTGAATCTGCTGGTTGAATTACTCTATCAGGCAAAAGTCGACCTCCACGAATTAAAGCCATTCTGAATTTAATATGTGCGTCCGGATCCCGATTCCTGCCGCAGGCGACTTGTGCTGCAAGATTGTCCGGATACATCAATTCGATGACGTGATAACCAAGGTTCGCTGCGGTTTCTGCAAGGGGAAATCCTTTGCGTGGCTGGCCGCCGGTGCCTGGAATAAATAGAAAGAGCTGGTTGCGTGCAGTTCCTTGAGGTGTCAAGCAAATGTGTGCTGTGTTGAACTCCGTGATTCGGGAGTCGGTATCTGAAGGTAAGACTGCGAATTCATTTGCGCCAGAGGGGATCTGCGGTTCGTCCTCGTCTTCTGGAGAATATGGATGGTCTTCCTCTTTTGCCGCGGGCGCATTCTGCGAAGCCTGCGGATGCGGAGGTTCTGTTCCCTGGGCAAACGCAGTCGCGCAAGCAATCAGACTAATTGCAAAAAGAGTGACGAAAAATTTTGACGATTTACTCATTGATAAACATGCCAAGCAAAGTTTTTCTCTGTGACAAGTTTAGCCAGAGTGAACGATCTAATACAAGTAGTATCTGCGATTAGCTGGATAGATTCTACGCATAGGCCGTTTTGGTAGAACACGCGGAGCTGTTAGCTTTTGTGCAGGCTGAACTCGCTTTGCAGGAGCTGTCACTGACTTTGCGGTAGCAGGCGGTGCAGGTTTTGCAGGAGCATGTTCCGCTACTGGTTTGGCTGCAGCAGGTTTTGCAGGAGCGTGTTCCGCTACTGATTTGGCTGCAGCAGGTTTTGCAGGAGCGTGTTCCACTACTGGTTTACTCGTAGCAGGCTGTGCAGGTTTTGCATGAGCATGTTCCGCTACTGGTTTAGTTGTAGCAGGCTGCGCAGGTTTTGCCGGTACTTGTTGTTTAGCTACGGTCGCAGGTGCGTGTGCCGCTGGTGCAACAACTGTTTGTGCAACCGGAAGATTGGCAATCTCTCCGACTGATTTCTTCTCAGTCTCTTCACCTTTTGCTGATGCCGAAGGAATCAGTCCCGCGTGCTCTTCCGACTTCGCTGATGCAGCGGGCAAGAATCCGTGTGTGTCGATAACAGGCTTGCTTAGCGCAGACTCCAGGCTCTTCGCGGCAATCACCACTGGCGGTGTGGCTGCACTGGACTTTTTCGCATCTGCTGAATTGGATGAGTTGGCCTGTATCGTCGGAGTGCTTGTCACCATATATGATACTGCTCCGGTTTTCGTAACGCGCGGAGTCGCTACGAGTTGCCATTGATATGTTCCAACGCTAGGAGGAGTGGGCGGCGGTGGTGGTACGCGCAGTTTGCTTGCAACTTTCAGCGGATTCGCTTTCTTCTTATCTGGGGCGATATGCTTAGTGTAAGCCGAAAAGAATGTTTTCCAGCCTTGCATCGGGTTTGTCATTTCAGATTTGCGCGCAGCAGGGCTGGCAGCCGCAGCAGCCGTTGTCGTTGGCGTAGGTTTTGCTGAATTCTCCGGCTTTGGACTGCTTGTTATGGTCGCTTTCGCCCCGCCCGGGACAGGCGGATTTACTGGGGATGCCGCCAGGTTCGCCAGCAAGGCGGCTGCGATTGTATTTGAATTCATGTTCATCGCAGGGTGCGAATTGCTCACTGGATTTAATAAATTGGAATTGGCTGTTATGGGAATTCCAACAAGCTGCGTTACAGCAGTTTGCATTCCTATCGCTGGTGCCACAGCTGAGCCAATATTTTGTGAATGCGATTGTGCCCCGTTAGTGCTGGTCGTGCCGACCACAGGAATTGCGGATCCTGCGGGAGGCGGAGGTGGTACCGCGTTCTTAATTGCAATCGGTGTGGAGTGATGTTTTTTATGAGGAACAACTTTGGCAACAATTTTTTCCGCGTGTTCACCTGTAGCGTTTGTCATTTGGCTTAGATCTGAAATGCGATCGCCACCGGAAAACCATGTGCCAAGGGCCGCCCCTAATGTCATTGCAACCAATATCTTGCCCAGGCTCCAGTCTGCTTTCGGCTTGTTCAATTTTGGAGCAGCAAAGGAATCAGCAACAGGCATCGTGCCCATATGCGGCGCTTCTCCGTCCTCGAAAAAGCTCAATGAAAGAACAACATTTGTGCCATCAGATAATTTCAGTGCAAGGTTTGATACTGATGCACGCTCATCATCATGCAGTGGCACAGTCGTTTGCGCCGCCAGGCAAGTGACTTTCTTGGAACCAGGGCGCACGAATCTTTTTGCCAATCTGATTTGAACACCAGGAGCCATGTCGCCGTTTCTATCTTCGACGTAGCTTTCTGTCACACCAAGATCCATATTGGAAGACGATGGAACCAGCTTAATTTCGCTCATTTGAATACACCAACAAAGTCAACACTAAAAGCGGCAGTCTTATGTTCTTGTTTGAGCGCTGCCAGAAGTCTTACAGGAAACAGGGGTACTATCTTCTCCGTGCGGTGATCGTATATTCAAGCAGCTTTTTTCAAGTCGTGCACGATTGCTGAAGAGCATAGACAGCCGAAAACAAGTTAGGAAATTCCAAACGACTAACGTGGAAAAAACTATGATCTTGTTAAAAAGCTCATTATGTAAGGCTTTTTCGCTGAAATGATTTGTCATTTATGGAAAAACCATAGTACACGTCTGGGCAACATTAGTAGATCAAAAAACTACATCAAGAAAAGTATGCTGAAAAAATCAGACTTTTGTAGATGAGTTAGAAGCTCTTACCATGCGCTTTGGCAGAGCCAGACCTTTCTCTGTTCTGAGTCGTTTGCATGCGAATTGATGAGTGGTGGCACACTATTTATGTGTCTTGCTAGCAACACCGTCGGTGGATCAAAAATCCAGGCTCCGGGAGTGCCGCCATCCTTGCGGCTCTTAGCTTAGCGACCGATTGCTCATATGCCGCCAATCTGGAGGCGCTCCCGGGCTGCTGCCGCATGAATACGCTTGTTCCACCAGAGATGGAACTTAATCCTTGGGTTGGTCTTAATAAAAGGAATAAGTGTCATAATGAGCCCTCATGCAGAGGATAGTAGTCAGGAGAGCGCAACATGGGAAACTCCGGCAGCAGCACCTTGGGCTTGAATAAGGTTGTTCTTTACAAACATGGCATCGGGTATTTCGAGCGACGCGGCAAAGTTACCGGCCCGACAAATATCAGTCTGGTTTGCGAAGCGAGCGAAATTGATGACATGTTAAAGAGTTTGCTTGCGCTAACTGAGGGCGGCGGCCGCATCGATGCTGTGACTTACGACTCATCCAAAACTCTTGAAAGCAGGCTTGCTGAATTCGGCTTTGATATATCACAAAGTCATGGGCTCAGCGGTTTGATTGCGCAGATGAAGGGCATTCCCGTCACTGTCACCGCTTCTGGTGAATCGGTTTCGGGCCGTGTTCTTGGCATTGATGAATCTCAGGCGATCGTGAATGACAGAATAATAGACGAGCAGCATCTCACGCTCTACACCGGTGGAAGCAGTTTTAAACGCATCAGCCTGGCAAGCATAAGCGACATCAAAGTAGATGACGAAGCAATGGCTTCGGAATTAAAACAGCAACTTGAATTGCTCTTCCAGAATGCAAAGAAGAAAGATCGCAAAGCGTTATCAGTTACGGTTGGTGAGCCGGGTGAGCATCAAATTCTCATTGCTTATTCAATTCCCTGTCCAATCTGGAAAACAAGTTATCGTCTCGTGATGAGCGGCCAAGACAAAGTTCTACTGCAGGGCATGGCAATTGTCGATAATGTGCAGGAAGAAGATTGGAACGACGTTCAAGTCGTTCTTGTAAGTGCATCCCCGATATCCTTTATTCAACCGCTCTACGATCCAGTTCAACCCTCCCGGCAGCGAATAGCTGCGCAGGGAAATGTGTCTTCAGGACCAGTGGTGGCAGAGCGTGCATTGCAGCCACGCGGCGTAATGATGAGCAAGGCAAGACGAGCTGAGCCGGCGCCTCCGGGGGCAGCGCCGATGCAAACCGCAGGCTATGCTGGAGCTGCTACCGACAGCTGGGGTGCAGCTGATGCCGCATTTGGTGGCGCTATGATGAGAGATGAAGCTAGCGTCGCTAATAGTCTAGAAGAGGCGTTCTCCGCTGAACTGAGCGTGGAAACCAGCGGCACTGGTGAGTTATTTGAATACCGAATTACAAAGCCCGTCACAATCCCTCGCAACAGTTCAGCTTTAATTCCTATCGTTCAGCAGGATATAAAAGGCGAACGCATATCCTTATATAACGAATCCAAAAATACAAAATTCCCATACTCAGCGGTTAAGTTCATCAACAGCACAGGTCTTACTCTTGAGGGTGGTCCTGTAACCGTGATGGAAGGAGACATTTACGCAGGCGAAGCTCTGCTTGATACAGTAAAGCCGGATGATCTTCGTTTCTTGCTTTACGCAATTGATCAGGCCTGTCCAGTTGTGCTGCGCAACAATAGCATTTCAAAGCCGTACTGGCGTGTTCGCGCATTTGGAGGCTGGTTATATCTGGACTTCCGACGCGTCAATGAAAAGACTTACCAGATTGATAATCTCAGCGACAAAGACAAAGTCGTCTATGTGGAACATCCATTAGTTCAAGGATGGAAAATAATAAGTGAACCAAAGCCAGACGAGACAACTGCAAGTTATTACCGTTACAGAGTCGAGCTTGATGCGAAGAAAGCATTTGATTTACAGATCAAAGAAGAGTCTGAGTCGCAAGAGCAGATTTATATTATGAATCCCTCTCAACTCGACAGAAACAGATTGGGTTGGCTCTGTGGACAGAACTTTGTAGATCGCGAGTTTGTCGAATTCTTGAAAAAGGTGATGGCGAAACGTGACGAGATTATGGCGATACAAGAAGAGATGCAGCAAGTTGCCACGCAGCGTAATCAATGCCAGGAAGATCAGGCTCGTGCTCGCGAAAATTTAAAAACTCTTGGAGCAAATACCGAACGCTACAGGAAGATCATCGATCAAATGGAAGACCAAATGATTGAATTGGCCAAGAAGATTCAGGAGCTTAATAGAAATCTTCTCTTGAAGCAGCGTGAATATCAGGAACTTGCATCCGCCAAGATTAATTCTGATCTCGAATCAGCTGCAGCAGAAAAATAGAGTCGTCTAAAGAGTTCGCAGAAGAGCAGCATATCCATCGCCGCTGATCTTGGCTGGTTTGCTGCAAATGTTCTTCGCGAAATCGAATTGCCGTTTAACCGGAGGACAATGCTAAGGGTGCATGTCAAGGGGCTTTCTCATGTTCAATCTCATGAACTAATTTCATTTCCATGGCATAAGTTATCTGTGACGCGATGCCACATGTTCACTAAAGCATCGTGAACGCATTCGGAGTCAATCTCTTGAAAACGGTATCCATATCAGCAGCTCTCAAGTACCCTAAGCTAACTCTGCTTATGTTAATGCTTGGTCAGCTTGCAAGTCCTGCAATCGCATTAGAAAGCCCGGGCATTCCGGCAGCAAATACAAGTGTATCTGCTGCAACAAAAGCTCAGGCTGTAAGCGAAGGCCTTGAATTTGAAGAGCCTGATGAGCCTGGAATCTGGACTTCATTCAACGGATACCTGAGCAAGAATGGTTTGCAGGGCAAGAGTAACAACTTAAACACTATGCGTCTGGAGCCGAGCTCACGCAACTTATTAGTAGGCACGGTCGATGCATCCGACGGAGACCCTATTATCAACTCGCAGCTATCAATGCTGAACAAAGAAGCACTAGGCCGTAGCTCGCGCATGAAAGATGCCAGAGATGCATACAACCACTACAATACGGTCAAATCGAAAGCAATTACGAAATCCAAAGATGCATTGAACATTCTAATAACATACCGAGGCTTTTGTAGCTCTAAAGAGGCGAGTGATATTCTCCTTGATGAGAAGCTACGTTTGAACGGGCTGCCAGCATCCGAATTGATGTTGCAGAAAGAAATTGACAGTGTAGACTCGACCGTTGTGCAGAGTTTATTTCAAATTGCGATGGGACTGGGTTTAAGTGATCCGGAAAGGCAGCTTGATGTCGTGTCCAAATCCTTCAAAGATTTGAGTGTCATTGTCGGTGACGAAGCGGCGCAGAATGCTGTAAGCTCGTTAGCGGGCTGGAAAAAAAGGTTGAGAGCCCCCGAAGAAATTTACTCTTCGCAAATATGGTCTCCTGCGGAATTGAAGGAGAAAACTGCTCTGATTCTTGATTCAGCCAAAAAGAAAGATCCCTTCATTGCGAAAACCACGAAGCAGTTGCATCGCTACAACAACAAGAGCAAACTGGTTATGGCTTCCTCAAGTGTTATTGAGGGAGCTCTGGGCATTGCCTGCCTTACTCCAACCTGTGTGGGCACCGGAGCACAGATTGTTCTTACCGGCTATGAAATGGCAAACGGTGGGTCTGAAGAAAACAAACTTGTTAAACAGATCTATTTATCTAAGCGCCTCGACAGTAGAAATACTCTTTTGAAGAGTAAAGCTGAACTTGCGCTGCAGCACTACCAGCTTGGGGTGTTAACTCGTAATCTGCCGCTGATCGCGTTGTCCGAATCAATGATTTCTCAAATGTCTAATGAAGAGGTGGCGAAGAAAGTTTTGGGCAAAACTCTAGCGGAAGCAAACGAGCCTGCGCAGAATAAGAAAACCACGACTACTGCAACAGACGGTGTTCGCTAATACCTCGAAAAGCTCGCACGCGCTCGTGACTCAGCTTAGGGAACCGGCAAACAAAAATGCCGGTCTCCAAAACGCATGCTTGTGAGGGCGGTATCATGAATCAATCAAGTGACAAACCAAGAAAACATGAAATAAAGACTGACGAAGGTTGCGCATATTTTCCACTCAGCAACATGCAATTTGATGTGGTGAATGTAATTGCGGAGAAGTCTAAAGCTCTGCAAGCGTATGATCGGTACATTCGCGATTGTATGCCGAACAATGAGCTCGTGCAGGTCTTTGAAAAGATTAAGTCTGATGACCGCAAGCACATCGAGGAGTTAAAGAAGCATCTTGCAGCATAGCACCGCTGGCGGTGGCGAAAGTGTAGGCGCTAGTTGAATTAGTTCTGTGATGTCTCTGGTTAATCCGAGCAAAAAAGTTTTCAATTTCTGGGATAAGTGTTCCGCCATTCTAAACAAGCACTAAGGATTCCGAGCCAGTTAAGTGGTGGAACCAACATTGCTTCCTCCCCGATTTGTTGGCATAGTCGTACGGGTAAGGGCTTGTGTTCCTCGCAATCAGGAGCGCAGGTAATTATGGATGGAATTTTCGACACCAAACCGTCGGTTCAGGCAGAGAATGAACTTTCTCTCGAAGCCTGGGAGCCCTTTCACAACTGTGTGGAACAATTGAGAACTCCTGGTGGAGCTTCGATTGTCGACATCTATTATGGAGATGACGGGTCACAAGCCGCTTCACGCATTAGACGTCCTGGCTCAACCGAGTATCAATTTAAATCCGGCGAACAAACATACATGCTCAAGGAAGGTCGTGTTCCTGATGCAGGCTTGTACATAGTTCACGAAGACAAAGAAAAAGGGACGAGCACCTACACACCAGTCGAGACGGGCAGTGACGAATACAATAAGGCTAGCTCTGTGATTCGAGCTATTCACTTTGATGCTCTGCCGCGATGCTAACTGCGTAAGGCATTTACCAACGATGATATGCTGGGTGCCCTTCCTTGACTGAGACAAAAACGGCATGGCAGGTAGCACAAAGCTCGCCATCGGCAGAGAATAATTCTCCTTCGACAGTGGCGCTGCGCTCTTTTGATTGCACCACCCGTGCTACCAGCTTCAGCGGTTTGTCCGACGGAGTAGGGCGCATGAATTTAACAGTGTATTCAGCAGTCACCGTGCATGGTGGCGCAGATAGTCCGTTCTTTTGCATGAGGTGCCAGGCTGCTGTCCAGTTGCAATGACAATCGAGAAGGCTACCAATTAACCCGCCATAGAGAAATCCTGGAAAGGCTTGATATTTTGGGTCAGGATTCCATTCGCAAACAAGGGTTTCTCCGTCCGGATGACTTTGGATATGCAAGCCATCTTTATTTGCGGGACCACAGCCGAAACAAATACTCCTGGCCGCGTATTGTTCTTGTAAGGATAAGGTGGAAGTAGTCATTATGAGCCTCGCTTGAATCTTGTTTAGATTAACAAACGCTGGGGAGAGCATGATTAAATTGTATTTCTGAGGATCTGCAGGATCGGATCGAGCTTGCTGGAGTCGAAGCCGGCTGGCAGTGACGTTGCATTCAGAGACCGTCATTCCACTCAAGGAACGGACCGGGCTAATATTGGACGGTTATTACTAAACCAATAACCGTCCTTGTAGTTTTAGAGGCT
>JBIKOL010000151.1:0-21604 GCA_044358055.1 Obscuribacteraceae bacterium (SeqCode)
TCTCACTCCTGATCTAACAACTCAAGAAAAAAAGTTCTTGCCCGAGCTGTCAAGTCTATCGTAAGAGCGCCGGCGGCTCGCTGGCTTATACTCCAGGAACTCATTGAAGATCCACCTTAGAGACCAGGGCATGCTTTAAGAAGTGGATCATTGGTCAAGTTGGGGAATATGAGCCGGCGAGCCGCCGGCGCTCCCGGGATCCGTTATTTATTGCAGGAAGTCGTGCCAGCTGAGGTAGGTTTGTTTGTGCTTGTCGTCGAAGATTGGACGGTGTTCTGAACCGGCGCCCCAGACCAGGACGAATTCTCTGTGAGCCATGATTACAGTGATTGTGCCTGGCTCTGCTTGCCAGTCATCGGGCGCTTTGCTTTGCCATTCTTTGCGCTTAATGTCATTGAGCAGGTTGTCCCACTTAAATACGAGCTTGCAAGGCTGCAGTGATTCTTTAGTTTGCACACCAGTTGCGGAGTACGGATTTGGCTGGATGATACGCTGCAATTTCTCGATGGCTTCATTTTCCTCTGCACCGGGCTCAGGAAGATGTCCATTTTTGATGCGATAGTACATGAGCCAATCGCAAATGGTATCCATATTGGCGAGTAGCCGCTTATCAGCTGCTATTCGTTTCTCTTGGGCGGTTCTGAACGCGTAAACGAAATGGATTGGGTATTGCTCGCGAGCCAGGGCGAACGGCGAGCCTGCCAACGCAGTTATGGCAATAAAAATGGATAACAGGCGTTTCAAGTCCAAATTCCATGACTGAACTTGACTATTTTAAGCCATGATCGCTGGGCTGCCTTCAGGGCTAAAGCGATTTAAAGCGCATTTTGAAGTTGTAAGCCTTGTCGCTCGTCACATAGCTTCTGTAGGCTGAACGGGCTTCGGGCGTCCAGAGAGTCACTGCGTCCGGAATTCCGATGAAGACTCCGCGAATGTTCGGGAATGTTGCTGCGGTGGGTCCGATCATCTTAGTGTAGAGAGTCTTTATCCAGGTCGCTTCAGCAAGCGGCGATTTGCTGTGGGAAGGCGCAGGTTCCACAAGCAAGACTGGTGTTGCCTGCCAGCTTGAACTTCTTACCTCACCCATGAAAGCATCGATGGCTTCCATCAGGTTTGCACCTTTGGGGTCGGAGATCGGTTCTGTGCCAATTGCATTTACGCCAATCCAGTCCAGAACATTTTCACCGGGCCAGTAGTATTCGAGTTTGTTCCACTCCTGATTTCCGGCATCCTGCTCGCCCGGGAACTTTCCGGCGTTTTTATTTGCGTGGAACGCTCCGGCGGAACTGAAGAGGTTGATCGAAGTGCCACCACTCTCGGTGACTATTTTATAGGCGCGCTTCCAGGCATCTCTTACACGTTCGGGTCCATCTGGAATCGCTTTGTCGCCATATTGATTGCACAATTCAGGCGTCATGCCTTTCTTGCCGGAATAGGCTCCCTTCTCGCAACGCTTTTTGACTTCTTCAAGTCTTTTTGCTTCAGGCATGTCTTTGAGTTTTGGATCAAGAATTGAATAATAGGGTGTGTGTCCGTCGGCACCAAAGGCAGTGGCAGCTGCTTCTCTGTCGAAATCTTGCAAAAGCCCCAGCATGGCTGGAGATTTGTCTGGTCCAAGCAGTTTGACGTTTGTCTTCAGATAGTCATCCATCTTGCCTTCAGCAATGTCCCCAACAGTAAGAAACTGCGATTTTGCAGAAGCATATGCGGTATTTTCTGAGCGAACACGATTGTCCACTACCTTGAGCAAGACCGCAGGAACGTGACCTTCCTGAATTCTCGATTTGGCCCAGAGGCTGATCGGTGGGCTGAACGGCATTCCCAGTGAGGGAACGTTGCAATCATTCAGGTTTGTCATTTTGCCGTCAGGAGCTTGAACGATGTGTTCTGCAAGTTCCCAATTTGAAGGTTCAACCATCACTGCTGAGCGTCTGTCTGAGGTCAAATACATTTGTTCGTGCGGCGATGTTCCGACATACACAAGTTTTTCCAGCGATACGAGTCGCTTATTCTTTGTGGTGTCGTAGAGTTGCGCTTTACCAAAAGCGATGTCGGGTGCCTTTTCTATGAGCGTCTCCATGCGCTCGAGCTCAGAGGACATTTTGTCTTTATCCCAGACTCCGACTGAAGTGAAACGAACGAACTTATCGTGAATGTGGAATGCTCGATCGAGATCTTTGGTGAAGATCATGTCGTCAAAGTTAGCGCAGATTTTTTTGTAGCGCTCTTGCAGTGGTGCAAGCTCTTCAGCGCTGGGTTCTTTGTGGTCTTTGCCGATCAATTCCAGCAATTCCATATCGACTTTCAATGCCGGGTCGGAAAGCGCGGAGCTTCCCATCGAGATATGCTCGACTGATTCTTCGAGCCGTTTGAGATAAGGCGAAGTAGGATTGGATTGTTTCAATTTTTGCACGTAGGCTTCGGCTTTTTTCACCAGCTCTTCGGCGCGAGGATCCCGTTTGCTGAGAACCTTCATTCGGTCAACTTTCAGCTCGTCCATATTTGTGGGCAGCGCTCCGACAGCCGCAACGCTTCCGTTATGCGTGCCGGAAATCAGCACGGACGACGCAAGTGCAACACAAGCTAAAAGAGCCAGTTTGGGGTTTCTCATATATGGCCGCTCCTCAAGGCAAAAGGTAAACAAAAAACGCAAGAGAAAACTCTTGCGTTAGCGTATTTTAGCAACAACGGACAGACGCCATGCGTTAGTGTCCTTGCTGTGTGTTAGTCCGGTTGTAATCCGTTTCGAGTTCGTCCAGCCAGGTTTCAGGAACGTCTACAGAGTTCCTTCCTTCCAGTAGTGCGAGTTCTTTCAAATCCCACAAATAGTCGAATCTGCCGGCTTCTTTGCCTCGCATTCCTTTATATATGCGATTCAGTCGAGCTTTGAGATCCGTAGTGCTGACGGTAACGAGTTTTTCTTCTTTTTTCGCTGCAGAACCCATACCGCTCTCCTTTTCATTGGCTGACATATTTTTTCTACCCCGCGCTTTCCCTTAGCTAAACCTGACTGACAACTGGCGAATTCGGTTTCGGCTTAGCCATTTGAAAGCCTTGTGTGCTAAAAAGCATGGCTGGGAAAGCGTTTTTGATGATTTTAACCATTTGAAAGATGGCTATAAGTTTGCATTCTTTTGTATAAAGCTTAAATGTCAAGTTGATACCGAACATGAAAATACTAAATGGTAGGCATCTCAATAGGGTTGTCGGAATCGGCAGGGTTGGTACCGTGTGTGGTGTCATACTGCTTGCTAGCGATCAAGTTATGGAAGACTAGTTTAAAGAATCCGATCGATCTCGCTGGATAGAAACCGCCACGATGGCAGCAAACCCGGGAGCGCCGGCGGCACGCCGGGAGATAAAGATATCGATCGAATCCTTCTATTAGCCGGCGAGCCGCCGGCGCTCCCGGGGAGACCAAGATGGCACCCGGGAGACGTTCAGAAATCTCCCGAGCTCCACGCCCGGAAAAACCCGGTGTCGACTTGCCCGCAAGCAGGATAGTCTGAAATGAAGACTAATAGACATTCCGCTTCCCTGGAGTTAGAAAATGGCTGTTTTGAAGATCAACCTGAAAAAGTCGCTAAATGCAGCGCTTTCGCTAATGGCGATAATTTCCATGTCCAATAATGCCCTGTCGGTACCGGTATTGGCTGCCAAAAACAATCCGCGCTCTCTTGCTCTGGTCAACGTTGCTGAGCAGCAGGACAAGAAGGTGACATTCTCTGGAGAAGAGGGCTCGGGGACGCTGCTGGCCATGATGGGTGCCAAGCACTTAGGACAATGTCCGCTTAAACATACGGATGTTAAAGCTTCTGTTTCGGGCTATGTTGCTAGAGTCAGCGTTAAGCAAGTATTTGAGAATAAGTTTGATAAAAAAATTGAAGCTATCTACACGTTTCCTCTGCCCGAGAATGCGGCGGTTGATGAGATGACGATGCGAATAGGCGAACGCGT
Source organism: Obscuribacteraceae bacterium (SeqCode) (assembly GCA_044358055.1). GTDB lineage: Bacteria > Cyanobacteriota > Vampirovibrionia > Obscuribacterales > Obscuribacteraceae > JAIEPM01. The sequence goes on from JBIKOL010000151.1 coordinate 3,958, forward strand.
AATCAAAGGCAAAATCAAGAAGCGTGATGAAGCCAGGGAAATATATGAGCAAGCAAAAGCCGCCGGGCACGTAGCTTCGCTGCTCGATCAAGAGAGACCCAATATATTCACACAGTCTGTCGCAAACATCGAGCCGGGCGCAAAAGTTGAAATTGAAATCAAATACGTCGATACACTTCCCTATGAAGAAGGCGCTTACACGTTCAACTTTCCGACTGTTGTAGGACCTCGCTTTATTCCTGGTAATCCTGTTGGGCAGAGCGGCAGAGGTCGTCTGCCTGATACCGATCTTGTGCCGGATGCTTCTCGCATTACACCAAAAGTCGCAGCTAAGGGTGAGCGCGCCGGGCATGATATTTCGATATCCCTGGACATTGATGCCGGTGTGCCGATTCATTCGATTGCCTCGCAATTGCATGAAGTGAAAAGCAATCAGCAAGGAACGCATGCACATGTCGAACTAGCCAATAAGGAAACTATTCCGAATAAGGATTTCGTTCTGAAATGGGAAGTCGCAGGCGAGAAGATTCAGAGCGGTTGCCTGACACATCGCGACGACAAGTCCGGATTCTTTTCTTTGATGCTAATGCCGCCAAAGAAGGTGCAGCCGGAGGAAGTTTCACCAAAGGAAATGGTCTTCCTGGTTGACTGCTCTGGTTCGCAGAATGGAGCGCCACTGGAGAAAGCAAAGGAAACCCTATCGTATATTGTGGATCACATGAACAGTAACGATACTTTCCAGGTCGTAGCATTTAGCAGCGGACAGAAGGAATTTTCAGAACGCCCGCAAATCGCCAGCCCCGAGATGAAGAGAAAAGCCAAAGACTTCATTTCTCATTTGTATGCAAATGGTGGAACATGGATGGCTCCAGCCGTTGAAAAGGTATGCTCAATGCCGAACGATGATCATCGCCTGCGCATTGTCACATTCATGACTGATGGCTATGTTGGAAACGACATGGAAATCATGGGCATGATCAAAAAATACCGCGGTAAATCTCGCTGGTTTTCATTCGGCACCGGAAACAGTGTCAATCGGTTCCTCATAGATGGTATCGCCCGTGAAGGCGGCGGCGAAGCTGACTACGTTCTTTTGAACAGCCCTGGTGAGACTGTGGGCAAGAAGTTCTACGATCGTATTAGCACGCCATTGCTAACTGACGTCAAGGTCGACTACCATGATCTTGAAGTAAAAGACATTTATCCGCATGAGCTTGCTGATGTCTGGGCGCAGAAACCCCTGTATATCAAAGGACGTTATTTGAAGCCAGGCGCAGGCACTATTACATTGACCGGATATGCCGGTGGCAAGCCGTACAAGCAAGATCTCAAAGTAGTGTTCCCAGAAAAGCAAACAGCAAATGAAGTAATCAAACCCATGTGGGCGCGCGCTAAAGTAGATCGACTCATGTCCGAAGACTGGTATGGGGCCCAGCAAGGTAAAATAAACAAAGAACTGCAGGATGAAATAGTAAAGACTGCGCTCGATTATCACATCATGACTCAGTACACATCATTTGTTGCTGTGGAAGAAAAACGTGTCACCAAAAGTGCTGAAAGCCATACCGTGGATGTGCCTGTGGAAATGCCGGACGGCGTATCTCGGGAGGAGACACTTAGCGATGAAAGACCTATCGTGCATGACTATCGTTCAATGCCTTCAGCCGGAATGAACAAAACTTTGCAAGCCTATGGTGGCGGTGGTGGTGCTGGTGGGATGGCACTCCCTACTGTGCGACGAGCAGGCAATTCCTGGAGCAGCGGACCGATAGCTATAGCACCTTCTGTGGTGCACAGCTGCGGTGGGCGTGGTTATGCAACACCAACAGAATTCAGTGCCTCTTCACTGCCTTCTCCCCCGCTTCCGACGCCTAAACCCAGCCTGGCTCCCACAACGACAGCACAGCAAAAACCGAAAGCTGAAGCACAAGCTCATCCGAAGGAAGCAGAAAAGAAAGCTTCGTCTTCTTCAAAGATGGACGAGACGCTGAGCAATCTGTTGAATTCACTAAAGAGCAACAAGAATGCAAAGGTCAGCGGTGTGCAATTGAGCGATGGAAAAGTTCTAATCAAGCTCACTTTGACCGATCTTTCCGCATCCACACTGCAGAAACTGAAAGCTCTGGGGCTGGAAACCGTGATTACAAGCCAAAACGACCATAGCGTGATTGCTCGAATCACGGTTGAAAAGCTGGAGGAACTTTCCCGCCTGGTGGAAGTCACCAAAATAGAGCCCGCTCGCTCAAGCAAATAATTTTCTCCGAAGCAAAACCCTTGAGAGATCCGCCCCTAAAAAGGCGGATCTCTTAGGTTTTAAATTGTCATCCATAATCTCTCCATATTTTTCATTCTCGCTCCATCAGTTCTTTCTAGTATGGAAGCGTGGACAGCAATTTGGGTAATAAGAAACGATTCGCGTTGAAGGAGCGCGAAGCAAGCGAGCACTCCGGGCTTGAAATACTCCAGACCACAAGTTCGGAGTGCTCCTTTTCAAAAGTGTCAGATGGCAACGGCAAAATTTGGTAAGGACGAAACCATGAAACGTCCAATTAACGTGAATAACGATGAGTGCGCTGCAAACAAAACTATGTGTTCGGGCGATGCCGTAAACAAAGGTATGTGTTCGGGCGATGCCGTAAACAAAGCTATGAGTTCGGGCGACGCCGTAAACAAAACTATGTGTAGGAGCGAGGCCATGCCTCGCCCTGGCAACGAAAAATCCAGGATATCCCAACTCATGCATCAAATCTGCCAGGCTTGCGTTTTATCGGCAGCGCTAACATACGTATTTTGCCTTCCTCCTGCCGGAGCTGAAGAAACCACCGCCGAGCAGCAGTCAGAACTTGCACCGATCAGCTCAATGACCAAAGCAGAGTATGAAAGCGAAGCAATTGCACTGGCGACATGGAAATCAAAAGTTCAAGGTACGCATATGGGTGACAAGCTCATCGACTTTCTCACGACGCTGAATACAAACATTGTGCGTAACGGCAGAGATACTAACTCACTGTACAACCGCGGCTACTTGTATGGAACAGTGGGTTGCACGAAGGCTGCTGTAGTGGATCTGACTAAGGCAATCGAGGCGGATCCGATGTCCGCGAAGTTATACTGCGAACGCGGGATTTGCTATCTCGACCTTGCTGATTACGCCAGAGCTCAGGTCGATTTGAATATGGCGATTCACCTGAATCTGGCATCAGGTGATGCAAGACTTGCACGTGGAAGATTGTATTTGGCGTTGAACAGACCGGATAAAGCGCTGGTTGATCTGCTTGCCGCGAAGGAACCCCAGATGGAGTTTTCTCCTGCGCTTCCCGGAGAACTGCCTTCAAATTTTTACAAAGCTCCTGATTATTATCTTGGAACTTGTTACGAGATGCTTGGAGAATACGATCTCGCGCTGCGATCGTTCCGTGAAGCAGCAAAAGACGTCACCGGAGCAGACAGCGGATACATACACCGCTATGCAGATAGACCGGTGGATGCTGCTGAGCGAGCCAATAAATTGAGAAGCGGCTGAAAGTTTTAAAAAGAGATTCCCTCAATCTCTTATCCATGAAGTGAACGGAACGGTGCCCTCGGGCATCGTTCTTTCACTTTTTATGTTTAGTGCGACATTTTGATTCGAGATGAAATTAGTAATGGAAGTCTCACAATAATCATTGCGCGTGTAGTACGCTGCCTGTCCGCGCTGCCAAGCAATGCCTGGCGGTTGTCAGCTGATTGATTGCGGGACATTTAGCGTTTGAGAGGGGAAGGTGCTACACTGGCCCGCCTCGTGACCGTCTAGCGTGGACCTCGATTCGTGGAACGCGAGCCAACATTTGAACCAGGTGGCAGTAATAGAGCTGTGTTCTTGAGCCGCAATCTTCGACGAGCGAGCAGTATCCTTTGTCTGCTGGGTATCAGCGTTTCAGTTGCTGTTTCGGTGTTGGCAGCGGCGTCTTCTCAAGACGAGGTGATTGCTCAGATTCAGCGAACGTTCTCGACTGATTATGCGCCGGCTGCGTATAAGCAACAATTGTTTGGATGGAACCTTTCCGAACAGATAGCGCGCTTGCGCACGAATCATCTCTCAAGAGCCAGTGTCCTGGACTTTTTTGCAAACCTCCGCGATATTCATTCGCATCCGATTTTCAAAGGAGGCGGAAGTGCCGTTTGGCTCGGTGTACACATCAAGAAAACAAAAAGTGGATACTATGTTGCGTGGGTCGAGCCATCGGTGAAGACGATCTTACGACCCGGTGATCAAGTACTGAGTTTCGATGGTATTGATACAGCTGATGCGGTTTCAAGAGTCAGGACCACGCTAAAATGGCACTCTACTCCTGACTTTGAACAGAGTTTTGCTGAATGGTTTTTGACCTTCCGAGCTAATTCTGATTTTGTTGAGTTGCCGCCTAAAGATAGTCAGGTAAAGTTGACGTTTCGTAGAGGCAGCAATCCTGAGCTAAAGTCAGAAACCCTTGTTTGGCTGGACGACGACGAGCACCCGCCATCTCGCTGCCCGTTCTGGGGAAAGACACGCAATGGTTTTCTTCCGCCTCTCGGCAATATAGTTTGGGACGCTGGAACAGAAAGCCTGTTTCGCGCTTACGTTTTTCAACGAGACGGCAAGTCGTTTGGCTACCTGCGACTTCATACCTTCGAACTTAAGCCCGAGCAGCGGCTTCGCGCAATTGAAGAAGTAGACAAAGCTGTTGCGAAATTCAATGAGCATAAAGTGCAGGCTGTTGTTCTCGATGAAACCGGCAATGGTGGTGGACATTTTCTCTTCGCATTTACCCTGCTTTCGAGATTTGTTGAGAAGCCCATGCGGGCGCCTTTGCAGCGCTTTCTCGTTGACAGAAATGAGGTAGTGGGGTTTGGAAAAATCTCGGACTTTGAAAAGACCGCAGAGGGCTTGGCCAAGACTACGACAGACGCGGAAGCCCGAGAAGTGCTGGCTAACGATCCGCTGTTTCGCGATAATTTGAACTTCATGCCAAGAACGAAAGCAATTGCCGATGATTATCGTGAGTTTTTGCACTTCCTCATCGAGGATGCAAAACGGCGACCCGAACGACACTTGTGCGGTCCGATCGGCGAATTGGAACAGTGGGTTCGACCCAGTGAAGGGGAGCGATACTCGGGAAAAATGCTAATGATGACGGACGAATTGGATTTTTCCGCTGCGGAATATGCCGCGGCGATTTTTAAGGACAATAATAGGGGGCGACTCTTAGGTGTCACCACTGCTGGTGGCGGTTGCGATCAGCGGCATTGTAAAATAAACGACGACGATCTTCTAGATGGATTTACTTACACTGTCACGCTAGGAGAACGTGTTTCTCATGATGGTAAGCTGCTCGGACCCATTGAGAATGTGGGCGTTGCACCAGACTATGAGTGCAGGATTTCAGACCGCGATCTGCGGTCGAATTTTTCGCAGTACGCTCAAGCAGTTGTCGACAGGCTGAATTAGCAGATTCGAAAACATGATTGTTGTTCACAGGTTAGAGGGGTAGAAAAAGGAGCCGGTTTATCATTTCAGAGGCCTCGAGCACTTGAGCCGTTAAGCTCAGCTCTTCGACACATCGCCCGATTCCGATGCTCATTTGATGGGCGTAAATTATTCCAGCAAAAGTTCTGCCGGCGCACTGCCAAACAGTAGACTCTTTGAGGAAGTCAGTATCATGGGTGAACAAGAACCCGGTCGAGTTCTGTTGCTCGTGCCAGCAGGTCAGTATCGGCGAAAAGCGTCGCATTATCTTCTTGGGCGGTCAAAACATCTATGCCTTTTAGTTTTAGCCGAATTGAAATGGCCTTTGGAACATGGACATCCATATACAAGCGCAAAACCATCAGGATTTAGATCGCATTTCCTTGAGTCTATTCACAAGCTCCGCATTTCTGGATTGCCATTGCGCATCCATCCTTTTGATAAGGTCAAGCTCAAGTTGAATCTCTTGATCAATTTGAGTTTTTCGATCAAAGTAATAAGCGAGCGCCGCATGTATTTGCGAAAGACGCAAATAGGGGTGCTCTTTGTTCAACTGCTCTGCTGACCACCCATAAGCAATGTGTTCCAATACTAATTCCCTGACCTTAAGAGTGGTGCCTTCGATGAAAGCCGTACCTGCCGGATCAAGAACAATATATTTAAACTCGCTTGGTTGAGAATTCATTTGCTGAGTTGTTTGGGTTGGGATTACCTTACACTACAGTAGCATGCTATTCTGGCGAGTTGCAAGTGGAGCCGATACCAGGCGGTTATCTGAGGTATTTGCAGCCTATTTCAGCCATTAATATGTAAGCAGGCGAGAGGACAGCGAACCTATCTGTCTGTAAAGATGGAATTCGCAGATGCTGCAACGTTGAGCAAGCTCTAGGCAATCTTTAGGCAAGCGAAACTTTATTACTACTTTCCAGTTGTTCCGTTCAAACGCATGTGCACGTTTCCATCGGGATCAAATTCGATGGCTTCAAGGTCAAACCCTATTCCTTTCTGCTCTTTCTTTTGAACTTGACCGAGAATGTCAAACAATTTTGCTTCGCGTTCATCGTGACCCATTCCGGCATGTTTCAAATCTGCACGACACTGATCAACCATATCGATAAATTCGATTCCGACATTACCGTCTTCAATTTTGTGGTCCAATGTTGTGACTAAATTACCCACGTTACAGGCTTCGCTATCCACTGTGCTGTCTCCTTCTTCCTGACTAGCGCCTGGGGGGCAAGCAGTTCAATTAAGCCAGAACCTGCTTGATTGCAAAATGGGACTTATCCCACTAAACGTAGCAGCGCAGCTGAAAAGCTGTTCATATACATTGAGTCCACCTTTTGTCGTCTGCGCTTTGCAAAGCGTTATTGTATTGAAGGCAAAGCGGTCTCAATCAATGATTGAATTCTCTGCGAACTGTGTGACTCCGTGCGGTTTATTTTTGGCAAACTTTGGAAGATCTGGGAATTCCAGCATTATCTCATCAACAAGATCCGGAGATGCAATGCGCGGAAGCAATGGGCTGATTACCATCCGTCGTCCTTGGTGCAGTCCAAATTCTCGCTCGGTATCTTAAAAAGCAACTGGCACGTTTCTGTATTCTTATTAGGGTAAGCGCTGTTTATCTCTGCTGAATCTTTAGTCTGAATGTTCTCACAACCGGGAATGATTATTTGTTTCGCTGGAGTGCTTTTTGAATTTTTTGCGGCTTGCTGATCTGCAGCGCATGCTGAGGCGCAAAGCAGTAAAACGCCAAGGAGAGTGCATGCACAAATTGTTGGTCTGAGTGAGCAAAGCTCTTTAAATGTAAGCACCGCCACTACCTGCAAGAGTTCCACATTCTCATTATATAAGTTGGACAAATCATTGCGCGCGATGGAAAATACGCTAGCGCTAAATACATGCGTCTGCTAGTATGAAACAACTACCCCGCCAACGGGAGGATTCGCCATGGCAGAAGATCCAAACAAGCTATACAACGCCGCGAGCGGAATCGAGACGGACACAGCCAGAGGTCCGGTACTGCACGTTCGCGTCCAGGGACGCAGTCGCGACATCGCGCTTGATCTCCTGGGCGTAAATGCTGCATCGCCTGATGAAGCAATTCGAAATTCCGTGGCGACTTTTATGGAAATCGCACCCGCAATGCTGCGTAACACAGTGGTAGAACGCCATGAAAATGGCAATATCACACTGCGCCCAGAAGCGGTGTTCGGATGACAGAAAAGAAGAAACGATTCGATCCTCTGGCAATCGTTTCCGAAATCGCAAAGCAAGAAAAAGAATTGCACGGTCAAACTTTTCTCGCTCCCTACGTAGGGGGCGGGAAAGTTAGACTGAGGCTTGATGGCATCGTTTACGAGATGAGCATCAATTCCTGCCCTGAAGGCTACGGCATCATGCAAGTAGTCGCTCCGGGAAAGGCGGCTTTTGTTCAGCCTGCGCCACTATCTATGGTGAAGGCTTATCTCGGGCTTTTTCCACGTATTCGCCTTGTGCTTATCGATAAGTTCGATGGCATTTGGTGGGCTCTTGGCGCTGGAAGTGGAACGCAAAAAATTCAATTGAGTGGTCCCGTCCCGGTTTTACTTGGCGACAGTAGTGCCGCTTCATTCGAGACCGCGAACTGCCGGTTTGATGGAGCTTCTTTCTGGTTTGAGAGCATCGATCGCAAGAGAGATCCTGCAATTGCTCGACAATTGCGCAAGGCGCTCGCAAATGAAACTGAAACTGAGAAATTGCAATGCAAGGGAATGGTTCCATCGGAAAAACTCGTGTATAAAATGCTCTGGCTCGAAAAAACGAAAGACAGGCCGGAGCAACTTGATGATGGAACGCGAATAGCTCGTGCGCTTGAACACTCTGGTGCGCGGCTGGATCGCTTCTGGTATCAGGATGGATCTGATACTAATGTATCCGTGCGTTTCAATGTAGGCGACCGCTTGCACGTCGTGCAAATCAACAAAAATGATTTGAGCGTGGTAAGCGCGGGCATATGTTTGTCCGGGCGGGATGCTGATTTTGATCTTTCGAGTCTGGTAGGTGTTTTGCGTGAAGCGGAAAACGGATACTATTACGACTAAAGAAATCGCGTACGTCCTGTTGGGCCAAGTGCAGAATGGAATCCTCTTTGCGCGTATGAGCTGGAAGACGCGCGGGGAGGAAACTTCTGTATTGTTTGATGGGGAGCGCGTATTGAAGCGAGAGGAAGCCAAAGGTGATGTGCTCGGTTTTTACCATACGCACCCGGAAGGATGTCTCGAACCAAGCGGGCGGGATGATCGCACAATGGACGCCTGGACCTTTTGTTTTGGCAAATCATTGCTTTGCGTCATCGCCACGCGCCAGGGGGCACGCGCCTGGGTGTACGGGGCTGCAGGGGAGCATCCGCGTGAAGTGAAGCCGGTGGTAATCTTCGATAAGAAATTCTTGATTGCCTATCTGGGCCAATAAATTCCGAGTATATAGTTCCAATTGAGGGAATATTTTGTTCACCCGGGAGCGCCCGCTTCGCCTCTCCAACCCGCACTCGCTGCGCTCGCACGGGTCCCCATTACGAGGCTAGCTGCGGCTCGCCGGCTTCTACTCCGAAGCTTTTCGTAGAATCTGTTTAAAAGCGGAGCAAGAGCCGGCGAGCCGCCGGCGCTCCCGGGGCATACGCTTCAAAAAATGGAGACCGATCCAAATGGCACGCTTCCAACACGAACAAGTCTTCCGCGGTCCAGATGCAATGACAAAAATCGCATCTGCAGAACTGCTCATCTGCGGTGCCGGAGCCCTGGGCTCCAACCTCGCGGTGAACCTCTGCCGCAGCGGCTTCCGCAAGATTTCCGTAATCGACAAAGATCGTGTAGAAGAAAAAAACGTCGGAACTCAAGTCTATTCATTAGATGACGTCGGCGGAAAAAAGGCCGACATTTTGCGCAACATTATTTTCCGTGAAGTCGGAGAAGAGATAAGCGTGCAATCCGTAGAACTAACGGAACGTAACGTCGGCAAGGTTTTGAAGGGTGCCAAACTGGTAGTCGATGCTTTCGACAACACCGCATCAAGAAAACTCGTTTACGATTTTTGCCGAGAGCATTCAATCGCCTGTTTGCATACTGGTGTAAATGAAAGCTACGGTGAAATTCGCTGGAACGAGAACTATCGTGTTCCAAGCGATGCGGGGCTGGATGTCTGCGATTACCCGCTTGCGCGCAATCTTATATTGATGGTTGTCGCCGTCGCCAGTGAAGTCCTTGTAAATTATTTTCTCAATGATGAAAAACGTAATTACTCGATTACGCTTGGCGATTTGCAAATTAATCACGAAATTGATTGATCAATGACCTTTTTCGTATTGACAGCAATCAAGCTGTTTCGATAAGATGCAAATTGGGCTGTACTCCAACCGGAAGTGCATACATTCATAGCTCATTGGTAGAGCAGTCGTCTTTGAAACGATTGGTACCGGGTTCAAATCCTGGTGAATATCCAAAGCACTCGCGACTTGTACAGCTTCATTTCACTCAAAGGAGGTTAGTGTGGACAAAATAAATAAATCCGCTGCATATGCCTCCAGCTTTTGCCGTGCAAATTTTGGCGAACCAGAGGGAAGGCTCATGCCGGCAGGCGTCACGAACAACGTCACGTGGACACCGAGTGGAAGCACAGGTCGCTTGCCGGAGCAGAAAAAACATAGCGGCAGTTCCAATAAAAATATGATCCTTCATGAGGCGCTCAGCATAGGCTGAAGCGCTATTTGTGCTGAAGGAAAAGTGATACCAAATACGGTATCAAAAACTATTGACAGATATTATTCGCTCATGTAATATCAGAATTACCGGCTGTACTCAAACTGTGGGAGCATACAATCATTCTTTTTCCCTAGAACGGAAGAGGTAGCGGGTTCGATTCCCGTCAGGGCGATGAACGCCCTGTAGCTCATTGGTAGAGCACTTGAATATAAAGCTCAAGCGACTTGTACATTCGGATTTACTTCAGGCACGAGGAGGTTGCGCTGTGTCGGTTATAGTGCGGCACGCAACATAACATGGATCGATCCCAACACGCGCTGAGCAATTGGCTGAGCGCGTGCTCCTCTTTTAAAAAATTGTGCCACTAAATATGATACCAAAAGGTATTGACACGTCTGATATTTTGAACTAAGATCAAATCATGTCTGTACTCTAACAGAAGAAGCTTACAACCACTGTCAATGGAGAGGTCGCGGGTTCGAATCCCGCCAGGTCCGCCATAAGGGCCTGTAGCTCAGAACGGTAGAGCACTAAAAACTAGCTCCTACAACTCGTACAGGCAATTCTCTTTTAAGGAGATCTTTAGTGAGTAGTTATACACAAAATCGATTTAAACGATCGGGAATCCAGCCGTTAAACGGTATGACAAATCCAGATCGAACACATCGAGAGACTATATCGCATACTCCTTTTATTTAGCGCGCTTTGCCTGGCAATGCGCGCTCTTGTGCTGCCGGAATAGTGGTATCAAATATGGTGGCAAAACCTATTGACAGATCGGCGTGTTCGATCTAATATCAAATTACTGCTTGTACTCAAACATGCAGAGCTTACAATCTGGTAGCTAGTCTGTAAAACTAGTGCGGTTCAAATCCGCCTTCGGGGGCAGAGCCCTCCACCAACAAAAAACAGCTCTGTTAACTCGTACAAGCAGTAGAATTTGCGCCAGCAGCACCGCTCCTGGTTGACGAGCAAGTTTGCAAAGCATAACGCAATCGAACGAACCCAAGCCGTTCGAACAGCGTGTGCTGTGCATGCTCGCAGCGGTGACTCTGGCGGTAGTCCGGGGACCACTCTGACAAGACTTCTGTGGTCCCCGGAACTGGCTTTAGCTATAGCGAAAAAATTGAAGAATCTTTTGCAGAATCAACTGCGCTGGCGATGCAATGCTTCGTAGGAAAAAAAGATCTTCAAAAAGAAAAGGACCTGTACAAGTTACCGGAGCACGAAACGTTTACCAAGTTTGTAGGCTCTGGATGTTTGAGTACAGGCGTACCTTCAATCTACCACGTCCCTCAGGGAAGGCCTAGCACGTGAACATAAATTCCGGATCGATAGTTCATAAGCAGGCGAGCCGCAGCTAGCCTCGTAATGGGGACCCGTGCGAGCGCAGCGAGTGCGGGTTGGAGAGGCGAAGCGGGCGCTCCCGGGGAGCTGCAGCCTTGTAATCGGGAGTCGCGAAGTTCGCGCAGAGCTGCAGCCTCGTATTAAGGAGTCGCAGCGTTCGCGCGGAGCCGCAGCAATATGAAAATCGGAGCTCTAATTTATGACCGGGAAGTAATGCCGAAGCCCGGGAGCGCCGGCGGCTCGCCGGCTCCTAATATATCGGATCCATTTTATTAAAGGGGGTGAGAACATGAATTCGACGTCGCGCTTTTTTGAGGCTCTTACTGTTTTTACAGCCAGAACTCTCCAGCTGGCTCGCACTGCAATCGCCAGGCTGGGAGAGCCTTCCACAGCTCAACCCCAAAGCTCACAAGCCCCGCAGCAGCGTACCCCAAATACAGTTCAACCCAGACGAATCCGGGCACAACAAAATAGCAGGAATCCACGGTCCGGAAGAAGACAGGTCTCAACGGTTAGTCACCAGGAGGCGATCATGTTCGAAGATTTGATTAGACAGAGCGCAAATGCATCAGAGCAGGACTTCCGCCTGATCATTATGAACTCCTTGCTGCGCACTCCACACAGACAGGTAGCTCCGTTTATTCCGCTATTCCGTCACGTCCACGAGCGCGACCCATTATTCTTCGGACATCTCGCTGCATGGTACGTCGACAATGGTACTGTGCGTGACTTGAAGCAGCTATTCGTTGCGTTCATGTCCACATCGCGTTTCTCAGACGAGTTCCGAAGCGCTGGATTATCAATGCTGCAGACCATGCCTCCTTACGAAGTAGAGCGTGTTCTCGGTATGATCAAGGGGCACGTTGAAGACGGAAAGAAAGTAGATGGAATTGCGCCATCTGTTCCACGTTCTGTCAAAACTACAATCGAACATTATTTGCGCCAGCGCGAATCAAATCGCGACGCATTCGACAAGGTTGTTTTGCACGCACGTAAACCACTGAAGACACTTTACGCATCACTTCGCATCAAGCCGGGTGATTACGCGCAAAAGGTTCTCTTCGACAATGCTCCTCCAGAAGACAGCAAATTGCACGTGCTGAAGCTTCTGGCGAAAGCAAGCGATCCGACTGAGCAGGCCAAGCTTATCGCCGAACACGATATTCCATATCGTATTGCAATCTCCGGATTGAAGCAGCTTACACCTTCGGTTCTTGCTGCACTTGTGTGCGCAATGACACCACAGGAAGTGATCAACAATCTGGCTAGCTTGAAAAAGCGTGGTGCAATGGAAAATGCTTCACTGCGAAAAGTAATTGAAGCAAAGCTCGAAGAAGCGCAATCTGACAAGAGAGTGTCTGCTCTAAAAACAAGACAGGCTCTCAAGTCTGCGGATCTCGACGAAGAAATGGCAAAGCAGGTCGAATCTGTTGGTGACAAGCAGATCAAATCAAAGGCGAAAATCATGCGCCCAACTGCTCTGCACATCGACAAGAGCGGATCAATGTCTGTGGCAATCGAAGTCGGAAAGCAAATCGCCGCGATTGTTGCTCCTATTTGCGAGTCAGACCTTTACGTTTATGCCTTCGACACTATGTCTTACCGCATCGACACAAAAGGAAAAACTGAACTCTCTCACTGGGAAAAAGCATTCAAGGGCATCGTTGCCGGTGGTGGTACTTCCTGCGGTGTCGCGTTAGAAGTGATGCGACGCAACAAGCAGCTGGTCGAGCAAATCATCATGGTTACCGACCAGGAAGAAAACCAGGCACCACACCTGGCTCCTACTCTGAAGAAATACGGAGAGGAACTGGGAGTCGAACCCTCGGTGATCATCGTTCAGGTTGGTGGAACTTCCAATCAACTGGAACGCGCTTTGAGTGCAGAAGGTATGACTGTTGACACATTTAAGTTCAATGGCGACTACTACAGCTTGCCTAGCTTATTGCCAATGCTTGCTGGTGGAACCCGTCTTGAACTCTTGATGGAAATCATGTCGTACCCGCTTCCGGAACGCAAAATGCCGGCACTAGCTGGCGCCAGATAGCGATTGCAGCTATCCCCGGAAGTTTAGCTATCCATGGGAGCGCCGCCTCAATATTTCAGGGAGCGCATACCTGAAATGATAAGGAGCACCAAAAAGTGCTCCTTTCTCTCTTTTTGCGTTCTGCTATCCAATAAAATTGCAAGTGATTGAGAAATTTTCACGAATCTTTTGGGCGGTTGGCAAGCCGCAGCTACAACATTTTTCTTTTTTTTCTGTTGTCGAGAACTAGCAAAAACCATTGCCATTAATTTCTATAGCGCTTTCCTTGGCTAAAATTACCCTGAGACATGCAACGCTTCATTCTATGGGCGTCAAGCGGGGTCTGATTCAAAGGAGTAATTAAAGTAATTATGAGACAAGCGAAAAACTTAGTATTGCTGGCGATGTGTTTCTCAATCGTGTCAACTCCTGTTTTCGCAGATAGTATTCTCGATAGTTTCAAAAATTACGCTGGGGTGACGGTGACTGGTTGGGCCGATCTTGAAGCAAAGAGAACTGCCCTTGAGACACAAGTTACAGAAGCCTTAAAAATCGGTAAATTGACAGCTTCTCAAGCAGCTGATTTCCGCGCACAACTAAAACTAATTGCTGATGCAGAGACTGCTGCGAAGGCTGCAAATCGCAGAATGAGTTTCCGTGAGAATCTACAATTTACTCGCGACATTTATTCAATTTCGTCTCAGATCGATCAAGCTGTGAACAATCAGCTTGCTTCAACTCCGGATGTTGATACATTACAGACGCAGCTGCAAGCAAAGATTTCGAACGCGCTAGCTTCGGGGCAAGTCACGGCACAAGATGCAACTACTCTCAAAGCGGAGTTGCAACATGTCGCTGACATGGAAGCTGCATATAAGGCGGAAACTGGTGGTACGTTGACTCCCAGACAAATTGAAGTATTAGCCACTGAGTTAAATACGGTGCAGGCGCATGTCGACCAGCAAGTCAAGCTTGGCGAATCTGCAATTCCTCAGCTCACAAACAGACGCAGTACAATTCAACAACGTATTACTGATGCGACTGCCAGCGGCAAACTAAGTGCTGCTGATTCTGCAGCGATTAAAGCTGAACTTGATCAGGTAGCGGCCAAACAAAGTGCATTCATGGGCACGGGAAATATTTTGACGGGTAGCCAGGTGCTAATGATTGCATCGCAACTGGATGCAGTTGAAGCCCATCTCGATGCTAAGTTGGCAGCCGTGGCGATCAGCCCTGCAGGTACACCGCCGGTGAGCCCTGCAGGTGTGCCGCCGGTGAGCACTGCAGAGCTTGATTTGAAGCGAGCTCAGCTTGATAACAAGATTAAAGAACTTATTGCTGCTGGCGTTTTTTCACCGGCAATTGCTTCCGATTACAATTTCGAGCTCGAACAAATGGGCACCCTTGAGCAGGCTTACAAAGCCTCCGTCGGTGGTATCACTGCTGCGCAGGTGCAACAGCTCGCGTCTGGATTAGACCGCTTGAATTATCTCATCGACAGGCAGTCGCGCATGCCTCAGGGTGGACCTGGAGGTGGCTATGGCGCAGCACCTGCTCCGGCACCACAAACACCGTCCATCAATTTGCCGATTGTGAGTTCAAAAGATTTTGCTGATGTCGCCGGCTACTGGGCCCAGCCTTATGTAAATGAGCTGGCCAGCCGGGCTGTAATTGGCGGCTTTCCCGATGGCACTTTCAAACCGAACGCAGAAATAACGAGATCGCAATTTGCGTCCATCGTTACTCACGCGCTCAATCTGCCGACCACTGCTGCCGGAAATAATTTCACCGATGTACCAGCAACGCACTGGGCTGCAGCATCGATTGCCGCTGTAGCAAATGCAGGATTGGTTGGCGGATTTCCTGATGGAACATTCCATCCTGAAGATAAGCTTACACGCGCACAGGCTCTGGTCATTCTCGCCAAGGCGCTGCATAGCAATGTTGCTCCGAATAGCAATGCACTCGATCCGTACAGTGACAAACAAGCTGTTCCTTCATGGGCATCTGATGCGATCGCTACTGCAGCGCAGGCACATATCATAGCCAACTTTCCGGACGCCGCGCAGATTCGGCCTAATGCGCTTGCAACCCGAGGTGAAGTTGCTGCTTTGATGTATCAAACGCTTAGCTCGCTCGGAGCTAATTTACCGAAGAACAAAATCGGCGTGTTGTAATCTGCTCCGCATAACGACGTGCTCAGGAACAACAGTGCGCGAAGAGCGGACGCCCCGGGAGCGCCGGCAGCCTGCCGGCTTTACTCCGACCAGATCGATTTCTACCTTATAGATGCCGGCGAGCCGCCGGCGCTCCCGGGATCGCTTTGCGATCAGTCGATTTCTTTTTTGATGATCATCGCAGTTGGTGATGCGAGGTTTTTTGCGATTTCCATTTGGCTTCGTCCGAGCCAGTTGGCTAGTGAGCCATATGCCCGGTCGGCTGCGCTTACTATGGTTTCGGGCACCGTTCCTCGAGTGAGTGCTTTTTCAAAACTCTTCCAGTTTGCTTCGACGACGTCTCGATATGCTGCGCTTGTCTTGCCCCACGAGTGAGCTGCACCAGCCCACATTTCGTGTTGATTGTAGGCGCCATTCTCGAACGGTTTGACGATGTTCTCAAAAGCAGACGCTCTTTCTGCTTGAGTAAGCTGACTTACATCTTTTCCAAGTTGAGCCGCGGTGGTTTCGAGGGCGGTGGCACGAGTTTGTATTTGCTGAGCCAGGTGAACGACTTCGTGCGGACCGCCGGCTTTGCTGCTGTACTCGATTGCGTTCATCCCGCCTTTGCTTTCGCCAACCATGCCTCCTTCTTTGATCTCAATTCCGTATTGTTTCGCGACGTCTTTCAACTTGCCGACAAAACCTTCAATGGTTCCTTTTCCGAGTTTCTCACCGGCGGCAGGCAATGATTCGGCTGAAGCTTCCATCAATTTGCCTGCGACATTTGCTGCCGCGCGCGTTTCTGATGCGGCCATGCCGGCTATTTCCGTACCTGCTCGAGCCGTCCTGTAGAGATTGCCTCCCTCAAGCATTCCCTTCATTCCCGTTACTCCAGGAATTACAGTCATTGCTGCAAGTGCCGTATCAACACCCAGAGATGTGGCGTCGCTTTTAAGTTTGTCAACGGGAACACCGTCGTTAAGATCCTTCGCAACTTTCTTGCTGCCATCTTCAACATTACCGATGTTGCTCAGGTCAAGGAAGCCGTTCATCAGACCTGCTGAAAGTTCCTTGGCTTTGCCGACTACGCCGCCTTCCTGCTTGCCTTCGCTCTTGAGTTGATCCCAGTAAGAACGCGATTGTTTATCTATGCCTTCAGGGAAATATTCGTTGACCAGATTGTGTGCTGCTTTGAATGCGTCCACTCCTGAGCCCATCACCGAAGCGGTCAAGGAATCGATTTTGCCTGAAACTCCGCCTTCCTCTTTTCCTTTCTTTCCAAGATCTTCCCAGTACTTTTGAGAACCATCAATGATGGATTCCATGTCGCTCATCTTTGGCGCATTTGGTTTTGCCGCGATGGGCTGATTGCAATCGAGCGCTCCCTTTTCGTCGGCTTTGT
Source organism: Obscuribacteraceae bacterium (SeqCode) (assembly GCA_044358055.1). GTDB lineage: Bacteria > Cyanobacteriota > Vampirovibrionia > Obscuribacterales > Obscuribacteraceae > JAIEPM01. The sequence goes on from JBIKOL010000151.1 coordinate 21,119, forward strand.
GTTCTTTGTTGTCTTTCCCAGCCGCAGCTGCTTTATTTTTCTCCGAATTTGGCTGCTGCGTGTCAGTGTGCTTAAAGTTAAATCCAGAAGCAAACATTGCTTCTTCTCGCGCGTTAACGGTTTCAGGTTTGCTGCTTCGCACCTGAGTGTCAGCATGGTGTTCCGTCCGAGCCTCCTGCAACTGCGAAGACTCGGGCGCTGATGCGCCTTTTTGAGGTTTTTCGCCTTCAGATTTCTCGAGAGTCATAGATATGAAAACCGCGGTCCGATAAGAGCTTTATACCCATGGATGCAGTCAACTTATTACGGGTACAGGATTTTAAGGTCTGGAGTTCCAGCGACGCTCTTGTTGGCCGGACTGCCGGTCTGAGCAGGGGCGACGCATGGCGTCGCCCCTTGTATATTGGTTACATCTGTTCTGAAAGAACAGAGAGTGGGGAGAAAACTGTGTCGCCCCTAAGGACCTAGATCCAGTAGTGTAGATCA
>JBIKOL010000026.1:0-68754 GCA_044358055.1 Obscuribacteraceae bacterium (SeqCode)
GCTGATTGGGCGCTTCATTGCAAATGCAATAATCCACATGATTCGCTACTCTCTCCTTTGCCCCGCTGTGTTGCCTTCGGCAATGTCTACAAGTTGCATAAAGGGTCCGAGATCTCCCTGAACATATGCAAGTGCAAGTATCGAGCGCCAGACTTCGACCTGAGCCATAGCATCTTCGACCTCTGCTTCAACAAGCGCTTTTTCAGCTTCTGCAAGCGAAACCATGTTTGTAAGACCAGTGCTGTAGCGCTTAAACACCATGGTCTCTCTGACTTGCGCCGCCTCCACCAACCTGGGTGTTTCGTTTGCAACTTTGCTTGTTTGCATAAGCAAGATGCGCGCACGTGCATCCTTTTTTTCCAGAATCTGCATAGCCAGATCAAAATCAGCTTTAGCCGCAAGCTCGTTGCTGCGGGCCTGATCTCGTTGTGCTTTCAGTGGAAAATATTCCAGAAAAGGAAAGCTGTAGGAAACGCCGACCATATAATTGAATACCTGCGGCAAAAGCCCGTTGCCTACATCACGAATCGGATTAGCCGTATTCTCGCTGCCACCACGACCCCATAATGATGAGTTCAACCACAAGTGAGGACGCCACGCTTTGTCGAGCACATTTTGCTTTGCACGCCAGCGAATAATTTCCGCGTTCTTCATCAATGCAAGTGGATGAGAATTCAAATTGAACGGCCCCACCGGTTTCACTTGCGTCGGGCGGCGAATCAATGGATCAGAAATGATATCGATGTCCTGCCAGGCGACACCCATCTTTTCTGCAAGTTCAACAAAACTCAGCCGTGCATCTTTTTCTGCTTTGATGACTGAGATTTTTGCTTTGGAAACTTCGTACTGCCAGTCAGCGTTGTCCACACCAGGTCGAATGCCCTGCGCAACCAAGGTGCGTGCACGAAGATTCGCCGCTTCCATATGCTCTAACGCAGCCGTCGTTGATAGAATCAATTGCTTCGCGGCAACCGCGTCGAGAAAGGCATTTGCTGCAGCAAACGCCACATCGAGCCGGGTGAGATTTACGTCTGCTCGGGCTGTGCTTGCATCAGCATAAGCAAATTTGTCGTTCGCTTTGCGCAAGCCACCATCAATCAATAACCAGTTCAGGTTGAGACCCTGCAAATTGTTCAAGTAGGGACGAAATGTCTGATGGTTCGATGATGGACCAGAGTCTACAGGCACCGTGTCAAAGCCGGACACGTTGTTCATAACAACGCTGGCAATTCGATTTCCAGTCACTCCTGATTCCTGGATGTCAACATTCAAGTTAGGTAGATACTGCGTCTTTGCAAGAGTCACGTTCGCCTTTGCGGCGCGCAGCTTGAAAAGCTTGTTGTTGATAGCTGGATAATTCCGCAGCGAAACCGCCACAGCTTCTCTAATGGTGACTGCTTTCGGTGGGCGAATCGGTTGAAATTGAACGTCGGGTACTGGCGCTTCCCGACCGGCAGCAAAGGCTGTCGAGAGCAAAAAGTTGGGACAGGCAATCGAACCGATAACGGCAAATACAAAACACCTGAGAACTATATTCAGTACCATGTGGTAATAAGAGGTTTTGCCAGATACCAAGTGACGCCAAGTACGTTTTCAAAGTGCAAGTCAGGGAAACTTCGCACGTAATGCGACTTACAATTTTACTAGAATTCATGAGCCGCTTTGCAGAAAACAAGATGATTAATGTTTAGTCAAGCAAAGCGCTGTCTGCAAAAGCAGCCTTCGCGATATGATCTTTCAGTTCCTTCAAGATCAGACACACAGGCAGCAATTTGTTTCCAGCTCATCAATTCAATTTCTCGAAGATCGAAATTAGCAAATGGATTCCGGTCCTGGTCTTGCTCACACATTGCTCTTCTGCCTGCGCACAAACCTCGCCAGATTTTCCAAAAATGGATGATCACCTGTTCGATGCTTATCGATACGAAAAGTTCTTGCAACTTGAGCCTGATGATGACAAAAGAAAGCCGAAAGTTCACGATAAGAGTGACACCAAATATGATGCTCCTGACGACGGCGGAGCTTCACGAAACAGCACTCCAAACGTCGGTGAAAAATTTGATGGCTCACAATACGGCGCTTCAACGTTCATAGATACGGACTTTGGCCGGCACAGTTATCGTGACGATTTCACGACACCGGTATATTCTGGAGCCGCCATGTATAAAAATCGCGTGGATACTGCTCGCGATGATTTGAAAAAAGATCGCCTCGATCCTGATGATGATCGCCGAGCCAGGCTCTGGAGAAATCTCACAACTCCTCCACCGGGCATGCTGCATGACTGGGTGCCATCACCACCAGATCCCGGCAGCAATGGCGGATTTGGACTGGGAGCAGACAACGGAGCTCCCGTGCCATACAACCTGAACGGCTTCCCCGACCTCGAACGCGGCCTCCCCTGGAAGCCAGCTAATTAAACGAAGACCGCACTCAACCATCGACGAAGATCGCACTTAACCTAGCCCGGGAGCGTCGGCGGCTCGCCGGCTTCTACTCCACACAATCATCGTTAACGGCCGGATTATAAGCCGGCGAGCCGCAGCTAGCCTCGTAATGGGGACCCGTGCGAGCGCAGCGAGTGCGGGTTGGAGAGGCGAAGCGGGCGCTCCCGGGATCTTTAAGGAAGAAGGCTTGCAGCGCGCTTCGCCATCGATTGTTTCAAAATGGCATACGCATCCGCTTCGACTTTTTCAGCATTAGCAAGCTGACCACTGCTTCTCAAAACCCGGCCGTAATCGGATAGTGATGTAGCAAGCAAAGGGCTTTGCTCGCCGGTCGCAGATGAAATGCTCGACAATGCCCATGCATAAAATTTGGACGCAGTATCAATTCGTCCATGACAATAATTAACGAACGCAAGATAATTTAAACGCAAAGCAGCTTCTAGCGAGCGCGCCTGCAACGGTATCGCCGGGAGTGTCGACACATAGTTTACAACTGAGCCTGGATTTGTTGATGAGCTGCCGTTTCCGCCATCGCTGATAAGTGCCAACAAGGACTGTGTGCGTTCAACCAGAAGTGAGTCGCCACCATAATTTGATTGGTAAATTTTCAATGCACGTTCAAGCAGTGGTTTGGCTTTTTCATACTGCCTTTGACCGAGATACACATAGGCCAATCCTGATAGATCGCGAGCAACACTTGGGTGCTCAGCACCAAGAGAATCTATGTCCGTTGCAATCATGCGCTCATAAAAATCAACGCGCTGCCTATTGATCTGTTCTAATGCCACGCTGTCCGGAATCAACCTGTCAGGGCTAATTGATGAGCCAGCAGCGGATGAGCCAGCAGCGGATGAACCGGACGAGTTCAAAACTCCAGCAGGGAAGATCCGCTTCTCTTCTTCTGATCTCGGCGGATTGCTTCGCGCCAGACGTGCGGAAACTTCCTTGCTCCAGTTCGAGGAAGGCACAGCCTTAGTCTGAGGCAACGCGCCAATACGATCTCTTAGAAGTTCACGATTGAATTCCGAGGCAAGAATCTTCCCCGGTTCATTCTGTTTGCCCATCAAATCAACATAATCATCCAGCACCTGCATAAGCAGCTCGGATGAAGGAAGCGACTGCTGGGAAAGAAGAATATTTGCGGAAAGCAGATACAGGCGCTCAGCCTCGCGTGAATCACCCTGCTTGAAGCGAAGAAGCCCAAGACGATGCTCGCAATCGGCGAAACTTATGCTGTTTGCCCCCGGACCTTCACCTGCAATGGACGCGGCCCACTCATAATACTTTGCAGCAATCTTGTAATCACCGTCATTGTCATAGACAGCCCCGAGAGCAAGAAGCACTGGTACAAGCTTGTCGCTATGCTTGCCATGTGCTTTTTCCAGAAGATGAACGGCTTTCTTGTAATAGGACGTAGACTCTTCAAAGAGATCTTGCAACTGGAGCACCGCGGCAAGTTCTTCCTCACAAACGGCTATATCGTCAATTGTGGCATCTGACGAGAGGCGAGCCCGATCGAGGGCGCGGCGAAAACACTCCTCTGCTCCTGGGTAATCCTGCGCCAGAATAAGCTGGCGCCCAGCCTGAAGCTGCTGATTCCATCCTCTAAGAAGCTGCTCGTCGGCATGCGCAGCGACTTGATTCGAGAGCAAAACAATTGCTGCCAGGTGCAAGGCTCGTTTAAGCAGAGAATTTACTGAGATTCTGCCGAATTCGATAAAAGAAATCATTGGTCTCCAGAGGCGCGCAAGAAAATCTGCGCAGGATGCTTCAGAGGATTCTATAACGGATCGACTCAATCATGATTTGAAATCATCTGGAGAATAACATCAACTTTGTAATACTTGTCTACTCTTTTAATGGACTCGATCTTCCCGAGTGCTACCATTCGCACCATCTATGGTGGCCAGACAAGCCGGGAAACTCTGATGTCTTTTTTGATTGGACCCTACACGTTTCAAGGACCGATGATTAACTGGAGAGGTGTTAATCCGGTGGGCGGCGTCTATGCCATTCTTTCGTTTGCCCATAATGAGTTCGAACTCGTCGATATAGGCGAGTGCTGCAACCTGCAGGAAGAGCTCCTAAACCCCGAAAAGCTAGCCTACTGGCAATCTCGCTCGAACGGCATGCTCACATTTTCGGTTTATTATCATCCCCGGGCAAGCAAGGGTCGGCGCCAGGAGATTGTCAACGAGATTCTCCGAGAGTTCGACTGTGAAAGCTTCTGCAGGACCAGCCAGAAAGTTCTGGCACCTTTGTGTCCGGCTCTGGCTTGAAGAGATTCATGTCCGCTAAAAGCCTCCTTGCAAGGTTTTAGGCAGAAAAAGATTAGACATTTCTCCAGGTTTTAGTCCTGGACTTTTCTTTTGATTTGTCTACAGAAATTATCTCTCCATTTATGGAGCATTGTCCAGTCGATGGGCGGTGAAGTTCTTCCAATATTTCAATCAAGGAGTCGAGAGACATATGCAATGCCTCAGCAATGCGCTTGCAAGTAAATATACCCGGCTCATTAATTCCGCGAAGTATTCGACTAGCAGTGTTGTCCGGAATGTCAGCAATGCGCGCCAGCTCGCTAACGGAAGTTATTCCGTAACGCTTCATTCGAAACAGAATTTCAGGGTGATACGCCTGTAGCTGGGCGATTTTAAGCTCCGCTCGCTTGGTCATGATTGCTAGGATCTCCATCTCTCTTCCTAGCCCATTGTACAAGCATCTGTTCGCCGCTGACTATCCTGCGGACGCACTTCCATTGCCATTCTTTGCCGGATTTCGTTGGTGCGCCGTGGTGCTTTAATAATTTCCAAATTTGGTGAGAGTTATATCCTTCATCACGCCACCGCCAGATCAGCTGAAGCCAGCGCTGCTCGATCTCGTTCGGAACCAACGTTCGAACGCCGTTAACCTCGGCAGCGTCCCATCCGTAGGGAGGGCGACCACCTGAATAGCCGCCTCGATCACGGACGCGCTGTTTTCCTGTCTGGGTCCTTTCCTGGATTACGTTACGTTCCAGCTCAGCGAACGCGAGCATCACGGTATAAATACAGGCTCCAATGGGAGTACTTGTGTCCAGATTAAGATTGAGAATGACAAGCTGCTTACCGCGATTCTTGAGTTCTGCCGCGACATTAAGCCCCTCGATTGCAGAACGAGCGAACCTATCAAGGCGATAAACGATGATTCCGTCAGCCTTGTCGTGGTACACATCTTCCAGGGCTTGCTTAAAATTCTTGCGGGGGACGCTTCCACTGGCTGATTCAACGTCACGATAACGAGCGACGATCTCATGCCCTGTAGCTTTGCAATAGAGATCTATCCGCTCCTGTTGCCCATCGAGAGAGGTGTTGTCTTTTTGTCCAACGCTGGAAACGCGTATATAGCTGACGAGTCTAGCCATACAGTAAGTCATCTCCTATACACTTTTTGTACCATAAATGGCGCGAAAAATATATACAGATTGAGCTAATCTGTATACAGAGTTACTTTGCTCCAGACAGAATGAGTCTACGACTTTAATCTGAAAAACGCTGGAAACGGAGGTGCTGCATGGTTCTTCGACTGATCGTGTCTTTTCTTGTTTCGATTTCTCCAGCGCTCGCGCAATCGCAGCCATTTTCGCAGCTCCCGCCAGGCGATTACTCGCTGCTGAATCACTCGACCGGCTACATGACCGGATTTCACGTCTGCACGGACGGAACAATCGTGGATATAATCCCCTTAGGCAATGTCAAAGACCTGCCTCAACAGAAATCGACCGCCCTTCCTTCCAATCTTGCGCCTCCAAGTCAACAGCCTGGACTGAGAGGATGGCTTTTGCGTTCAAGTGGAGTAAATAGCACCCAGGCGGCTCAAATGAACGCTCAGCAAGACGCGATGTGGTACAACACTCAGGTCTTGAAATACAACGCGCAAAACGGATTTCCAGCGCAGCCAATTCAGGTTCCGAACGTGCAGCCGGGCGGCGTTCTTATGAACCGATATTAGGCATCTCACCCTTAAGCTGTTTGTAAACAACGAATGTTCCGGGGCGCTTGTCTCTATGTGGCGTTATCTGTTTGCGTCCGCCCTTGCCGTCAGGAACGCTGCCTTTGATCATCAAACCGTCGTTGTCAAATCCATTCATTACATATGGCGATTTTTCAACCGAACCATAAGCGCGACCGTTATACCCATAAAATGCATCTTTGATAAGGTCGTCCGGCGCATCCGGTGCGATCTTGCCTGTAACTTTCATGCGCAACCAGCAGGCACAAAAAACCGCAGCCGCCTGGAAGTCATTCACGCCTGCTGAGATCAACGTCATTTTTTCGTCTTCGCTTAGCGTAGTGAATTTATCAAGCAGCGCTTTCAGTGCCGACGGTCTTGGCGCTGGATCAAATTGTAATGGTCCTCCTGGAGTCTTCGGAGGAGTCACGCTGCCGCTTTCTCTCCACCAGATCGCAGCGATGGCTTGCCACGGAACGCCTGTGTATTTCTCGGCTTTCTGGAAAACCGATTTATATTTGCAGATACGGTCAAGTTCACTTTTTGCGAGGACTATCATTGTTTTGCCTTTTCGGAAAACCGAAGGAAAGAATTGTGCTCATGCCAGCGACGTATGCGCCAAGAATTTGCCAGGTGTCTGGCGGCTTTAGTCCGTGCATGATGCAGTAAATATGTCCGAAGTAGACCGCCCAGGGCGTTATCGTCACCATAATCCCGGCGAAGCCAAAAACAAAAACGCGCATGATCGTCATTGCGCGATTCTCGAATGCAACAGCCTCGGCGATCTCCTGCATAGGATCGGCGCAGACGACATCGAGGTTTTCCTTTACATCAGCCTGCGCCTTTTTAATTTCATCTGGCTTGTGCTCTAGTTCATCCATGGGCTGTGCTTAATGAGATAACCAGCACATGCTCCAATTAATGCGATGAACGCGAGAAATATGCCGGGAATGTGTTCCATTACTTTTTAGCCTCGTGAGCAGCATGGATAACGCTTGCAGCGTGCGCGAATTTTGCAGCACCTTCGGCGATGTCCTTCTCTACTTCAACAAGATCCTGAACGCCGTCGTGATCCGCATCGCCCTTCAGGGCATCGAGTTCGGCTGCAAAGATTTTGTTAGCGAAATCGATAAGCTCTGCTGGCTTGATCTCGTGAATTTTGTTTTTCAATTCATTGAGAACCATCTCAGCGGCTTTAGCTTTTAGATCAAACATGTTATTGTCCCCTCATAACCTCCTACTGATTATAGTAGGACTCGAGCTAATGTCCAGGCTGACCTCTAAAAGATTGCCTGCGATCAGCCTTCCTGAGTTTCTTTTCAAGAACTTTATTCATTCTGGATTCTTTTTCGATATCCACTCGCTGTTCGCTTGGTGTCGATTTCAAGAACGTGAATAGCGCTTGTTGTATTCCTGAATATGCCTTGACCCCATCAGGATATTGTGAGCTAACTTGAGGCGCCGGGCGACCGATCTTAGTCATATCGCTCGGTTTGTTTGGATAAGCCGCGATTGCTCGAATGACAGCTTCCTGGCGAGGCAAAAGTGATCGCATCGCAATCTCTGGAAGATCTGGTCGAGGATGAACTTCCTCATGCGTACCTGGCATATATTGCTTTCCATCAACATGAAGCATTTGCGGATCGTCAAATCCACCAGCGCCGCCGTTTACACCAAACATGCTCATAAAGAAGTTTATGAATGGCGAAAATGCCAATCCTTCAATGGGTTTATGATCATTGAACAAAGCATTGTGAGCCACTGCAATTAGATCCGGCGCCTGAGTGTTAGGAGTGAACCCCGCTGCGGTACGCGTCAACATTCCGCCATTTGGACCTGGAAGCGGATAACCTTCAGGAGCAACAGCAACCGTACCGCGCTCTCGTTCCTTTTTGTTGAGCTGCTCTGACTGCAATATCTGCGGCGCGACCCTCGAGAGATTCGCAACGATTGCATTCTTGATCGGCGTTTCGAGTGCGGCGGCAGTGGAGAACCAGGCGGCGTGTTTATACCAGAGAAAAAACGGAAGCAATGCACGCGGGCCAGCATACAACTGAGCTGTCAGCGGATCGTATTGACCCATCCACTTGTTGATCTCTTTGCCCGCTTTATTTACAACGGCAGGGTCTTTTAGAGCCGTGACTATTTGTTCATGTCGCGCCATTATATTGAACGCGTCTTTGAGCGCAACGCGAGCTTTTGGTTGAGCTGCCTCTATGCCACGGAATAGCGAATACAAGCCGATCACTGTGCGCCAGTACTTCTGACTTGCGTCCGTGCCTTTGAAAACTTTATCCATATACCAATGAAGGGGCGGCGCATATTTGGCAAGCGTGCCCATAATGCCGGTTGATTCAGCCTCCTGTGAAACGCCGCCAAGCCAGTGCGGCGGGAGCTGCTTCACAACTTCGTGCTTGCCCCAAGTCATTTGGTGAGCCATCCATGAAGCGGCGATGTCTCTCGGGGATCTCCACATTGCTGTTGACGCCATCATGGCGTCTTGGAGAGCCTGATTGATCATCCAAAAAGCATCCATTCCAAGCGTCAGCGTTTTGAAAAGAGTGTTTCCAGAAGCGACGATCTGAGAGTTTTTGCCCTCGGCAAGATAAGCGTTCATCATGTCGGCTGCCAGCTTGGGAAGATTAGCTTGTTCAGGCAGTGCCCGCAGGAAATAATCCAGCCCTTCGGTGGTCATCCCAGATCCGTGCGCGAGTTGTCCAAAGAACTTATGCACGTCCACGGTTACACCGCCTTTTGCCAGAGTTGGATCTTTTAGCATCTCCGCAAACAGATCGCGAAGCCGCAAAAATTTCAGCCCCTGGAGCGTACGGGTTTCCCATACTTTATATGCATCGATCTCGTGATATGCCTGCCGAATTCCAATACTGCGCTTATTAAACACGTCAGGTCTATTTGGATTTGCTTCTTTTGCAAATTCATTGATCGGCTCGTCATCCGCCTTCTTAATTTTCGCGCGCATTTCTCCGAATAACTGATTGCGCATCCGTCCGACAGCGCGAGCCTCGCCTTTTTTCACAAGCCCAAAATAAACAGGCTCGTGCCCGCCTTTGTCGAGCTTCGCTTTCAGCTCGCTGAGCGCTTGCTGTCCTTTTGGAGTATGCAAATATTCCTCGAACTTTTTTGAGGCGTTTATTTCGTCGGGAACGTTTCTAATGCTACGAAGAACAGGACCATATTTTGCGGCGAGCCTTTCCTCTGGCGAGAACAAGCCTTCCTTCACAAACATATCTGCGACCTGGTTGCCGTGCTTGTTTGCCTCATCCCAAAAATTCTTGACCTCTGGAATTTTTCGCAGCCGATTATAAGCTTGAAGATCCCTCATCTCCCCTGCTTTGATCACGTCATTACGCAGATTGGCAGGGATCTTGTTGTATGCCTCCTGAACAGGATTGGCATAACGAGCGGCTTCATCTACATAATTATTGCTTGCGTTGCGCATAGTGTCGCTGAAGCGCTTTGCTGTTTGTATGTTGTTCGCAAGTGTATCAACAGCCGGAATTTTGCGTGCCATGGCGGCTGATCCAGCTGCGGCTTTCTGGGCGAGCTGATCAATTCGAGCAACCTTTCCGAGTTTACCGACGGCGCCCTTGAGCGGCATGAGATCGGTGACTGTCGTGATCGGTTGAGATAAGAACTCGTTGCCGATCTGTCCGACATCGCCATGAAGAGCTGGCTGGATGTACCGCTCGTTGTAATGTTGCCCGATAGCGCCCGCCATCTGGCCAGCAATCTCCAAATCTGATTGATGTATGGGCGCCCAGGCGGGTCTGTATGGAATCATCGCATCGACAGGATTGTCATGCATCATTTGCTGCATCGCTTGCTGATTCGGTTGATACAGAAGCTTTGGAACAATAGTCTCGGAGAAAGCTTGCGCACCCGCAGACGAGAGCGCTTTAAGCCCCTGAATTTGCCCGGTGAAATCATTCCAGGCATTGTTCCCGAACTCCTGCAGATTTGTCGCCGGTGGTGGCATATCTGGTGGCATAGATTCGCTGTGACTAACAGTCGCAGCTAGCGGCGCGGCATGTTCTCCACCCCCATATGGATTATCCCAGGAAGTTGAGCCGCCTGGTTTAGGAGGCGGAGTGCCATAAGGGTTATCCCAATCGCTCATGACGTGCTCCTCTAATCGATAACGAAGGAAGGCTTAGCGGGAGCCGCTTGGGCAGCCGTCTTCGGCTTCTCCTGACTGCGCACCCATGCATCCCATTTCTTGCGCTCTGCTTCATTGCGCAACTGATACGGGAGAACTTGTCCGGTTCTCCAAGGAACCATATGCGGTTGCCAGCCAAGCTGAGGCGAATACACCCAACGGCTGTTATCTGCCGGGTTGGTCCACATACCATCCGGCGTGGGTCCGGCTTGCCCTTCGACGCCTGGGCGATCTGCTGGGCGAACTGGAACGGTTCCGGGCAGGGTTGCCAGATCAGCTGCCGGAATTGAGCCAACGGTCAATTTTTGTGGCTCCCTCGTGCTGGCTGTCAGTTTTTCTGGTTCTTTTGTTTTTACCAGAGGTAGATCGTATTCTGCTTTTTGCGGCGGCAATTGCAGAGTCTCGTCTCGTCGGGCTTGCGCTCTCAGTGTTGGAGGTTCAATATTTTTGACCTGAGGCTCAAGCAAGCCGATTTCCAATGACGCTTGTTGCGTTGGTTTCATTCCGGCTTGAAGTGCGCGCTGTGCCGCTGCAACACCTGCGGGCATTCCGCCTGTAGAGTGATAAATCTTGTTGGCTTCTGATGCTACCTTGCTTTTTGTAGCTGGCGGCAAGCTGTTATAGAAGGCACTCTTTTGCGCTGGTTGGAATTGCTCGAACCCGGACGGAAGCTGAACACCAGCCTTCGCATACGCACGATCTGTCGCCTCACCCTTGGTTATAGCGCCCTCACGCTCGCCGTAAGCTTTACGGATCTCGTCGTCCTTATTGAATTTGTCATTTTCGTCAAGCGCATTCATGCGCTGTGATTCCATGCGGTTGTAATCATTCACAATGATGTGAGCGCCTTTTTTCATTTGTCGCTCATCTTCCTGGGCAACCTTCTCTAGTTGGGCACGTTGCAGCGCAATTTGATTACGCTTCGCTTCGTCGCCGTAAGCTTGTTCCTCGGCGAGCTTTAACTGCGCCATCATTTCGCGAGTTGCAGCCATCTCAATCGAGGCGTCCTTAGTTGCGCGATAAACATCAGCGCGATCCTGAGCGAGCATTGCGCCCGCCTTTGCTTTCTGTTCGATATACGGAAACAACTGATCCCGCTGCTGCATCCTTTGCATTTTCTCAGCAGATCCCAGAACGCGATTCTGCTGCATAGTTTCTTCTCGTTGGAAATGAGTATGAGCATACGGCCACAAATTAATTGCGTTCTGTGAATTAATCTGTGTATCCCTAATATATGCCGTGCGCTCAGGTGATGGCGACGGAAACTGCTTTGCCAGGAAGTCGAGCGCGTGGGCGTATGCTTCCGGTTTTGCATACGGATTCTCGTTTGCTTTATCGTACTGCTGCTGCATGTGCTGTTGAGCCTGCATTGCTTGCGTGTATCCGTCGCGCGCAATATTGCCACGCATCTGGCGCATAGCTTGCTGATTCTGCATATATTGCTGCATCGCTTGCTGATTGTACTGTGCTCTCTCGGCATTAACCTTGTTAATGTAATCCATATACATGCGGTTGTTGCCAGCGGCAGACATCATCATGCGTTCGCGCGGAGAATTGCCTTGTCCAAGATAAGGCATCATTGGCGGTGCTGGTTGAGCGGCAGGATCGTTTGCAGCGTACTGATCCATCATCATTCGCTGATAGCCCTGGAGCATTGGATTCTGCGGCAATTGCTGAGGCATCTGAGGCGCCCGCTGATATTGGGGCGGCAGGTCCGGTCGCATCGGGACATATTGCTCATTACCCTGATAGCCGGGTGCGAGATTCATACCAGGCTGCGGAACAAAATTTGGTCCTCTGTACGCCTCAACCAGAGAGGCTGGCGAAGGGTAATTTGCGTCAGAGACAACGCCGCCGCCGTACTGCTGAAGCGTCGGAGCTGCTTGAGCAAGCAAAGGAAGCGAAGGCTGCACCCCTGGGCGAGGCGCGAACTGCATCGGCTGAGCTACGTCCATAGCGGGCGGCTGCGGTACCGGGGGCGGCGCTGGCGGTGGAGTAGGTTGACGCGGCGGCGAGTACTGCGCTTGCATCACGGTCTGACTTCCGGCAGGTTCAGGAGTACCGCCGCCGCCTAGAAGATTGAAGAACGCCGCCGATCCGTTTAGCACGTTAGCAAGGCTTATCGGCGATTCGCTTCCGCCGCCTGATGGGATCTGCACACTTGCCCCGGAAAGTGGGTATGTCATCTCGTAATCTCCTTAAATATACGGATTTCCGTTTGCATCGTATTGAATCATGTTCGTGGGCGGAAGCGGACCAGATCCGCCGCCTGGATAGCCATACCCGCCGAATCCGTTTTCGCCTGGCATCATCATTCCTGGCTGCCAGTACTGCATCGGTGGCAGCAGCGCGGGCAATGCAGCAGGATACGAGCCTATGGGAGCGAATGGAGTAGTACCGCCCGCGCCACCAAGATTAGATGGACTTCCAGGAGTACCGAGAGGAACTGATGGCACTGCGTACCCGCCGCCCAAATTTGCAATACCGCCGTTTGCATCAAGCGAACCGTAAGGACCAAGAGATCCGCTTTGCGGTGGCATATACTGCCCCCCATTGTAAGGCGTATAATTAGGCGCCCCGTTTACTCCGCCAGCCAATCCTGCCGGATGAAATGGATCGAACGATTCGCCAGTATTTACCTGAACCGGCAGAGATCCACCGCTTGCGCCTAAACCAGGCCACGGAGGCGGCAATGCTTCTTTCGGTGCATTTCCCGTATATGCAGCAGTTCCGGGGAACATTGTCGAAGCGTAAGACGGGGACAGCCCCCAGCCTTGGGCAGCTTGCGTCGTCATGTAATTTTGAATCGCGCCGATCAGCGTGCTCAATTGCGCAGGACTGTAACCGGATCTTTGAGCTGACGCAGCTTGATTTTGAAGAGACGCGTTCAGCGCCTGGTTCGTTTGCGTTGGCGACATAATGCCGAGCGGATTATACTGTCCAGGGTTGGCTGAAGCGTTCGCAATTGCATTAGGCGCTCCGCCTGAGTTGGGCACGGGCTGTGTATGGTTCGCGATGCCCGGCTGCGAGGCTGTCATCTGCGCGTTGTTTAACGCTGTCTGTTGCGTGTTGTAGTTCGGATTAGTAGCTGACGGAGACGAAGGACCGTAAGAAGGACCGCCTAAGCGATTCATCAAAGAGATATTTCCTTCCCATCCGTTCTGTCCCATCCACGCAATAGGTTGATCATAGGCGCCGGGGTTCATCACGGATTCTATGTAATTTGGAGGTATACGCGCGCCTGGCGCGTATACTGCCATTTCTTGTGGCTGGAATGTGCCCGGTACTATATTATCGTTAGGCTGTGCGACTTTCGGATTGTAAGGCGGAGTCGGTGGGGAAGCGGTGCCGGGCGCTGGCGATCCCTGACCGGCTGGAAGTCCCCCAGTCGTGGGTTTAGGGAAAGGTCTGTGCCGGGAGATTCTGAGCAACTTGCCATTGCAGACCTCCTAGCACACCTCCCCAGTCGATTCCCGTTTGTGTCGTATTGGACGTTGAATTTGTATTTGAGAGCTGATTAGACTGGCTCTTGCTCTGACTTTGCTGCGTCGATCCCTGCGGACGAAAAGCATAATCGCCAGCGATGTTGTAGGCATTAAGCCCGTTTTGCCAAGCCATCTGCCCAGAGGTTGCAGCTAGTCCGAGATCCATTTGTTGCTGAGCGCTGACACCCGCCATGCTTCCGGCGCCAAGTTGGGCTGCCAGCTGCGGCGCGGTGTTCTGATTGAACTGAAGCTGGGCGAAATCCCACACAGATTTCGGCAATCCGAAGTTCGAGGATATCTGCCCACCGTTCAGCAGGTTTCCGAGACCACCCAGAACCTGACCTTGAGCGCCCTGTTGCGCAGCAGAGAATGTATCCTGCTGTGTGCCAGCGGATTGATTGGCGGAGTTTCCTTGCGTCGCGGTTTGCGATTGTCCGGTTGTCGTGCTCGTCGTAGTGATCGGCAGCGTTCCGCTCGATTGTGATTGTATATCTACGCCCATCTACTATCGCCCCTCGTAGGAACAGAATACCACACTTTAACCACCCGTCAGCGCCCAGAGATCAGGATAGTCCTTCGCTAAGTCTCCGCTTACATAAGCCGCCTCGTTATTTGTAATCAGCTTTGCGCGCAGAGCTAACAATTCTGCGCTGGTTGGCTGATCATCCCCGGCGTTAACCACGTCCGGATCTGTGATCAGCGCGTTACCCCGCGAATCAGGGTGTAGAGGCACGCCGTAACCTTGTAGCCGACGAAACATATTTACGGTGATTTTTACAGGCGTCGACGTTTGCGCTAATCGCTGGATTGCATCAAGTTCCATGATTGCTTTGCTTGCATCAAATGGCATCTGATTTTCAAGCGACCAGAGGATATATTCTTTTTGAAGAAAAGGCTGCATAGTTCTATTCCTCCGTCCAAACAACTTCAATATCGATCTTTGGCGAGGTCCCGGCTTGAGTTACACCGCCGAGATTTAGACAGAGCCCTTCGCCTGTTCCGCGCAAGACGCAGGCTTGTCCAAATTTGTCAGCATCGAATAGGCAATACTTTGGAAAGTTTGGAATATTAGTAGAGCTTGAACCACCAGTTAAATAGCCGTTTATTTGGTATGTCGCGATGGTGCCAACCGCCGTCCCAGGCGTAGGGTTCGCTGTCCAAATTTTCACGGTTGCCGTAACGGCAGCATTTGTAGAATCGAGAGGGCAGGCCGTGATTGTAGTTGCCGTACCACCAGAGGGCGCAGTGCTGCGCTTAATCACTGAAACAACGTCATTAACTGCCGCTGTCCCCGTGCTTAGGTTTGTTAAGTAGACCTTCAACACGCGAATTGTTTTTGTGCCCGATCCGTAAATCGTGAAAAAATCCGTGGCACTCGCCGCCAAAGTCGTAAACGTGCTAGACGCAGTAAACGTTCCCTTGTACGAGTCAGTGTTGTACACCGAGCCATAAGCGCCAGCAAAGACCGGCTGAACGAACCAAATCGCCGCCAGAATCCACGCTGTTAAAAACTTGAGAAACTTGTGCATAGATCCTCCTTAGATCTCATCCCAGAAGCCGGTTGCGCTGTCGATTAACCACAGCGTTCCTTGATAGCCATTCAGCGTTAAGCTCTGATCCTGCGCCCCGTTGGCGTGAATCACCTTGTCGCTGCCATTGAAAGAAAACGTGATCAACGCGCTCGTGGCAGTCGCTTTGAACATATAAATATTTCCGGTGCCCGTTGCAGCCGGAAGCGTCGCGGTGAGCGACGCGGAACACCTGTAATACTGATTGTTGCCACTGGCTGTGAAACCGGTGCTTTTCGCGTTGACTGTCCAGCCGCCACCGCCAGGCGCCCAGACTGGGTTGGCACTCGCTCCTTGTGTTTGCAGGTAGTAACCTGAATTCCCTGGAGCCAAGCCGACAAGCTTTGTACCGTCCCCATAATAGACGGTGCCCTGGGCAACTGACAGCGCACCATTATTAGTACCACCCTGCCCAATCGTGGCACTCGTTGTCCACGTCGGCGGAGCAGCGGCGCCGCCTGATTGCAAGAGCTGTCCGGATGAACCACTTCCCAACCACGTGGGAGCGCCTGAGCTTCCACTGAGCGCGATCTGCCCGGTAGATCCCGCAGCGCTGTAATTGAGCGTGCTGCTGCCGGTGCCATAAGCTAAGCCACCTGCGGTGGCTGTCGCGCCCGACGTTGCATAAACGCCGTCAACGTTCGCGCCTGGATCTCTCCAGGTCAGCGTTCTGTCTGCCGTCGCTATGCTTGCAACTGATTGAATCAGTTTGTTCGCTGCACTTTGCCAGGTATGCGTTGCCGCAACAAGAGTCCCGTAGGCACTGGCAACTCCATCCATTACCGCAAGAGTCGCGGCGCTTAAGCGCTTCAAACTGGTATCGAGAGCGGAGCTTCCGCCTGGTCCATAGAATCCAGTACCATCGCTGGTCATCGTCCAACGGTTAACAGTATCCCCTGTGTTTGCAGCCGAGAAGCAGCGGCTTGCAGCGGCGCGCGCGACTGGAAATTCTCGCGTCAGATCTAACTTAGTTGGATTGATCGCCGCGCCTGATGCAATATTACTGTTGTCTATATTGCCGTTAGCCCAGTTTGCAATCGCTGTGAAATTCTGGTTTACGGGAACACTCTGGATACCCGTTCCAGCCGTGAAGCTGTTGGGAATCGTCAGCGTGGTTGCGATCCCTGCTGATACACAGAGAGCAAACATCATCACAATCGCTAGTGCTTTTCTAAATTTACGCAACACGTCTCCGTCCTCTCGGTAAATACAGAACTTGCGCCGCCATAATTTCGAAATATCCCGGCGTGCTCTGGCTGAGTTTTAATTGCATGTTGTAGCCGCGCAAAATCTTGTACCGATCCGTGTTTTTGACCGGCACCTGGAAGCGCGCTTTTTGTTTATAAACGTTGAATGAGACTGACGAGCCGCCGCCCCACACAGTGTTTGGATCGTCCCACTTGCTACCTGGCGAATCCCAAATCGCGGAATTTCCTTGCGTTGTAGTCGGATTAAACATTGATGTCGCGACAATACCCGCGCCGTCGTTTACTGTGGCGGTTGCTGTGACCTGCCCGGTGTCCGTGCGGTACTTCAGGAATAGCCACATAAACAGCTTTGCAATGTCATCATCGCCACCATTGAGCCAGGGCGATGACCAATAAGGTGCAATCGGAGCGCCACCATCAGTAGTGCCAGCGTTTTGCTGGATAACGTTTCCGCCAGAGGCATCAGCAACGTACAGCGCGGCTGCCGTGTTTGCGTCCTTCGCTTCGATATAATAACCGGACACCCAGCGATTGAAGCGAGTCCAGCACTTCAGCATCCAGTCGTAGCAGTACTGACGATTGCCGCCCACGTCCAGGACGTAATGACGATTAAACAAATTGATCGCGCTCGTAAATTGCGGCGATCCAACGTTCGTAAATCTGTCCTGAATATAATTGAACAATTCTGTTCTAATCGGCGCCGATAGTTCGTCGGTCTGGATGCCGTTCGTGTACCAGACTCTTCGATCCGTTCCGAGGAAGCAAACGAAAGCGGACCCCTCTGGACCCGATACATACTTCGCGGTCGCGCCGTCAAGAACTCCTGCTGGACAATTAAGCAAGGTCTCAGCAAGAGACGAAACTGAGAGCGCGCCCTTAAGCAGGTACACTCCGAATTGAGATTTGCCGACGAACACCGCCTGGAAGGGGGAAACACCGACAGATGAAACACCCAGCGGCACCAGACAGTTGATCTCGCCGCCTTGTCCTTGCCCAAGCGTGAATATGTTTGTTCCGACCATCGTTGTCGGATCGTTGACGTTACTCCACAGAACCGTATGCGGTGCAGTACTCGCATCAACATATTTCAAATTACCGAGAAGTAACGAGCCTGCGTATGTGGTCAAGCACTTGCAGGCAGGCGTCTCGATTGTTCCTACCGTTCCTGACGTGATCAGAAACGGCGCCGTGACCAGGCTGGTAGGCGGGTCGTAATACCGAATCCCGCTTTGATGTCCGCCCGAAGTTCCGATTGTGTAGCCGTCGCTAAAATATAATTTCGCGTTGAGCGTAGTCCAGGCGATGCGCTTGCCGGCCGTGTATACGCCGCTTGCAACAAGCGTCAGCGTGAAGTTTGAAATATCATAGAGATTGCCGTTGCTCCACACGACCAGGCGCCGAGTTCCTGCGGTGTCATAAAAGAACGCGATACCGTCGGCGGCGGCAGGCAAAGTCGTCATCTTTACGATATAACCTTTGCGACCGACAACACGCCCAGGAAGAAAATACACGTTCTCGCAATCGGGACTCGCGTTGAGCGGCAGATCTGCCGGGTCTGCTTCCGAATTCAAGCCGCCAGAAAAATCAAGCAGCGGTATCGGCTGCATTGCATCATCGAGCGTCTGGTTCATTGTTTTCTGCTGAGGCATTAGCTGTGAGCCTCATAGACAGTAAACGTTCCAAACGGCTCGGCGTCCTCATCGCGAATCTTCGCGGTCGGAAACTTCGAGAGAACACCACGCTGAATTTGTTTTGTTTTCAGTCTGCCAGCGTACTCTGCAAACTTCGCCATCCAGCGATCTGACTCAGCAAGCGCAGCTTCTTTCTCTTTGCCGAGCGATACGGCATAGGCGATGATTCCCCGGTGATAATCCGAAGGAATAGCGATTGGCACATCAGAATTTTGAATAAGCTTATAATGGCGCGGATAATAATAGATCGTGACCTGATAAGCGGCACTCGGAATCGGCTCCAGTCCAATCACGTCGCCTGGTTGCGGATTCGTGTTTGAGACCGTGATCGTTCCATCCGATTGTTGATTGCCTACTTGCATCGCGTAGCGACGGCGATAGAACTGGCGCGGAATGCCAGTGTGCTTGACTCCGCGATTCAGCACTCTGATGTCAGTTTCGTCGAGCTGGAATGATGTATTTGCAGCACACCACACGGCGAATAGCTCGTCGATGTCTGCCGGAATTCCTTCCTTGCTAGAGTACTCGCGTTGCCCGGCAACAGTAGTAAATTGCGCGGTCGCCTGAAGTGGCTCGGCGACCCCGCACATAGTTTGCAATCCCTCGTTGATCCAGTCGTTTAATTCTGAATCAGCGAAGAAAGTATCATCTTCAGCGTTGAGCGCCCGACGAACTTCAAGGCGCAATTGCTCCAGGTTCATCGGGCGCCCTCCTTAGACAGCGCGAAGAAAATCTAGTAGATTCTTATCCGCTTTGCTGCGTTAGTCGCTGCACCCGCTTCCAGAGAAATAGCTTTTTGGAAAGCTACGTCAGTGTTAGCTGGAGCACCAAGAACGCCTGCCGTAGCTGTCGGTGCCATGATGGTCCCGACAGTGGCAGCGGTAAGAATCTTGCAGCTTGCAACGCCGCGCACGGTCATCCAGAACCATTGTCCAGAAGTCAGAGCGCCAGCTTCGTTGACCCCCGCAAAGTCATCTCCAACGGAGGCGGTTGCCACCACTGATTGACCTGTTGGGTCGGAAGTATCGTGCTTACAAGCAGCGTTCGCGGCGATAGTGCCGGTCGCTTTCATAAGCAAGTACTCGTTGCCGCCTTCGATGCGGCGCTCCTTGCCCACGTTCGCTGGTTGCGTTGTATAGATCGTGGTCAGAGGATCGGAAAATATATTCTTTAAATTAGCCATGGTTTACCTCCTAGCTCGCGGTCATGCCAGTGATGAGTCCCTGGCGATTTGGGCGCTTGCAAACGAGGTTGCCCATCCAGTTGATGTGCTTGACGAGCACGCGCTGGTTAGGCGGCTTTCTGAATTCCGTTGGATTGAAGTTCATCTCGCGATGCGGCTTCAATTCGAAGAACTTCATGTTGAGGTTGTACCATTTGCCGGTGTTGTCGATGTTATCGCCAACGATCACGGCAGCATCGTTGAACTTCAACGCCGTGAAGCCTGCCTTACCAAGCTCGTCGTCGGTCATCTGACGCTGAATTACAGTCAGCAAACTCCAGTACTTGTCGTACAAAGTTTGTGAAGTCAAACAGACATCAGCACCACCGCAAGCACCATAAATTGCTTGGAGTTTTGCAAGAGTCAAAACAGTTGAATTGTCCATTACAACCGGGTTCTTCCAGAGGTTGTAAGTCTGGTTGCCGTTTGCAGCGACAACGTTTGCGTTCCAGAATGAGTTGCCCAGTGGCGATGCCTTGGTGCCACCGGCGGAGCTTGGGCTTGCGCGATCGATACCGCCATAAGCGCCAGGCGTCGGATTACTACCCAGAGTACAAACGGCTGCGAGACCGTCGATACCTAGACGACCGTTTGAGTCTGCTGAACCATCAAGATACAAGTCGATATCGAACTGATCGGAGAGTGATTCAACAGCGTTCTCGGATTCTGCTTCGAGCAGATCCACGATCTTCGATTTTCCAGCATTCTGGAGAATCTTAGTCTCAGGCAACTGAATAGATGTCTTGAGAAATTTCCAGTTGAAAGTCGCTTGAGTGACGAACTCTTGACCGATAGTATCGAGAGTATCATCGCCACCGTTCCACCTTCCAGTGTTAGTGTTTTGCTGATACTTAATCGGCACCTGGATCGAGGTTCCGCCATCAATTGGCTTTTCTCTGGATCTAAGCTTTACGAGAAACGCACGACTGAGAAAAAACTGATCATGGATTTCTTCCATGTAGAATTTATCAGTGGTGGCGTTCAGCGTGTTAATATTTACTGATACTGCCATTTGGAGCCTCCTTAGCCCACACCTAGTTCACGCATCACGGCTTTGCGTCTATCGCTTTCAAACGTCTTGCTGCGTGGATCTAGCTTCTGTACAGGCGGTTGGAATTGGCTTCCGCCAGGCGAAACAGCGCTTGCCGCCTGCAAGCTTTGCTGTCGCTTCTCTTCGCGCTTTTGTGATAAATCGTCTTGTTTGGCTGCGGAAATTTTCTTGTCAAACGAATTCAGTTTGTACGTTTGAACAATCGCGTCTTCCCATTTAACGCCGTACTGCTTTGCAGCAAGCGCTTGCTTGAACGCTCTCTCGCGATCTTCTTTCGCCACATACTCGTCGAGGTCTGAATATTTTTCAGTCAGTTTCGAAACCGCACTGTCGAAACTCTCACGAGCGCGACGTGCTTGATCTTCCTCTGCCTGTTTTTGCAAACGCTCAAGATTCTCAGAAACTTCCTTGTATTGCCGTTCGAGCTTCACAACCGGATCTTCTTCGTCTCCAAGTTGCTGCTCTTGACCGGACTGCTTTAACGCACCGATCTCCTTCTTCATGAACTTCTGCATCTCTTGCAGATATGCTTCGTTCTGAGCGGCTAACGCTTTTCTCTCTTCTTCAAGATCGATCTGCGGAGTCGGCGGAGTAGCAGGAGCCTCACTAGCAGGAGCTTCCTGCGCCGGTTTTTCTTCTGGTTTGGATTCACTGCCTGGTTCTCCAGTCGGGAATGAATCGTCACCTTCGCCCTCTTCCAGGGCTTCGTCAAAAACTTCCTTGGAAATGTCGCCGTCGCCGAGCGCTTTAAGCATCTCGACTCGGCTATTAGGATTGAAAGCTATCTTCGCTGTGCTCATGTATCACCCTATTGCTGCGCTGCTATGACACTGCCTTGCATGTCTGCATAGGCTTGGTTAAACGTTTCCTGGCGCTTGAGTTTTCTTTTGCTCAAGCGGAGCGCCATGGTTTCAGCTTCATTCGAAATGTCTTCTGCGCCGTTAAGAGCCGCATCCTGAGCGAACTTTTTTAAGCTCACAATGCAGGCGTTAAATCCTTCGATCAAAGGATCGAGCGGAGGTTGCGCGCCGCCACCCGGATTTTGCGGGGTGGGAGAAGCCATCGCAGCGAGGCGCTGCGGGGGTTGGTTCTGCATCATTGCGGCAACTGCGTCAAAAACCATGCTACTACATCCAGTCGTAAATACCGCAATGGTCTGGCAAATTGCTGATAAATTCAATCCGTATACAATGCAAACATTGTGGACGGTTTAACTTGTCGTGTTTCCGCCGATTGCTATTTCGAGATCGGTCGCATCCGTCGCGCTTGTTGCGTCTATATAAAATATCGGCGGAGTGGGCACGTTTGCGTCATCGTGCTTATAAAAGAAATATCCACCGGCGACGACGGGAATCTTTGTCCCTGTGTTCGACATACTGATCTTGAATCCTTTGCCGCCGCGATCTGTGATCACAAGATAATTCAGAGTTCCAACATATGCGCTCAGGTCAACTGCCACATTCGTTGCATTCCCGGCAATCGTCTTATTAAAAACTTGCCCCTGGTTCTTCGAGATCGTTTCCCTAATGCTTGCCAGGATGCGCTCCTGTCCTATCGTTGAGCCGAACTGCAACAGCAGGCTAAACAAAATATTTTGTGCTGACGGGGGTGTAGCGCTCATGCTGCATTTCTCCTTTGCGGCTTCTTACGCGTTAGTTGCGCCATCATCCCGAGCTTCGCCAGGAACTCCTCGCGCTTATTCATTCGCTCGATCAACGCATCTGCGCCAGGCAGATCCATCATGCGAATCGCGTACTCACGATCAACAACGCCGTCCTTGTAGAGCTGGCGCGCAGAATCTTGCTTCGATGTCTTGCTTCCTGGAAGAGCTGAGCCAGCTTCGATGCCGACAGCGTAATCAGCCTGAGCGGCGTCCGCGTTCCAGAATATTTCCTTCTTGTCGCCACTGCGAGGATCGATCATTTCGACCTTCATTGAATCAGGATAGAACTGCCTGATATTCCACTGCAGTAATTGTCCGAGATGTTTCAGCGCATTCTCAAGCAATCTCGACTTCAAGCGCACTCTCGAAGTAGAGCTAACTTGCAATTTCTCCACGGCATCCGCCGAGAGTTGAGAGCCTTTCTCAAGCTGTCCGCGAAGAACAGGCTGAACGCCCAGGAGGTCATCGAACTGACTCTTGAGCCAATCGACGAAGCTGAACAGCGAGCCTGGGAGGTCGCCGGGAACGAGGCGCTCAACACGAGCCCCAGGAGTAACCGGAAGCACCATGCCCGGATCATTTGTAAGCATGTGGAATTTATCAGGCGAATCGAACGCGTTGTGATCGATAACCCAGGGCACGTTCATATTCACGCGCAGATTGCGCAGAGCATCTTTGTGCAGCTGGTTAACCTTGTCTTCGATGAGTCCGATCAATTCAACATCGCCATAGCCAAAGAGCTTGCGAGATATGCGTGACGGTATCGCCGTATATGGTGGCTGCGAATGTCTGAAAGGATTCTGAGCATCAACAAGAAGCTCACCATTTGAAACTACGATCAGCCTTCCGCGCGGGTACTTCTTCACCCATTTGCCGAGCGGCTTTCCAGTGTCGTCAACGTACTCCTCGCCGGTCTTAGGATCTTTCATCGGCTGCCAGATTTTGCGATCATCTTTCAGCCAGCACTCTATCACAGTTGCCCGGTGGCGTTCACCGATCACGTAATCATCGCCGATCACTGGCGCAAAATAATTTAGTTCCGAGCTTTCCGTTGTCGACACGTCACCTTCTGGTCCGACCAAGTGCCCTGGACCGGGGTAGCGCGACCGGATATCAGAGAGATCCATCGGCTCAGCAACGATTAAATAGCGCATGTCTTCCCAGCGCCACGACTTTGCGTAGGGGTCTGGCCACACGTGGCGCGCGTCAACATTCTTGAAAATGATTCGCCCAGGCTGCCCGAACGGTCCAGTCTGGTTCATGTCAATTGACTGCTTGATGAAGCCCACAGAAAATAGCTTTGCATCAAATACGGCGCGAGCAACAACCAGATCGAAATCGTTCGCCTCATATTCTTCGGTCATAAAATAATTCAGGGCGCCAGCGAACGCTTCCTGGCTGCTCTGCTTAGGTGCAGCCTGAGCACGGGGTAAACTTTCCACCGCCAGGGCAACCGACTCTTCCACCGCCTGTGGTACCATCGGTAAATCAGATCTGCCTATTGTCACCAGGTTCGGGCGTGCCGTGGATTGTTCCATTTCAACGCGCTTTTCAGACAGCGCCCAGCGCGTCTTAATCGGTTCGAATCTGCGCTTCGATTCTTTTAGCAAGCTCTCAACCAGGCTGACGAACTTCTCTTCATACTCTTCTTTGCTCTTGCAGCCTTCGAACTTCCAGATCGGAACCTCGCTCGACTTAAGTTCATCCTCAAGCGGAACAAGTTTTCGATCTTGCTGTTCCGTGCTTCCTAGCTGTATAGCCATGTCTTACCTTCCTCAGCCGACGTGTCATTTAAGTACTCCTCAGGCGAGACCGGCTGCGCGAGCGCCTCTCCGTGTTCGTCCATGTACTCTTTGTAAGGTTTTACGTAGATCTCGACTGTCTTCAGAATGGCTTTATCCAGTCGGCGGGGCAGCTCTGTCACTTCGCGTTCCATTTGTTTGCCAAGCTTATAGACCACCAGGAAGGAAACGGCGGCTGCAAAAGTCGCCGCGCCCACAGCCATAAGCGTCAGAAACGCACATATCAGAAGGACTGCCCCCACCGCTGGTTCCATACCTAGATCTCCCGCTCGATGAATGCTGCGTGACTGGAGACCTGGAACATTTTCTTGATACTCGCATGACGTTGCAGTGCCATGTTGAGGAAGTGATCGTAGGAACTCTCGTCCATTATCGATTTCAGAATCAGGTGATCTTCTGTTTCCGGATCATCGGTTGCAGTGTTTTCTGCCGAGGAATCGGTTGGCTCAAATCCGCCGATATCGTGCCCGAGCCTAAACGTCTCGCGCATATAGTGCTCGAACGGAACGCCGCGCCCCATCGCTTTTATTACGATCTTGTTTACTGTTTCTTCAGGAAGAAGCTTTCTGATACGCTCTTCGTAACTGGTGGCGCCTAGTTGGCGGAGCGCGTCTGCATCAGGAGGATCAACCGGATCTTCTTCGTCCAGTTCATCGGGAGGAAGAGGAACAATTGGAAGCGGTGCCTCGTAATCATGCTCTTCATATTCATGCTCAGGCTCGTGCTCTGGCTCTGGAAGCTGAGCATCAGCTTCAACAACAACCTGCTTTTTCTCTGCTTCTTCCATTCTGCGAAGTTCTTCCTGATCCCATCCGTCGCCTACCATAGCTCTCGTTCCTCTGTGAAAAGCGGGCCTCTCATTTCGTTTGCAGCAAGATCATGCAGTGACTGCCCGTAATAGTCTGGATGCTTGATCAATCTCACCGTGTCTTCAATTGTTAGTCTCGGCTTTATCTTACTATTCGCGATAGTATCTGTCGATAAACTTTTCAAGATTTCCGGACGCATGACAATTTCCTCGATACATCCTCGCCATCCGACAGCCAGCGCCATTACTCTGTCGTCATAGGCTCCCTTCTGAGCCTGCGGTTTTCCGTCGCGATTGACAAAGGTTAGAAGTTCATCAAGTATCCACTTGTCAGGAATTAGTTCGGGATCTTCCCAGCGCTCCGAGATCATCAAGCGCATCGCAGCAACGATTTCTTTTCTGGTATCAACCGACGTTTCCCAGCCGAGTTTCTGTGTGAGCTGCTCTGTAAAGCCAACCTTCTTGCGCTGTTGATATATACGGTGATACTTGCGCTTTAGATACGAAAGCAGTCCCGCTCCAAGTCCGTCCACTTCAGGCATGACAAGAGCCATGTTGTAGCAGTAAGCAAGTTTCGCAATCATGTCTGCAAACGGCTCTAGTTCGATTCGCCCATGCAGGGTTGCCACTACGCAGCGAGAAGCAATATCAAAAATATGGGCGCAGGAGAAGTCGGAATTCTCCAAACCTTGCGCCGGGTCCGCTGAGATTAGGTAGAATCTTCCCGACTGCGGCGGCTTGTGAATCTCAAGATACGTGTCGCGATTCGGGCGCAAGCTGGCATCTTCTTTCAGCTGGTCCAGGCGGGTCCATGGAATTGTCGGATCATACCGTTTGCCTTCTTTTGCGCGGCGTAACATCTGGAGCGTAAACTTCTGCGGAACAACCGGCTTGCCAGTGGAGAGGAACGCCTCTTGCGGAGTGCAGGGGAACTCCTGCATCATGATCTGTTCATCGCCTTCGTAGTATTGCGAAAGCATGATTCCGTACCAGGCGATCTGTTCTGCCGTCAGGTTGAAGTCTTTCTGCCGCTCAAGTAGATCCGGGTACTTATCAAACAGCGGCGTGAGTACCTCGTCCTGGGCGGCAGCATTCGGGAACGCTGGAACCGAATACTGAGGATCTTCGAACCACTTCAAGAACAGGGGAATGTACGCAGACTCACCAGCTTCAGCCATCTTCCACAATTTGTGGTAATCGTTATCCGAACCATTAGCTGTAGTTTCAATAATGATAATCGTACCCGGCAAGCGCGGAACCGCAGCTTCGGTGGATTTCTTTAAGCCGAAGAAATCATCATAGAAAGCCGCTTCCGTATACAGCAAATTTTGAATTGTGTTCGACCTTGTACCGGCAATCGTGCCTGCGGTCGCCATCGAAATGCGCCAGTTCAAGATCTTACAGTACAACTCCTGCTTGTTGCTTCGCATCAGCGGAACATTGTCTTTCAGAACTTGTGGCAAATTGTCGTAGAAATATCTGAACTTATTAAAAAGGTTTGTGGTGGCATCCTTGTGGTGCCCGATAACCATCGAGTTTGTGTTCGGCTTCGTAAACGTCCGCCCGAATATCAGTCCTGAGCTTGCTGTCGAAATCCCGCACTGCCGAGACTTAAGCACGATCACGCGCACAGGCTTGCCGTTAACCCAGATCGTTTCGATTACTGCATACAGTTTCGCTTGTGAAACGTTGAAATCTAGATTGATGACATTGCCTTCAAAATCAGTGATCTTTGCGTAGTTCCGGAGGAATTTCCGCACATCTCGATTTGAATCCGCCAGGAATTTAGCAAGCTTTCGCTCGTCTGAAAAATCATCTGATCGAATCAGTGCGCGGGCGTCTAGCAATTAGTCTCTCCAGTAAGTTCGGTTCAATTGCTGGCGAGCTGACTCCAGATTCTTCTCTGCCATGTCGGCATTTTTCAAAGCCGTATACCAATTGATTCCGGCGATAATCGTATTACCCAACAGCAAAAACCAATTCAGAGCATCAATTTTCATCTTTCAGTTCTCCTGTTACCAGCTGGTCGAGCTTCTGCCCTTCACCCTTCTTGTTCTTCTGGATCGTCTTGCGCGCCCATACGTCCGGCATCAATCGCTCAAGGACCGCAATCGCTTCCTTCGTTTCAAACAGCTCACCCGTCACGCTACGGTGCCGGTCAAGTAACTTCGCGTGAATTACCAGGCACTGAAGCTGATCGCCCACGGAAATCAGGTCTTGCCACTCCGATTCTCTGTGTTCTTTCTTGATCACAAGCAAGATTCGGAACAGTACAGCCTCGTGGTCTGCTGCATTCGGCACGTGTTTGTACAGCAGATTCTGCACATTGCCGCGCGATTCTGCCAGGTCATCGAGAATTACCTGGGCGTCTGGCACCCAGTTCGGAGAATAGCTGCAATCGCCGAAATGTCCCTGGATCACTTCAACCATTTTTCAGGTTCCTCGACTTTCTTCATGTTTCCGTCAAACAACGTCGGAGACTCGCCGCGAAGAATCGCAGATTTCACCCACCCGATTATGTTTTTCTCTCGTCGGATCTCGCGGCTATCGCCCTCGTCGCCATCGTCGTCGGTCGCAACAATGCCGCCGCCGTAGTGCTCTTCAAGGTGGCATTGTTGACAAATCCAATACGCGATCACATCGAGCATCTCCAACTGAAGAGATGGCTGCGGCTCTGTCATCACGCGCAATCCAGTCGTAAAGCCTAGTTTATTTTGTCCGCAATCGACACAAAACGTCCTGGGCGTATACCAAACTTTCACATATCCTTTCGGAGTCATGCCGCGCGGATCAACCGCATTCCCAGCTCGCCCTTCCTTGAGGTCGAACTTCTTTTTTTTGTTGAAGCGCCTCTCGCCCACAGAAAGGCGCTTCTGGAAATCTTTCCACTTTTCGAATACTAGAAGCATTATTATGCAGCTCCGTCTACCTTCTCTTCGACCCACCATTTATCCACTATCTCAAACTCTGGACAGCGCACAACGCCGTTCGATTTGAACGTGGTCATGTCGCGCTCGAACAAATTTTGCATCTTCGGATATGTAATCATTGCAAGATCTCCAGTAACAACTTCGCCTGTCCCAATAAATCGCCCTCGACCATATCGAGTTCGGTCTGAAGCAAATATCTCAGCCGAGCGCGCGCTCCAGCATCGCCAGCGCCAATCCGCAAATGAACTCGCGAGCTTTCCGATTCCACGCGAAACTCATCGCTATTATTCTGATCGCTCAACTTCACGAGCGCAGATTGCAGCATCTCTGCTTTGCATTGCAGATCACGCAGATTGGTGATTTTTTCAGTGACTTCACCGTTTATCATCCGATTTTCCTCACGCCGGGAATTCGCTGGAGTCCAATCTTTGCCAGCTCTTCCTCATCCCACGATTGCAGTTCCGCGTACTCTGGCAAGATATATACGGTGTTCGAATGCGTCGAGGCTATCTCGTCCAGGAGCCTCTTCCATTCGCCTAAATCTTCGTAGCTTCGAATGGCTTCCACTGGCAGTTTAAGCAGCAGAATATCCCCCGGCTTTACTTCTAATTTCTCAATTGCCGCGTCCATCAACGCGCTAATTTCCGCTGTCATTTACCGCCTCCAATGTCGCATTTATCGCGCCGTCTGCAAGTTCAAACTTCAATTCCCGCTGCTCTAACTCCCGCTGATCATTCGGATGCAGCGGTAGAACTAGATCTATTTGCGCGCCTGGCTTACCTGTGTGCGTCGCAAGCAGCAACTTCACCGCAAGCGCCAGCAAATCCGGGCGCTCTTTAATCAACTGTTCCTGTGTTAACATCTGGCAAATTCCTCACACCTTCCATAATGAACTCACGGTAAATCACCGCATACGGTATCACCGCGCCAACCTGCAAACTTCGTCTGTGCGCCTCTTGCAACACCTTCTCGTGGTCCTGGTCCGACACGCGAAGAGAAACAAAGCTTCCCTTCTTCCGCTTCTCTCCGTCTAGTGCATCCGATTTATGCATTCTCAAACCACATCCACATACTAACTACGATTCCGAACACAAACAGAATCTCGCGATCTCCGAACATCAGCATTACCGGTAGCGCTGCTGCTGCAAAAAACGCCAGCACTATTCGCCAGAATTCGAGCGGCTGCTCTTGATCCACTTGAAGCGATCTTTCCTCTCGCTCACCGGCAGGTGTCCCACGTGGTACATCTGACAATATCGGCATCGGTAGGGGTGCAGTTCCGGCTCGTCGTCCCTGGTTCTGCGCATCCAGGTGACAGCGTTCTGAGCCGCTTTGTACGTGTAGTACTCTCGCTTTCCCTGGCATGAGTGTTCCCGTTGAAAGTTCATACATTTTTCAGATCTCCTGCTCCAACGCCACGAATTCGCTAAACGTGATGCACAATCTGCGCAGGATGTTCGATATGTCCTTGCGAACATCAATTATTTCTCTGCGCAATTCACGCTTCATCTTCAGTGTCATTCGCTCAAGTTGATCGGGCGCAGTCTGCTTCATTAGGCTCCGGTAAATCCTGTATTGCGCAGCCAACACCTCGACCTCATACGGACTCGCCTTCGCCAAGCGCGCGAGTTTCTTTTTCTGCATCCACTCGCCTTCGTGAATCCATTGCTTGATCAATCCCTGCGGAAGATCAAACTTCTTCGCGAGCTTCAGATATCCAGGATTCTGAGAACTCATGAACTCCTGGAACACGCGTTCTTTTAATTCTGCTTCTGGTTCTAGCTCTGGTGACGCTGGCTCGACGACGACAACAGCGATCTCCGCCTCTTTATTCAGTGGCTCGATCACTATGTCCGGCTCGTCTAGCCCCCAGGCGTTAGTCATTTGTTTTGGTTCCTCGACAAATCCTGGACCAGTGACCCAAAGGACACAGCAATTTCGTAGTCAAGCTTGCTGTTCATCACCAGCCTGCAACGATTGTCATCAATCGGAAATACCTCCGAAACGTGCTCGACATTCACGAACAAATTAGTCATTTGTCGCACCCAGTTAGAGCCGTCAAAAATACTCATCATTGCCGGTAGCTGCGTAAACCGCGCCATCAGTCAGACTCCTCCATGAGCAATTCCGCCAGGCGCATCTGGTTCGTTTCGATCAAATACGCGTACTCAATCCGTCGCAAAATTCTGCCCGGCAACTTCGCCAGGTCGTGCAAGAATTTCGAAATACCAAATCTAGCAAGGGTCGGATTCGAACCGACGATCTTCATGTTGCAGTACTCTTCGCTAGAGTGAACCTCCAGCACTTCGTACTCCACTAAAACTCGGTCGCCAGCTAGAACTACATTTCCATTTTTATCGTGCGGCATTTTCTGCTCCTCCCTCAGTACGCGTTGTAGGAACTGAGCGGATCTTCGCGCCAGAGAACACTGACACCGATGCTCAATCCCGACGGCAGCGCAGCTCCCGCAAAATTCAAGCAAAGCGCTTCGGCAGCAGATCTGAGTACGATCGGTTTCCCGTGGTTCTGATTTCCCGCGTCAAATATCAGCTCCTGCGTCAGTTCGGCGACTGATGCCGCAGCTGGTGCCAAGAGGCGGCGAGTCAATATCGTGCCCACCGCTGTCCCCAGTGCCGACGGATTCGCGGCAAATGTCTTCAGCGCGGCTTGTGCAGCGGCGTCATTTGAGTCCAAAGGAACGTTCGTTAGCGATACCGGCGAGCCACCAGTGTTTGCTGCGCTGCGTTTGATCAAATACCAGTTGTTGATCCCGGCTGTCGTCTGCAACGAGGTCAGCCAGATTTTATATATTCTCGCTATTACATTCGCGGCACCCAGCATCTGGAACACATCAGTCGGCGTCGCGGCAGGCGTAAACAGTGCCGAACTCGCCATGTAGGTCGGTCCATGCAAATTCTGGTTTGCAAATTTTAGAAGTGCGTCGGCTGCCATCGCTATGCACCTACCTTGTTTTCGTCGCTCTGAAATACCGGCTGTTTCGCCCGGCGAATCGCCTCCAGATTGTTCGCATGTGCTGCCGAGCTATGCACCAAGCCGACAGCAATATCGAATGCTTCCTTATCGCTTATCCCGCTCACATTCTTCTTGATCGAATCGGCAGCAGTCGCGGCAATCGATACCAGCTCCAACACCCTCTCCTGTACTGTCTTATCCATTTCGTGAACCTCACTTAACTATACGTTGTAGTATAACGCCTCACGTGAATCACGATGTCTTACAGAAATATTTTTCAGCCGGAAAATTTTTCTGATTTCGGAATTTAGTACGGGGGTATTGCGAACGATATTTGACGAATACAGGGGATACCCTTCACTCGTTTTTTTGGCGGAAACCCCCGGCTCCTTCCTGGCGCCCTGTGTCCGGCGAACCCCACGGCGCTTGCTTCTTGCTTGCGTACACTTTGTTCCATGAGTCCTCATCAAGGCTGCCATCCTCTTGGCAACTGGAATAAGTCTAGATATTTGAGTGTTTGTTAATAGAACACGCCTTGAATCGTTGTAGAACCGAGCGGTCCTAATTACATCCGTCTTGCCCAAGTTGCCAAGCCGAAGAGGTACGAAGCCATCCGAAGGGGTTGTAAAAATCGCTTCGTTCTCGAGATGCTTGTGCCGCAATACTTCGAAGGGGTACGAAGGGAACGAAGGGGTTGTACATTGGCTACATATATTTATGAGGACAATACACGTACTATAAGAACTTGTCCGCGTTTTTGCATAATGTCTCTCATTGAAAAAATGCCTTCGTACCCCTTCGTAATCAAATGACAAGCCATCTAAAAGCAATAGAATCAATATTCTCCAGACCGAAGGCATTTTTAACCAACCCCTTCGGATGTATGCAGATCGCTTCGGAATGCGGTTGGACGAAAGATTAAATTTGCGTACACTTGTTAGTACACTTATATGTTATAATCAAAAGACAAGAGGCGAGCAGTGCGCGAACACCACTCGCCAAGACCACGGAACACTGGAGGTTCACATGATCTATATATTGATAGCACGGGTGAGTACTGCGATCCAGCGGAACAGCTTGGAGGCGCAACAGAGTGCTGCGCGTGCTTGGGCTGCACGGACTGGGAATGAGGTGGTGATTGATGAGAGGTTTATCGCCCAGGAGTCGGGCGTTACGAAGAACCGTGAGTCAGTGCAGCTCGCCCTGGAGGAGATCAGAGCTGGCCGCGCGCATGGAATTGTCGTGACGAAACTAGACCGCTTGAGCCGCTCGCTTGAGGAGTTGATCAAGATAATGTCAGACGTGCGAGCCGCCCAGGGCGCGTTTGTTTGTATTGATCAGCCGATTGATACCACGACGCCGGCAGGTGAGTTGTTCTTCCACATGATGGGAGCGATCGCTCAGTTTGAACGGGAGCTTATAAGAGAGCGAGGCGCAGCTGTCAGGGCTGAGCGGAAGGCGCAGGGAATGCACATATCGGGCACGGTTCCGTATGGCTGGACGAAGAGAGAGGACGGCAAGCTGATCCAGTGCGAGAGGGAACAGGACACAATAAAGAGAATCCGCGACCTGCGCGAGGACGGGGTACCCTGGAGGACGATAACGCTGCTCCTGAATGAGCGCAGAGTGCCGAGCAAGACCGGCAAGAAATGGCACGAGCGCCAGGTGCGGAGGGTCGTCGAACATGGATAAGAAGAACGTGACACTCGACTACGAGGAACGTATCGAAGTCCTGAGCCTGATTAACCAGCAGCTGGTGAAATACAAAGAATGGCAGGACAACGCAGATGATCAGGAAGACGAAGAGCACTGGAGGCGGAGAGCCGAAGCTCTCATAAAACTGAAAGCAAAAATCGTATAAACACAAATAGCCCCTGGATCACTCCAGGGGCTATGTTTTCAGGATTCGCTAGGGTACAAAATCTAGGTGTTTGTGTCGTCCGCACCCTCCCCCAACTCACCTATCTTCAAGAATGCCAGGACCGCATTAGAAAGTCGTTCAGCTCCGAATGCCATCCCTGCGTAAAACAAGTCAACATCACTTTTCTTGTAGCGGACACGGCCGCCTTCTGTCACAAACGACAGGTGACCATCCGCGCCTAACTTTTCGAGCTCTTGTGGACTGATATTGAGCTTTCTTATCACCTCAATCGATTCGAGGAACTCGGTCATAGCATTTCCCTCCAAGGGTTTCTCTTTAATTCTCCCCTCGTGAGTTGGAGATCTGCTGATTGTTCTCCTGAATATTCACTAAATTCAACATCAAATTCAGGAGGACCCTCCATGTTGAACATGTCGTCGAGATCTCCCCAATTCAAGCACTCTGCGTGTCGTTCAAGAGCCTCTTGGATTTCGCCATCATCAGCGGTGTCTGGTACCTCGACAATGTTCGAAAACGAAAGATGATTCGTTATTTGAAATTCCACTTCTATTTTCCTCATGCTGCGCGCCTCGTTTTGCCTTTTGTTCTCTTGTTGCGGGCGCCGCTTTTTACCGTCCGCTCTTTCTCTACAGTGCTCCCGCTTAGAAGCGCCTCAAACGTGGGTCTGTCAATTGCTCTATTCTCGGGGACAATAAATTTACCTTGTTCCATTGTCACCACCACGAGTACTTGTAGCAATAAATGCATCCAGATCAGATTTTTTGTATAAAGTGCGCCTTCCGATCTTTGCGTATGGCAGATTCTTCATTCCGCGATGAGCCCAGGAGGCTAAAGTTGATTCTGCTATGCCTAAATATGACGCGGCTTTCTTGCGACTCCACAATATCTTGTCCGGATCAAAACCGAATTCATTTGAAGTATTGTCTTGCATTGAAACTTTCCTCACCGTCTTTTAACAGCTGAAAGTATAAGCAATGCAATTTAAACAGTCACCGCGCTAGTTATAGTTGTCATTTGAATAAGTGGCGCGGCTATATCCCTTTTATATTTTCTTCTTTGCGCGAAACTCACCCTCATAAAGAATCCGATCCACTTGTCCGAGATCTTTCTCGTTTTGGTCCGACAAGCGAACAAGCCCAGACCGGCGTTCCCTGTTGTACTCTTCCTCGCATTTTTTGCATATGCTCAAACATCCGTATTACTCCGTGTATGTTGCCGTCCATCGGGGAACTTGGCTTGATGCTACCTTTCGGAATAAACTTAATCCTGTGGCATTGCTGCCCTTCTTTGATGTTTGGGTCGCGCCAAAACGTATGCTCGTATTTGCCATAAATCAGATCGAGATACCAGCTTCGGTCTACCCAAGACGGTAGCAGGAATAAAGACTCGCCGCCCTTCTTTGCCATCTCGATAGTGCGCTTTATCGCTTCGGTTAAGATCGGTCGTGACCATGGCGGCTGAACCCAGAAGATAGGAGCAACGCCATTCGCACGTGCAAACTCAACCCAATCTAATTTGAATGCGTCCATTTCTTCTGTGATAAATAGCGGACACTTGCTATTTTCAGCCGAGGCAAAAACATCTATTGTCGGCTGTAATTGCCAATAATCGCAGATGTCCTCATACACATAATCGGGTGTTTGCCATTCGTCACGACCGTCTGCGCGTTGTTTCATGAATCCCCGATGCCTCCTGCTTCTTCGCTGTTGTCGTGTTGCAGCAGATTCTCCACTTCTTTCTTGATGACGATCCATTTTTGATCCATCACTATGAGCCAAGTGACGATTAGCCTCTGTCGTTTGTCAATTCTAAAAATAAAGTTGCCCGTTACCTCATCAATCAGAACGCGAAAACGCCCTTGCTTCGCGAGATTGTTAAGGAAGTCCAACAATTCTTTGGCTTCAAGCCTGTGCTTTCGCTGTTCCCGTGTTTCAAAACCCACAAATGCTGGAAGTCTGGCTGCTTTCTCTAACAATTCCTGAAAATCAGTCATTGTTGCTGCTCCTTTGCTTCGTAATCCAGTTCCCGAATCTTTCGATTTACGTCAAGTAATTCGTTGTTGCATTGCGCTCGCCAGCACTTCGCGTAATCTAAGCGCGTTTGCACGGGCAAATTATCAGCGTTAAAGACGTACCACATTGCTTGCATTGCGAGGTCGAAATGGTCATAGCCCTCTTTTGCCAGTTCACCCGGCTCTACTTCGTATTGCACATTAACCTTGATGTTGTCGCTCATTGCTGCTCCTTCGCTTTGCAATCACACTCTTCCATATGAATGCCGCACACGCCTTTCGCTAATTCGTACCAAGCTCTGTACTTCACGCACCAATCAGGAAAATCTTCTTCGTCCTCTTCCATATTGATGGCTTCGAAGTAATCTCGATATTGTGAGTCAAGTGCAGCCTCCGCCGCTTGCAGGCGCTTGAGTAATTTGGCACCGGCATCGGATGTACGCAAAATATTGACGCATCGCGGCGCATTGCGCTTCTAAGAATTGCTTCTCAGCCCAAAGATCGGTTGGTTCGTAAGGTTTGCGGCGCATTTACTTCACCCCCTGTTGAGGAGCAGTGATCGTGCAGGCATGGCAAGGGTACATGCGATAGATGCGATCAGAGCCAGGCTGATCACCGCCCTGGTTCGCGCGGGATTTTGTTACAGTGCCCTTTCCACCGCAAACGGTGCAGAGTTTTCTCGGTGCTTGTACTTCTATTGAATTCATTATACCTCCTTGAAGCGCTCCCATGAGGAAGCGAAGTTAAGTTTTGCGAATTGACCATGATGTTTAATTGCAGCCGCATCGTAGGCGCGTGCTGCGTCGGTGACGTTATCGAAAACGCCGAGATAGGTTGCCTTCCCGTTCGCGCGAATCATCGCGCGGAATCGGTTGCCTTTCCATCGACTGACACCTTTATAGCGAGTCGAATAAGAACCGGATCGCTTGATTGCGTTGCGGTTGTTCTCCAAATGAGTGCATTGACGCAAGTTCGAGCGCTTGCAATTGAGACCGTCGCCATCTGCGTGATCAACTAGAGTTTTAGGATCGGTGACGCCGAGGACGAAGCGATGAAGGTAGATTTTTCTTCTAACGCCTGTTTCAGGATCGGGCTCGCGCCGGACTGCATAGCAATTTGTGTTATCCCATTGCGGGTACCACTTGAATGCAGCGACGCGATCATAATCCTCGTCGTCAACCTCAGCTTGTAATTTGAGTTTTCCGATAACCAGCGTTTTCATTAGAACGGACTCCTGGAGGAGACTGAGCTTGCTGCCTGGCGCGTGTTACTTGATTGCTGCTGCCTGGCGCCGCCGTTGTCGTTCTTTGCCACTTCGCCGATCAACGTGAAGGATGCGTTTTTGATAACAAGCGAGAAACCTGGCTTGCCATCGCGGTCTGTGTATTTCTCAACTGTCAGCTCGCCGGTTACGCCAATCTTGTGTCCTTGCAAAACGTATTGTTCGATCACTTCCGCGCGGCGTTCCCAGAATGAGCACTTGAACCAGTCCGTATCTCGGTAGTTACCTTGATCGTCTTTGCCGTTGCCAACGCCGACAGAAATTTCAGCGACCTTCTTGTTGTCGACGGTTCTGATCTTCGGATCGGTTCCTACGTTTCCTACTATAGATATTGTCTTCATGCAGTTTTCTCCTGTTTTGCTTTGAGTGATAGACCGTCAACGATTACTCGCCTGGTCAGGTGATGCTTGCGCATAGTGAATCCACGCTCCTGAAGGTTCAAGCTCAATCGCTTGAGGCTCAGAACTCCAGAACCCTGATTCTCTGCGTGTTTTCTGTAGGCGTCATAAAGAGCGGTGATCTCTTCACAGCCTGTTTTGTCGCAATACTCATCGAAGAAACCGGCAAGCGGGTCCATCGAATCGAAATATTCCTCTGTGAAATCTTGAACTATTGCAGGTGGCTTCAGTCCTGAACCTGTCTCCTCGCGCAGCTTATGCCACCATTGAGCACCATCGAGCGCCCAGCGCAGAATGCCAGGAAGTTCTTTGAGTAATTTCACCGGCAATTGTTTGTCTTGCTGCGCATCTGGAATCACGTGATTGAAAGGAATGAGATGCAGACGCCTGCGGATGCCCTTATCGACACCTTTGATGATTGGTTTGTGATTGCCGTCGAACCAGACTTTGAATTGCGGAGTGTACTGAAAATATTCGCGATTCAGAAAGCGCGTCGTGATCTGAGCCAGTGGTCCGCCGGTGACCTGTTTAATTAGCGATTCTGCCAGGCGCTGCCCTTCTTCGGTTTCCGATACGCGAACAAAACGCGCTCCAACCAGACGAGCCAGGTCGTTTGAAATTGCCGGGCGCTTTTCAGCGTCAAACGTCTCGATTGGCGTTTGCATTGCATAAGATCCAAGGAGAGTTAAAATCACGTCAAGGAAAGTGGATTTTCCGTTAGCTCCCACGCCGTAGCAGAAAAACAGAGCCTGCTCGCTAACGTCACCGGTGAGTGAATAACCGACCGCGCGCTGAAGATAGCAGCGCATTTCGTAATCAGGCTGGATATCGCCCAGGAAGCGCTGCCAGGTCGGACAATCTTCAAGCTCGCTGTATGTGGTCGCAGCCTGCCGAGTGTTCAGATCAGTTGTTTTGTGATCCCAGTGCTCGCCAGTTATCAGATCTACGGTTTTATCGCGCAAGTTCAGGGCGTATTTATTTGAATCGAAATTGTTGATCGGCGTTGCAAACGACGGATCTGTTTCCGCCAGGAAGAGAGAGCTTCGAACGCCCTTGGCTGTTGCTGACTTCTTGGCGTGTTTGTAGAGTTCCTCGCGTGGTTTCACCACGGACTCAGCAAACTCCGCGATTACCTCAGCAACGGTGGCTTCCTCGCGGATCTTGTCAGGCAGGCGTTTGATCAATTCGCGCACGGTGCCCAGATCGTCGTCAATCCAGCGTGAGCCGTTCCAAACGAGCCAGCCGCGTTCCTTACAAAAGCGGAGACCCTCTCCGAAGTAACGCACCAGGCGATCTGAATTTCCAAGCTCGGTGTTATATTCGGGACCGAGAGCGTCCAGGACTTCGCGCGCGATGTCTATTTGTTCAAGCAAGTGAACATCAGGCTCGACATAACGATTGACGGGAAGCGGATCGCCGTAGCCCATTTTCGCGAGTGCGCGAGCTGCTGCTGAGTGATCGCCATTGAAGTTTAGTTCAGTGTAGGCACCGAATCTGGTGTATGTGCGATTCATCTCAAACGGATAGGCATTTGAAGAGAATACTTTTAAAAGATCAGAGCCGCGATAATTGATTGTTGCAGATACGCCTGAGCCGTCTTTGCCTGGTCGCTGCCAGAATTCTTCCTCGCCCTGGGCGCGCATGAATGTCCATCCCTGCGGCTCAAGAATTTCCGCCCAGGTGTGCCTTGACGCGAAATCGCTGCCCGGCTTCAGGCGGCTGGAACTTGGCGGCGCTGTAACCGCAGGAACTTCACGCTCTGTTTTCTTCTCGACTCGATTCAGCACACGAGCTGATTCAAGCAAGATGGCTCGTTCTTCTGGAGTAATAACGGGCAGCTTGGTGAAGTCCAGCTGAAAGAATTCGTAAAGCTTGCCGCTTGGATGGGCTTCAGCTGGCGAGCCTGGTGCGATAACATATCCGCCCTCCCCACGAGTTTCGATCAGGGTTGACGGCTTGCGCTTTACTTCGCCCGTTTTTTCATCTGTGAACTCGACCCACTCCTGGGCAAGTTTCTGATTTCCCTCGATCACGTCGCAGCGATAGTAAACATGCGCACCACCGCGGGGTGCCCGAACTGCGACACAGCGAGCGCGCAGTTCGGAGCCGCCGCGTTTTTGAACTTCCTCTGCCCAGGCGCGAGCAACGTCCCAGCTCTCGATGTCGATGACTTCAAGATTTCCGGACACGGCACCGCATACAATAGCGATGCCGCGTGCGGATTTACCGAACAGACTGTGAAGCATCTCGGGCGTGGCTTGCTTGAGCTGGTAAATTTCCCACTTAACTGCAGGAGCTTTCGAACCATCCAGTTTGATCGGAATGATGCTCAGCCCGCACTCCAGATATTTTTCTGCTATCGAGAGGATGGAATCAGCCACAGATCAATCTCCTCGCTTCTTCAGGCGAGCGGGCAATGCCAGCGATACCGCCAGCTTCGTTCACATTGCCGATGAAAATGCCCTGCCCAGGCTGGAGGCGACCAACCGGTGTCTTAACTTCAATTCCAATAAACTGCGCGATTTGCTTGCCGACCATATCGGAAGTGATTGTTACTGTCTTCCAGCCGATCAGGTCACAGGCGCCTTTCGTCAGTCCAAATTCCATCCTGCGCGGATTCTTCAGACTGATCACGTTATCGCGGCTGCGGTTTATCGAGGGCAACGGCTCGCCCTGGAATGCGACGCCGCCAGGATTATTGAAGAGTTTTACGTTGGAATCTCTGCCCAGCTCCTTGCGGATCTCAGCTTTGATTGTCATCTCCGTTTTATCTTTGCCCCAGGTATCTGGGTCTCTGTTATCAAACATTCGAACTGTCATCGCCCTATCCCCCTACTCTGTAACCTTGCTTGCCTGGCTCTCCATCGCATTTCAGCCCACTTCGGCTTATAGCCCAGCGACTCGCCCAAGGCGCGCAAATCATCAAGTGATTTGCATTGACTAGCCCTGCGCTTAAGCTCTTCGGCTTTTATTGCGCGTTTCTTCGCGATTTCGTCCACAGGCTTCAGTTCGCCTTCACGAACTTCGATATCTTGTGTCCTGCGAGTCTGTACTTCGAGCGCGAAGCCACATACCGGGCAGTTCTGAGCGGGCGCAAATGCCGCGTAACATTTCGGGCACTGGCGTACAGCGGGCGTCTTGCTCATTGCGAGCCGCTTCTCTTTGCCTTCCAGAGACCAGAGCCTGGCGTCATCAGGAAGCCCGTGCTGGAAACAATTGCCAACGTGATCAAGAATAAAAGCGAATTCCTTGCCATCATCTGCGCGAAGTGCCCTGCCGACTTGCTGAAGGTAAAGGCTTAGCGAATCTGTTGGGCGCAACAAAATAGCAGCACCCACAGAGGGCAGATCGAAGCCTTCCGAAATCAGCTCGCATGATGTTAAAACCTTGATGGCACCGGCTTTGAAATCAGCCAGAATTCGTTTACGCTCAATTTTGCTTTGCTTGCCGTGGATTTCACGCGCGGAAATACCAGCCCGATTGAACTCCATTGCTACGTGGATCGCGTGGTCTACTGACGTGCAAAACGCTACTGCGGGGACGCCATCGCAAATGTTTTTGTAATGTTGAATTGCGCAACCTGTAACTGCGCGTTGATCAAGGAGTTTCTCCAGTTCTTTATCTTCGTATTCGCCATTTTTCATTCGGCGAACTCTCGAATAATCGACTGGCAACGGCGGGGCATAAACAATGGGCTGCACGAGCCAGCCCTCTGCGATAAGTTCTTCCATGGATACACCTACAATCATGGATTCGAACATTAGTCCCAATCCGGTACCATCAAGTCTTTCGGGAGTGGCTGTGACTCCCAGGGTTAGCGAATTGCGATAAGCGGACATGATTCGAATCCACTTGCCTGCAACAATGTGATGTGCTTCGTCGGATACGATCAATTTCGGCTCTGGCACTATATGCAAACGGCGAACGAGCGTATCTACTGAAGCTACTTGTATCAGTTCGCTGTTCATATGATGTCCAGGGGCAATGATTCCGTGGGGAATATTTAGTTCGGAAAGCTTGCTAGAAGTTTGCTCAACGAGGAAATCCCGGTGTACCAAAATTGTCGTTCGATTTGATTTCGCCCTGGCGCCGCGCGCAATGTGCGAAAAAACAACGGTTTTCCCTCCGCCTGTAGGCAGCACGCCCAAAACTGATTTGCGACCGGCAACGAACTCGCCAGCGATGCGATCAGAAAAATCTTGCTGATAAGGGCGGAGAGAAAACGACATGATTATGCAGCCATTGCTTGAAGTGCGTGAACTGAGTGATTAGCGATCCAGTAAGTGATCCCGCGACCGTCGGCAGACAGATCTGGAACTTCGCGAGAGCTGTTAGCGGTCATGAAGAGCACGACAGGAACCGATGCATAAGCGACTAATTTAGCCAGTCCTTTGCGACCTTCATTATCGAGAATGTCTGCCTCATCGATAACCACCATCTCGGATTCGTCAGCTTGTGCCCAACAGATTGCGAGCGTTGCGCGAACACGGAACTGTTCCGACTTCGAGATCTTCTTGTAGAGGAAATCGCCGTAGACCGCCTGGAAGTCTTCATTGATTTTTACTAGCCTCCACCCCGCAACAGAGCACAGCGTTGCAAGCCTGGCGTTCAATGAGTCGAGTTTTTCGACGGTTTTCTTGCGCTGCAAACCAGTGGGCGAGAGCACTTTTTGAATCAAGAGATTCTCGTCAATCGATTGCGCTATATTCTGCGCTTCTTGATATCGTTTGTGCGACGCAAGCAATTCCCGGCGTATTTCGACGAGGTTTTTCGCTTGGTCAATTGCGCCTGCTGGAACATCTTTCTTGCCAGCTTCTTGCTCCAACAGAATCTTCGCAGAGTGGGCAGCGCTGCTTTCAGCATGAGCGGCAGCGAACGCAGCCTGCGCATGTTCGTACTCTCCCTTCAGCTTCGAGACTTCCTCTTGCATCTGGAAACCGAGCTTCCTAGCAGCTTCAGCTTCTGCTTTCGTCGGCTTACTTGCGTCCGGCTTGTGAATGCCGCCATTGCGGTAAACTACAATTTTTGAGCAATGCGGGCAGTTCAGCTCAGTTTCATGAATGCTCTTCCAATCATGTGAAGAGTTTTTCTTAACAGCTTCTTCCCAGCGGGCTTGAGCTTCTTTCCGCTTCTGGTCAAGCTCAGAAGCTGCGGCGGTTTTTGCAGGCAGGTCGGCGGCGAGTGCTTCGTATTTTGCCCGCTCAGCAGAATCAATGGCAGCCATAGCGATAAGATCATGATGCGACTTCTCTGCATCGCGCAATTCCTCTATGAGTTTTTCTTCAGTGCTGCCTGGAGTCCAGTTAGCTGGCTGCCATTCCTTATAGATCGTGGTGCCAAATTTTTGTTTGGTGACTTGTTCCCAAGCGCCTTTAAGTTCAGCGCCTCTCTTCTTAGCAGCTTCGAGCGTTCCGTCAAACCCGAGTGAACGAATCTGATCCCAGATCGCGTTAACTCGGTCTTCGGAAAACCCTGGAAGTTCCTTCGCAAGATCGTCACGCGTCGGCATAGCTTGCAGCAGATTTCTAAAGATTGTGGCGCGCTCCTTGTCATCGAGCTTGAACAGATCCATAAGACCAGCAACAAGAGAGCTGGCAT
Organism: Obscuribacteraceae bacterium (SeqCode); assembly: GCA_044358055.1. Taxonomy (GTDB): domain Bacteria; phylum Cyanobacteriota; class Vampirovibrionia; order Obscuribacterales; family Obscuribacteraceae; genus JAIEPM01. The sequence continues at coordinate 42,184 of JBIKOL010000026.1, forward strand.
ATGGCGCACCATTACCGGTGTCAACGGTTGTCTTTCCGCCGCTCCAGGTGATCGAACGAAATGCAGCATCGCGAGCCAGTGTTGCACGCGCGCCTTGTCCGCCAGTGCGAACATTCTCGAACGCATCCTTCTTCAAGCCGATGATCTCACCTGAAAGACAAGCACCGAGACTTTCAGCAAGTGATGACTTGCCAGCGCCGTTCGGTCCTGCAATCAAAGTGATCTTGTCCGAAAACTCGATATCAGCCTGGGCGATTCCACGGAAGTTTTGTACACTGAAATGCATACTACCTCCCAGCGCCCAGGAGGGCGTTTGTTGCGAAGTTCGCCATTGCAGAGCCAACGCTGATCAGACCGTTATGGTGTTCAGCCCAGCCGTTGATCGGCTCAAGAATATGGTCATGCGTCCAGGTGTAGCCTGTGTACTTCCCGACTGCGCGCCAGAAAGGATGCTCTTTTGCTTCAGCGCTTGTTGCCACAAGAAGAACAAGCAAGCAAGCGACAGTGCCTAGCTTCTGAGTGTATCTGAGAGCGCGCTTCATGTCCGTGACCAGCGCGCTCACCCAGTGGAAGCTCATGCCTTCGCGGTCTGCGATTTCCTGAAAATCCATTCCGTTATGAACCGCGTCGCGATAAATGCGAATATTTCTTTGGGTGATTCCAGCATGTTTGCTGCGGATCGAGGTTCTGCGATTTAGCAAGAATTTTGCAGTTTCATCGCAGAGAATCGGAAAATTCTCAGGACGTGTAACGCGCTCATTTGCCGCGCTGCGGCGATAAGATTTCTTTCCAAATATCATGATTCACCTACCAAGGAGAAGCGGGGGACGACGGTTGTTCTACTGCCGGTGAAGGAAGCGATTGATCAGGTGTTGGCTGTCTGCGTGATGCCGGTCTGGATTCAGGTTGCGCGTGCTCCTGGACCTCGAAAAATTCTTCAAGAGCCACACCGTTTTCGACAGCTGCGGCAACCTGGCGAAGCTTGTCCAGTTCGTACAAGCCAAAATCAGCCTGAGATTTGCCAACAAACTTTTCGAGTTGTTTTGTCGAGATTTCGTGTTCAGTGAACCAGGAAACTGCGGAATCGATAGCAGCCTTAAGGTTCTCGGGAGTTGCCTGAATGCGAGTAGCTTCGCAAATCAATTTCAGCTCATTAATCAGCGACTTCGGCACGAAATTGAGGATGCCGCTACGGACTTCCTTCGCGGTTGCGGCGCCAACAATGTCGCGTACTTGCGTTGGATCGTTTACTTCATAGCCGCCATTCTTTGTGTGACGGAAGTGCTTGACGTTGAAGCGCTTGTTGTAACGCGAATTGTTTTCAACGTCCCAGACCTGAACCTCAATCTGACTGAACACTCCGGAAGGTCCGGAAGTATGACCGTGATCGATCACTGAATACTGAAGATTTCCCCAGACGCGAGCGACTTCTTTTGCAAGATTGATGCTTGCGCCTTCAACCACATCCTTGCCGCGCTTGACGGCATAGAATGCCAGCGTTGCAAAATCCGGATCAGTTTTACAAACGTCTATGAGCTTTTTGCGAGCCACGCGCTCGTCACGCGGGCAGGCTTTAGCTGCCATGACAGCAGCTTGCACTTCCATAGCCGCGCGGCGTGCCTCGATTTCCACGCTGGCAGGCAGAGCCTGAGGAGGTGCCTGAACTAATTGTGGAGCTGGGGGAGCATCGACAACCTCGGCTTCGATTACTGTTGCGGTGTCTGACATGGTTCATTCCTCCTTCTTCTCTTCTTTCGGAGGGAACAGGCCAATTTCGCGCCAGTCGTGCTCAGCTACAACCTTGCAGCGGAAAACGCGAATTTTGCCGTTGCTGGCATGAGGAATGCAGGCAATGTCAGTGGCCGTGAATTCCACTTCGACCAGGCGGCGATTCTCGTCAAAAATTTCGCTGTGATATTCGCGATACAGCCAGTCGAGAGTCGCCACATTGATACCGGCCGCGCAGTCATTTTGCGGATTGGTATCTGCGTCGAGAACTTCCAGCTGGTCGCCGATTTGATAGCGGAGCTTGTTCCTGTTTTGAACAGGCGACATATACTCTTCGCTTACCATCTTAAACATGCGAATAGGCCCTGGCTGAAATTTCAGCAATTGCAGCGGCTGAAATGCCAACGGCATGAGGCCCTGCACATTGAGCAATTTCGCGTCTTGCAAGTTCGCGGATTGCAATTTCGCGTATTGCAATTTCGCGGATTGCAAGTTCGCGTATTGCAAGTTCGCGTATTGCAAGTTCGCGGATTGCAATTTCGCGGATTGCAAGTTCGCGTATTGCAAGTTCGCGTATTGCAATTTCGCGTCTTGCAAGTTCGCGTCTTGCAAGTTCGCGGATTGCAATTTCGCGTATTGCAATTTCGCGGATTGCAGACTAGCCTTTGCGGCCACGGCCTCAAAGATTGCTTCCTCTAAAGTCGTGGCGGTCTCCGAGCGATAAATCACCCGGCTCTCGTCGTACCAACATTTAATTTCAAACGGCATTATTAGCCCCCCATTTTGCAGAACGGTGTATTGAATGCTGTGCAGTACTTTTCGCCGCACATCATGGTTTGCGGATTCGCCATGAATTCCCACGGATTACCGCTTTTTCTGAAAGCTTCGAGATCGTCCATCGCTTGATCGAGGACGCGATTAGCGGCCGACTTGCACTCGCCGACATCAAAAACAAGAACTTTTGGCGCCTCTTGCGGTTTAGTTTTGCCGACGCGTTTCACCCAGTCCGCAACCAAACCGGAAACAGACTCGTTGTATTTGTGTTCGAAAAGAATTCCATAACCGCCGAGCTGAGCCTGCGGCTCAGGCTTCTGGGCACCGGTTTTGTGATCGCGAATTACATTCTCTTTTGTGGCGACATCAATGTGCCCTGACAGAACGAATCCGTTCCCGAGATCTTTTTCCATTTTTTGCTCGACCAGTCGAGGCTCGATAGCAAGTCCGGTCGGCAGCCACGCACGAACAATTTTGGTCAGTGCCAGGTCTGCCGCAGCAGCGTCCCCTGTGGTAGCGTCCCACTCGGTCGGTTCTTCGTTGTAATCACAGGAAATTCCGTCGGCAAGCTTTGCGAGCTGTTCGAAATCGGTACAACCTTCCATTCTGGCTTTAAGTACGGCGGCCGCCCTGGAATGGAACTGCGTGCCGATAACGGCGCCTATAGTTCGCTTGGTCGTTCGAAGAGAAAAGCCCGCACTTTCAATCTCTTCCTTAAACATTGAAGCCGCTGCTCGCCGGGCGCAATCTGCATATTGAGGAAGAGAGGAGGCGCGGAGTACTGTCATTTAGGGCGACCTACTATATAGCTACATACTATCGGTATGCGCATTTGGATACAAAAATTTTTCGCTAAGCGATTCGCGAGCGGGTATTAGAGCACATTAATTGTTCTGAAATACGCCTGGAACCGCTATAGACTGTTTTCCAGTTTTTAGTCTGAACCGCTAAAATATAAATACAGAAAGTAAAAGCATTGCAGCCGCTGGGAACAAACATTTGATGTAAAGCGATCGTGTTTTTTAAGCCGATCCTCTTGCAAACCAGAAGCCGGCGCGTCACTATTTAAACAGGCATTCTAGAAATAGATTAGCAAGGAGAGTCATTCAGTGGGCGATCAGGACAAAAAAAAGAAGAGTTTTAGCCTTTCCTCACTTCCCAGACTCAGATGGAACATCCTGGACATGGTCAATATCGTCGGCGGCGATTCAGTGCCGACATATTTCTTCCAGGATATCGACATGACCTGGGCAGAAGAACTGCGCGCGACCCTAGCCAAAAACGGCGTCCGGGTTACGGCAACGGCTTTTTTACTTAAGGCAATAGCAATTGCTCAGAGAGCACATCCAGACACAAGAACCGCAATGCTTCCATTCGGGCAAACGGTAGTTTTCAACAATATAGTCGCCGGGTTCACGGTCGAGCGTATTATTGGAAATCAGCCCACACTGTTCTTTGGTGCTATAGAGGAACCTGACACAAAATCCATTACTCAAATTTCAGAAGAGCTTCGCGCTCATGCTGAGGCAGACGTCGAAAAAGTTTGGCACATGGACCTGCAGCACAAGTTCACCTGGATGCCCTGGGTGCTTCGCCGCCTTATCCTCTGGGTCGGACTGAATTTCTGGCCTGGTCTGCGTGTAAAAGTTATGGGAGCTACCTTTGGCTTGAGCAGCCTGGGCAAATTTGGTCTTAAAGCCATGATTCCGCCATGCGTTTCAACCTCTACTTTCGGCATCGGCTCTATCGAAAAGCGTCCAGTAGTGCGAGATGACAAAATCGAAATTCGTAAGATGATGACGTTGACCTTGAATTTCGACCACCGCATCATTGACGGCGCACCTGCAGCACGCTTCCTCAACGACGTGCAAAAGCTGCTTGAGGGTGGTCTTGAGAAATACCTGCAGGAAGAACTGCATGAAATATTTGCCAAGGTCAGCCCGGCGAACAACGAGCTCAATCTGGCTGCAGTTGATAGCTAAGGAAGCTAAAACGAACGGTTCAATGGTGAATCCGCGTTTTATGTGTAGGGGCGACGCCATGCGTCGCCCTGTTTAAGAAGGGAACTATTCAATCCGGGCGACGCGGGCGTCGGCCCCTACGCGGACTTTTCTTTGTTCGGCTTCCAATCGCTTTGACAGAAACCGGAACTGCATTTGTGTTCTCCAGCTGCAGTCTTGGAGTTGTGCTCTGTCGAGACTTCGCTTTCTCTGTCGGAAATTTCGTCATCCAGCAAATTGATGTTTTGGATTCGTCCGTCTTCGGAAGCATTTCCAGGTGTGTTGCAAAACATAATTTTCATCTCCGCAGCAAAGCCTTGCCAAACAAACGCTGTTCGGCACACTCAACTTAATTCAGTCTAACAATGGGAAGCATCGCGCGAATCGGTTGCTTTACCGATCCACACATCCTGATTTATACGGTCGAAGACGCCATGGATGACTGATTGTTCCTTCATTTGCATTAAACGGTGTGCAAAGCAAAAGCCCTGCTCTAACAGGTTTCACGGGAGTAGTCGATCTGTGAACAATTCCAAATATTGCAAGTAAGAACGCTATCTTGAAGATTCCTTAGGGCATGGAATTAATGTCCACCGGGACGCATCAACGCCAACGAGCGGAACACATTATGGAACAACAAGCAAGCAATGAACTAGATCCAAAAACAGCAAAGCTGATCGATGAAATGGAGAAATCGCTCCATAATATGGAGAAATCACTTGGTCCTGATCATCTGGTCATAGCCAAGATTTTGGATTCCTATGCAAAACTTCTCCGCCAGCATAAGTTGCGAGCAGTTGACTCTGTAAACATGGAAGCTCGGGCCAGGGTAATACGAGCAAAACATAATCAGAAAGAAGCGGAGAAGCAATCAAAAGGTCTTGGACCCATCGTACAGCAAGAAAAGAAGCTGGCGACGTCACAGGTCAAAGCTGGAGTATGGATAGTTTGTCTGCTCGTTGCCGTTGGCTTGTTTATGATTGGAACACGGACTTTGAATTCAAGCGTCAACCTGCTCAAGAAAGCGGAGGAAGACAAGAAACCTCCTGAACTTGTAAGTGTGTATGAGAACAAAGATCCGTCGACTGGTGAGGTGGTTTCCAAAACTACGGTCACCGAGCCGATTCAGCAAAATCCAAAACTGACCATTTTTGAAATTGCGGGAAAACTCGCAAGAATAAAAACGATGGCGAAGCAGCAATTGCTAGTAGGACAGAAGCAAGAGAAAGACGGAGATTTGAGCGCCGCAACAAGCACCTATCGCGAGGTTGTTGAGGCTGAAAAGGAAGCAGGGAAATCGTTTGGTCGAGAGGCCCATTCGCTCGAAATCGCCGAGTGCTTCGAACACTATGCAGCGCTAATCCAAAAGGAAGATGCTGAAGAGGCCCAAAATTGCCTTCGTTTTGCAGAAATTTGCCGGAAGCGTTCTAATTAGCAGCAGTCCGGCTTGAGTTCATCATAAGCCAATAAACCAACCCTGAGACAAACAGCCCGACGAACCAGCCATACTCATAAAAAATGTGAGCAGGTGGAAATATGGCGCCAATCCACGCGGAGGCGCAACCAATGATGGTGGCAATGACAGCAGCTGGATTCCAGCCAGAGTTGAATGTATAAACGCCCGGATTCAAATAGAGATCCGGCAACTGCAGTTGCTTCTTTCGTACGATCCAGTAATCGACAATCAGGATTCCAGCGATGGAGCCCAGCCCTCCTGAATAGCCTAGCAGCCAGGTAAAAATGTATCCGCTTGGATCGGCAATAAGTTTCCAGGGCTGCAAGATAAGCCCGGCGACCCCAGTAATCAATCCACCCCGTTTGAATGTGATGTATTTCGGAAACGCATTGGCAAAATCATTTGCTGGAGAAACAACGTTGGCTGCAATATTGACTGAGAGCGTCGCAAGCGAAACAGTAAACATCGCGATCGCCACCACAAACGGATTTTCAAATCGAGAAATCAACTTTACCGGATCCCACAATTCAGCAGGTGGAACATTTGGGTATATCTCCAGTGCCGCAGAAGTAATGATTATGCTGAGCGCTGAAAATACTGCCATAGCAAGCGGAAGAGCCACAGCCTGACCAATTGTTTGTTCTTTCTGGCTGCGCCCAAACCTTGTGAAGTCAGGCATATTTAAAGAGAGAGTAGCCCAAAATCCAATCATGGCAGTTAAAGATGGAATGAAGACAGGCAGAAATTCGGAAAGGCTTTTGTACTTGCTTTTTTGCGCAAGCATATCGCCTAGTCCGTGCGCATGGCTGACAGCCCAGTAGGCCAGACAAATGGTCATTACAAGTACAAAAGGAGCCGCAATACCTTGTACTTTTTTCAGCAGATCCATTCCTTTATATATGATTAGGATGTTCAGGCTCCAGAAAATTGCAAATGACAGCCATTCTGTCAGAGCGTGACCTTCTATGGATTGAGCACCAAGCAATGTATGCCAGCCCGGAATTAACGCCTTAAAAAAGCCGTCGATAGCTTGTCCGCCGATCCAGGCTTGAATGCCGAACCACCCGCAAGCAACCACAGCCCGCATTATGGCAGGCAGATTGGAACCGAACGTTCCATAACTTGCTCTGGCAAAGACTGGAAAAGGGATACCATATTTGGTGCCCGGGTGTGAGTTAGCTAAAATCGGCAAGAGAACGATGGTATTTCCAAGCAAAACCGTAATGATCGCCTGCCACCAGTTCATACCTGAGGCGATCAAACCAGAAGAAATCATATAAGTGGGAATGCAAGCACACATCGCTGCCCAGAGTGCAGCATAATTGTAAGTAGACCAGTTGCGCTGAGAAAGTTTTAGAGGCGCCAGATCTTCGTTATAGAGCGGACTTTCCTCGAGCATATGCATGTCGCCACTTAGCTCTACTCGGCCGTCATCGTGCACCAGAGTACCGGGACGCTGATGCTCGGCACTGCTTTGGCTTGGTTCTGTTTCCATGGAAATAAGTCCTGATTGAGGCGCCTGTCGCCGTTGTGCTTACAATACTAGCCTGCTGGTGCCTGCTACTCAATGCCATCCATCAGGGGAGCCCAAATCTTACTATCGCTTGGCAAGACTCGCCTGATATCGCAAGCTGGGTAAGAATTTACACAAATTGCCAATAGGATTTGTTGCAAAGAGTTGTAATTACTTGACGATTTAACTACGATTTTCAGCGCTTTCACTTCCGCTCAAATGCAGGAGTTTTTCCACTTATGATGGGCACAGGCCTCGGAATCGTCTGGGTCGACTGGTTATGTAAACCGTTCCTCAAGGGACTGCTCAAGCAACCAGAGCTTCTGGTTTTGCTTATCTGTTTGATTTATGGCTATATCGCATACAAGTTGGTGAAAACCGCTTATTTGTCGGATCACCATAGCTAACACTAGCCCGGGAGCGCCCGCGTCGCCTCTCCAACCCGCACTCGCTGAGCTCGCGCGGGTCCCCATTACGAGGCTAGCTGCGGCTCGCCGGCTCATACTCCGGTGGTGGACGGATCTGATCGATAGGTTCATAGCTCAAAAAGGTACTGTAAGTTTAAATTCCTTATAGCTTCGACAACAGGCTGCCGGAGCTCTATGGTTTTTCTTCCGGACAGGAAAGCTCTCTCCAGGTTCGGATGCCGCCAGCCATGGAAAGGACGTTGGTATAGCCCATTTTTTGGACATTGTCCGCAGCCAGAGCGGATCTGAAGCCGCCACCGCAGTACAAAACCAGCAGTTCTCCTTTATCCGGGATTTCCTTCTCAATATCCCGTTCGATGATGCCTCTGCCGAGATGTATGGCACCGACTGCGTGTCCGGCATTCCATTCATTGTCTTCACGGACATCAATGAATTTGAAAGGCTTCTTCTCCTTCTGCATTGCAAGAACCTCTTGCACAGTTATCTCTTTGACTCTGCTTTTGGCATCATCGACAAGACTTACAAAAGCTTCTGAGTGTTTCATTTTGCCCCCATTACAATAAGCAGACTGGATAATCAGAGCGCCGCCCCAGCGGCTAGCTGTGCTGTGCCTGCAAGCTCACAAGCGGTACCTTAGCTTTCTCAAAGCGCCATGAGTTTGCCAGCGGCAATGATATCCTCTTGAAGCGAATTCTTGCTTATTCATTCAATAATGCAAGGCGCTCGCAAAGCATGCTTTAAGATAAACCCGTCTTCTATTGCGGGAGCAAATGAATGCTGTTAAATCGTGAGACCAAAATTATTGATTTCCTCGGGCAGAAAGTGCCGGAGCCCAGACTATTGCTCGATTTCCTCGGCTTTGAAAAGCACGTAGTTCAAATACGCGATAAGCGCGGAGCTCAGGTATGGCCGGGTTGGTATGATCATGGTGCCTACTACATCGCAGATCTTTCGCCGGAAAAAGTTTTTGCAACAGGCGAAGAAGTGACCATTCCAAATTGCGTCAAGGCCGCCGACTATGAATTCGAAATCGCTTGTTTGGTCACGAAAACAGCGTTGATTACTGATGAGAAAGAAGCTCTGAATTTCTTCAAAGAGAACTGCTATCTCACCATCATGAACGACTGGTCCGCCCGGGATATCCAAAAACGCGACCTTGAAGGTCTCGGACCTGCAAACAGCAAGTCAATCATCGGCAAGACTTTTGGACCAAAACTCGTGCGCGCGTCCGAAATAAAAATGGACGAAAACGGAGTCATGGATTTCGAAATGATTCTCACAGTCAATGGTGAAGAGCGCAGCAGAAGCAACTACACCAGCCTCTACCATACGCACCCGACAACAAAGAAACAGGCTGCATGGTCATTCCCCAGAATAATTGCCTGGCTTGGACAGCAAAACATCAGCGTGCATCCTGGCTATATTCTCGGATCAGGTACTGTGGGCAGCGGCTGTATTGCAGAGTTCAGCGCAAAGGTTGATCCCAACACCGGGGAAACTTTGCAGCCTGCAAAATTCGGCTGGCTGAAAGATGGAGACATCGTTCGCATGGAAGTCCAGAATATCGGTGTTCTTGAAAATAAAGTGCGAGTGCCGAGTCTCGCTCATGCGCGCTAATTGAAATTGTTGGGATCAAGATACGGGCGTACGATCTATGCCTCTACCGGTGGTACCAGACAATCGAGCGACAGACTGAGATTTCTCAGCAAATAAATAAAGGGAAGGTGTTTGCACCTTCCCTTATTATTTCGAGCTTCGTCGGCCAGACTGCGCATTTAGTACGGGTAATAGCCGCCGTAAGTATTGTATGGGTTGTAATAAGGGTTATAAGCGCCATAACCGCTATAACCGTTATAACCGTTGTAATACGGGTTGTAATAGTTATTGTAATAGTTGTATCCGTTGTTATAGGCGCCCGGCCAATAACCACCATGCTGAGCCATCCATGTTTGGACCGCCCATTGATTTGCGGCTTTCCAGGCATCATTTCTAGCTGACGCAGATTGCGTGAATGCAGTTGATGCAACACAAGCGATTGCTGCTATCAGCACTGCAAAGCGTTTTGTATTTTTCATAACGTAGACCCTCCAAATCCATGAAAAATCGACGCCTCTGTAATGCTATAGTTCCGCCAGCTAGCTCAGCCTTAGCGGTTTTTGCAATACTTCGTAGTTTTGAAACGAAAATCTATGCAGGCTTCTTCCTGCAAACAAGCGGGTTTTATAGAATTTTCAATCCGTCTCATGCAAGCATTGAGACCCAAAACGCAGAATCAGAGCCCACTACAGAGATCTCGCGAAGGTGTAACTCAGTAAACACTGCAAACTGATCGTCACAGCCTAGAGTTCATGAACATTCAAAGAGTTTGCCCTTGGAGGGATTCGGACCCTCAATCCCTTACGGGCACCGCATTTTAAGTGCGGTTCGTATACCAGTTCCGACACAAGGGCAGACCGTTTATTTTAGCAGGCAGTCGACCCTATGGCTCTTCCATTCTAAATTCGGAAATAATAGATTCACATCTCTAATTGGCTGGCTTATGCTCAGCGTTTGTGTCCGCGGTCGAAGCAATATTGCTGCCTGTTTGCGTCCTCTTCAGATCTGTTTTTTCTTCTTTGTTTTTGGCGCTGCTATTCTCGCTCTTGCCAATTTTCCATCTGAAATCTTTTGGATATCCGGATGCAATAAACACAGCCGCCCCGGTTTTCACAAGGCTCCGCCCCTCTTTGGTATCGCTATTTGCCAACTTGCGAATTGAGGGAAATACATAAGCTGCAGAAAGCAAGGAATATTGCGTCAAGTATCCCTTGACCGTTGGCAATGGTTTGAATTCATGCACACGCCTGAACCATAACCCGGAGGTCAAATTAGCCTCATCAAAATTCAACTTTGTCCAGGAGGTGAAAATTATTTCGCGACCAGGCGGCACAAAAAGTGTGTGCTTACCGGCGCGTACTTCCATCGAATTCCAGTGTTCATCGTGCAAGTTCATCACGGCGCAGGTGCCAAGCCCGTTATCATAGATATATGCCATGGTGTTTGGTGCTAACTTAAGGTCCGCATTTTCAAGGCTCAGTTCTACCGCTTTTGAACAGTAAATGAGCAGCCGGCCTCTGTGAATATTGAAGCGCTTAGTTTGCGGATCGATCGACGCTATCACCCCCTTCTCTGCAAGTCGCATCAGAAGCGCTTCGTCAAAGACAGGCTTTCCTTCGATTACAGCTTCGTGTTCTGATTCGCAAATTTGAGTAATGCTCGCTCGTCTCTTTTTTGGCACTTTTGATTGGTTCTTTTTTGCAGATTCGCCATCTGCTTCTACCTGAACAAGATTGGCTGAGCTCGCAGAAACACAGGCGAGAAAGAATGAAAATACCAGAGCAAGTGAAACTTTTGAATTCATTCTCGTCATCCAATCTCTTCAAACCAATCATAAGAAACCCTCATGAAGGCAGAATGAAGATCGTGGACAGATTGTGGAGAAGATGATTATCTCAAGCCGAGTTCTTTGACAAACTCGCGCATTACGCCGACAAAGCGATCTTGGGCAAGAATGGGAATATCGCTGTGACCGGCCTCAGGAAAATCTGCAAGCAATTTTCGGCCAATTGCTGAGGCGTAGAGTTCTCTTGCATGCGACATTGGAACGACAATATCTTTGTGTCCGTGCACAATAAGCAAGGGTGGATGTTCTTGCTTCAGCACTGATACGCTGTCGAGAAGAGGTTGGGGAAACAATGCCGCTGGATAAACGTGCATAAAAGGAATATGGTGCCTGCTTATTTTTGTAATGCAGCTGAAGCCGGATTGCAAAATCATGCCCTTCGGTTTGCGTTTTGTAGACAGCTGGCAAGTAATGGCAGCACCGATCGATTCGCCATAGAAAATAATATTCTCGGGGTTTATATTGCGTTCGTTAACCAGATAATCATAGGCTGCACACGCGTCGTCAATGACACCATCCACGGAGGGCAAGCCTGAGCTTCTTCCGTAGCCGCGGTAATCATAAACAAGCATTGATGCGCCAGTTTTCAAAATTGATTCAAGCAGAGCCGGGCGACCGGCAATGTTGCCTGTGTTTCCGTGGCTCATCAAAACAACAAAGCTGGACTTTGGCTGATCGAAGAACCAGCCATGCAAACGCGTCCCGTCTATAGAGTTGAAGAACACGTCCTCATAATGGACGCCCGCAATAGATTTACTGTCGTAATCACCCTCCGGATAGGGATGCGGGCGAAATAGCATGTTGCGATAGATTCCCTTGGCTACCCTGGGTGCCAATCCTAAATAAAGGGCCGCGATTAAAGATGCCGAACCTAATGTCATTTTTGGCAGAACCTTTAAAAAGCCTTGTTTCATATTCCCTTCGTTAAATGCTGTTGCAGTAAAGGAATTGCGGTTTCGCTTTCGTCGCTGCGAAGCGATTTGCGTCCCTTCTTCACATTAGCATGATACCCCAGAGCCGTTACAGCTGTCATGAGACGGTTCATGAACTGTTTTGTTTCTCAGCTATGGGAAGCTAGCGCTAGTCACAGTTTTGCCAGCAAAGTCTCCCAGCCCCCGTGCTTTGTATGCAGGCCAAGAAGCTAGTAAGGAGTCAAAATTTTAAGACAGAACGCTTCTGATAAACTTGAGCGAACAGACTAACGGGATGGGCTCATGAACAAAGCAGTCGAGATTTCTTTGCTGGTGTATGCCATTTTGGTTTCGGCCGGTGGCGTGATGGGATTCTTGAAAGGCAAAAGCAAAGCTTCACTCATCGCCGGGCTCGTCAGCGGCGCTTTGATGCTCACATCTTACTCAATAAGTTTGCGCAACACGTCTATGGGTTTCATGATGGGTGCTGGAATTGCGGGACTTTTATTGATTGTCTTTGGCATGCGCCTGGCTAAAACAAAAAAATTCATGCCCTCGGGAATGCTGCTTGCCTTGACAGCTATCGAAGAGATTCTCTTGATAGCCGCTCTTGTGACACGCAGCTGAACCGGCTCCTTGACACCGCATATGGTGCAGATGTGTTCCACATATAGAACATAATTGTGCGCTTGGAAAGCTTGCAGCTCAACGGTTTAGATGAGCAAAATGCCGAGCTTTTCATTACTTCAAATTTAGATAACGCCGTGCCAGTAACGAGCAATCTATAAATGCCCTAAGAATAGGGAATTCAAGATCTTATCTTCGCTATAATTAGGCACGACCCATAAGAAGGTCAGCCGGTGCGGATTTGCTGCATAGCTAGCATCAAGTTAAATGGAATTCAAAAATGAACGAAGTCAAAACAGGCGAAGCGTCGAAGAAACCTCTAGGTTCAACAACAAGAACCGACAACTGGTGGCTGGGACCAGGAGTCGTTGCGGTTGGGTTCCTCATATTTATCGCGTGGGCCACTTACCGAACATTCGAAAATAACTACTACGAAGTGGGCAACCTGTTGTCACCTTTTTACTCTCCGAAAATTCCCTGGCCTCATTTTCTGGATTTCCTGCCTGCACCACTGAGATCGCCCGCCGTTCTAATTCTGTGGATACCTGCTGGATTCAGAGCTACATGCTATTACTACCGCAAAGCTTATTACCGAGCTTATTTCACAACTCCCCCGGCCTGTGCCGTATCCGGTTATAAGGGATTCAAATACAAGGGTGAAACGGCATTCCCGTTCGTTCTGCAAAACATTCACAGATACATGTTCTATTTCGCAACTGTTGTACTGGCCATCTTGTGGTGGGATGCTCTGCAGACACTTTTTGCAGCCGACCACTTTTTCAATTTTGGATATTTCCAGGTTTCAGTCGGCAGCATTGTATTTTTTGCCAACGTAGTTTTGCTATCAAACTATTCGTTCGGCTGCCACGCTTTCAGACACTTGATTGGAGGAAGGCTTGATTGCTTCTCCTGCGGAGAACAGGCAAAAACTTGTTTTTCTTTCTGGGATAAGGTGACACATCTCAACGAACACCACCAGTTCTGGGCCTGGTGCAGCTTAGTTTCCGTCGGTCTGACTGACGTTTATGTGTGGAGCGCCTCACACGGTTGGATTCACGACGCAGTTTTAATTTCACTAGCTAAATAAGTAGGAATCTTGAGATGTCTAATTACGAAATAAGAGAACATGATGTACTCGTGATCGGCGCCGGAGGAGCAGGGCTGAGAGCAGCAATCGAAGCTGCCAGCAAAATAGGGCTCAGCGTTGGTCTCGTTTGCAAATCACTTCTGGGCAAGGCACACACTGTCATGGCAGAAGGCGGTGTTGCTGCAGCGCTTGCTACTGTTGACTCAAGAGATGGCTGGCAGACCCACTTCCGCGACACGATGATCGGCGGAAAATATTTGAACAACTGGCGCATGGTGCAACTCCACGCCAAAGAAGCACCTGAGTGTGTGTACGAACTCGAGCGCTGGGGCGCTGTGTTCGACAGAACCCAGGATGGCAAAATTCTCCAGCGCGCCTTTGGCGGACACACATACAAGCGGCTCTGCCACGTTGGAGACAGAACCGGTCTGGAAATGATTCGCACATTGCAGGACAAAGGCGTACATTCCGGAATTGATGTGTATATGGAGTGTTCGATCAGCCGTCTGTTCAAAGACAGCGAAGGACGCATGGCAGGCGCATTCGGCTATTTCCGAGAAGATGGCCGTTATGTTCTCTTCAAAGCCAAATCAATTATTCTTGCAACAGGCGGAGTCGGTCGCGCCTTCCTGGTTACTTCAAACTCCTGGGAATATACCGCAGACGGTCAGACACTGGCTTATGATGCTGGAGCTGATCTCATCGATATGGAGTTCGTCCAGTTTCACCCTACAGGCATGGTATGGCCACCCGGAGTGCGCGGCATTCTCGTAACAGAAGCCGTACGCGGTGAAGGCGGACGACTCACCAATAAAGATGGCGAACGCTTCATGTGGAAATATCTTCCTGAAGCATTGCGTGGCGATTATGCGGCCGACGTCAAAGAAGCGGATGCATGGGTTGCTGACACACTTTCAGGAAAATTGAAAACAGATTACAGGCGCCCACCAGAGCTGAGCACACGCGACAACGTTGCCCGAGCAATTTACACTGAAGTGAAAGAAGGCAGAGGCTCAGAGCACGGCGGTGTTTATCTCGACATCAGCTACCAGCCGGCAGATCGTGTAAAGAAGAAACTGCCAAGCATGTATCACCAGTTCCATGACCTTGCTGATGTGGACATTACAAAGGGACCGATGGAAGTTGGACCAACCATGCACTACATCATGGGCGGTATCAGAGTAGATGCCGACACTGCGATGACAAAAGTTCCAGGGTTGTTTGCCGCTGGAGAATGCAGTGGTGGCATGCACGGTGCAAATCGTCTGGGCGGCAATTCTCTTTCTGACCTCATCGTATTCGGCCGCATCGCAGGCAGAGGCGCCGCAGCATATGCTGCTACCGTCTCAGCAATGCCAAAGATTTCTGATGCTGAAATCAATGCTGCAATTGACGAGCTCGAAGCACCACTGAAGAGAGCTGGTCAATCAGGAACGTTCAATCCATATGATCTGCAGAAAGAAATGCATGGCATCACAGGCACATGCTTCGGAATCTTCAGACAGGAAGCCGATCTCAAAAAGGGATTGGAAGAAATGGAAAAGCTCAACGAAAAAATCAAAAACGTCGCTTGTGGTGGAGGCAAGGCATTCAACCCTGGCTGGCACCTCAGCCGCGATTTGAGAAACATGGCTATTGCTGCAGAAGCAATCGGACGCAGTGCTCTTTCCCGCAAGGAAAGCCGCGGTGCGCATAGCAGACTTGATTTTCCTGATACGGATGAAGATCAGGGACACGAGAATACTTCTGTATGGAAGGATGGAGACAAGATGCAATTGGCAAAAACACCTCTGCCGGAGATGCCTGCAGAGTTGAAAGATCTCCTTAAGAGAAAGGAGGCTGCACATGCCTGATTACAACGCAAAAATGAAAGTCTGGCGCGGTACACCGGAAGGTGGGCGCTTCGAATCTTACAGTGTGCCTGTTGAAGAAGGCATGGTTGTGCTTGACGCGATTCATTACATTCAGGCAAACAACGATCCGGATTTAGCCGTTCGCTGGAACTGCAAAGCAGCAAAATGCGGTTCTTGTAGTGCTGAAGTTAACGGCATGCCTTCATTGATGTGTAAAACAAGAATGAAGGGCTTTGCACCAGATCAAGAAATCACAGTGCAACCGATTCAAAGTTTCCCGATCATCAAAGATCTAGTAACTGACGTTTCGTGGAACTATGAGCAGAACAAGCGCATACAGCCATTCACACCAAAAGCTGATACAGACTGGATTATGTATCAGGAAGACATCGAACGCGTGCAGGAATTCCGCAAGTGCATCGAGTGCTTCCTTTGCCAGAACGTTTGCCACGTGCTGCGTGACCACAATCGCAAAGATGCATTCTCAGGTCCACGTTTTATGATTCGTGTGGCAAGCCTTGAAATGCACCCTCTCGATGATGCGGATCGCCTTGAATTTCTGCACAACGAAGGCGGCATCGGTTACTGTAACATCACGAAGTGCTGCACCGAGGTCTGCCCTGAAAGTATCCACATTACGGACAATGGAATCATTCCCATGAAAGAGCGAGTGGTGGATGAATATTACGATCCGGTGGCCAAATTCTTGAAGCGGGTATTTCCTGCTAAGTAGTAAATCGATGCCACTTAGAATAGCTTGATTCTGCTGCTTGAAAGAAACAAGATTTAATCAATGGCTGAGTCAGACAGGGAGCCAACTGCGCCTCACTTTCTAAAACAGCACTTTTTTGAGCTCATCTACTTTTTGGGACTCATTAAGCCAGGTGCAAGCAAATTGAATCCAGCTCAATGAATCTCCGCAAGGAGCTGATGCTTGCCTTGCCACGTGCCTCAATAAATGTCAATATTGTCGCATGATAAAATCGACAAAACGCAGATTCTGATTAGGATGAGTGAGCGCCTTACTGTCGCGCATAACCGCCTGCTCCGCGAGCTGATTGCCAGCGGATGGGGGTGGATTTTGCCACAGATGCAACGCGTAGAGTTACATAGTGGTGAGGCGGTTTACAACTCAGAGTCGCCCGAAGCATTTGTGTTCTTTCCGGAAACTGCAATTATTTCGCTTGTCGTTGAGATGGAATGCGGAAGAACACTCGAAAGCTCCAATATAGGCTGCGAGGGTTTTCTGGGGCCGCCTATTTATTCAAGCAATAAACAGAACCTGGCAAAAGCAGTATGTCTCCTGCCAGGTTCAGCCTGGCGAGCGACTGCCAGTGACTTCTTAAAATGCTTCAGAAAGCACCAGCAGTTTTCAGAAACTGTTTTCAAATTTGTTCGACAGCATTTCGAGTTGATTGCGCACAGTTCGGCATGCAGCCGAATACACTCAGCCAGCCAGCGATGTGCGCTCTGGCTATTATTCTTGAACGATCGGAACAGGAGGAATTCTTTTCCAATTACACAGGAATATATTGCCGAGCTGCTGGGAGTCAGGCGTTCCGCCATAAATCCTATTTTGAAAGCATTTCAGAATAAGCAGCTCATTAAGCATTTAAGGGGGCGAATTTCGATAACAGATCGCGCTGGCTTGGAAGAACTGGCATGCCCATGTTACCGAACCATCGTCACATATCTGGCCGGGAATGAAAGCTATATTGAGGCTTCTGATAAGTCCATTCACTTGCTTTCTAGCGAACAAAGCAAATTGCCAGAACCAAGCCTGGACCAGCCCTTCGATGTGCTCAGCTGTCCATCTTCCCTGGCACGAGAAAAGATCCTCTTCTCACTAGCGACTATTCAGCGATCCAGGGAAAGAATAAGAAAATCGAACTTGAAGATCCACGAATTCCGAAGAAGGAGCCGGTGAGCTCAGCTCTACAGTGCAACCGAATTTTAAGAACTGTCCGCTACAAGACACTGCGAATTACAAATCTTTGGCAATACATCATCTACTGATGGGTTACCGTCGAAAAAGCGCAGCAGACTTGCGCGTTTGACGGAACTAATTGGGCTTCGTGTTTCCTCAACAATCCTTTTTCGGTAATATTTGGCCAACTGGATAAAAGCGTCCTGAATCCAGCCTTTGAGCGAACAAATATTCATGTATTGCGGTCCGCAAAAATCTCTATTTATTTGTGCAGGAGATCCTTCAGCAGATGCGCATGTCGCAAAGCTCATCGCCAGCCTGAAGCTACAATTCCCCGAATTGCATATTTGGGGAGTTGGTGGTGCCGCTATGAAACAATCAGGTGTCGAACTTCTATATGATCGAGCTTCACGAGCCAATTTTGGAATCTTCGAGGTTCTGCGTGACGTGCCCGAACTTGCGAAATTGCGCGCAATTCTTTTAAACGAGATAAAACAGCGCTCGCCGGACTTGGTATTACTGGTTGATTTCAGTGGTTTCAACCTGAACCTGGCCAGCTTGATTCACAAACAAAACAGTGAACAGCGCATCTTTTATTTCATTGCTCCTCAGGTATGGGCGTCTAGACCCTGGAGAATAAAAACGCTTGCCAGGTGCGTATCTAAAATACTTGTGATTTTCCCTTTCGAAGAGCAACTTTATAAATTACATGGAATAGAATCCTGCTTTGTGGGTCACCCTCTGACACGATCAATACGTGAGCACGAAGCATGCAGCAGACAGGAGTTTTGCAAGAAATATAATTTGAATCAGGAGCAGCCGATTATTGGTGTGTTTCCCGGAAGCCGCCGAGGCGAAATAAAAGCGCATCTGGAGCCAATACTCAACGCAGTAGACTGGCTGAGGCAAGAGCGCGCAGAGCTTCAATTTGTAATTCCGGCTGCTAACGATCGAATGCTTGAAGAAATAAATGCCGAACTAAAACGACTCAAATTCGATTTTCTATTAAACGATAACTTGCGAATCATCCCAGGTTACGACAATTACGAATTGATGTTGCACTCAAAATTGCTTTGGGCAAAATCCGGCACAACGACGCTCGAAGCCACTCTAGCCTGCAAGCCCATGATCATCTTTTATCGTGGTCTCTGGCTAAGTTATGTAATCTTACTCTGTTTTCTAAGAGTAAGG
Source organism: Obscuribacteraceae bacterium (SeqCode) (assembly GCA_044358055.1). Lineage (GTDB taxonomy): Bacteria > Cyanobacteriota > Vampirovibrionia > Obscuribacterales > Obscuribacteraceae > JAIEPM01. Next base: position 61,121 of record JBIKOL010000026.1, read on the forward strand.
TATGTTGGCTGGCCAAATCTCCTGAGCGGCCGGCAACTGGTTCCTGAGCTGCTTCAATTAAATTGCCGCGCTGAGTTACTGGTGCGCCATACTCTCGACTTACTCGATGTACCGGGACTATTGAAGGAAACAACTGAGGAGCTGAAATCGCTACGAAACCATTTGGGACAAGGAGACTTTATAAACAATGTTGTTCAAGAGATAGTTCCAGTTTTTGAGACACACCATATGGCCAGCTAAAACCGCTCTGTGTCTATAAATTCTCAACTCAGTCAATACAGTTTGATACCATCGCAATTGAGTACAGGTTCCTAATTATGAGCAGACATTATCCTTTAGAACTTCAGCTGAACGGACACCATTACAGTGTTGAGCGGATTCTCAAAGACGATTTTTATTCGGTGAATGTCCTCTACAACAGTAAGGATACTGATATTAAATACGTGCTCAAACTATCCGATTTTCGTTTTATTTTCGGCAAACTCTTGCGTCCGTATGCAATGTTAATGTCCTGGCGTGAATACCAGATTTACAAAAAAGTCGATGGGATTGAAGGCGTACCACGCCTGGGTCCGCGCTTCGGTACAAGGGGCTATTTCCATCAATTTGTAGAGGGAAAAACGCTATTCGAAATTAAAAGAGACTCGCTCGAGCTGCCAAAATCTTTTTTTGATGACTTGCGCAAAATTATCGATGAAATACATGAGAGAGACATTTACTATGTCGATCTAAACAAACTGGGAAACATGATTTGCGGGGATGACGGAAGAGCTTATCTCATTGATTATCAGATAAGCGTAGAGTTGCCGAAACTACCACTTATTGGAGGGCAGCTAAAAGGACTGTTTGAGCGGCTTAAACGTGAAGACCTCTACTATCTGTATAAACACAAATCTCGCTTCTTCCCTGAACTTATGACGAGTGAAGAAGAGGCTCTTTCGAAGAAATCAGCCTTCAACCAATTGTACGATCGCTTTGCCGGTCGACCATGGCGTTGGTTCAAGAGACTCTTTTACCCACACGGCAGCAACGAAGTAATTTGGTATAAGTGGAAAAAAATGAAGGAAGCAGACAAGGAAAGAATGGAAATGCCCTAAAGCATCAACCTTGCTCTGTCTGATCTTTTCTGTGGGTTTGAACCACTATTCCTCGGATGGTCCGCCGCCCACAGGAGCCACCATGTTGTAAGTCCAGTGTGCACGGTTTTTGGAATCGTTCATAGTCAAAGTCATGACCTTAGCCTTTTCCATGTAGTCTTTGACTTTATCAATGATGGGTTTGCGTGCGTTTGGATCAGCAAGCGCTGTATCAACTGTAAGAGTGACATTCTTGTCGGCGTTCATGTCAGTGGGACTGCTGTCTGCGGCGTCCTGCCAGGTCAACTTCGCCGTTGCGCCCAGGGAAGAGAGCCCGGTGTTCAGTTCGTTCTGGATAATTCCGCGGGCTTCCAGGTAGGTCATTTTAGCCATGGGATCTTCTTTGGGTGGGCCTTCAGTTGCGAGCTTGCCGATCCAGCTGGATGATGCAGCAAAAATTCCGACAACACCTAGCACTAAAAATACGAGCACAAACGGGATCAGATTGATGCTCGGCTTTTCGGGCTTAAAATTGGAAAACTGATTCGAGCCTCGACGAACAACTTGCCTTGTCCCGCAGGACGGGCAAACTTCTTCATAACCATGGAGCGGTACGCGGCAGCCTGGGCAATCGTGCATGAGAGGTTCCTTCCTTCATTCCCCACTACTTCACTTTATCAAATTAAAGCGCTTACTAGCTATTTACATCAACGGATTCTTCTTTGCACTGCTGCTTCAGGGAAAGAATCCAGCCGATAGCAAAGCCGCTGAGCATTCCAGCGAAATGAGCAGTCGAAGCTATTTTTACAGCGTCTTTTGCTGCTTGAACCGAGGGGAAAAGAAAGTTGACAATCTGGTCGAATAAAAGCTGAGTCACGGCAAGCGCAATCATCCAGCTCAACTCGCTATTGCGAATATGCGCAGGCAAAACGTTTTTCAATCGAAGCATGGCTGCAAGCCCGGCGCCAAAAACTCCAAGAACCGCGCCAGATGCCCCTATAGCGGCCTCGTTCGGTTCAAGCAAAGTCTGAGCCAATCCGCTCAAAATGCCTGAACCGAAGAAAATAATCAAAAAGCGTGAGCTGCCAAAAACGTTTTCAACAAAGCGCCCAAACCAGATTAAGCCAAAAAGGTTCATAAACAGGTGTGAAAGACCACCATGCAAGAACATATAGCTCAACAGTCTCCACGGTTCACCATGGACTGCAGCATTAGTCAAAGGTCCATAGTTATCAAGGAAGCGCCTTATATCATAGGAAACGCGGTCCTGGAAGAACACAACCGAGCAGTAAAGCAGATAGGCGACGGTGATTACACCGGTCAAAGCACGAGCTGCAAGAGGTGATTTGCGGTTGCTGAGGATATCGGCAATCGCATAACAGCGATGCATTATTTGCAATCCGGACTTGATGGCTTCTATCCGCTCTCGTTCTTTTAGAGGATCTGCTTCCTGCTTCTCCTCAAGCATTTTTTCCTGGTTCAAACTTATTTGATATTGCGTGCGTTCGCGCCAGGCCGAATCTTTTTCCGGCGTCTTTCGCAACGATTCGCCGAATACTCGAATTGCGCTTTCATAATCATGCCGCTGCGAGGCGCAACGAGCTTGCCAGAATAATCTTGCGTATTCAGGTAAAGCACCTTTGCTCTGAGACATCGATTGGAGAACTTCGTTAATACCATCGTCTGAACCAAGCAAGGCAAAGTAACTTAAAAAGATTGTGTCTAGCGAATCGCGACCTACTCCGGCGCCGGCCAGATCGGCCAGAAGAAGAGCTTCTCTTGCCTGGCTGTAGAGCCCTAATTCATTGTAGGCACGAATTGCTGGCACAGCGATTTGAAAAGGAAAACGAGCCGCTTTCTTGGAATTTCGTTCCAGCTCGTAGCGCTTTTTTGTCGTCTCAAATTTCTCTACGGTTGACTGCCAGTCACGCAGCATCAAATAGCCGATCATCGCATAGGCTGTGAGGCTGTCTGTCACCTGTCTCGGCAGCTTTTCCACTTCCCACTTCTTATAGATATCGTTTGCAGATCTTGTGTCTCCACGTACAGAGAAATTGATCATGTAAGCAAGATCCAGCCAGTACTTTCCCGGAGGCCCCCATAAGATAAATCTGAGCATACGCGCTTGTGAAATCGCTTGCTGACTCCGCAGCAGACCAAGTGCCTGAGTCATTTTCATCAGCATCACGCGTGCCACTACTGTAAATCCGAGCAAGAATCCCCAACCCAGATATGCACAGAGCCAGTCCCACTTAGGAAAAACCCAGAGTCCGCATACTGCGATGATCAAAACGATCATATGCTGAACGATCATTCCCCAGGACCAGCGCCAGCCGGCACGCAGCGACGTGCTGATTCCGAAGAAGGAGCCAACAACAAGAGGTAAGAGCCAGAGTGTGATTTGTGTCATTGCTCAGCCGTTTCTGCTCTGGACGGAATTGCTCTGACGAAACGTTTAGTAATTAGTTGTGGGCGCGTTACTGCTGAGCCAACAACTACAGCATAGGCACCCAGTTCGAAGGCTTTGCGTATCTCATCGGGATACCAGACTCGCCCTTCAAGAACTACAGGAACTTTCAGCTGTTTGCAGAGGGAAGCAAGCAAATTGAAATCCGGTGGTGCATCTGAATCAAGCTCTGTTTCTCGCGTGTAACCATACATAGTAGTCGAGATTACATCGGCACCCGCTTCGGCAGCGGCCAGCCCCTGCGAAAGTGTAGCGATATCAGCCCAGACCGGCAGCTTCAAGTCCGCATGCACCCTGGCTATGAACTGACGGAGACTCAGCCCATCAGGACGAACTCTTTCAGTGGCATCGCTGGCAATAATATCCGAACCAGCTTTAGCAAGTTCTTCGGCCTCTGCAAATGTTGAAGTGATGTAGATGCGATCAAGCCGCTCACTGTCGGGCACAAGCTCGCTTTTAGCCAGACCTATAATCGGGCGATCTGTCCATTTGCGAATGTATGCAATATTTTCTTTACCCTCGAGCCTCAAACCAGAAGCACCGCCATTGATACCAGACAGAGCCATGGCAAGCAGGTGCTCCGGTTTATTAAGTGGCTCATCGCCAGCCGCCTGGGCAGAGATAATGAGACCATGATCGAGGGCTTTTATTTTTTCGTATTGCATTTAGTGAAGGGGAGGCAGATTCAAACAAATGAATTTTGGTTGAGTCATTTCCGAGATGGCATATTTAACACCTTCCAGACCGACACCCGATTCCTTTCTGCCACCATAAGGCATATGATCAGCGCGGAATGTAGGCGCATCATTCACCATAACACCGCCGGCATCAATGAGGCGAGCAGCCTTGAACGCAACTTCCAGGCTTTGAGTAAAGACGCCGGCCTGCAATCCGTAGCGTGAATCGTTCATCTTTGCGATTGCATCATCTACGTCGGTGTATTTCATTACAGAAACAACTGGACCAAATACTTCGTGACAAACAACCGAGTGCTCTGGTTTTGTATCAACAAGAACCGTCGGCTCAAGCACGTTGTTGGCAAGCTTCTTGCCACCGGCCAGACATTTGGCTCCGCCTTTGACGGCATCGTCTATCCACTCTGCAGTTTTATCGACTGACCCTTTATCGATCATCGGGCCGACATCAACTGAATCATCGAGTGGATCGCCACATTTCATATTCTTGACCAGTTCAACGAAGGTTTTGAGGAACTGATCGTACGCTTTCTCCTGGACATAAACTCGCTGCACAGAAATGCAGGTTTGTCCCGCATTCACATAACCCCCACGAGCAGCTGCTTTAGCGGCTGCGTTGAGGTCGGCATCACTGTGCACCATGAGACCAGCGTTGCCACCGAGCTCGAGAATTATACGAGTGCCAGGATGTATTTCATGACGCAAGCGCCAGCCAACTTCTTGTGAGCCAGTAAAAGTCAGAAGTGCAATTCGTGGGTCGCTTACCAGCGCATGTCCTTTAGAGCCGCGGCATGGAGCCAGAACCAGGGCGCCCTCTGGTAGCCCTGCATCGCGCAGAACCTCTGCCAGCTTTAAGCTCGATACAGGAGTTTGTGTTGCCGGTTTTAGAACCACCGTGCAACCCGATGCAATAGCTGGTGCAAGTTTATGCGCAACCAGATTCAAGGGGAAATTGAATGGTGTGATTGCACCGATAACGCCTATTGGCTCACGAACGATCAGACCCATGCGCCCTTCATTTCCGGGCTGCCTATCCATAGGCACCTGTTCCCCATCAAGGCGCAAGGTTTCTTCCGATGCAATTGTAAATGTCATCATCGCTCGCGAGACTTCAATGCGAGCATCTTTGATTGGCTTGCCGCCTTCAAGTGCGATTGTTCTTGCGAATTCTTCGTGGCGTTCTCCAAGGAGCTTTGCCGCGTTTGCAAGAATTTCCGATCTTTTATATGCGGGCATTTTGCGCATAACGGTATCAAAACACTCTTTTGCCTGGGCGATGGCGCCCTTAATCGCAGCTTCGTCTGCCTGCGCCACAACCGCGACAGTCTCACCGTTGTAAGGGCTCTTAACCTCGTTCAGTTCGCCCCCGGAGCTGCCTTTGATTTTCAACGGGAATTTCTCAATTTCTTTCAGCATGCTGGCCATTCCTTAGAGTGTTTAGTTAAAGCAATTTCATTGCCTGAGCTGCCTTCAAATATGTGACTGGCGCTGTATAACGCCCAAACAAATAACGAGGACAGGCTTTATTTTTTTGGAACGATCTGGCTAAGAGGCTCGCAGCAGGCACTATATAAGCTTTCAATCTCGTAGATATAGACTGAGCGCACAGTCACTTGACAAGCCCTCGAGTTCGCCCAAGATTCCATAAAGTATGCCTCATAAAGGGCGTTTTTCACGCAGATTTAAGACCTTCATTAGACTTATCTCGTGATAATCTTCAGTGCCTCGTGGATAATCAAGATGTTACCAAGTGCCCGTCACTTGAGTATGGATGGACCCGGCAACGGGTTTTAATAAGAACTTCAGAGACATGCTGAACTCGGAAGAGCTATGCGGAATCACCAGATGAATTTAAATGCGTCATTGAGAAAAACGACAGTAGCTGTCGCGGCTATTCTTATGACGATGCCACCAGTCTCGGTGGCAGCACGTTCCGCAGGATGGAAAATTCACATTCGTTCCCAGCAAGAAAAAGAACATGCTCGTGCGCAGGAGAAAGAACATGCGCGCTCACCTCAGGAGGCGAAAGAACGCCTCAAAGATATTGAAAAGAAACGCGAGGAGGCTCGCGAGAAATTGCGCCTTGCCAGGGAACAGGAACTCAAGGCCATGCAAAAGCTCAAAAATATTCAAAGCAAATTGCATGAAACAAACAAAAATCTGAGTTCGAAGAAGCATGCACTTGAAAAGACAGAGAATAATCTGGTTCAAACGCAAGTGATCTTGCAAAAAACAACAACTCAAGAACAAAGCATGGAAGGACAGGCGGCACAGCGTCTTCGAGAGATGTATGAAGGACAACGCCTTGGTCTGCTCGATATGCTATTCCAGGTCAGTTCATTGCAGCAATTAATGGATGTTCTCTATTATCAAGAACGAGTTGCAGAATTAGATAAGGAACTGATTTCTGCTTTAAGGCAAAAAGCCGAAAGCTTAAGTGCACAAAAAAGCAAGCTGGGACAGCAGAAGATGCAGCTTGGAGATATCGTCAGCGAATTTGCCAAAAAGGCGCTGCAGCTAAACAAAGAAAAGTCAGACCAGGAAGTTGTAGCAGATAAGTTGCGCTCGCAACGTGCTTTCTACGAGGCTGCCGAGCAGCAGTTGTCGCGTGAATCCAATCAGCTCGAATCACAAATTATGCAGATGATGCGCGCAAGTCAGACGCAAACCGACAAAGTGGTCACGCATGGAAGCGGGAATATGTCATTGCCGATTCAGGCACCAATTACTTCGCCGTTTGGCTACCGACGTCATCCTATTTTTGGAATTAGAAAATTCCATACCGGTGTTGATCTGGGTGGACCGAACCATACTCCAATCCGCGCTGCTGATAGTGGAAATGTCTTGTATTCGGGATATTATGGCGGTTATGGCAGAGTGGTAATTGTAAGTCATGGTAATGGATTGGCTACGCTCTACGCGCATATGTCTAAGACCAATGCCAGCGCAGGACAGAACGTGAGCAAGGGCGACGTAGTCGGATACGAAGGCTCGACAGGGTTCTCGACCGGTCCTCACTTGCACTTTGAAGTTCGCGTTGATGGCAAGCCGAATAATCCGCTGAATTTTGTTCGATAAGCTTATCTTCTTCGATAAGCCTATTTTCTTGGACTGCTTTATTTATTCTGTTTTGCTGGATGGTGGAAGATAGCTTGTTGGACCGCTTAAGCCTCGATCGCTCTTGTAAGGGAAGCCTGCTCTCATATGTTGCAAAATAACTGCGTCTTTGATGACTTTTTCAATGGCCGCCTTGTCTAGATCTTCCTTAGAAGCCCTCATTTCCCGCAACGGCAATACATATGTCAGAGCAGAAGGAATCGAGAATTCACCAGTAAACACCCGAACAGTATTTTGGTCGCCATGTTTCTCGATTCCTCTGTAAGCAATCCACCTCAG
>JBIKOL010000035.1:0-62810 GCA_044358055.1 Obscuribacteraceae bacterium (SeqCode)
CGAATCGCCAAATCGTCGAATAAAACTTGCCGTAAGGCCAGAACATCGAGATTTGCTTTAGGAAAGGCGTTGAAGAATTTGCTGGAAATGAACGAAATAGGTTTATCTGTATACCTTGCAATGTTTTTGTAAACCGGATCGACGCTGAGGTCCAAAAAGACTTTGCTGAGCACACCAGATGAGCGCACAAAACGTCTTACCCAATCGCAGGAAGTGTAATAGCTAGAGCTCTCGCTGCCCATCCATTTGTCCACGTCGCGGAAATCCACTTGTAGATTTTTGTTTCCGTCAAGCAAAAATGTTGGTCTCGGCGGGTTTGTTCCGCCGCCTACATTATCATCAGTATCTCCAAGGTGATAAGCTACTATCAGCATGTCAGGCTGGAAAGGAGCTATCTTTTGCAGATAGGCCAGATATTGTTGGCCGGTTCCTGAACCTGTGATACCACAATTCAAGACTTCTATTTTTTTGCCTCTCTTGCGTAATTCGCTCTCGAGCAACTTAGAAAACGTTCTTTCAAGCGGGACTTCCATCCCAACTGTCATTGAATCACCGACCACAGCAATTCTAGTTGTAGCGGGTGGCTTGGGCAAGCAATATTCGTGATCGCGAAATCCAGCAGAATTAGTTTGGGTTTGCGAATATCCCTCGATTCTGGCCGTAATTGGCTTGTTTTCGAGCTGAAAAAATCCCAGCAGCGGATCGGGCTTAACGATAGTATCTTCGCCAACATGTGCAAGAGCAAAAATTACTTCGACCAAAAGAAATACGATGAATGTAGTAAGCACTGCAACAGCAGTATGAGCCGCGATCGAGCGTACCACCGCCAGTCCAAATTTATTTCTTTGTGGCGACGGAAAAGATTGCACCAATCGAGGAATCGTGTTTGTCATCTGCTGCCTGCCTGTACGAATTGGACCTTGAAAAAAAACCAATCAAACGGCCAACATGATCATCCTTGAAACAGCCTTAGACCATATTGATAAAAACTAATATTGAGTTCAGACCGGCGACCGACAAAGCCTGTCTACGCGCCGCCAAGCTCTTGCAGCCCAGAACTTAGCCCATGTTATTAGTCGATTTTTAACTTGCCGTTCATACATGCACGGGTACTAAAGCTGCAGATTACGAATTCCTCACAAGGATACCCCAAGCAAGGCGCAACCAACAGCAGCGACGATAATTGGGCTGTCTGAGGAAGTATAAGCAGTGCCAGCCCACCAGCAATGGTGGCGTCATTAACGCCTCGCCAGTTTCTAGCAAGCAAAACTTAGTCCAGCACGCGATTCCAACCGGCCTGATTTTTGATTGGCTTGACCGAGCCGTCTGCTGAACTGCGTGTTCGGTCGTCCATTTCGTTATATCCGTTGGACTCGACTAACAGTTGCCGCTGATTGGGCACAGTGCCTGTCCACTCATGTCGAGTAAAATGATTGCTGATTACATGAGTCTCTTTGTGCTCACCAGGAAGATCTTTCATGGCCCATATAGACGCAGGTTCACCGTTCATTGGTCCAGATATTCTTATTGAAGGAAGCGTTCCCTCAGGCACATTTAGCAGCTTGTCCAGGTCTTTCTGTACTTCTTGTGCATAAGCAAATTTCTTGCTTTCTTCCTTTGGATCGGCAATTGTGCCAGGCCCGTACGGCGAAGGTACTCTATCCTTGATTGAAAAGTTGCTCAGATCTTTTTGCAAATTTGCCAATGCTTGAGCATCATCTGGATTTCCTAAGGCCTGCTCTACGTCACGTTTTATATCTCGAGCCAGAGCGTCGGCGCTCGGCTGTTCATTTCCGCTGGAATGCACTTTTGCTTGCATCACTGGATTAGCGGCATTTGCTTGAATCTCAGACAATGAAAGAAGGTTGTGTTGAGCTGCCGAAGTTGTGCTGCCGTCGCTCATCCGGTCAAGTCTCTTTGGTTCTGGCTCCGTTCCTTTTTGAAAAACATTTTCGCTACTCATGGCTCATATTCTCGCTTGTAATTTTGGTAACCGTTGGTAGTATCACCATATTGCCTCGATGGCGAAAATTTCTGGACAATTTTGTTTAGATTTTGGGTAAACCAAAATGTGTGCGGGTTGCCGCAATGATCTTGCGCATTATTGCTTCTGTTGTCTTCCTGCCATAAAAGGGATTGTGCCAAGCTTGAGCGGTTTTCACCTGGAGCCGAACATGCCAGGAGACATGAATTGCTAGTTACTTTTCATGAGTAAGCGCAGCGCCTGCTTGATCTATGCAGTAGCCAATTGCCATTGCACCAGCTGCAAATAACATTCCTTTGCCAGTTCCACAAAGTGTACGTCCCAGCCATGAGCCTGCACCTTTTGCCACTTGTTTCGACAAAGCAAGTTCTGCAAGTCCTAGATCGCCCTTTGTCTTTTGAAGTGCAGCAAGGCTCTCTTGATACGATGAGAGATTTTGTCCGTAACGTCCAAGCATGAGTGCTTGATCGCTGCCGTGCAGAAATAATTTGGAGCCGTTTAATTCAGCGGCACTACCAATTTTTGAGTTAATGAGATCAAGATCGGTTTTGTTAATAACACCGCTCAGAGGATCGACCTTTGAAAGATTGCTGATGTCATCGAGAAATGCACGCTGTTTGCTCAGAAGACTGATATCAGATTCGGTCATTCCTTTATTTATGCCGCTAAGATAGCTCATTCGTCCATTTATTCGATGCAGGACAGTTTCCCTTGCAGTTGATGAGAACGCATGTTTACTCAGGGCTTCTTCGAATTCGAGCACACTGTCTGCAAGCTTGCTGCCGCGTACAAACAATTTTTCGCCGGCAGCTACTTCTTCTGCTGTTCCTATCTGAGAGCCAGGGACCACAGTCTTCTGGGTTAATGACTTCACATATTCTTTCTGTTTCGCTGCGAGCGCCGGCTCAATCAAAAAATTATCCAGCTTTTTGGCAGTGGATTTTTGCAATGCTTCCAGCTCATCCTTAGACTGCTGAAGAGCAATTGCATGCTTTTCTAAAGTTTTTCCGGCTTGCTCACTAACGCTGGCTGCTTCGCGCAATCGTGTCTGCATCGGAGCTTGAGATTTAAGCATATCGCTGTGCGGCTCCCACCATTTCATTTTCTCTTTAAGCTCAGCCGAGCCGCGAGCATAATGGTTGTCGAGCCCCCACGTAATAGACGAATAGCTACCACTGGCTATTGCCGCCCCAAGAAACAATTTGCCTTCAGCGGTGCTGCTTTCCTTTTTTGGTGAAGGTTTAATAGATTCAGGAAATTCAGATGGGACAGTACCGCCGGCAGTGTCAGAGCCGGTAGTTTGACTGGACGAAGATTTGATCTCGCGGGGCGGCGGCGAATCAGTTGGTTTGCGCTCGGGATTAGTCACGGCATCAAGGAGTTGATTCGTCTTGCCAAACGCCACAAATGGCGAACTCAAACCCGAACTGTCCGGACGTGCCAAATTGGAATCGTCGAACTGATATGTAATGGGCGCAGGTCCATATCCGGCGCGCCATTGTTTTCCGCCATTGCCACCATTCGCGTTTGGATCGTTTGCATTATCAGCCTGAACAGCAACAAAATTCAAGCATGAGTTTTGTTGATCTTTCGGCCTTGAATCATTCACATTGTCCATTTTGGACCTCCCAAGCAGAAACTTAAGGCGTCCATCAACTTGACGCCCCGAACCTGCTTTCATAATAGAGATTAATTGGAAGCGCTTAAATTCGTGAACTTATCAGCGCAAGCGTAAATTTACCATGATGCAGAAGATACAAATCGCTGGAGATCCGCATGGCAAGCAGACATTAACGCCAAAAAAGCGCATTCGAATTGCAATCCTTATTGATTGGACGGTGGTCGATTTAACGTTGCTACCCAAAAAAGACCTGAACTCGCCATTTTAAAGCCTTGTCTCCATGATAGCTTCCTTCTCATCAACACAAACAGCGCAGGAGCCAAACAAATAATGAATACGAGCTTCTGCCAAAGCCAGAGGAAGTCAGCATCATGAGCGAGCACAAATTGAACGAAAAGGTAATGGACAAGCAAGAAATTAAAACGAGCCACGGCAGTGAGCCACTTAATGCAGTCGTGCTGGAAACTTACTCGAAAACACACAGCAACAGTATTGCAAGTCCAAAATACATGAACAGCACATTCCAGAACAAACTTACAAGTATCGATAATAGAGCGCACAAAGATGGCGGTGCGCTGCAGGGTATGCCAGATTTACACATACAAGGATTCAGCGGCAAAGGCAAAGAGGCTAACCTAATTCTTTCAGACCGCAAGAAAGGCAGCGACAAGGCAGACAACCTCTACATCGTCGACCATAGCTCAGGAAAAATAATTGCACACGCTTCTGTCAAAAATCATATTGTCGGCAAATGGGAAAAAGTAGACGAAAAACAAGAGATGGCTTCCAAAATAGCTAAGCCCCAAGAGAAAGCAGTCAAGGAAGAGAAACCTACAACAAACGAACCGAAGAACAATTTTGTAAAACGCGATAAAAGCAAGGGAAATCACATCACAGACATCGGCAAGACACATTTGGATTACGATAATATCGAATTTGACGTTCCTAACAAACTGACCATGGAACAAGCAGGCAGACCAGCCCTCGTCTTGCAAAGAACAGATGCCTCTGATTCCTACGTCGACGCAAACAACAACGAATACAAAGTAAAAGTCGACCAGAGCAACGGCACAATGCAGATTGATAGGATGTCTGCCAGAGATAATTCCGGCAAAGAACCAAGCGTCATGTACTCGCACAAATACAACAACGACGGGTCGACGCTGACCGTGGTCAATGGCGAGAAAAACACGCGCACCATTGCCAAAGATTCAAACGGCCGCGTCATCAACGACATCAATACAAACTTAAATTCACCAAGCGATAGCTACTCAGGCTTCAGCGCTACGGTCTCAGGCGCACGTGGTGAAAGAATAACTCTAAGAGGCGAAAGCGGCATCAAAACCGGCGATGATGGCAAAAGATATTCACTAAAAACAGACGAAAACGGAATGGCTACATATGACGAACTCGATAACAGCAATCGCGTCGTCCGCAGCACCTCTACTTTTAAAGACGGTTCTGTCGTAGTGCGCTCTGGCTCTGCAGATAGCGATGGGCAAATGCGCGTAGTTAGAACAGGCGGAGACGTTTGGACATGGGACACAAACCTGAATACATTCATAAATCATGATCACACAAAAGAAGCAAGCATAAGAATTGTGCACGGTCAAATCAGAGTCAAAGCTCATCCGGCTGAAGATTAAGTCGCACGCATGCTGGCTGATCCAATTCTCTCTACCTGAGCATGGTTTTAGGGCCAGTTTGAGTTCATTTGGGTCCTTTGCCCGCCCTGTCGTCAATCAGTTCGCAAACTTTTATGTCAGGAATGGTTTTGAGTATAAGAGTAATTCCCCATTTCATGTAACTTGCTTGTTGTCTAGGATAAAATTCGAAAACCGCTGTCGTACTAGGCCTGTCCCATCTACACAGCACATTCCCACCCAGATCACGAAGCGATATTAACAATGATTGGAGTAGTCGGAGCCACCGGATTTACAGGCAATCTCGTTTCGCGCGAGCTCAAGAAATATGCTTCGAAATTCTTCCTGGCAGCTCGGAATGCCACTTCATTAGCTCGGCTTTCGGACGACCTCGACGGTGCGGAAACTCGACTTGTTGATCTAAAAGACCCTTCGACCTTTTCAAAATTGGATGGCTGTAAGGTTCTTATCAATTGTGCCGGCCCTTTTATTGACCTAGGTGAACGCGTTGTGCAGTCTTGCCTGTCCCGAAAAACCCACTACCTTGATCTGACCGGAGAGCAAGCCTTCATAAAACTTGTTTATGACAAGTATCACGAGCAAGCAAAAGCAGTCGGCATCTGCCTTGTGCCGGCTTGCGCTTTTGAGTATGCAATTGGCGATTCATTAGGAAAGCAATTGTTTAATAGCTTACCCGGCTGCAATCAGATCGATTTTGTCTACCATATGGAAGGTATGTACACAAGCGCCGGCACGCGCAAAAGCATAATTCGAGCATTCTCAGCGGATGGCTATCAATTTCATAATGGAAAACTCGAAAAAAAATGCCTTGCCGCTCAGGTGAAAAGTGCAGTCATAGAGGGTAAGAAGTGTTCTTTAGTGTCGTTTCCTGCAGGTGAATCATTGATGCTACCGCGCCACGTCGAGGTGCAAAGTATTAACACATATCTCTCCGTGCAGGCTCCCGCAGTGTTGCTTCCTTTGCTTGCTGGGATGGGACATACTGTTATGAAAATCACTGGAGATCTTCTGGTAAATACCGTTAGCCCAACTTATCCAACTCTGGAGCAACGTCAGAGCACCAAATTTATTATCAGAGGGACAGCAAAAAGTTCTTATGGCGAAAAGTCAGCATCAGTAGCCGGAAAAGACCCCTACTGGCTTACTGCGCTAATAGTAGCTGGTGTCGCTGATTATCTGGCCAAGCAAGGGTGCACCGCTGCTGGGGCGGTCACGCCGTCAATGATAGCGCCAAACCTAATTAGAGATCTAATCACGCAAGCTGGTTGTGTATGGAAAGACTAACAAACGCCAGCGAAAAAAAAGCGATTTCAACAACTGAGAAAATCGCTATTGTCGGTGCAGGTCCTGTCGGTATCAGCGCTGCGCGCGCCCTTAGAATGAAAGGAATTGACTACGATCAATTCGAATCCGAATCAGCTGTAGGCGGCAACTGGCGCCATGGTGTGTACAAAACAGCGCACATTATTTCGTCGAAAAAAACAACAGAGTTTCCTGATTTTCCTATGCCGTCGCATTATCCGGATTTTCCTAGTGCAACTCAAATGTTGGAATATCTCGAGAGTTATTCCGGGCACTTTGATTTGCTCGAACAGATAATGTTTAATACCGCTGTAGAACAGGTCTCACCTCTTAGCGATGGTTTGTGGCAAGTAGCCCTAAGTAATGGAGAGCGCCGTGTATATGATGGTGTAATCGTCTGTAACGGGCACCATTGGGATCGGCGCTGGCCAAAATTTGAAGGAAGCTTCGATGGTGAATTGATACATTCAAAAGATTATAAAGACCCTTCACAGTTGAGCGGAAAGAGAGTCCTGGTTATAGGCGGTGGCAATTCTGGCTGTGACATTGTTTGCGAAGCTGCGCGTGTGGCTTCAATTGCTCATTTAAGCCTCAGGCGCGGGTATTGGTTTTTGCCGAAAACTTTTTACGGCGTCCCAACAGCGGAATTGTTGAACACATGGATGCCAGTTTGGATGCAACGTATTTACATTCGATTATTGCTAAAAATAGTCGTTGGTGATTACAGTGACTACGGCTTAATGAAGCCGGACCACAAGATATTTGAGCACCATCCGACAATCAATACTGAATTGCTGCACTACCTGAAACATGGAAAAATTCATCCTCATCCTGATGTTAAATGTATTGATGGTCACACTGTTGAATTTATTGACGGAACCAAGCAGGAATTTGACCTCATTGTTTGCGCAACAGGTTTCAATGTATCCATTCCGTTTTTGCAAGAAGGCCTCGTCGAAATCGACGGTCCGGTTGTTAAAGCGCAATGGGGCATGGTGTCACCAACTCACCGGCAACTCTATATTTATGGCTGGGCTCAAGCAAGATATGGATTTGGACCGCTGCTCACCCCAGCCTCAGACCTAATAGCAGATTTGATTCTGCTGCAAAGACGACTGCGAAATCCAATCGGCAAGGTTTTAGCACGCATGGGGCAGCGCCTGCCGGAAAGCCATCTCTTAGATCCAATAGCAACACTCAACGAACTAAAAGCTGCTAAGCGAATGCTCTGGCTATTGCCGTTTGTCGATAGATACTTGATCAAATCTTAAATCAGACGATTGTTTTCGCTTTCAAATTCGCTAATTCGTCGTTTTACTTCGCCATGGATGAAATGCCGAAAGCGATCGGGCATAAGTCGTTTGAATCGCCACAAGAATTGCGCGTTCCCCGGCAAAATGATATAGAGTTTCTTTCTCTCCATATGTAGCAGCGTTTCTTTCACGACCATCTCAGGAGTTAAGTTGGACTCCCCTACAAGAAGCTGCGCATGTTTCTTGCCTTCCGCAGTGCCTACTGCATCGTTGCCAATATTGGTGCGCACGTATGTAGGCATGAGGACGGACACGTGAATATTTTCTTCAAGTAATTCTGCACACAACGTTTCGCTGAGGCTTAGAACAGCAGCTTTTGAAGCATTATAAGCAGACATTCTTGGCGCAGAAACGAAGGCAGCTGCGCTAGCAACATTTAGAATGTGACCGGACTTCTGTATTTGCATAGTAGGGACAAACAGATAGCATCCATTTACTACACCCATCAGGTTTATATCAATCACACGTCGAAAAGTTTCTATTGGCGTGTCCTGCATAATGCCACCACAACCAATGCCTGCGTTGTTTATACCAATATCGATACCACCATATTTAGAAATAAAATCTGCAACGGCTAGTCCAAATTTATCGTAATCGTTAACATCAAAAACGTATTTAGAAACTTTTCCCCCTGCTGCCTGAATTGCGGTAGCTGCCTGGTCCAGTCGTTCTTCTCGAATGTCAGTGATCCCTATCGTCCACCCAGATTTTGCAAACTCAATGGCAAACGCCAAGCCAAGCCCAGACCCGGCCCCGGTTATGAATACACGTTTTCGAGAGTACTTGTCGAACATGCGCGACCTGCGTGCTAAGGATGACTTCACTAGTGCCAATACAACTGGCAGGGGTTGTTTTCATGCATCTTGCCGTCATTGGAAATGAGCGGCAATTCCATCTGCAAAGCAGTAGCCACAATGGCGCGGTCGAAGGGATCCGTGTGATAGCGAACGTCGTGAAAAACCTTGACGGTGTTTTCGTCGAAGGCTACCGGATTGAACATCGGGTATCTGAACAAGTCGTCGACCCACTCGGCGAAGGGTTTTGCGAGTCTTATGTCATTGTCCTCGACCAGCATAGACATTTCCCAGAGCACGGGTACAGGTACGAAAATGGCCGTCGGCTGGTTCGCGATGGCCTCCTCGAAAGCTCGCTTTGTCTTCGCGCTGAGCTTTCTGCCGCCATCACAGAAATAGTAGATCAGCGGGTGCGTATCGGTGACCAGGAGTTTTTCTGTCACAGCTTCTCCGTTGTCTTCTTTAGCGAAGCGGAGAATTTTGCCGCAGCTTTCTTGCTGGCTGCATCCAGGTCGCCAACGATCTCGACTGAGCCAACAAGGTTCGGTGGCTTCACCGTTTTTTCTGGTTTAGCCAGCATCGCTAGTTTCGACATAAGCGCGACCCAGTGGCTGTAGCTCAACAAGATGGCTACTGGCTTTTCGTGATCTGTGATCTCGATTGCTGAACTCGTCTTGTGCAGCTCCTCGACCAGCGGCAGGAACTGCTGCCGCGCCTGAGTCTTGCCAATCGTTGAGCAGGTCAACCCCAGCATGGTGGCGCCCTGATTCTTCAGTTCGTTTACTTTGCTCATAGGCTGCACCCAAAACGTACAGTATCAGTGTACAGTTTCTTGACCGTTTTTGCAAGAGGAAGTTCCATGAGCCTCAGTTTGACTGCATTTTTGCACGTCGTCAACGATTCGACTTTTCGCCCGCCGGTCTTTCGCCCTTTATCGACAGCTCGCGGTTCGTAATTTTGCTAAAGCTCGATATCTGATGCTGAAAACTCTTAAAACTGGACATGAATGCAGCGACGATGCGCAAACGTACATTTCGCCTGAGCGAAGATCAACACAAATACCTATTTAAGCTGCTGTCGTTTAGTAGCAAAATAGATCCAGGTTGGCACATTAGGAGAAGAGCTATGTCATCACCAACTAGAGCCGAGTTGCTAGACGGCGGCGCAGTAGCTGCATCATCAATCGCGGAATCCGCACTTTTGCACGAAGGAAGAGCTATGGCATTCAATGCCACGGTTAGCATTGACGGAGAGAGAGCGAAGATTGACATTAGACACCAGGATGGCGGTAAAGATACGTTTTATGCGCGCCAAACGATTAGCGCTGGCGGAGAAGGCGAGAAAGGCGTTTCAATCGGGACAAACATAACCCTGGAAGATAGCCAGGGAAATGTAATTGAAAAATCAAACCTTAAAATTAATGCGCCATGGAGTGCTCTTGTTCGCACTCCAGATTCAATTAGTGCTGATGGTTCAGCGATGAACAGGTATGGGCTTTCTAATTTTCATATCGATGAAACCGGCATACGTGGCGATAACCCGCAAACGAAAGGGACTATCAGCGATTCAAATGGAGTGCTCCAAAACCATGTGCTCACTAACGAAGTCTTGTCGAATGGAAAGAAGAATAGAGTTTCTGATACCGTTTACACAGGACCTAACCAAGAGCCTGTGGGAAGCATGCACGTCGAAAGCGTGAGAAAAGAAGGCGAAACGCTCGAGCTGTCGCTGAAAACAAAGGCTCGCAATTGATGTAAGAACTCGCAATATTTGTTCAATCTGTCAATTCGAATGAGATTACAACACTCGACATTACAGAGAGCTGTCCAGGAGCAATAGATTCTCCACTTAAGTCAACGTTGTATCCATGCATTGCAACAGTATTACCCAGATTACCAGTCTGGGAATTTAGAAACACGCGTTCTGATCCTAAGTTGGAAACGTTTGAACCAATTTCCTTTACGACTAATGCCTTGAACGATGACTAACCTAAGTTAGCTGCTATCACTCCAGAGGCCATTTTACTCATTCACCTCTCCAGCACATAGAATTCCATAACAGCAGCCGATCGATCAATATCCTTTCGCTCGGGACCCTCATAGGGGACCTGGGAATGACCTATGCAATATGCTGAAAGGACCGAACCATTTGAAATTGGAGCATCTTTTGGAACAGCATAGATAATTTTGTCGTTGCTCCCTATTCTCTTAGCGTGGAGCACGCTCGAATTGATCAAGATCCCTACTCCGGCTACTTTAAAATATTTATGTTCCGTATTTTTAGAAGGAACCATCTCTACCGTATATCGGCCGAAACTGCCAGCAAAAGGAGGGCTCTTCTTTTCGTCAATCACTCCATTAAGGCTATAAGAAGCATCCGGTAATTTTTGCAGCTCTTGCGTTTTGCTTTCTTTGGCATTTACGTGAGCAAAGCCCAAAGTAATCATAATGATTGGGCAAATCAATTTATACTTCATTTCCATCTCAATATCTCCACTCATGCATGCCTGTAAGCCAATCTCTATGGAGAATGTATTTTGTTAAGCATGACATTCGGGTGACATTGATATTGGGAAAACTTATCCCGAAATCAAAAGCATCGTTATTGCCGTCATTGTATTCGTCGTTGTTAAATTCGCATTTGATTATTGATTTCGGCGTGCATTTACAAAATAATCGGCGTACCAGCCAGCCCAGTCTTCATCGGGTTTGCCTAGTTTTTCTTCAAAATCGTGATGAGCGTTTCCCGTTTCTTTGAATAAGCGAGTCAGTTCCTCCTCGTTCATTTGCTCATGTCCAGAAGCTTTGAGACGTTCATTGATATAGTGCGCGTAAAACTCTTGCCAGGGTGTTTCTTTTCCATTTTCTTTTTCCCAGGCATCATGCGCTGCTGCCGCGTCTTTCAATAGGTCTTTCATTTTCGTTGGGTCATCCAGATCCTTTGGATCTAGTGGCTTTAACTCATCCTTTCCTACCGCTTTGTTGTTTGCTTTGTCAAGCAAATCAAATTTAGCAAGATGCTCATCGGCCGTATTGAACGTATTGCCGGAAACAAAATTAGATTTTTCGCTAAGCACAGAGGAAAATGCTTCTTTGCTCAGCTCGGCACTTGCTTGACGTTCTAGATTATTTGTTGCGCCTACTTCGTTTTGCGCGTCAGTCTTGTGCTGCAATTCTTGTGATGGCATACCCTTTCCTAACCCTTAGCTCCCAACCAATAGCATTCTGCTGAAATTAAGAACTGGGTTCAATGTGCGAGTCCGCCTTCCTGCTACCGAGACTTGCAGTGATAACAGTAATTGACTGCACAAAAGTGTAGTTTCGAAAATGCTGTTCGAGGTTGTGCTGCGGAAAACCGTGCTGTTAGGATGCCCAGTCGAGATCGGGTAATTCTGGGTTATTCTCCGGATTTACTGCACATACAATTCGACCGAGCCGCGTTTTAGCATTAGCCTAACTTGGCCGGGGAGAATCAATTCATGAAAGATGAATGTTACGGCGTCAACACTGGCAGCGACGCTAAGCGCAATCCATATTGCGATGTAAATACTGTGCTTCATGGTGCATATCATGAACTGAACTCTGAGTATGACAGGGCACGAAAAGAGATGTCGCCAGATAAGTTCGAAGTTCTTCAAGCGGATGAAAAAGCCTGGTTTAACGTAGATGCTCCTGCAAGCAAGTATGATGAAATTGATGTGGTAAACGAGCGCACCAAATTAGTTCGCGATTGGGCGAATGCACCAAAGGATGTTGATGGCGGCGATGCTGTAACACCTGCCGAGCGATTGCAGCAGCAAGTGAAGGATGTCGAAGCAAAAGCAAATGCGTGCACCGGCGACTCATATGATTGCATCAAGCAAGAGCAAGCCGGCTGGGAATCGATTGTAAATCAAGCGTATGCAAAACTTCAAGAAGAAGGAAGCCTGGGTGTAAAGAACGGAGCAAATTGGCACTATCCCGATCGCTTGCGAGCGGAGCACGAAGCATGGCAAAATTTCCGCGATCAAAACGCTAAACTTGTGGATGATCAATTTGGAATTGACGAAACAAAATCTGGTCAAACTGAGCGCGATATCTTCAGCTCAACTCATAATGTAGCACCAGCCGCCGACAAGAATCAGATAATTAAAGATCGCGCTAAGCAGCTGGTTGATCGATACTCCACGCTAACTGGACCCGGCGACTGAGGTTGAGCAGACAAGTATCAAGAATCAGATCAATACAAAATCGCGCCCATTCCGGGACCAACTTGTAGTGTTTTCCCGAAGACGGTGTCATTATCGTTATCGGTTGAATAACTGTGGTGCTTGTGTTTGAGCTTAACGACGAATCTGTCTCTTTCGGGCGGTGCGTAGTATTCACTGCCGTTCAGCAAATTGTTGCTCCATACGCTTTGATTTATTATTCGGATCCCATCAGCAGATGGGTAGACTATGTCATTCTCAACATTTTGAGCTTGTACTCCTGAGGCTGAGAAAAGAGCCAGTGATACTAAACTCAATGTCGCACAAAATCCGCGCGGTATCATGATCGTCCCCTCCAATCATTTCTGGCAAGGACGGACAAGATACTGTTGGGTTCCAAGAAGAGCGAGAATGAATCGCTCCTTGATCGTGGAAATTTTTCGCGCCCAGATGTCTCGATATAGGTCTCAGCTCGATGAAAAGGTTTCAGACGCGATTAGCGAATGCAAAAAGGACATCTTTTAAAAAGAGGCGCATACACAAAACATTCACAAAGCTTTCCGGAATTATTTCCCCTCATTATGAGTAAATTCTCATGGGCGTGGGTTTGTCCTGGAGGGAGCACGATGGGCATTGATTCTCCACAAACTAGTGCAGAAAAAAGCCCAGAAAGGCAGCAGCAGGCGGCAGAGCTTTCTCGGGACATCCAATCTGGATTTAAGCCAGGAGAGCAAATATTCCAGGCTGGGGACCATAGCAAGGTTAATGGGGAACTGAAGGGATTTGGGTTTCCCGAAATTCAGGTTGCTGAAAATAGCCATCTGCAGGACCATGGAAAAGAGGTCCAAAATGCGAAATATGAAAACGGCAATCTCACTTATGAACGAACTGGTCCCAATGGAGAAAAGCAGCATGTGACCCTGAACATGTCAGATCATCCTGGACTGGAAACGGTTCAGAATGACAAAGGGCAGGTCACTCAGACCAGTGAGGCAGATGCACAGGGAAAACAGCACAGCACTGATTTCACTTACGACGCTAATGGCAAACTAACGAGCGCAAAGACAGATGGCAAGGATATTCTCCCGTCTGACGCTACAGATGCGAAGGTTGATCCTAAAACAGGTCAATTGACATATCAGAAAGATGGCAATACCGTGGTCGTCGATAGCACAGGTACCCCAGCAAACAATGTTCTCGGTGATCAGGGAAATAAACCAGATATCCAGCCTGCTCACGGTGACCAGCCTGCCCAATGGACCCCGCTGGATGGGTATCCAATATCCTTACCTGCTGATATGGACCCAGCAACAGCCAAACTTGAGTACAACCATCTAATTTACACGAATCAAGCTGGAAACAAGGTTGACGTGGATTCCAATGGACGAGAAACCACGACCACAAAAGATGGCACGCAAATAACAAGGGAGCATTCAGCCGGTAAAGTAACTGATTACCATTCCGGTGATCCTAATGGACCCAAATGTGTGAACGGAGTCTGGTCAAACCTTCCAGGACTTTCAGCAGACCAGCAGCTAATGAACTATAAACCGGGAACCGTGGAAGTAGATCCCAACACGGGAAAGGTAAAAAACTATGTAACTGACAGTGGTGTCACGGTCACCCTTAATGACAATGGGAAGGCTGAGAAGTACAGCAGCAATGGCTATTCATTTGAGCTTCATCATGATAAGGACGATGGACCTAACGGTACCTGGTATTACCATCAGGACGGTTCAGACAATGACTATGTAAAAATAGATATTCCGACATTAGACGAGAAAGGGGTAGTTAAAACCAGAGAGAATGGTGGCATCGATAGTGGCAGAGATCACGAGCTAAATAGCGGGGGACAGAAAACGGGAAGTGGTCAGTATATCTGGAGCCAGACATTTATGAGCGGGCTGGTAAGAAACGCAGGCCATGCAATTCTTGATGATAATATGAACACCGCCCTTGCGCCTGTGAATAAGCTGTTTGGTAACGTAGCTTGGGTTGATCCAGTAAATCCTGATCATGCTTCGGCATCCGAAATTGCGGGCGGAGGGATCGGTTCCGCTGCCGGATTCCTTGGAATAGGCAAGTTGGAATCTTTGGCAGATGTAGCACAGGCTGGCCAAAAGATTTTGTCGCACGAAGTTAATGAAAACAATCAGCACGACGACCCCAGTCGCTGGCAAACTTGGTACAAATGGTGGGAATAGTCCCTAAGACGAGTTCGATCCTCCCAGTTCTCATTAAACCTCTGCCTCCGCGTCTACTAGGCACTTGTTGACGGGTATATACGAACAACAGGCAAGTAATCAGGAAATTAGAACTTATGCCAGATATAGGCCTGGCCGGGGCTCCAAAACTTGATCAAATCGAATTCATCGCTCTGCTTGGAGTTGGTGGAATGTCTCGCGTATACAAAGCTAGACAGACACTAATGGACCGAACTGTTGCGGTGAAAGTTTTGTCCAGGGAATTGCTCAGCACAGATAATGCGCTGATGCGTTTCAAGAATGAGGCTAAGCTGACCAGTAGTTTGTCGCATCCAAACATAATTCAAATTATGAGCTATGGAGTTTCCGAAGACGGGCAAGCTTATATCGTCATGGAATATGTGGAGGGTCAGCCGCTTTCCACCATCATTTCTGAACATGCGCCCATTACGTTTCGCAGATTTCAAAATGTCTTTTTGCCGCTCTTGTCGGCTTTAGATCACGCTCATTCTAAAGCGATAATTCATCGCGATATCAAACCATCAAATATTATCGTGCAACGCGATGAACAAGGCAATGAAACCGCAAAGCTTGTCGACTTTGGCATAGCAAAAGCAGTGGCGGATAGCGTAACCTCAACCTCGCATGTCGGACTAACAAAAACCGGCAGCACCATCGGAAGTCCAACATACATGAGCCCTGAACAATGCCAGGGGAAAGAGCTCGATTGCAGATCTGACCTTTATTCACTGGCGTGTGTGATGTACGAATCTTTGAACGGCCAACCGCCATTCATTTCTGATACGTCTATGGACGTGATGTACAAGCACATACACGAAGCTCGCGTCTCCACTAAAGAACTCAGTGCTCGTATGGAAATACCTGAAGTGCTGGTTAAAGCAATTTTGTGGGGGCTGAATAAAGAACCGGCTAAGAGACCTGAATCAGCGGCAAAATATAGTGCCAAAATTGCAAGCGCGCTGGACGAAATTACGCTTGATAGATCGCCAAAAAAAGCCGGCAAAGCCAAGAACAGTTCAAGAAAACGTGTTGCAGTAGGGCTTCTAATAGCAAGCGTCGTTTTGGGTGGATTGATTGCCGGATCTCAGCTGCTTCCAGCTAATCATAAAAGAACACCGGCGATTCCGGCTGTGACGCAATCTGATACCAGCAAGGGAAAGGAATTGCTGAAGAAGGCGCAGGCTTATTACAATGCCTATAAGTTCAAAGAATCATTAGAGACAAGCGAGCAGGCAATTGTCCTGCTAAAGCGCGGTTCGCCTTCAACTCTAGCTGAGGCTTTGATGTGTGCGAGCGATTCAATTCATAGCATGAATTCTCGTGGTGTAACCAAAGAGCTTATCCAGAAACAGCTAAATTATTCTATGGAAGCATTTAAGATTTATTCCCGCTTGCATGCTGAACCACCGAAAATTATAATGGCTGCAGATAGCGTAATTGAATCTCATATACTTCTAAACCAACTAGATGCTGCAAATTCTTTTATCGAGCAACTTAATCCTAAACTTGACCCCGCATTGAGTGGTTGGTACTGCTTCCACAAATTACAATGTCTAAGGAAGTTAAAGAAGTACGATGAAGCCGGAGTAATTGCTAAAGATTATTTGCAGCACTATGGCATACATAAATGGACAGGATTCTTTTACAAGGCCTGGCTCGAATATTCCTTGATTCTAAATGACAAAGGTGACCGCCAGGCTGCGATGCAAGAACAGGAAAAGATGGCAAAAAACATAATAGAGCATCCTGAGGCAAATGCCAACGATAGCAGGGAAGCCTTTCGAATGGTTTTTCTCTTGCAAAAAAATGATCCAGAGATGTACTTATCTCTGATCAAGCAAGAGCTGTCCAAAAATGCCATCAGATACAAAAATTCGCTTGTGGACGAGGATTATATGCATTGTTTCGAGGCTAGTGCCTATACGGCCTGCGGAAAAAACGAAATAGCCAATGGCATATTGTTGAGAGTGCTTCGAGAAGCAGAGCTTGGCAAATTGCGCGATGAAGACACCGTTCCGCTGCGTGCTGAATGTCTATCTAGTTTAATCGCAAATTCGAAAAATGATCCGCGCGCAAAGAGTGAATATCAAGAAGCTCTTCACAAGCTCCGGCAATAATAATCTGTCAACGCCATTGGTTGTTCTTTGGTGCTTGCTGAAAGGGCTTTATTGCCTTGAGACATTATCGATACAGGCTTGTTGAGTTTGTGCGGTGCGCATGCGATACTTCCGCAAGTTATACACGTCTGAAGGCTGGTTTCAAGGAGGAACTGTGGTGGCGGTCAAAACCACAAAATGGAGCTTATCCAGCTGGCGCGAAAAGCCGATAAAGCACGTACCGCATTATGCCGACGCTGCAGCGCTGACGCGCGTGGAAGAGCGGCTCAGAAACTTTCCTCCTCTCGTGTTTGCTGGCGAAACACGCAATTTAATGGCTTCGCTTGCACAAGTGGCTGAGGGCAATGCGTTTCTTTTGCAGGGAGGTGATTGCGCGGAAAGTTTTGCAGAGTTGCATCCCGACAACATCCTTGATACGTTCCGGGTCATCCTTCAAATGGCAGTGGTTTTGACCTTTGCCGCCGCGATGCCAGTGGTGAAAGTTGGGCGCATCGCTGGACAATTTGCTAAACCTCGTTCGGAAGACACCGAAACGCGGGACGGCAAAACGCTTACCTCTTATCGCGGTGACAGCATTAACGGCATGGAATTCGACGAAGCCACGCGCACGCCTGATCCCGATCGACTGCTACAGTCATATTCACAATCGGCAGCGACACTAAATCTCTTGCGCGCGCTTGCTCATGGTGGCTTTGCAGATTTGCAAAACGTCCATCGCTGGACGCTGGGATTCATCTCTGGCTCGCCTGCAGGCGATCGCTATGCTGCTCTTGCCGGCCGCATCACGGAGACGCTGGAGTTCATGACAGCCTGTGGTATCACACCTGATACCGTCCCGCATCTGCGCAGCGTTGATTTCTATACCAGCCACGAAGCGCTACTGTTGTGGTACGAGCAGGCGTTGACCCGCGCTGAAAGCAATGGTGAATGGTTCGACACGTCAGCACATTTTCTATGGCTCGGCGATCGCACTCGCGGAGTTGACGATGCTCATGTC
This sequence comes from Obscuribacteraceae bacterium (SeqCode), assembly GCA_044358055.1. GTDB lineage: Bacteria > Cyanobacteriota > Vampirovibrionia > Obscuribacterales > Obscuribacteraceae > JAIEPM01. Next base: position 18,204 of record JBIKOL010000035.1, read on the forward strand.
GAGTTCGCTCGCGGCATCAAGAACCCGCTCGGCCTGAAGTGTGGCCCAACTCTAAATGAGGACGAATTACTCAGACTAATTGATGTGCTCAATCCGGATAATAAAGCCGGACGGCTTACTCTCATTTGCCGCTTCGGCGCCGACAAAGCAGCGAAATTCTTACCCAATCTGATCCGTGCGGTCAAACGCGAGGGACGAACAGTGGTGTGGTCCTGCGATCCGATGCACGGCAACACTGTCAAATCTGCGAGCGGTTATAAGACCCGTGCCTTCGAACGCGTGCTAAAAGAAGTCCAAACATTCTTCGACGTCCATCAGGCGGAGGGAACTCACGCGGGCGGCATTCATCTTGAACTGACGGGGCAGAATGTGACTGAATGTCTGGGCGGCGCTCAAGCAATCACGGAAGAGGATTTGTTCAACCGTTACCACACACATTGCGATCCACGCCTGAACGCCAGTCAGGCACTCGAACTCGCCTTCCTTATTGCTGAGGGGTTGCGCGCTGAACGCCTGAAGGCGTAGTGGGTGAAAATTGGAAGGGTACAAATTGAGACCTTGACAGAGACTTACACTTTAGCGCGTATCATGTCAGATTTTCTGAACCTGAAAACAAAGAAGCTTCTATAATGATTTAAGAGTCAACTAGAGCAGTGTGCCATGCATACGAATAGACGAGAATTTCTGACCGAAGATGAGTATCTGGAATTCGACGAGAATTCTGCCGTCAAGCATGAATATGTTGAAGGCCGTGTATTGGCGATGACGGGCGCTGTTCTGCGACATTCATTGATCGTGGGCAACATTTTTAACGCCTTCTATAACGCGCTCGCTGGTGGACCTTGTCGTGCTTTTACCGAAAACACGAGGGTGAAAATCAAAGCAGCAAATTGCTTCTATTATCCAGACGTGCTGGTAGCTTGCGAAGGAATGGACGACTTAGATGCAAAGTTCATTGAAACCCCTGCGCTCATCATCGAAGTTATGTCCAGGTCAACGGCCGCTATTGACCGGCGCGAAAAATTTACCAACTATACGAAATTAGCTTCTCTAAAGGAGTATGCTCTGGTTCATCAGAAACGAAGGAAAGTTGAGATTTTTCGTCGTGATGAAAGCAACAGCTGGAATACTTTCGTTTTCCAAGCAAACGAAGATGTGATTTTTCAGTGCTTAGCGCGTGAGCTTAAATTATCCATGGACGCAGTCTATGGTGATCTCAATAAGGCTGGCAATCTCGAAGTAAAAGAAGAAACGCCTGAATACTTGCTTTCGGACGATGAACTTTTTGAATTGAACTGGTGAGAACAGATAATATAGCCTTATTCCACTTTTGACCCATGCGAAAGCTTTTGTCGTGCAGCTTGCGCGCCCTCCTGCGTTAAGGGAATCCGGGACTGAGTTTTAAGGAATGCTCAATGCTGCTCAGCGCTTTCATGTATTCTTTTGTTTGATAATAGTAGATGCCTTGATCCGCCCATGTCACTGCATCATTAGGGTCAAGTTGAATTGATTTGATGCTGTCGGCGAGCGCCTTTTTATAATCACCTAGATGGCTGTAATCCGCGCATCAATTTTATTAGCCTCTGCGCCGGAAGAAATGCCGGTGCGGCTGAAACTGCTGCTGTTGGAACGGCTGTGGATAAATGTGCTGAGGATAAACTTGCTGTGTATGACCAGAGGACCTACTTCAGGTTTTGGATTTTCAGGTGCAGGATTTTCAGGTGCAGGTTTTTCAGGTACAGGTTCAGTGCGCATTATCTTATTTATTTGTTCATCAGAGTAAAGCTCACCTTTGCCGTTATACCCCATACCATCTTTCCAGTTATTGCCCATGACCAACTGACCTTTGTCATTTAAGCTAACTGACTGGGCGTGATAATCGTGCCCGTCTTTTCCAGACAAAGCCCGGCCGTTTGTAAGAATCTGGTATTCATCACCCTTATGTCCAGCAGCCTCAAGCTCCTTAAGTTGCTTACGTAGATCCGCTGCATCTTTAAACGAATTCATCCCAGGTGGAAGGCTACCGTCTTCACGCCGGAATTTATTTGCCAGCTGCTCATTCATGAACAGCCCGCCGCCGCCGTTTGCATGGTTCATTTGCGCGACAATTTCCGGCTTGGCAGGTGGCGATGCGCCTGACTCCGGATTATGTGAAAGCTTGCCATCCATACCGCGGATCATAAGCGCGCCACCACAAGTGCCTTGATTAAGTTCGGCCCCGGCACGAGCACCGTTGGCGGTGACATAAACATAATCCTTCCCATCTTTCTGACCGGCGTAGTGCGCCATTTCGCCGCCAATCAAGGCATCTTGCAGCTGCCCCAAATAGTCGCGGTGCCCGCCAGTCTGGTGAGTCGTTGGATTGTACATCTGGCTGGATTCTCTATCGGCCTTCAGATTGGCGTGGTTTGTGCCTGCTTGATCTATATCAACCCAGAGCGGTTTTTCACCATTCTGCCCAGCCCTCCAGGCACCACCACGCGTCGCAATTGAGCCCATCTGGTCTGCGTATTTAGCAAAGTCTCGCTGTTGTTCAATTCTTGCCTGGGATGTCGCCGCACAGGTGGGGTTCTCGCCCTGGCGATTTGCTTCGCGCGGATCGGCGCCTCTTGCTGCCAAACCTGCAACTGCATTTACCCGATTGGAGTCGTTGCCCAGACGGTTTGTGCTGTCCATCATCAAATTCATAGCACGCATGACATGCGACATATCGTCGCCTTTTCCTTCGGCTTTGAGTCTGTCCTGCATCTTGCTCATGTCTTTGCCGAACTGCTCTTTCATACGGTCTGCTTCTGCTTTAGGCAAATTAAGGCTATCAACCATATCGGTATAGCGCTTGGTGACAGCTTCCGCATTATCCTTTTTCGGATCTATGTCACGGACGTTATTGTCACCAGGTTCTCCCTGTCCATCTTTGCCAACTGGAACCTCTACAAATTTGTCCTGGGGAGCAGATTGTTTTTCACCTTTTCCTGCCTTAAGCACAGGACCACTATCGGCAACTGTCAAATCGTTCAAACTGAACGCATTAGAACCTGACCTGCTCTCATGTGTTCTGTTCGAGCTTCGCTCGGTTGAATTTAAATCGAAAAGTTGGATTGTCGGCAGAATGGAATTGGCAGCAGCGGACGACCGTGATGTATCCCGCGTATTGGACTGTGAATTCTGTTCTTGTGGAGTAGCCGCAGCTCGATTGGGCATCTGCTGTTTGAACACTTCATCCAGTGCTTTGCTGCAATCGCTGTTACTGTTGTTTGCCGTGAACTTATTCGATTCCGTTTCATCGGGTCTTTGGGAAGAAGAATCCATCTGCGTCTCCAATTACTAGAATCAGTTCTGCTTGAGAGAAAGCGCAATATTCCAGGCAGAAAACATCGGCTCTTCTTTTCAGGAGGAGTGAACGTTTTCTCTTTTGAACTTGTAGTAAGAAATAAGAAACAGGGGCTTCTGTTTATCATTGCAGTAGAACACTGCTATCTTCTCTGCACCTTCCTAAAGAAAGGATATTTATGATTGTGGACATTTTCGTGACTTCTTGCGTAGAAATGCATTTTTCTGTGCTGCACGCATGTCCAATTACGCGATTACGTGTATGAGAGCCAGGCTAAATGGCGGATGGTAAAGCTAGCGACGATTTGAATGGTCGCACTTTTCCTGGTTCGTTATTGCTCTGGACAGAAGAACACCAGGTTTTTTGTAAAATGGTGAGTACAAAACGGAGAAGTGAAGAACCCTTTTTTTTAGCACGCTGGCTGGCTGCACGGAGGTCTATCATGTTTGCGCGGGGAAGCCAGTCCACCCCAGAGCCCTATCCATAGATTTCCACCGTGCCAAACATCGGCAGTATTCGGATCAAAGTTGCGATGATGAGTTTTGTGATGTTCACCTCTGAATGCTGCATCAACCAAAAGTGAATGCACTGAATTAGATTCTGTTTCGCTATCATCCGCTGCTACGGACTCAATGTTAAATCGCATCTGTATTTTCTCCCCGTATTTCTAGTGGGTAGGTCATGGCTTCTCCTTTCCCATAGAGGCAGTCTATCTGACCTTTCGTGAATTCTATGTTATGGGTTCATGTAGAATGGTGCAGTTTGCTTTTGCATACAAGTGGCATTCAACGTCGAAGAGGCATGATCGAATTTGTCATTGGATGAAGCGGTCGAATGCGTATAACTTTCAAGTCTTGCTCAGCGGTCAGTTCGCAAGCCAATGTAAAAACAACAGATATAGTGGGCATAATTGCACCGGTCTGGCCTAACAAACATTTCACGCTGACGGACATAGTCTTACGGGTGAAGATCTCTCGATTAAGGATGTCGAATTTTGTTTGTTCAAGCCGCCAACCAAGCTTTGTACATGCCGAGTGCCGAGGGTATAGCTTTAGCGCTTGTAGTTGAGGCCAGGAAAGCCCGCGAAGCAACCCAATTTAGCCAGAGTCTAGATTCCTATCGTGCAGCATTTCAACTTTTCTTGAGTATAAACCGCGCGGCAGCAGCGAAATTGTCTATAGAGCTTGCAGGGCATCTTATCGAGCTTGGCTTATTTGCTGATGCTAAAAATGTGCTGGAAATGTTTGAACCTGAATACCAGTCAAGCGAAGCTGTACCTGACTTTCGCTTCGCTTACTTGGAAGCGATTAGCGCTATTCAGCTGCTGCAATGCAAATTCTTGGAAGCTGAAGAAGGTCTGCGTGAGGCTATCGTGATTGCCAGCCAGATCGGTTTAGACGGCCAGTCACTTGCTAATACCAGGCTCTTGCTTTGCATTGCTCTGGCGGAACAAAACAAGGATTTGGACGAGGCTGAGACTTTGTGTCTTTCTGTTTTAAGAGATCTGGATACGCGCAAATTTCTTGCCCCTAACCCATATGCTCTTCACACTCTTTGCAAAGTAATCTTGTCTAGAGGAAACTACGAGCTAGCAGAGAAACTAGCCCGCATTAGCCTCGAGAGAGCAGAGGATAAGAGCTTGGACGCAGCATTTGCGCTTGCACAACTTGGGGATACGTATCGGCGCAGCAAACAGATTGGCAGGTCGATCGATTGTTTTTGCAGTAGCATGAACATACTTGCAAGTGTTGTGGGAAGGTTTCATCATTTGTACGGCACAGTCTCTCTAAATTTAGCAGAGGCCCTGATTCAATTAAGCCGGTACTCTGAGGCAAGTGAATTGCTTCAGCATGCTGGGTTAGTGTTTGAGATGGCGAATGATAAAGCTAGCGCCGAAGCAGGGCTCGTCCTTTTAAGCATATGCCAGGACAAAGCTTAAAGATTTAATCGAAAATGTTTCCCGGATTTTGAACTTTTTGCCGGACTCTGGCGTTATCAACTCATAGAGTCCGAATTCAAGTCACGAGCCCGGCTTCGCTGAGCGCGTGGGTACTTTGTCACGGGGGTGGAGACGAATGAGATGTCCTGACGTAATGCTGTACCTCGTTTTTGCAACCTTGTCCACATTCCTTATAAGCGCTGAGTCCGCGCAGGCGCAAAGCTCCTGGTCTACATTTGAGCAGATACATCCCCTACGCGCCCAGGTATTAAGCTCTGACAAAGCACTCAATAATGAGATTAAGCAGGATTACGGCCAACTTGGGGGCAACTATTCGCAGCTAGAAAACGCCGCCAATAAAATCTGGGAACAAGAGCAAGCATATGCTCGCCAGAATGGCGGCTACATTACTCGTTCCCAATGGGTGCAGCTGGACAGCGAAGAGGCTGCCTTGCAGAATGCTATAAATAACGATTATTCAGTTTCTGGTCAAGGCAGCTCCCAAGATAATCCATGGCCGGACTACAATACGGGCAGCGCGCTAACGCCACCGCCTGTAGTGCAAACTCCTTCTTCTGGCTTGCTTTCCATTCTGGGAGGATACACCCGTCAGGCGTGCGGTTGGTCCGGTAACAGTGGGTTCTCTCCAGCGGGGAGTACAAGCCGACTTATACCTGCTCTTCCACCTACATCGACATCCTCAGTTGATATAAATGTGGCGTATTAACTGCTCGGCGGAAGTCGTCGTGCTGTATCTATAGTTTCACATGCTTCTTAATTTGCGCAGACAGAGCTTTCTGATTACCTACTGTCAAGGTACGGCGAGTCAAAATCTTCTACAAACAGTCCGCTGTTCATAATCTCATCTCTTAGCTGCGAATTTAATTGTACTCCGCCACAGTACATGTAGTAGTCCCAACCAAAGTGTAGAAAGAATCCCTTGCTAGATTCGAGCCGGCACCAAATGTACTCTCTCAGAACAAGCTTTATCACGCGTTCTATTTCTGTCTGCTCGCACAGAACCTGCCCCTCTTCTGGTGAAGCACCATTGTCCAGCACCGCCACGAGTTCCGGCTCATGTTTAAGTTTTGCCCGGCTCAATTCCGCTTTTTCCAGTCCCAAGATCTGAATCCGGGGGCATTTAGCAAGCTTCCATAAGCTAAGAGCAGCATTGAGGTACGCTTTTTCTACGTTCAAATAAATTTCCAGGGTCAGCTTTCCTTGCGGAAATTGCTTGCCAACGTCCGCGGCTGATGTCCATGCTTGCGGGATGTAAGCTCCCCACTCATCGCGTTGAGAAGGATCGTATTTGGTGATTCGGTAGGAAGCAGGCTTATTCATCTTTTTTAGAAAATCAACCTTCTCGCATTGCAATTTACTGGAACATGCGCTTTCTCCACTCTTGCGCATAGGCGCCCATTTGATTTGATTGAGCACGGATTTATCAAATCAACGGCACCACTGAATGTCGCAGATGCCATTCTAGCAACACGACGTGTTTTTTTATAGTCGATTTCATGCTGGCGCACTGCTTCTTACATGGATTCTCATCCTTCGAATCAACTGAAAGCTGCTCTGAACCATAGATAGATCTCGTAGGCCGATAATTGCTATTCTTTAATGCTCTGTTTCAGTATTTCGCTCAGCACATGCTATTAATCAGCGCAACGTTTACAGGCCTGTTCACAAAAGCCGAGTATACTTAGTGTTTTATTTTAAGTGCAAGCCAGGGTCGAAATCTCATGTACGTAAAGAAGCTGGTCTCAGCAAAGATAGTGTGGTACTTCTCGCGCTGGCCCTTGCTTGCATTTTCGCTACTTGCCATTTTTGCCTACACAGCGTTCGCGTATGGCAAATTGACATTCCTGGCAATTCCGTTCTTGCCAGTGGCGACCATGGGCACTGCTGTCGCATTCTATTTGGGATTCAAGAATAATGCTTCATACGAGCGGTTATGGGAAGCTCGAAAAATTTGGAGCGAGATAGAGCATCTATGCAGAATTTGGGCCATAGTACTCACCCAGGCCAGGCTGCGTGACCAAAGCGAGAGCCAGCAAAACTTCTATCTCAGCCGTCAGTTGATCTATCAGCAATTAGCCTGGGTGAACTCCTTGCGCTTTGAATTGCGCAATGAATTCACCTTCGTCGACGTGGACGACAGTGTCTCTCATGTGAAATTGGTTTCAAAGCTAAAAGATGAACAAGAAGAAGAGCTGAAGCATATTATCGCAAATATTTCCGAGCAGGCTGAACTGCCGGAAGTCTCGCAACAAAATATGAGTACCATGTTTTTAGCAAAACAGGCAAGCGATCTTAATAGTCTCAGGGAGCAGGGCTTATCTGATGGGGAATATAGCAAGCTTCTCGATATACTCAGTGAATGTAGCAAGCAGCAGTCTGCTGCGCAGCGTATCAACCGATTCCCTTTCCCGCGCCAATATGCGCACTTCAGCGCGGTTTTTGTGTACATCTTCATTGGCTTGCTTCCATTTTCATTGGTAAACGAGCTTGCGAAAAACGACCCAACGCTGCTCTGGTTAACTGTTCCGATAAGCGTGCTACTCTCCTGGGTCTTTTACACCATGGAAAAAGTTGGCGACACCAGCGAAAATCCGTTCGAAAACGGACTAAACGATGTACCAATTAACAGTATCTGCCGAGACATAGAGATCGAATTAAAAGCTCTTTTGCGAGAACCAAAAATTCCCGAGAGGTTGCAGGCAAAGGATGGCGTTTTACTTTAACCATTTGAGCTCTCCAGTCCTTGCAAGTTCGCTCAGACGCGAAATGCGAACTCAGCAGAGCTGAGCCTCCAGTTGCTGCCGGCGACCCCTCGAAGCCAGCGCGGACTCATTTTTTAGCTGTCTGGTAGGGCTTCATGATTTCGATTGAATTGCCAGAGAAATCCTGAATGTAACACGATTGAGTGCCATCACGATGAGTTTTTAGAGCACCGTATGCTTCCGCGTCATCTCGTACAAAAGCAATGTGGGTTGGGTGCTGTTCCGGAATGACGAGCGCGATTTTTATGTTATCAAAAGCGAGCAGAGCCCAGGAATTATCCTGATAGTCCACAGAGCATTTAAAAGTTCTGGTGTACCAACTAACAGCCTCTGCGATGTTGGACACGGAGAGCGCAATGTGGTCTATTTTGTCGTTCGAAACTGCGCTCATGATCTCCTCTCTTTCTAACGGAATTGTTTTGCTCATCTAGCGAGCGCTGCCCTGTAATACTCAGTCGCGGTCTCGTGTTTCGCTGGGCTGCTCATCGCTGGCTTGTCTCAGCAGGTCGAAGGGCTCCTTGCAAGCAGATATTGGAATTCGTTGTCTTTCATAGTGGCAAAAAGAGCACGGCGGCATGAAGACTTGGCTCAGTGACAGAATAGTCTGTTTAAGTGAACACAGCGTGAACGGTCTTCGAACGGCTTTGCTATTTATTCTTACTGGAAGGAGCATGTATAGAAAAAAGCAAAGTTGAAAAATCTAGATCCAATTGAGCCTTTTCTTTCGCAGCGCAGGTTAAGGTCATTGTATAAAGATACGATTGTGTTTCCAAGAAAACTCGCTCAACAGCCATTTTTGCGATGGATGTATCGTTATAACCTTCGAGAACAAGCAGTTTCAAACTCTTGTTGGTGCCTGCCAGCTTACTTGAGCTTTTTACATTGACAAAGTGATTGTTACGCAAACCATTAGCATCAGTCAAAAGCATTTTGGAGGGGGCCTGGCGAGCGAATCTGCTTACTGTTATCACCGCGGGAAACTCAGCTTCAAGCTTCATCAATTTTGCAATTACTTGTTCACCTTTTCCAGCTCCGACAGCTTTGCCTTTCTCCTTATTAGTCCATTCATTTGGAATGTTGAAAGCTAGATCACCGCAATTGACGATGCGATCGCTCTGCTGCGGAATGTCTGGCGTCGAGATGGATTTTGGCTCTGTCTTTGTTTGTGCTCTCTCCTCCGTGCTCACAAATTTCAACTCAAGAGAACTCAATAACTTTTCTGAGGAGAGCTGCCCACTACCGTATGCTTTCACGTCCCCAATGCTCACATTTATTTCGTAATAATTGACCCACTGGCGGTCATAAAAACGCGCAGTGAGACGAGTAAGTGAATCATCTGCAGAAAAGATGGTTTTAGCAAGAAGAATTGCCTCAATTTTGCAATCTTTTATGGGGTCGCTGGAGCTAGCCAGCACATAAGTGGAGAGCTGAGCTTGTTCAGCCGATACAGATAAAGATATTTTCGCGTCTGCAGGCAAAATCTTTGCTTCTGAAACCACCTTGCTAAGCTCTTCCCCCGTCAACTTGGCTGATATCTGTTGCGGGAAAATCAAAGAAGCAAGGAAGAGGCAAGTAACGAAAATTCTGGCTCTCATAAGGTTACCTTCATGTTCTAGTTGGAGTTGAGAAGTCACCGACACTTTGGGCTATGATCGCAATTGGTTTTTCTTGCTCAATACTTGCCGTGTTTTTGGAAAGATTAGTAATGTACCTGCAGCACACGGATCGTGGACGGTTCAGCTTTTGTCGGTTCTGCTTTCACGGATTAGCTTCGATAGACTATATTCGCACACTTAATAGAAGCGTTGCGTAATTTCCCAAATTTACACAAAAATGTACGGTTTCCTTAATGCATGAATCATCAGTATCCAAAATAGCAAATGAAGGGATTTCCTTTCAATTCAATTAACTTCAAGGATACGAAATTATGCACGAGAACTTCGAAAAATCCGATGCTTTACCGAAAGAACAAGAACCCGACGCCAAACTAAATCTAAGCAGAGAAGCATTTGGAGAGATAAGCAAGGAGAACTTGGTGACGACCTATGCGCCAGGACATTCACCTACTGAAGAACAAATAAGAGATCGAGTCGCAATTATGAGGAAGCTTGCCAATGATGGTTGCGTTGGGCGTACAATGCAAACCAGGGGTGGGACTATAAGTCTCCCAGGAGTGGTCTGCCGCGTTCCGCCATATTATCGCCCATAAAACAGAAAGTCGGAATTCAGTTCGTCCTCAAACAGATGGCTTGAAAGCATTCTAAAAGTTGTTGAACCAATATCCATGTCTCCAAAGTCATAAGTTTGCGATGACAAACATCACTACATAATCAAATTCCGTCTTAGCCGTGATCAGTCCAGCAGCAAAAAGTAAGCTAGACATTTATTTGACATGGACAAGAGATTACCGTCCTGTTGACGGTGACCAATCATAAATTGCAGCGAGCAAGTTGCTTAGCAGCTCAATTGAACAAAGGTCCTGCCGACCATCATGCGTAAGAGTCCGTACATGGCGGTGCATTTAATTTGACCCTACGAAATCAACTTGCGAGAATCGCACCATAATGAGGCAAGCCTAATTTGGCATTGCTGAAGATTCGCAGCTCCGCATGTCAGTCTGTAAAGAGATAACAATGCCCCTGGTTGAACTGATAATTTCCTCTAAATTCGAATCGCACAGATTTGCACCAACTAGTGCGCTGTTATTAGGAAGCGTAAAAATTATAGTTCTCACACTCAGCTTTGCTGGTTTTGCTTTAATAAAGGCACAAGCGGTGAATTCGGTAATTTTTTCAGAAACGCAAACTTCACAGGTTTCGACTAGCACAGAAAAACTTTGTGATTTTCGACCTATAGCAGTGGTGGCAAGTTCTGATAGCAAATACTATTGGCGTGCCAGTGAACAATTAATTGCATTCTATAAAGATGGTGAACTATCGATTGACGGGCCTGAGGAGTTGGACGAACAAGACGTGAATGTTGGGGAAGGTTTTGCCTGCATTGACCTGAAAAGATATCACAAGGCGATCATCGAATTCTCCGAAGCCATCTCGAACAATGGTTCGAATGCTCAGGCCTACTGGGGTCGTGCGCTTGCATTTCAACAGCTGAAAAAATACGATTTAGCTGTGCAGGATTGCACAAAAGCTATGGAGCTAAGACCAAATGCTTCACACTTTCGTCTTTATAGAATTACCAGAGGACAATGCTACCGATTGCTCAGGGATTTTGCACACGCCGAGACGGATTTGAAGGATGCTGGCACGCAGTTGGAATTTGCATACAACTATTTGTGCTGGGGAAAGTATGACCAAGCAAAAACTGCTTACGACAAATACATGAATATTGTTGGTGATAACGACTTTTTAGCACATTACCGAAGAGCAATGGCTGAATTGGGGCTTGGGCAAAAGGAACCAGCGTTGTCCGATCTTAAAATCGCTCAACAGCATTTTTCATTGAGCCCGCAGTATAAGCCATATAAATTTGCGATCAACCGTTTGATAAACAGAATTACGAAGATGAAAAATGTAAGCGCCAGGCAAATTATTCTTTTAGGAGATTAAAAGGTGCAGGCGAATTCAAACTAGTTCCAGGCAGAGATCCTGTTGCTAAATTCGATGTAGTTATAGGACCTCGCCGTGTATAGCGGTCTGCAAGTATTGGCGCTGTTTTTGGCGTGAAAATAAGGCATCATTTCCCGCCAGCCATGTAGTATTCCTGGCGCAGTTTGTTTACTTCTTCTTGAACCTTTTCCTTCTTTTCAGGAGGAGCCGTAAAATCTAGAAGCAGTGAATTATTCTCGGTCTCTTTCTCCGTGAGTTCAGCGCCAAGCTTTTCTATGCGCAGGTCATGTACTTCTGTTTGCAGCCTACGCTTCTCTTCTATAGAAGCATTATTATCTTGCAACACTGAATTAAGCTCGTCCTCTTTCTCCTTAAGTTCTTCTGTAAGCTCTGCCGTTTTCTGCCTGTTCTCCTGCGCTATCTGCGCTGCTGTCTTGTAGTGGTGCTTCATTTGATCGGCTTTAAAGGCATCCAGTATCAAAAAAACATTGCTGAGCACAAGGGCGCTTATTAGCATTCCGATTGAGATGACGGTCAAAAAGAATGCAGCTGTAAATTTCCCGCGGTCTTTCTGTTTGATTTCTTTCGGTTTAATAAAGGGATTTCTGCGAAAGGGCACAAATAGTCCCGCCAGGGCAGCTCCCCACCATGAGGTAGCTGTCATCTCCACCATACTACTTAGCCAAGCCAACCCAACAAATGTGCCGATGAAGCCCGCAACGGTCAAAAAAGAGATGAAATGGTGCATGATTACCTAAGCAGCTCTATGATCCAGATTCTACCGGAAGTGAAGTAGCGGCGCTAGATCGGTTACATGTTTCCTTGCTTGCTCTTCTTCCATGTGCTGGACCTTTGATTCCTTTTTCATTTCTTGCAAGGTCTCTTCAATCAGGCTTTCCATTTCCTTTAGCATTAGATCCCGACGAGGCGGATATTGAGTTTTTGACAGGCGGTTGTTGGTGCAGTTTCTTTCGTCCTGCACCAGGTCAAGGATACGGATTGTCTCAACGGCTAGCGTAATCGATGGGCTTAAGTACGAGCATCTTGATGTTTCGTTTTTCTGCTCTTACAGTCAGTCCCAATTTTTCCAAACCATTGTTGATGCGACTGGCACCACTGCCCGGGCTAAGTGGAATGATGAGTGTATATTTTCCTTTGAGCTGCGTTTCGTTCACGACTGGCTGCATCAGAACTCTTTCGAGAATTTCGGCTGTTGTGTCCATCGACTCATTAGCAATATTCACAAGCTCAGAGGTGCTGCTCCAGTGTCCCGTTTTCAAATCCGCTGACTCCGACTTCAACTGAAGCGCAGAACCTGAGTTGATTACGAGAACATCAGCATCTACTTGTTCCCAGTTTGCAGCCAATTTGAACCCACGAAGGACAGCATCTTTCAACGCGTCTTCAGCTTGCTGTCTTGTTGCTCCAGGAATCTTCGCAAAAGCGTCGTAACCGGATTTTGGAATATTCTCCGGAATGACAACTCGTGCGGGTCTAGTGTCATACATTTCTGCCATGAGCTGAGAAAGACTGAAGTTATACAATTCGCATTTTTCTTTGTCCCTTAATATGCCACCCCCGTCCGGATATTTTGTTGGATGAATCTCAAGCCTATACAACGGGGCTTCGTCGTTGTATGGCCTATTTTGTATCCATGGAGGATCGTCTAGTTTTGGTTTGCGGGGCCCTTTGTATGTGCCAGCAGCCACAGCAAGAAGGTCTTGGGCGTGTATATTGTCTGGGCGATTAACCATAGCGATCTTTCCCTCGGCATCAACTACCAATGTCGTTGGTCTTCCCCAATTCTTGAACATGGGTGCTGAGGGCACCAAACCTATCCAGGTATTAATCGGTTTGTTCGAAAGAAATTTTGTTACAGTATCTTTGTCTTCATCAGTGATTGAGATGAAACAAAATTTGGAGGAAGGCAGTTCTTTTGCAAGATCATTTATGTGAGGAATGGCTCCAACACAGGGCCCGCACCAGGTTGCCCAGAACTCTACCACGACAACCTTACCTCTCAGCGACTGCCAGTCGAATTTTGTTTCTCCCTGTGTTTGTAGAAGCTCTGTTACTGTGAAAGTAGGAGCCGCCTCGCCTGGCTCGACTGAAACCGCCTGAGTCAGCTCAGCAGTTACTGGTTTTGCCGCAGACATCATTAACGACCAGAGCAAGCATGCAATAATGCAAAAGCGTCGTTTTGTCATTTAAACCCTCCACTGAACATTCCAGGAAATATTCATTTCGTTTTCTCCTGTTTCTGTTGTGCTGATATTTAGTCTTAAATTGCGATGGAAAACGAGTAGCTTCGACGGCGGCTCCCTGAATTTGGAAACACGCCAGTTGAATTCAGGTGGAAATTAATAACCTGCCATTCTCTTCAATTTTGCTGCAGTATCCTGATCGAGGATTATTATTTGCCTCGGAATAAGGTCTCGCGGTGATGCTACGCCGGCATATCCAGGCAGTGGTGTGTCGGAAAATTCCTCAGGCGGGATTTTGTTCTGCGTATCTCTTTCAAATTTTTCTATGAATTCAAATTCTTTCTTGGCTTTCTCTTTGCCAATTTTGGCAATGTAAGTTCGAACTGTGTTTCCTTCCAACACAGTTCCAGCTGTTTCCACTTGTTTGATATCGGCGTCTTGTCCTTTCGGAAGCTTTTGGTCTTTTGTGTTGTTTTTGACCAAGCTAGCTGATTCAGAACTCTGTTTGTTTTCGGCTGATTTGGAATGAACTTGGCTTTGATCATGTGCAGTATTGACGATGTTTTTATTTCGCCTATAATCCCAAATATATGGTCGTAAATCCGCAATCGAAATTCTTCTGCCAAGGTCACCTGCGGGCCTGTTTGTTTCAGCCATAATATAGTCAAATAAACGTTTGTCGCCAGCCAATCTGTATTTTTCAGGCGGAATTGTTTGCATGATTCTTAAAAGGCGCCCGTCTGCAATTACAGTTCCACCATTCGAAAGACGGTTTCCTAAAGGTGGTGGAGTGAAGTCGAGCTTTTTTTGTGCGCCCCCTTGTTTGAGGTCAATCTTGTGTTGTTCATACGAAGCAGCATTACTTTCAAATGCAGAGTAATATTTGTCAGCTTCAAGGTGTAAACCCTGTCGGTCCAATATTCGTGCGATTATTCCTGAGCCGTCGACTTTCTGGTGAAGTTGCTCTTCTAGCTCAACAAATCTTCTATAGTATTTTTCGGCTTCAGCGAAATTGCCCTGCCTCTCTAAATTCTCCGCTCTTGCTAAAAGCTGATCGTCTGCAGCTTTAAGAAGGGCTGCATTCGGCTTACAGATAAGGTTAGGTCCTGTTGGCAAATTGTTCAACAAGATCATTGCAAAGGCTGGTACGGGAAGTACAATCAAAATGAATAGCCAATAATTATGTTTTCGAGCATAATTGGTTCTTCTTGTCCGAATTAATTGAACAGTGCAATACAACGCTGCGGCTGAATATAAAACGCAAAGCAGGATAAGCAGCCAATTAAATGTCCATGGCAGAAAGCACTGTGAGCAGAAGAAGGCCCCTGCTGCAAGAATACAATAGATGAGGATTAGGAAGTAATGTTTTTTCATTTTTGGTTAATCATGATCAATTTTGATTGGACATCACGCCAGCGTCCATTCTATTTCCCTACTATGCTGCTTACGAAATTGAGCTTCTTCGTTTAGCAAAAAACTCATTGATCTATTACAGATGAATTGTCGTTTTGCTTTGGGTTGCCTGAATCAATTTCTCCATCTTGCTATGTGCGCAATCGCTAGCAAGAATATCAGAAAGAGTGAGTAAAATAATCCCTTGAAATGCCTGGGCTAAGCAGTCCCACAACCATTTTTATGGCGCCGGTGACCCCAAGCTCTTGTCGAAGGTTGCCGAGCTACTGCGCCTGCTTGCTTTTAATTTCTCATATACCAGAGAGCGTTGGAGAAGTTGAAAGAATCTGTCTATATCCCTGGGATTTTATTGATTAAAGGTACAGAATTTACACAATATTCAGTTTCAATGTAATCTGGCAAACTGGTATTCAGCGCATGTCACAGCATGACAGAGTCTCCTCAAATAGTGAGGCGACCGTTAATATGTACATTTCCAGAAAAACTCATGGTGTAAAATCACCACCCCCACTAGCTGTCGTTTCAGAAAACAAAAGCGCAGTTATATCGAGCGAATTATCCAAAGGTTCAATTTTTGACGGAAAATACCGGATACTAGAATTTCTAGGTTCAGGTGGATTCAGTCGTGTCTACAAAGCAACTCACATTCATTTGAAGAAAATAGTTGCACTTAAAGTATTGCATGAACAATACGCCTCTGATAAAGAAAAGCAAGAAAGGCTCACGCGCGAAGCCAGAGCCATCATGACACTTAAGCATCCTGGCATAGTCGGTCTTCACGATTTCGCCTACTGCAACGGCAGGGCTTATCTTGTTATGGACTATGTAGAAGGCGCCTCTCTTGCTGAACTTCTCATGAACGGCACACGTTTTTCTGTCGAAGAATGCCTCCAGATTGCAAACCAAACATGTGCAGCTCTAACAGCCGCTCATGCTCACGGCATTATCCACAGAGACTTGAAGCCTGCTAACATCATGGTGCTCCGAGCTCATGAAGGTAAGCAGATCATTGTTAAGTTGCTGGATTTTGGACTCGCCCTCCAGCAAGATGGTGACTCGCTGATTGCAAAGACAAAAACCGGCGAAGTCATCGGAACGCCAGCCTATATGAGCCCGGAACAGTGCCTTGGACAGCAGCTTGATTTACGCTCAGACATTTATTCACTGGGTTGTGTTCTATATGAAATCATGTTCGGGGTAAAGGCATTCTCAGCAGAGACTGCGCTTGCACTTATGCTTCTGCACATCAATGAGATGCCTGCAGCGCCATCCCAACGCTCGCTGGATGCTCAACTGTCACATGCTGTTGAGGCTGCAATTCTTAAAGCACTGGCCAAGAAACCGCAAGATCGCTATAAGAGTGCGGAGGAAATGTATGCTGCTATCAGTAAGTCTTGTTCTGGAAAGCAAAATTCAATCGAAACAAAACTCCATCTGATTCGATCCCGATTCACTGCGTCTCGACCGGACCCACGCGGGCTGATCATCATCGCGCTGTTATTGCTGTTTTGCGGCACGTTCTTTTGGGACCATTTTGCTATTGTTCCTCGCTGGGTGCAATTGAAACAGGCAGCCATATCCCAGATGTACGATGAGCGGATCAACAGCATGACAGCGCTCAAAACATTACGAGAGGCTGTGGATGAGATGGATAGGGCTCAGGCACCAAAACAGGAAATAGCCATTTTACGGAGTATGCTCGGAGACTGCACCTTTGTAATGGGCAAGACAGAAGATGCGCTTTCCTATTACGAGCAATCGCTAGAGGATGCACAAATTTCAGCAGACAATCTCACTTTGACAATAAATTTGAACCATTATGCCAGATGTTTGATCTTCCTGAGACAGTTCGATAAGGCATTGTCGATTTCACAGAAGTCTGTTGCCATAGCGTCGCAGCTACCGGAAAAAGACCGTGGACACTTGAGAGATTGCCTGATGACACTGGGCGCTCTGCAATACAACCGCAATGGTTTCCCAGAAGCAGAAGCGGCACTGAGCAAAGCCTGGAAAATTGAATCGGAACAGAACCCTGCAAAACACACCAAACGCAAAGCAATCATAGCCTGGGAGTTATCTAAAGTACTGTTGGCAGAGGATAAACAGGACGAAGCTCACAAGATGTTTGAGACAAGTACAGGCATCAGCAAGTCATTATTTGGGTCGGGAGCCGACAGCATCGTGCCGGCACAACTTAAAGAATTCCAGGAGTTGTCCAATATGACTCCTCCCAGGTTCAAGCCGGAATTTTCAATCATCCATTATTCGTTCATGCAAACCCGCAGGCACTAGACAATCATCATCATCATCATCATCATCATCAAATTGCTTTTATTTCTACCAGTGCTAAGGAATTATACGACCTCTCAACGGTATAGATATTCGGCGATAGAAGATTATCTTTCGCTTCCGACCATCACTCTCCAGTATGCAGCTACAACGAGCACGTAAATGAATACGGCTATAAGCGCAGGACTGAATTTTATTAGTATTAATATGCTTTCCATTTTCTCTACTCCCTGGAGAGAGGCGCCGCAGCAAGACTAACCTGAGATTGGTGCTTGAGTTGGTCCTCTTCAACAAGTGATTCATTCTTTCCCGAAATGGCTAAGGTCGGGTTAAAGCAAGCACTCTGTTACAACAGTCTTTAGTAAACGATTTTGCAAGTACAGAACTGCAATCTCCAAACTCAGTATTCATAGGTATTGGCGGCTTATCTTCCTAAATATCTAAAGAAATATGTGTAAATGACCGTCTTAATTCGATTTCTAAAAGGCTGGATATGATCACGAAAATTAGATAGTGCGCTAGCTTTGCGAACTAATGTGATATTTCGCTTCCGCTGAAAAGGTTTGTGCCATAAGGCTTTAAACAACTGAGACCTTCGTACTCTCCACGATGACAAACAGCAATTCAGGCGCTAGTATCATTGCGCCCTACTGGATCACCCCCATGTCCAGCTTTGATAAATTAAGCAATGCAGCTGAGGCTCTGCGCCAGGCTGATACGCTTCAAGACAAATTGAGTCGAGAAGCGCAGCTTCTGGTTATCGGGATTCAGTCGGTTCCTGCTGCAGCTGTTCAGCAGATTGAAGAGCATCCGTTTAGTACCGCTGGAAAGCTGGCATTCTCAATTGGTCTGTCGACGTATCTTGCGTGCAAAACGCAGGGACGTTCGCTTACTCTGTTCGGGTCGAAATCGCTGGGTATGGGTGCACAGTATGCACTACTTGGTGTCGGGGTTGCCGGCGTTTCTGATTCGTTGAACTATCTGAAGCCAAGTTTCGATGCCTTTGCAGACGCTGCGAAGGGAAATCACAACTTTCAGCAAGATGCACATGTGATGCGGACGAATCTTGCGCCTTTCTTGTTCGATGCTTCACTGATGACTGCTGGAAGTGTGGGTGGAAGCTTCCTCGGTCGACAAATCTATCGCAATACCCTGTTCGACCCAGCGTTGCCACCATTGACCGAACGCGGCGTTCTTCCTCCTGGTATACACGAAGCAAGCTGGAGAGAATTCTCCGCTCGTTTTGGAACTAATGCAGCAAGACGCGAACAACTCTTTAACATGGAGCTGCTCTTGCAAGAAATGCGCAAGCAAAAAGCAGGTGACAGTGCTTTCGTCGGTGGCAGTTTCGTCAGCAAGAAGGAGATTCCGGGCGATTTCGATATGACATGGCGAGTCTCGGGTGAAAAGATCGGTGAGCTGAAGAAGGCATCACCAATTCTTGTGGATCGTGAGCTACAAAAGGAAACACTCGGTGGGCAGTTGATGGCGACGTATCCTAATTCACCGGGCGACGGCGTGCTCGGATTCTTGCAATACAATCCACGCTTGCGAACTAAAGTTGGTGTTGTGCAAATTGATGTGGACACTCTTCCTTCTCGATTCTCGTTTTTACTGCGGAAAACTGCTCGCTCGGTATTGAAGGGAACGTGAAGATTTATCGGGGCATTTCCACTTAAGCTTCATGGGGTCTGCCCTAGGCTTTTCATTATCTTACTACTTTCATTTTCAATTTCTCTTGCCCGGACATCATTACCTTCGTGCCTGTAACATTTTGCCAGGTCTTGCATGATCTTAGCGTTCTCCGCGCTCCTGGTTTGATTATGCTCTTTTATTGCCAATGCTCGCTCAAAACATCCTTGTGCAAGTTCGAATTTCTCTTCCTTCAAGTAGAGCTGCCCGAGGCTTATCTCATGTCCCGCAACAAGGTAATCACGCTCAGGATCTTTTCCCTGTCGAATCTCAATGCATTTCTTCAAGAGATTTTCTGCCTCTTCAAATCGACCATTTGCAATACAAATCTCCGCGAGAATTTGCATGGACCAGGCACTCTCAGCGCAGTCTGCACCAAAGATTTTTTCCCGGCTTTTCATAGCCTCTCTAATCAAAGACTCCGCTGCCTGGTATTTTTTTTCATAGCGCAGCGTGTCGGCAAGATAGTCTTTCTCTTCCGCTACTTGTCTGCTGTTCGGTCCTGTTAATTTAGTCCATATCAATATCGCCTCTTCGAGATACTTTTCGGACTGTGGATATTCTTTTTTGCGAGAGCAGTCCATCCCTAATTCGTGGTTGGCTTTGGCGCACTCGACACTGATTTTTCCATAAGTGTGCTCTATCAGGCGCAGGTGACGCTCTGTCCGCCGCGCATCCCTTTTTAGCAGCGTGGACGGCTTTGGAGAGTCTTGCAGCAGTATCGATTTGGAATTTGTCTGCTTGGTTTTATATGCTACGAAACAAAATCCGGCCGAGATAACTATTAGAAGAGCAGCCATAAGGAACAATCTGTCTCTGGCTATTTTTTTTCCAATTATTCTTCCTGTGGACTTATTTTTGTCTCTTTCTTGCGTCAATACAGTGCTTACGTTTGTCGTAAGTACACTTTCTATTTCATCAATTACCTTTTCTATTTGTTCCGCGAAAATTTTCATTGATTGAAAGCGCCTGTCCGGATCCTTTTCCATAGCGCCGGTTATCAATTTATTCAATGCAGGGCTGAAATTATCTACCATGGCGGGCGTTATTGCGGGTACAGGCTTGTTGGCGTGCTTATACATAAGCGCAAGGGGTGTATCAGCATCAAAACAGGGAGTGCCTGTTATAAATTCAAACAAGCACGCACACAGGGAATAAATATCGGTTCGTGCGTCCATCTTTAGTCCATTGGCTTGTTCTGGACTCATGTACTTGGGAGTGCCAAGGAGTTCTCCTGTTAAGGTCAATCTCTGGTTATTTGGATCAGACATGCAAGCAAGGCCGAAGTCAATTATCTTTACGAAATCAGCTCGCGGCTCGTTTTGAACCATTATGTTTTCAGGCTTCAAATCACGATGAACGATTCCATTCTCATGTGCGTATTCGAGCGCCAAAGCTGCATCACGGGTGATTCGCAACGCTCTTAACACCGGCAGCTTTCCAGCTTCCTTCAGTAATTGTCTGGTGCTTTCTCCCTGAACAAGCTCCATTGCCATGTAAATTTGATCATCTCTTGAGAATCCAAGAAAATAAATAGCAACTATATTGGGATGAGAAAGTTTAGCAAGGGCCTTGCCCTCTCTTAATGTTCTCAGCTTCCAGTCTTCGTCTTCAGCAATTTTTCCGTGCAAAACTTTGATTGCAACTTCTCGCTGCAAATCAAGTTGGAAGGCTTTGTATACAGAACCGAGCCCACCCTGGCCAATAAGCCCTGAAATCTTGTACTTGCCTTCAAGTATATTACCCGTTTTTAGCAAACTCTCGCCCTGCTTGCTGTTACAACAATCTCAGTCACACAGCTAACCTAGCCTTGACCATTATAGCAGTGGGGTCCGATTGGCCTGTAGAACGGCGGGAATTACGATGATTTGGCAAGCTCTTACACAAGAAATTTACGAATCCGTCCGTTTTTATTTTCAATTTGAACATTAGCATGAACCTGTGCAATTCTACGGCGAAGGGCGAAATAATGACAGATTTTCTGGGACGATTTGACGATGCGGCTCAAGGTTCTGAGCAGCGCAGCAACTTTTTTAATGGACTTCTTGCGGAAGCTCTCCAGAGCATGGGAATTCGCTGGAATGAACCTGCATTGAACCCTGCTGTTGAGCGTGTTGGCAATGCGTCTAGCGTCGAGGGACCAGAAAGCATGGACCCTGGGTCCGGCGCAGACATGGGACCGGCAGCGCCAACAAAGCCCTGGCGTCACGTCTGGGGAGATGTCGCACCAGACGCACAGCATCTTCCGAAAGTTACGCCCTCGCCTGGTGTCTCGGACTCGTGGATGGATCCCTTCAATGTCACCGGCGCCGGTGCTGCCCAGGAATCAGGAATTGGAGATGCGGCCTCGAGCTCATGGTTTGGCGATGCAAGTGCACCAAAGGCGATGCAACCCAGTGGTGGCAATCTAGATTCTTGGTTTGGCCGTCGCAGTGCAGATGCGGGCACAGCTCAGCCGCAATCCACGCAAATGGAGCATGGTATGGGCGATAACAATTCTCCAGTTGATCCCTACGATTACAATCAGGGTCCTCGCACACCTAAGGATTTGCCACCAACTCAAACACCTCCTGCTGATGTGCCACAGCAAACACCTCCCTGCGATCCTCCAAAAAATTCTTCATGCGATGCACCAAGGCAAACACCACCCTGTGATGCTCCCAAAGATCCGCCATGTGATAATCCGAAGCAACCACCTTCCGACACACCGAAAGAGCCCCCGCCGGGTGACCAACCAAAAGCGCCGGAGGGCGATAAGCAAGTCAAAATGGGCGACAGAATGTTCACTGTTCATTCGGATGGAACTGCAGAATATGGTGTCGTCAAAGGTGATTGCGTATGGTTTGTAGCGACTGATGTCTTGTCCTCTAGATTAGGCAAGAAGCCGAATGATGCGGAGATTGTTGCTGAAGTCAAAGCAATATCCGAAGCAAGTGGACTCACAAAAAATGGAAGAAACCCCGACTTGATCTTCCCCGGTGACAAGCTGATTGTACCGCCTGCTCCGAAACCGGACGATTGCCCCAAGCAATAATAGTCGTTCAAGTTGCGTTTAGCTTGTCGCTGCTTTTCTTAGCGAGCAATCCGAATGCGGCTGCAGGTATAAAGGTCGACAACGCCACCACGAGCCAAATATATGGTGTATGCTGCGGAAAATAATCCATCGCCGCTAGCACCGCAGGCGGTGCCAGCATTCCGCCCATTGCCCAGCATAGAGAATTTACCGAAAGATAAATTGCGCGTGATTCCGGTGGCGCCAGCTCAACCACAAGGGCGGAAGAAGCTGGTCCGTATGCAACTGATGCGAGACTCATAACTGCAAGTGCTGCTATGGCAATCAAAAATTGCCCGTATCCGACGAGTCCACAAATTGCAAGCAGAATGAAACCCACAAACCAGATAATGCAGGAAATAATCATCGAGTTTGCTGCGCTCAATTTGTTCATCAATCTCGAAAGAGGAATTTGACTGGCGGCAACGATGGCTACGTGAACCGCAAACAGCATGGAAAGATTGAATGGATTCAATTTTTGACCGGGAATAATACTCGCTTTCTCGGTTAAATATAGAGGCAGCGAACTGCTAATTTGGATTATGTACGACGTCATCAAGAAATTTGCGCCCACGTATATTTGCAATAGCGGATTGCGAAGAGCTTCACCCCATGATTTCATCAACGAAGGCGACGCCTCGTGATGGCTGCTCTCCTTTATTGCGAAGAGGATAACGAGGGTCAAAACGCCATAAGAAAAGCCATCAATGAAAAACAAGGTGCGATATGCGCCTGTCGCCTGGATGAATAAACCGGCAAGAACAACACCAATTC
This sequence comes from Obscuribacteraceae bacterium (SeqCode), assembly GCA_044358055.1. Taxonomy (GTDB): domain Bacteria; phylum Cyanobacteriota; class Vampirovibrionia; order Obscuribacterales; family Obscuribacteraceae; genus JAIEPM01. Next base: position 41,247 of record JBIKOL010000035.1, read on the forward strand.
CGAGGCCGAAATAATCAGCAAAGCGGTTAAGAGCAAAAGCATCTCTCCGATTGTGATCGTTTGTGAGATCCGAAATCATTGCTTCAGAAGACGGCCAGTAGAATCCGATGCCAATTCCAAGCAATGTATTGCCGATCAAAAACATGTTGAAGTCTTGAACAAGACCCATCACGACTGAGCCAATCAAAAGAACAATTGTTGCGATAACCAGTGTTATTCTGCGCCCAAAGTTCGGTGAATCGGACATTGTTCCACCAAGAACTCGAGCGAGTGTCCCGGCTATTGAGTTCGCCGCCAAACCGATCCCGACAAGAGTCGCGGATATATGCACCACCTCGACAAAGAACACAGGCGCATAAAACGACGTGAATCCCGAGCCGATCATCGAAAGGAAACGGCCCAATGCCAGAATAATTATGCGACGGTCGAGCTTAGAGTTTTCGGCTAGCACTTCAGCAGCTTAGAGTCGTTAACTACCACTTCAGCAGCGTGAATTTTTCCATGTCGACCGTGGCTTTGTTGCGGTAAATCGCAAGCACCACGGCAAGACCGACTGCTGCTTCTGCAGCCGCTACAGTCAATATAAATATCGAGAAGAGCTGTCCTTTTACCGCTGTTGGATCAATGTATCGTGCGAAAGCAACGAGATTGATATTCACAGCGTTCAACATCAACTCAATGGACATGAGCACGCGCACTGCATTTCTCGACACGGTCATTCCATAAATCCCGATTGAGAAAAGCATTGCTGCCAGTGTCAAATAACGAGTCAGTGGATCCTGGTTGTACGTCAGTGCAACGAAGGCACCAAGCGTGCCCGTAACCATGATTGGTGTGAGTTCGGCTCCTAGTAAATTGAAGAGCGAGCCTAGGAAGACGACGACTGCGACAAGCGCGAGTCCGTGAAACTCGGGCTGAATATGCAGAATGCCAGACAATGTCTGTGGTGGGACGCTAACCAGCGCACCTGTCAGCAATGCAATGATTGCAAAATAAGCTACAACCAAACTATTTGAGTTCGACCACATGATCATTCCTCTCTGCATATGCGACGCCGGTTTCATCAGTATCAGGGGCTTCACTGCCCGGACGCACGCGATCTGTTTTGGCCAGCATCACAGCGCCTATCAAGGCAACAAGCAAAAGAATCGAAGAGAATTCAAAAGGCAGTGCGTAATCTTTGAGAAGAGCCGTGCCCAGAATCGTTATGTTGTTTGCAGCATCCGGCACCGCTGTTGGTTCAATGGGCCAAGCTTCAGACAGAATACACATATATAGGACTGCAAAAATCAGCGCACATGTGAAGAACGCAGGAGTCTTTTGCTCCGGCAAGTCGGTGCTTTTCTCACTTTCCATATTTGGATTAGTAAGCATCAGCGCGATAACAACGACAAGCGTTATACCAACGGCGTAAATCATCAACTGCGCCATCGCAATGAATTGCGCTTGCAGCAAAAGGAAGAGTGCGGAGATGCCACCGAAAACTCCGATTAGCAGAAAACCTGCGCGAATGATATTGCGGTCAAGAAGCACACCGAAAGCTAGTGGGAAAGTCACAAATGCTGCTAAATAGAACAGCCATTGCTCCGCATGTGTGGTTGCCAGATTGGCAAGATCAGTTATGTTACCCACCTTACTGCTCCCCTTCTTTCTTTTCTTCGGACTTTTGTTCAGCAGCCGGTTCAGATTTTTTCTCTTCAGCTGGAGCTGCTTCTGATTTCTTCTCTTCGGCTTCTGGAGCCTTAGCTTCCGCTGCCGGTTTGGCTTCAGCTTCTGGAGCCTTAGCTTCCGCTGCCGGTTTCTCTTCGGCTTCTGGAGCCTTAGCTTCCGCTGCCGGTTTTGCTTCAGCTTCTGGAGCCTTAGCTTCCGCTGCCGGTTTTGCTTCAGCTTCTGGAGCCTTAGCTTCCGCTGCTGGTTTTGCTTCGGCTTCTGGAGCCTTAGCTTCCGCCGCCGGTTTTGCTTCGGCTTCTGGAGCCTTAGCTTCCGCCGCCGGTTTCGCTTCAGCTTCCGGAGCCTTTGCCTCCGCCGCAGCCGCCGGCTTCGTTTCAGCTGCTTCCGGTTTCGCTTCCGGCTTTGCCGCTGCCGCTGCTTCCGGCTTGCCCGCCGGTTTATCCGGAGCCGGCTTTGCCGCCGCCGCACCCGCTGCAGCTGGTTTCGCTGCCGCCTTGGCTGGTTTCGGCTTCGGCATCGGCAATTCTTTCTTCGCGTAATAATGCGCCGATTCTTCCTGCGTCAAAGTCAATTTCTTCAGGTCATACACAAGCGATGCTCTTGTGTAATCAGCCATTTCAAAATCATTTGTATTGATGATGCAATTGGTCGGGCAAACTTCAGTGCACAATCCGCAGAACATGCACAAACCGTGGTCGATTTTGAAATTGATCAATTCAGGCTTGTTTGTTTCCGGGCTCTTGTGCGAAGTGATCTGAATGCACTTGTCCGGGCAAACGCGCTCGCACTGCAAGCATGAAATGCAGAGGTGATCGCCTGATTCCGGGTTGACTGCCAGTGCAAGGCGCCCACGGAAATGTCCTGCCAGAGCAGGCATCGTATCAGGGAATTCCTTAGTGATTGGCGTCCGCGCGGCGTGCTTGAACACGGTTCCAAGACCGCGCGCTACCTGACGGAGACTTTCGATTGAATGACCTACAAGCGCGAACATTTTAGATAAGCTCCTTGAGGAATGTAACCGCTAAAAGAAGAATGAGCGAAAGTGGGATGAGGCGCTTCCAGCCAAAATCCATGAGCTGGTCGATTCTGAAACGCGGCAATGTGCCTCTAACCAGAATTGCAAAGTAAATCAGCAGGTAGGTTTTGAGGATTACCCAGATTGCTCCGCTGAGGACCATTGGATTCAATATATTAGGTAGTCCGGCTGAGTGCAAAACGCCGTTTACTCCAGTGCAAACTGCGCCCAGCGCGCTCAATACCGGAGCGTACCAATCAGCTGGAAGAGGCGATGCGCCGCCTCCAAACCACATTACTACAGCAATTGTGGAGACGATAAAGAGGTTCGTAAATTCAGCCAGGAAGAAGATCGCGAATCTGATGCCGCTGTACTCGGTGTTGTAACCGCTTACTAGCTCTGATTCTGCTTCAGGCAGGTCGAACGGAATACGGTTGATTTCTGCGCAGGCGCCGGTCATGTACAAACCGCAGAGGAGCCAGCTGCAAAGTACAAGCACTGCAGCCAGAATTAGTTTCACGACCAGCACGCCACCTTTGACCTGTCCGGCTGCTGCCAGCGAAAGCAAACCAGTGACGCTGTCGCCACCGAAGATATTCCAGTTCAAGAAGCCCCAGTTGCCGAGATTATTTACACCTACCGTATGCAGATAAGGTGCCAGGTGCGATGTGCCACGCACTGCATCCCAGCGAGCCAATTCTGCAGAACCCGCAGTAGCTTTGGCAAGCTCAGATGGATTCTGCAGCCAGGCGATGTCGGTGACATTCAAAGTTCCAACCAGCAAGCAGATTGTAATTACTGCAAGCACCAGTGGAATTTCATAAGAAATGGCTTGCGCTGCTGAACGCAAACCACCTACGAGTGAATATTTATTATTGCTGGCCCATCCGCCCATGACGATGCCGACAACGGGAATGGATGACATGGCAAGCACATAAAATATGCCTGTGGGAACCTTGGTAATTTCGAAAAGATCTTGCGGCTGAGTAACTGCAGAAAGCAAAGGCAATGCGCCGAATACTGAGGGAGCAAAGAAGATGATCGGTGCGAGCGTGAACATAATCATGTCACTGCCTTCCGGATCGATATTCTCTTTGAATAGCAGTTTCACGGCATCAGCAGCTGTTTGCAGGAAGCCGTCCGGACCAACGCGGTTCGGTCCTTTTCTCACTGTGAGAAGTGCGAGCCCGCGTCTTTCAGCAAGCACCATGTAGGTTGCATTAATAGGAATGAAGACCATCACTGCCACAAGCGGAGTGATTAGCCTGATTGCGCCGGCAATATTATGAGCAACAACATTGCCGGGTGCCGCATGATCGATTAAAGCAGGAATGACGCCGCCAACAAGGTAACTCACCATCCAAACGGCACCAAATATGATGCACAACCAGATCAGTGACATCCGGGCAAATTTCCAGATTTCACCGATATTGTAATCAGGTGCTGTTCCACTTGTTAGGTGTGGTTCGGCCGTAGATGTAGTCATTAACTTCTTCCTTGTCTTCCCTGTGACACCCTGCTGCCTATTACCTGTCAACGTCCGGCAAGATAACGTCGATTGATCCGAAGATAGCCATAACGTCTGCAATTGGTGAACCGACAAGCAGCTCGCTCAACGCCGACAAATTACAGAATGACGGATTGCGCCATTTGATTCTCTGGAACTTATCCGAACCATTCGAAACAATGTAGCAACCGAGCGTTCCGCGTGGTGACTCAACTGCGGCAAAACCTTCCCCAGCTTTGATGCGAAGACCAGCGTTTTGCTTTTTAGCCATCAGCAATTCTTCCGGCGGAAGTTCCTTGGCATTATCGTCCTTTTCCGGACCCGTTGTGCCGAGTTTCTTGCGCAATTCTTCGGTGGTTCCACCTGGAATTTTTTCAATGCACTGGCGAATGATTTTGACGCACTCGCGCATTTCTGCGATGCGGCACATATAGCGAGCCCAGGTATCGCCCTCTTCCATAACCGGAACATTGAATTCCAGTTCCGGATATACGGAATATGGTTTGAAGCGACGCAAATCGAGATTAATGCCGCTTGCACGTGCGCATGGTCCGGTGATGCCGTAATTCATGATCACGTCTTTGTGCAGATAACCGACACCCTTGGTGCGCTTTAAGAAGATGGGGTTTTCGGTGACGATGGCTTCGTATTCATCAATGCGATCCGGAAACTCATCGAGAAATCTCTTCAATTTATCGAACCAGCCAAATGGAGGGTTGCGCACGACGCCGCCGATGCGGATGTAATTAAACATCATGCGCTGACCGGCAACAGCCTCGAACAAATCAAATAATTTTTCGCGCTCCCGGAATGGATAAAAAGGAAATCCGAACATGGCGCCAAGGTCGATCAGGTAAGTTCCCAACCAGAGCAAATGCGATGTGATGCGATTCATTTCTGAAAGCATTACGCGCAGATACTCGGCGCGTTTCGGCACTACGAGCCCGTCGATAATTTCAGCCGGGCGAGCCATCGCCCACGAGGTGAACATACCAGAGAGATAATCAACGCGGTCAATAAGCGCCTGGTATTGGTAGATGGTGCGGTTTTGTCCCTGCCATTCTTGCGCTCTGTGCAGGTGACCCAGAACTGGTTCTACGTGTGTGACCATCTCGCCGTCCAGCGTCACAATCAGTCTCAACACGCCGTGCGTTGCCGGGTGCTGCGGACCCATGTTGATGATCATCTCTTGCGTTTTTAGCTGTGGCGAGGTGAGTTCAGCTGTCATTTTCTAAGTAACCTCTATTAGCGCATGCTGTCGTGATTTTTGTCATTGAGCGCGTCGATCGGCTGCTTGTAATCTTTGCGCAGCGGATGTCCATCCCAATCCCAGGGGTTGAGAATACGACGCATATAAGGATGACCGCTGTATCTTATGCCTACGAGGTCATAAGTTTCGCGTTCATGCCAGTTTGCAGCGGCCCAGAAATTGGCAATGCTGGGCACTACGGGGAGCTGTCCTTCTGGAACTGATGATTTCGGCACCTTTACTTTGAGTACGAGTTCTTTGGTGCTTACATAAGACCAGAGGTGATATACAGATTCGAAGTGCTCCGGATATTCACAACCACTTACACTGACCAGGTAATTTAACTGTGTTTCCGGACTGTTGCGAAGGCGCTTCACTGCGGCTTCTAGATCTTTGCCTGCGACTTCGAGGCATTCGGCGTCATTAATATGATCGGGCAATCTCTTCGTTTCGAGCCCATGCTCTTTTAAGAATGTGCCAAAGGGTCCAATCGGAAGTTCCTTTGCTTCTTCTGCTGCTGGTTGTGCTCCGTGTTCCGTCATTGTCTTGATCCTTACCTTTGCTCTTCTGCTGATGCAGAGCCAGTAGCGAGTGCTTTCGCTTCTTCAGCTTCAGCCTTCAATACTTCAAGCGGCAATCCTGTGTCGTAATCGACGTAGCGCACTGCGCGTGATTGCCCGGCTTTCTTTGCCCGCTCAGCCAGAGACTGCGTGCGAATTTTTTGCTGCAGTTTGAGCAGCGCATCAAGAATGCCTTCCGGTCTGGGAGGGCATCCGGGCAGGTAGACGTCTACCGGAATAATGCGGTCGACACCCTGAACAACTGAATACGAGTCATTGAACATGCCACCAGTTATGGTGCAAGCTCCCATGGCTATGACAAATTTTGGTTCAGGCAATTGTTCATACAAAGTAATCAATGCCGGTGCCATTTTTCGTGTAATGGTGCCGGCGGTGAGGATGAGGTCTGCCTGTCTTGGTGTGCCGCGGAATACTTCAGAGCCGAATCTCGAAATATCGAAAGCCGACATACCTACCGACATCATTTCGATGGCGCAGCAGCTTGTGCCGAAGGTCAAGGGCCACACTGATTGTGACCTCGCCCAGTTCGCCACAGGTGATAAGACATTGCTGAGTGCTTCAGTGAGTGCGCCGAGTTCGTGCACTTGCACTGTCTCTCTCAGTTCTTCTGGAATATATGGACCTTTTGCTTCTTCACTCATTGTTTCCACTCTCTAAAACGCAAGCTCATCGTAAGCTCGCAAACTTTTACTCCCACCTGAGAGCGCCTTTCTTCCAGGCGTACGCCAGTCCAACTGCCAGGATGGCTATGAATATGGTCATTTCGACCGGTGCCACCATTGTGCCAAGCTCACGCATTGTTTTGCCGTGCGAAGCGATTGCCCAGGGAATCATGAAGATGATTTCGATGTCAAAGACTATAAACATCAATGCGTAGAGGTAATAGCGAATATCGAACTGAACATTTGCCTCTTGAATTGGTTTCATGCCGCATTCATAAGGCTGGTTTTTCAGTGGATTTGGGCGACCGTACCCCAAGAGGTATTGCAAAAGGAATGACAAGCCGATCATTCCAAGTGTCGGTAGCGCAAAGCCCGCCAGAACAAATATTCCTATTTCAATTATCTGTAAGTTGTACATACTAGTCCGCCGCTTCTCCCGGAAACGTGTCAACCGACACACCGCCACGATAAGGATAGCAAGGCAAGAGCTCTCAATTACTTACCTAAGTAGCTTTATATAGATTATAGAGGGATAATATCGTCGAACTCCATCGGCGCAAGCGTTATGCTGAGTAGGAAAACAGCTCTTGAATCAATATTTTTGCGCGCATGGAAAAGCGCTTAATATATTGAGAATCAAAGATTCTTGGGTGCTTTCTGGTCTTTGGATCTCGACGCGCTCTGACTACAAAAGGGCTTGTCTGCATGCTATTCTGCTTGATTACATCAGCAAATTATTTTTTAACTTCTGGAAACCATCGCAAGAGCTAGATTGTTGTTATGACAACCACACGCAAGATCTCAAGTGAGAGAAGCGCTTCATTATCCAAATTGCAAGAAAGGATGAGCGTCACGTTCAGCAATCTGGCGCTGCTTGATGAAGCACTGACTCACAGCTCTTATTCGCACGATCACCCTCAATATCCGGACTACGAGCGGCTGGAGTTTTTTGGCGATGCGGTGCTCAAGTTTATAGTCAGTGAATATCTCATCCATTTCTATCCGACACATGACGAAGGAAGGCTCACCGAGATTAGAGCAGTCTTGATTAACGCAAGAACTCTCGAGCTTGTCGGCCAGGAGCTTGAAGTCGAACCGTGCATCAAGGTGGCAAAGGGTGTTTCCATACGCTCGTCCATGTTGGCGCGATCTATGGAAGCGATTTTGGGCGCAATCTATTTAGATCAAGGAATGGACACCGCGCGGATTTTTATCAATCGCTTTTTCTCAACCAGGGCCGATGCTGTTAATAAAGACCGCGTCAAAGACAATTTCAAAGCTCAGCTGCAGCAGCTCACTCAGTCGCGCTCACAGGGCGTGCCGGTTTATTCCGTTTTGCAGGTTGACGGACCGCCGCATGATCCCACCTTTGTTGTAGCTGTGGCAGTGGCAAATCAAATGATTGCTCAGGGCAGTGGTCATTCAAAGAAAGCCGCGGAGCAAGAGGCAGCAAAGGCTGCTTACGATATTTTGTGCCCTTCTGATACTTCTGTGCAGTGAAATCGTGCACCGCATTTGGTGCGTTTTAATGGATCTCGGATTGCCCGAGCTCGACGGTATTGCCGCTACCAAAATCATCAAAGCAAAGAATGCTGCCATTAAAGTTGTAGTGGTCAGTGCCGAACAAGACGAGAACACACTAAAGCTAGCGTCCGCGGCCGGTGCTGACGGATTCCAGCCCAAGCCAGTAATAAATCCGGATGCGCTCTACTTCGAAATATTGCAAACGCTGGAACAGAGCAAAAGCGCCAAACGCTGATTGAGATGTTTAGCCCCTGGATCTATTGTTTTGAGATGCAATTTAGTCATCAGAAGTGGTGCTGAAACTTTTTGGCTGTGATTTTTAGCTCATGCAGTTTTGTTTCGAATTCCAACAAAGAGATGAATGTCTCCGCTTACTTTGCTATCGGAACTATTCAGTCGAAATGGAATAAGTTGTGGGCGGCAACCATCGCGGCCTTTTTGGATCGCAGCTATCAAAGTAGCCACTAGCGATTCTTTATCTTCGTTTGCTCTTTGCCCGGTCAATGCGTTTCCTCTGCGGCTTATTCTTACCTGCGCGTAAGCGCCGAAATTACCACAAACAGGTCGAATTTTTACAGAGAATTGATTCCCAACAGAAACCTTTGCTGTTTCGATAATTGCATTCGCGAGTGCAAGGGAAATTTGCTCGAGAGCTGCAATCTCATTCTTGTCCCAGTGCGTGAGTTCTGGAGTCGAGATCTTGTTAAGCGTCTGTGGGCGGGGCAGGCTACATGTTTTCGCGTTCACAAGTTCGTTCAACTCAGAAAAATCTATTCGCGGATTGGGTGGAATGATCTGGATCATCGCAAAGGTCTCTGTGGGAATCTTTGCTAAGAGTTTGCTCCAGGCTACGTAAAAAGAACGTGAATAGGGGACTGTTGATTTCTGCAGGAATGAAGAATCATAATCGGCCGATACTGTAAATCCTGCTGGCATTCTTCTATACTGGCGACAAAAACGAGCGCGATGGCAGTTAGCAATCTTCCCTACAAACCAAACATATTCAAGCAAGGCCTGGCTCTTGTGCTTGTTACGCTGACTGCAGGAACTTGTGTTTTGCTTTTTCTCAATTCGCTCTGGCTTGCTGCAGAGAAGTCGGCCATTGATGAGCATCGACAGAGTCAATTCGTAGAACAGCTCAATGACATGCTTAATTCATGGGCCCTATTGAGTGGAACCTCCATCGTTGGGGCCGTTGAAAAAGACTGGCAGGAAACAGTAAAAAAACAGCATCCATGGCTCTGGTTCAAGTTCTATGAACTAAAGAACATCACGAAGGACAGGCCAGCTGCACACGCTCAGGTCTTGAAGCTCGAACAGATTTCGAAGCAAGAAATCGAAGCTTGCGCCAATCTTCCTCAAAGTAACGCTGGGCTTACATTGGAGATGGCGCGGACTTTGCCGAAAGCTCTGGCAAAGATTTACCAGCTGCGAACAGAAGCCAAGCGGATTCTCGTGTGCGAGCAGCTTGAATTACAGCACGCGAATGATAAGCAAAAGCGCTCCTTTGAATACATGAAGTTGTTTGCATATGGCTTTGCTGCTGCAAATGTGTTGCTGGCGCTGCTTTTGCTATGGCTTTTCTCTAGATCGATTTCCCATCGCATACAGATTCTGGCTAAGAATGCTGCCGCTTTACCACGCACTCCGCAATATCGGCTTCACGGTAACGATGAACTTGCATATCTGGATAAAGTTCTACGACAGACCTCTGAATCCTTGCAAGCTGCTGCAGAACACCGGCGTTCCATTTTGGGAATGGTGGCGCATGATATGCGCTCGCCGTTGATGTCATCTCAAGTGAATATTCACATGATCGAAGAGATTGGCGGCGACTATCCGGATGGTTCTTACGAGAGTTTGGAAGAAGCAAACAATAAGCTTTCATCGATATTGACTTTTGTGCAAGAGTTGTTGACTGTACAAAAAGCGGAAGACGAGGAGCCAGTTGCGCCCGGGCTTGAGGGAGTCAGTACGGACACTGCGGGTTCTGATTCAATTGGATCAGCTTCGCTTGAATCAAATTCGCCTGAATCAAATTCGATTGAATCAAATTTAGTTGAATCAAATTCAGTGCAGTCAAATTTAGTGCAATCAAAATCAGGGAGCTCAGATTTAATAAGAGAAGATTTGCTGAGCCATAGTGCAACATTACCGAAATCTAGCTTGAACGATGCCTCTGCTTCAGATTGTCATCCGGGTTTATCGGCGAACAGGCTTGTGGACGGGCTTAAGGAGTTCCTGACGAAACCAAAAATATTCCATAAGGGTTTAATTGTAGTGCTGGGTCCGCTATTGCTGCAAGCCGGCTTGCTGCTCTTCATCAACCAGCAATTAGTAAGCACGGAAAATCTCGCCGCCGGTGAACATCGCTGCGGCGAAATAGGCAGCAGCTCCAGCATCATTAAGATGGATATGTTCCGCGCTGCAGCCACTCGCGGGATATATCTCATTACCTCGTCAAGTACTGCTGAAAATCTCGCCAATAAAATCATTGCGGAACTATGGCTTGACTATGACAAATTGAGCAATATCGTTGGTCCGTCGGAGGACTGGCAGCACTACATCAAGCTGGCAAGGACAAATCAGGAGCATCAGATTCAAAAAATGATCTCGCTCAGTCCTTCTTCTGATCAAATGGAAAAATACGATACCTTTGCTGAAATATCTGAAATCAAACAAAAGTCGCCTGAGGCGCTCGAGGTGAGAACAATTGCTAACGCTCTCCTTAAGAAGAATGTCGCAAGTTTACATGCAATGGAACTGGAGCAAGAGAAACTCGCTGCACTCATAAGCAAGCTGATTGGGTTCGGCATATTTGCTAATTTCCTCATCGCTATCGGCATGCTCTACTTCTTTACTAAAAATATCACCGATCGCATCATCGTGCTTGCAAGCAATGCCGCAAAAATCGGAAAGGGTGAAGAGCTAAATTACAGCGCAGCTGGCACGGATGAGCTTGCCTATCTTGGCTTGATCTTACAGCAAGCCAAGTCGCAGTTAGATCTCGCTTCTCAGCAAAGGGCAATGATGATGGCTTCTCTTGCTCAGCAGATGCGAGTTCCATTGCAAGCCGCAAGAGGAGAACTCGATAAATTCTCTCGTCTGGCTGAGAAGTCGATGAGTCAAAATGCACAGAAACATTTGGCTCGCGCTGAAGGAAATATCCAGAAAGTGCTGAGATTGGTGGATGATTTGCTTACCATGGAGTCGCTCGAGTCAGGGAAAGTAGCTCTGGAGCTTTCTGCATGTGACATACGCACAATTGCTGAGGATGCTCTTTCTACGGTGGGCGGCTTAGCTAAAGCGAAGAACATTACTCTGATGAACTTGTGCAATCATGCGGATCTTCTTGCGGACAGAGCTCGATTGGGACAAGTTCTAATTAACTATCTCTCGAATGCGATCAAATTTTCTCCACCTGACACTCAAATAAAAATATGCACCGCTAAATCTGATGCAGGTTTGAAAGTTTCTGTTATTGATGAGGGTCCAGGCATGGATACAGAAACAAGAAATCGAGTTTTTGAAAAGTTCTTCCAGGCAAATACTGCGGAGAAGAAACAAGGGTTCGGTCTGGGGCTGGCAATTTGCCAGTTGATTGTGCATTCACATGGCGGGCAGCTTGGTGTGGAAAGCGAAGTTGGTAAAGGGAGTGCTTTCTGGTTCGAACTGCCGCTTAACTCAGACTGAATATCCGCAGCTTGCGCCGAGCTCAGAGCTGTGGCTCAGGAGTGTATTCAACCGTATAGCCTGCGCCTTGAATCGTTTTAACGATGCACTCATCATCTACTGTAATTTTTCGTCGCAGGTTTTTCATGCATGATCTTACAGTGTCTTCGGATGCTTCTGCATCAGATGGCCAGACCGCCTGGAGCAGCGCACGGGCTCCATACACTTGATTTGGATGTCTTACTAGAAATTCCAGAACCGCGTACTCTCGGTTGGTCAGATGCGTTGCTTTCCCGCCCACGAATACTTTTCTGGTGTCAGGCTCAATCAGCAGGTTGCCAACCGTTATTTTACTCGGCAGTATTCCCGCCGGTCGCCTCAACAGCGAGCGAATGCGTGCACCCAGCTCTCTTACATCAAAAGGCTTGGTTAGATAATCATCGGCGCCAGTATCAAAGCCTGCTTCCTTGCTAAAAATATCATTTCTGCCAGTCAAGAAAATTACCGGTGTTTTGCCGCCGGCCGTGCGAAATTTCCTCAGCACATCAACACCCTGAATTCCAGGCAAGCCCCAATCCAGGATTATTGCGTCGAACTTGAAATTTTCAAGTAGCTGCAATGCGTCTTCGCCAGTAGAGCTAAGTTCGACGCTGTGATTTTCCAGCTTGAGGTAATCTACCAGTGATTCGGTAAGTTCGCTGTCATCGTCAACAAGCAGTAGCTTTGCCAAGAGGTCCGTCCAAAGTAGAATTTGGACAATATTATACCGAAGCTTTCAGGAAAGCTGTTACCTTGGTGTGGAACCGCTGAGTGCTGTGCTGTTGGTGTAGGTGTAGGTGTAATCGCTGAGTACATTCTGGAAGATCGCCGTGGCGATTTCCTCTTCCCACTTATAGAACGAGGAGTAGCTTCCCATGTTTTTATCGGGATTTGCTCCCACGCCACCCATGATCAAAATGAATCCGTTTTTGTTTTTGAAATCCATCATCATGCAACTGAGCAAGCCGTTTGCATCGCCGATGTGTCCTTTCATTTCCACATTCGTTTTTTCAAGCAAGCGATCGCCGAATTTATTAGTGAGAATTTGTGGACCGAGTCCGTAGCAGACCATCAAGTCTCTGTCTGTCTCGCCGTTTCCTTTGGCTTTATCGTAGGTCCATTGCGGAGAGAACATAAGGCTAACCGTTTCTGGTTTCAGGATGCGCACTCCGTTAAACTCACCACCGTTCATGAACATTCTCATGATGCGCGAAAGATCCAGCGCTGAAATGCGCAACCCGCCTTGAGGTGAAATCCATGTGGCATTGGTACCGGGAATATACTTGTCGGCACCTTCAGGCAATTTGGCAACGCCATCTTTATATTCATCGAATTGCGAATACCATGGACCTTGTGGATCCCATTTCTCGTTATTGTCCATCTTGCGATAAAGAACAGAAACTTCGTTTAACTCTGCCTTCGAGAAGTCCTGCACGTTGTAGCTTGCCTTGCAACCAAGCGGAAGAAGCACATGTGCGCGCATGTATTTGTCGAATCGTTCGCCACTTACTGCCTCAACAATAGTCCCAAGCAAACCATAGCCGAGGTTGGAGTAGGCGAAAAACTTACCTGGAGCCTGATCGTGTTCTTTTATTGCAGGAGCAAAATGAGCGCCGTTATCCCAATGCTTACCACCTGCAACAAATAGATCCTTCAAACTTTCGCTTGGTGGAAATACATAGTTATCACAATCACGAATTGATGAAGTATGGCTTAAAAGCATCCTTACCGTTATTGGAGTATCCGGGAAATTTGGATTGCGAACGGGAAAGCTCAGATAGCGGCTAATGTCTTCGTCGAGATCGATTTTCTTCTGTTCAAGCAGCTGCATTATTGCAGTTGCAGTTTCCAGTTTTGAAATTGAAGCCACGCGAAATTTTGTATCGCGGTCTACCGGCAGGCTCTTGTCCGGATTCTCCGGATCGATTTTTCGCTTGCCGAAATTGCCGTCGTAAACAATTTTTCCGTGCTTTACCACGACCACAGAGAGTCCCGTGAGCGGACGATCAGGGTTGGACAGGAGAGCCTCTAATGCTTTGCCTAAAGCATTTTTTGACGGTGCCTCTTTCTCGTCTCGTGCCGCGGATGCTGAAGCCAGCAGCACGGTAGCCGCTCCTGCCAGCAGAAGAGCTGCAAGGGAGTTGTGAATTAATCCATTCAAGTTTTTGTTCCAGTTCATTGTCTTCGCTTGCAAAAGTAGTGGATCTGGAACTTTACTAATTCGCAAGCGAAAATTCCGGAATATTTTGTGCAAGTTTTGTTTATGTATGGAAACTTAAAGGAAACTTAGCTCTAGAGTGGCGAGTGCGGGTCTGAGCCATCGGTTCGCACATAGTGAAATGGCTGGCCGGGGATTTGCAAGCTGAACGTGCCGCGCTTATCGTTGTAGCCTAAGGCCATAGAGTATCCTTTGTCAGAGCCCAGCCCCTCTTTTTGGAAGTAATTCCCCAGCACCCGCAGAAGGTCTCCCAGTCGTGCCGGATTGTCCTTGAACTGCTTCACGATTTCATCAACTTTGCTGTAGTCACCATTCTTGACGGCAGTTGCCAGGTCGCCCATGTTTTTGCGTTCGGCATCTGTCATGCTTTCAATAACGCCCTTTTGCCAATCTTTGAACCGGGAATCGTCAACCGGTTTACCATCACGACCTAAGGTTGGGGGTTCCTTATCCAGCATATCCAGCAGGTCCTTTTTTTCTGGCGGTGGAACTTCGGTTTTATTTTTTGTATTGCCTGAGTCACCAAAACCTAGAAACGGCAAAGCCAGATTGTCGCCAGGCTTTGGTTCAAAAGCTTTACTGAAGAGCTCTGTATTCTTAGGATCCGATAGCGAATAAAGTTCAGCTCTGAATGCCGCCGACGGATCTCGTTCTACATCCGTCGGCGCTTTAGATTTAGTGTTATCTGTTTCTTTTGTTTCGCCAGCCATAACTCACAACCTCAATTAACCCGACTTCTTTTATTAAACGAGCTGAGGGTATGTATTTTGTGAAATGGCCCCGCGCCAGCTCATTTTTGCGGATTTACGCAAACTGGCAGAGCGCGTTTTCAAATCTTTTGCAGTTTCACTTCATTTCGATTCGAACCATCAGGTTCTTTTTCTCAAATCAAGATTGTTGAGCTGGAGAATTTGCTTGTTGTTCCTGTTTACCACAGATGTTGGTTCATTTCCGTCTGAAATTTCGAACCCTCTTCTAACTAGCTCGGCATTCAATTCGGCCTTTAACAGCCTCATAGCCTTCGTCGGATCTGTACCTGGAGATTCCAGATCGAACGCTTTCTTCGATGCGCTTCCTAGCAGTTCATTCACCTTTGTTTTTAGCTCGTCGGGCGATAGTTTATCGTCCTTCACCAGGTCTATGAATTTCCCCGCAGTATTACTTGCGATTTTATTTCTGCTGTCGTCTCTGTCAGCATTTCCGATAAAAACATCGGCTATCACACCGAATTTATTGTCTGATGATATGGCTCGAGAGTCAAACAGCTCTGCGTGTCCGTTATCATCTTCAACTCGAAAGTCTTTTCCATTTGCATCTTTATTCAGGGCCAGACCAATTGCATTAGTAAAAATCGCTGCAGATAAGTTCGGATGATCTATTGCAAAGTTATTAGCTGCGTCGGAAAAAAGCTTTGCTGCATCCGTTGTATTGCTTGTTGCGATCTTATGAGCAGTGTCGATCGTATCGCTAAGAAATTTCCGAGGGTCCGGAAATTCAGACAAGTTGAGCAAGGCAGGAGTCTGAAGTGCTATATCCAGCATTTTCGAATCTAACGATTCCTCGTCAGCCTTATTCTTTGTGTCGGTGGGTCCAGGCGAGGAATTGTCGGCTGGTCTCGCTGTTGCATCGGTGGTGGGAGGAACATTTCCGTCTACTGGTGCAATAGTTGTGGAATCAATAGCTGACTTTTGCGCGGCACTTGAATCAGTGTTGATTGACAGAGGCGGTGGTTCGCTGCCGGGTTTTGCAGTTAACTCTGTATTCGCCTGAGGCGCTGCCGCCGCAGGTAATTCGGCAGGTTTTGCTTTGGCATCGAATGTGAACCTGTCATTGAAATTGTTGAAAATCTCGAAGTCATCATTGAGGATTTTTTTCAACTCGTCTTTATTCGCAGCTTGTTTGTCGCCGGAATTAAGATCCGCTGCTGCACCACCGGCACCATTTTTAAGACCTCGAGTACTTTGATCGTCAGACGCGCTCAAAGTTACATTCCCAACCAGTTTCTCATCTGCAAGCTTGGTGGAGTTGCTTTCTGACTTCTCTCGGTTCTCACTGCTTGTAAGCGGCAAAGACTTCGTGTTCACTTCCTCGGAAAAAGAACGGCTAGCCTGGTCAGCTGCGCCGGAATCGCCTGCCGGCTGACCCTGATCTGGTTTCTCAACTTTGTCAGCCATCGCGAGGCTCCATTGGACAACTTTTTTTGTCATACCCATTTAATCAGCGGCTTAAGCGCGGCAACTAAGCAGGAGCCTGCTGGGAACCCATTTGACATTTGAGATACGCACCCGTACCTTTGCTATACTTTCTGTTCCAGATGTGCTGCATAGCGCTTGAAAAAATGCTTGCCGGGAGTTCCGAGATTCTTTCCAAGCAGCCTGTACGCTACTATTGAACGTAGAGCTCCTGAATGGAGGCTGCACGCTTTAAGTTTTAGCAAGTAGCTTGGTCGGAGACACGTAGCTAAGTATTTCCTCGGCAATTTTGTAGACGGCGTCCACCTGATCAAGATTGTGTAAGGAAGGTAGTGGTTTTTGCAGCCTGTCTGGCTCAATATTTATTTCCTCAACTATCTTCACTATGTCATTTGGCTCGCAAACTGCCCGGGCCAGCCCAGCCTCAATAAGCATTTTGGCTGTCCCTTCTTCTTGTGGCATCGGTTCAGTTATCATGTCTAATGCCATCGGTAAGCGCCTGGCAATCGCTTCAAACGTTGTGAGTCCACCTGCTTTGGTAACAAGTAGATCGCATGCATTCATTCCGTCGGCCATTCGTTTTGCATATGGCATTACGACTGTTTTCCAGGGGAAATCTTTTTTGCAGGCATCGACTTTATCGATAAGCTTCTTATTTCTGCCGCAGACAACGATTACCTGAATTGGCTTTTTTATTTCTGCCATTGCTTTATAGATCTTTAGCATATTGCCACCGCCGGCGGAGCCAGCCGTAACTGCTACAGTGAACATATTCGGGTCCAGACCGATCTGGCTTAAAATTAGTTCTCTTGAGTCGCGCGGGGGCTTTAAGAATTCAGGCATAATAGGCATGCCGATTACTCGAATTCGTTCTGGCTCTAGCCCAAGTGTGATTAGGCGATCTCTTGCTAAATCATTTGGTGCGATCGTCAAATCAGCATCGGGGCATGCCCAACCTGTCCAGAGGTGGGCGTTAGGATCTGTCAGTACCGTCAATAACTTTATCTTGTTGTTCAGACCAAGATCTTTCAGGGCGCGAGCCAAGAAATGATTCACCATTGGGTGTACGGATACAACCACACTTGGATTCATCTCGCTAATAAGGGATTTTGCATAGTTCGAGGTTATCTTATAGGCGAGATCGCTCTCGTTTGGTTTAATCCATTCGATTAGCGAAAAATAGTACTTCATCAACTCTTGATGTTCTTTTAGCAAGCGGTTATATACGTGCTCAAATAGCAAATTCACTTTGTTGCTTTCGGCAATGACATCCTTCATCACGATTTCGAGCTCATAGTCCTGTCCGCCCTTTTTAGCCCAAATTTCTTGAAGAGCTTTCTGAATAGCGATGGCTGCAGTCCTGTGTCCGGCGCCGGTATCTGAAAAAACAAGAAATATTTTTTTCGTATCCATCAGTCCCTTTGCCTCCGGCATTACTGCTCAAATTTTGAGTATATGCTTGATCATAGAGAGGCTCTGGCACTTTACCCAACGTCCGTTTGGTTGAGCTGCGTGCTTCAAAGGGATGATTTGTTCAAGCGAATTAATGCGCGGGTTTCGCACAATGATGCTTAAGCCAGGCATCCAGTCCACCAAGCAAAATCTGGGGCTGCTCAGGCGTTTCGAAAATAAGATGTTCGGCGTTCCCGATTATGATCATGACTTTGTCCGGAGATTTAATGTTGTCGTACATTTCATAGGTGCCCTGCGGTTTAACAAGCTGGTCAGACAGTCCCTGTACTAGCATCACTGGTGTATCCGTTATCGACGAACAGCGGTGCTGGGTCGTTTTCATAAAGTGGTCAAATTTGATCAGCTCGAGCGGCGATAGTCTGGTGCGTGATCGTAGATCATCTTTCCAAAATTCGCGGAGCTCCTCATTGCTGGTCGCTTTCTTAGCAATGCTCGCCATGTTTATCTGCTTCTTTCGATCATTCAAATAATGGATAGCAACATTGACAGCCATTTCCGCTTCGCCATAACGCTCAGCTGATGGCACGGAAGCAACGACACCTGCCATCTCGTTGCCGTATTCAGATGCTGCACGAAGAGCAATAGCGCCACCCATCGATTCACCGAGCAAAAACACCGGCAAGCCGGGATGCCTGGTTTTCAGGATTTTGATTACGGCTTTAACGTCGGCTAGTGCTTTATCGAAATTCACCGTCTGCTTGCCTGTTTCGCTTTGCCAGGCGCCAAAACCTCTCACATCGAGAGCGTAGGTGGCAAATTGCTTTCCTGCCATCGTCTTGCCAAAGCTCGCAAAAGTCCTGTTTTCCAAACCCAGCCCATGGACGCAAAGGATGATTGCATCTGGGTGCCCAGTTTGTGGCAGCCATTGTATTAAAGGCAAAGAAGGCATCTTGAACTCTGAAAGCTGCCACAAGTAATCCGCTAGCGTGTCAGGTTTGCATTGTTCAATATAAGAGCACAAAAGCCCTCTTCGTATTTGCTTGAATATTTCTTCCGTCTCATGCCAGTTATCGGCTTCCGTCTTTGTATGCAGCTCGAAGAGTAAATTTAGTAAGGGCTGCATTTCAGCAATAGTTTTTGCATGTTTTTCGGGATTCGTATGGTCGTAAATCTCTAGCAGCTGAACATAGGACCAAAACAGTGCTGCAATGTCGATTAATTGACCTTTCTTTGCCAGGAGCTTTGCCGTACTTAACGCTTCTTCCGCGTAAGGTTGTGCTGCCTCGTATCGATTGTCCTGAGTGTAGCAGCCAATTATTGATGTAAGTATATCAATAGAGGCAATATTCGTTTGATCGACCTTATGGGCAAGTGATAATGCAGACTTGTAGCTTGCAATTGCTTCCGGTATCTTTTGCATGCGCAGAAACACTTCGCCCGTGCGTCTGTAATTTAACAGTCGCAAGTTTGTCGATCCAGAGCCTTGTTCAGTTGCCTGCTTTTCAGCTTCTGCTAAGTATTTCAAAGAACCGGCATAATTCTCTTTCTTTTGCTCTAGATAAGCCAGCAATTCCAGATTTTGAAATTTATCGAGCTTATTTGAGCTATTCGCGAGCTTAGTAAGCAAAATCTTTTCCGCAGCGGAGAAGTTGCCTGAGTCCAGGTTGTTAAGCAGTTCTTGCTGCCATGCTGCCATCTCCGGAAGATGGAGTTCTTCTGGAAGCGAGAGCAACTTCTCAAGCGAAGGTAGCTCTTGCTCCGCCTGAGCAAATGCCGCTATGGGTGCAAATGCAAGCATCAAAATAATCAGGCAGAGAGCTTTGTATCGGAACCGTTTGTTCCCGAAAAAATATGTAGCGTGTAACAGCTTCATCGTAGAATCTCACGGCAAGCGTACAGCGAAGCCATAATCATAGCATTTTAGCGTTCAGCAAGTCGTGTCCTGACCAGTTGGCTCATATTATGGTTTCTCAAATATTCATTCAATGAAGCCAGCATATCAATGCCGTCCTGCACTTCCACCGCCTGAAATGTTCCAATCTTAGAAAAATGCGAAACCAATGTTCCTTCTCTGATTGCCTGACCCTGGCTTGTGAAATCTCTTGTGTAGCCAATATTTTCAAGCTCGCCCGAGGGCAACAAATAAAGATCGTTGAGCTCCTCTTGTTGAAATATGTCGAGAGTTTGTTGATCCATGCTTTCAAAAACTACTGAATGAACTCGAGTTATCAGATGATTTTGCGGAGCCAATTCTTCCCGGCCGTCTACAACGACAAACTGTACAAATCTTCCGTTGGAAAGTCCATCAAACTCTGTTGGCATGACGTAACCGTGCCAAATGTTTCCTTGTCCATCAATCTGATTGCCGAAAGGCGTTACCTGATAATTTTGCGTCCATTGATTCAATTGTGTGCTTACGCCGGTACTTAAATTCGTGTAGCTAACGGTTAGATCGCCCTGCTTTACCCATCTTCCCGCCAGCCATTTTGGTATGGGTATCCAGATCACACTTTTGCTCGCAGGGAAGCCAGCGTTTTTTTCGCCCGCATTTTTGCCTTGAGCCGGGACCAAGGGCTCTTGCGACTTGCCTGAATGAATCACCGCATCATTATCATGGACTTGTCCTAGCAGCGCGCCTGTAATTGGATGTTTTTGGATTGGAGCCAGGCTCTCGGAATGCTGTATTCGTCCATATAATGTTATGGCTGCTGTAGGCAAGAATGAGCTGCAAGTAAATAGTAACAATAAACTAACTGCTGCGTCGAGAAAGTAACGCAGCCAATTCGATGGATAATATTGGCGCCCTGAGTGTGTACAGCATTTCATTTTGAGCTTGCCTTTTGCAAGCTATATGTTTAGCACAGTAGAATTTTTGTCGTATCGTTCGCTGGGATGAAAGAGGATATTCATAAGAATTCTTTGCGCCAGTGCTGTCGATCTATTCTGCGGCCGCATGCAGTTGCCCTTCGGGTTTCTTTAGAAAAATGCACTGCAATAAGCCAAAAAGCATGACCAGGGCAATAAAAGCAAAAGCATCGTTGAACGCCATTACGTTTGCCTCAAGGCGAATTTTTTCCGACAGCAATTGCAGCGACTGCTGATATGAAGTCCAGCTTGTGGCTCCTGCGTGTTGCAGTGTGTGTGCTGCCTGTGTCAACCATTCCCTTACCATTGGTTCAGAGTATGAGATGTGTTCGCCAATCCTTTCGGAGTGGAACTGCTCCCGCTGCGTTACTATTGTGGAGCAAAGCGCAGTTCCAATCGACCCGCCGAGATTCCGCATCATATTGAACATTGCTGATGCGGAGCCGGCTTGTTCCACTTCGATGCCGTGAGTCGCCAGTGCCGAGAGGGGAGTTAGAATTAGCGGTTGCCCAATGGCACGAACCAGCATCGACATCATAAGTTGCTCACCGGCGTAATCATGACTCATGAAAGCGTTCATAGCGCAGCTCAGTCCGAAGAACACGAGTCCGATAGCGGTGAGAAGACGTGCATCAATTTTGTTCATCAGGGATGGTATCAGCGGGATTATCAGCAACTGTGGCAATCCGGACCAGATCATTACTTTTCCTATCTGCCAGGCACTGTAGCCTTGAGTTGTAGATAAATACATCGGCATCAGATAAACAACTCCGTAAAGCGCCAATCCTACGCCCACATTTATGAAAGTGCCTATGCAAAAATTGCGTCTGAGAAAGAGGCGCAAGTTTACCAGCGGATACCTGGCAGTAACTTCTCTGATAATAAAAAGAGGAATGCATATTGCTGATACCCACGCTGCATGTTGGATTTGTTCTGAGCCGAACCAATCTTTTCTT
>JBIKOL010000262.1:0-5811 GCA_044358055.1 Obscuribacteraceae bacterium (SeqCode)
TTTGACCTTCTTCCAAAATAAATATCAAACAGCTGAGTCCCGCAGCCATGGTTAGAATTCCAAAAATATCTGCACGTTTTAGCAAATCGCGCTCAGGCTTTTTGCTTGGAAGTGCATAAAAAAGCAAGAGGATAAAAAGTATTCCTGGAACTAAGTTTACAAAAAATATGTTGCGCCAGCCGAATGTGTCTGTTATAAAACCGCCCACAGCAGGACCAATCGAAGGCGCAAATGTTGCCGTTATCGCAAATATAGCCAAACCAATAGCCTGCTTTGATGGTGGCAATGTTTGCAGAATGATCGAAAAGCTCATCGGGATCAATACACCGCCTGTGAATCCTTGTGCCGCTCGGGCGACAATCATGGAAGGCAAATCCAGTGCCATCCCGCATACCATAGAAAAGAAAACGAACATTGCAGCATTGAATATTATGTATATCTTTGGGGAGAAGACTCTAGATAGCCAACCTGTCAGAGGTATAGTGATGATTTCGGCGATGAGATAAGAAGTAGATATCCAGCTTCCCTCGTCTACACTAGCACCCAGACCACCTTGAATATCCCTTAACGAAGACGAGGTTATCTGAATGTCCAGCACTGCCATAAAGGCGCCAATTGCGGAGCCAATAACTGCTAGCCATTCTTTAAAGGTGACCGGGGGTTCCCCTGTGCTAGCTTGTTCGATATGAGTTTTCGTCAACTCGGCTTTCATTATTTCATCTCCGCAATCATGTTTGATTGAGCTGGTTTGGCATTCACATTCACTGATGCGAGCACGGAAAGCCCAGGCGCAAGTTTATCCTCATAGCCTTTGATCGAGTCACGATCCAAAACGATCTTCACGGGAAGCCGTTGCACAATTTTTGTGAAATTCCCTGTCGCATTATCCGAAGGCAAAATCGCAAAGCTGGACCCCGAAGCAGGAGAGAAGCTGAGAACATGGCCTTTTAATTTGTGATCTGGAATTGCGTCAACTGTTATTTCTACGCTTTGACCAATGCGCATGTTTTTTAGTTGCGTTTCCTTGTAGTTAGCTACAACCCATGGATCATCAGAGACTATTGTCAAAAGAGGCTCGCCCGGCTGGACGCGATGTCCTTCTTCAACCGTTTTCTTTCCAACCCGTCCGCTAATCGGCGCCAGGACACGAGTGTATGACAGGCTTAGCCTCGCTTCTTTGAGCGCAGCTTTTGCTTTTTCTACTGCTTGAAGATCTGCATCAAGTTTCGCTTTATTCACTTCTACCTGAATGTCGCGCGATGACGCTAATTGTTTTTCTGCTTGTGCCTTGAGCAATTGAGCTTTGCTTGTATTTACAGATTCTTGCGCTTGCTGCAGCCTGTGAATCGCTTGCGTAACATCTTCTTGTGCAGCGTTGCGAATTTGAGTTGCTACAAGATAATCACGCTTCGCGCTGTCTCTTTGACTGAGTGTGACCGCACCTTCTTTAGCCAGCATCTCGTAGCGTTTCCAATCGGCCTCTGCTCTCTCGACTTCTGCTTGCTTGGCTTTCAGATCGTCTTGATTAGAAAGAATCTTTGCTTGAGATTCAAGAACACCTGCTTCTGCCTTTTTAATTTCAGCAGTAGCATTTGCGACGCTGCCTTCTGCGTCAGTGTTCTCTCCCCGTGCGTCCTGCCTTTGGTAATCAACTGATGTCTGGTCTACGCGTATCTGGCGCTCAGCTTGCTTAAGATTTGCTTGAGCCTGCTCGACTTTTACTTGATAGTCGTTGCTGTCAAGTGTGACAAGAACCTGCCCTTGTTTGACGTGCTGGTTATCGTCAACCCATACCTTTTCGACGGTGCCATCAACGCGCGTGCTGACTTGATGCAGGTGCCCTGTTATGTATGCATCATCGGTTTCTTCATGCGAAGACCCAAATTGGATCCATTCGTAAACCGCAACTCCTGCGACTAAAAGCATTGCCGTGCAGAGTCCGCCGAAAAGTACTTTCTTTATCACGGCATTTATCTTTGCCGGCGGCGTGGCTCCTCCACCTGGCGCATCTTCACCTGGCTTAGTCTTAGCGACTTGTTTATTAGTTTGGCTTTCCCTATTCTCCAGTTCATCGTTCTGCTTGATGAGAATGCGCTGCCCCTCCTTCATTGATGCTGAAGTTTGATAAGTCATTGCCATTAGTTTCACCTCAGTTGAAAACTACCTGCCGCGCTCTTTGTCCTCGGCAAGCTTATTGCGTGATTCAATTGGTCTATTCCTAATCTAACTCAAGCCTGAAACAGGGTCCAATATGGACTTCCCATCTAATTCATCAGCTTTGGTTATCAATACCTGGAAACTGCTAGAATTGCCGCATCTGCTTGGGTCTCGCAAATGGAAATCCGCCATCTTAAGTACTTCATCAAAGCAGCAGAGCTCTGCCATTTCACCAGAGCTGCCGAAGAACTGTATGTTTCGCAACCGGCACTTTCTGCTCAGATTCGGCAGCTCGAAGAAGAAATTGGCTCCGAGTTGTTTGCTCGAGTGGGGAGAAATGTTCGACTTACCGAAGCCGGGCAAGCATTTCTAGTCAGGGCCCGTGAGGCTGTGAGCGCGGTTGAGTCAGCCGAAGCCGAGCTAAATGCCATGAAAGGCGTCTTAAAAGGTAATCTAAATATCTGCTCTGTTGCCGCTGTAGGCGGCGCTTTATTGCCTCCATTTATAAAAGCGTTGCATTCGGCATACCCTGATATCTATGTAAAGCTTTCTTCTAGCACTTCTGATCATATTGAGCGTGGACTGCTCGAAGGAAGATACTGCCTCGGGCTGGTTCCATTGCCACCAGATAATGAGGAATTTCACTCGCTCGAAATCTACAGCGACGAAATTGTTGTTGCCTTGCCTGCGCAGCACAAATTAGCCAGTCGCAAAAGCCTGCAAGCAAAAGATCTCAATAATATTCCTATGGTTCTTGCTTCTGAGCATTTGGTTACTCCTCGAGGAATCGGCTATCTGCAGGAACAGAATGCCCAGCTAAAAATAGTTGCTGAGTCGGAAGAGATAGAGGGGGTCTTCGGTCTGCTTCGAGAAAATTCCTTCATTACACTTCTGCCAAAAGCATTGGTACCTCCAAATCTTATCAGCGTGCCGCTGCGCCCAGGCCCGCCTGCCGTTAAACTCGGCTTGATCTGGACTCGCTTGAGCCCAGCTGCGGAAGCGTTCCTAAAGCTGGTTTCCGAATCTTCAACAGTGAGCCCTTAGTTCACTGCTATGTCATGGTCGCACGTTGGGTGCCTAAGGTGTGTGCGCCTGATACACCTTAGGTGTGGATAACTCATACACCTGAGGTAGGGGTGCATCACTGATGCCCGTTAAGCAGTATTCCATAAGCGAACTAAATGATTCCCATCGGGAATTTGTATTGGACCATCCCGATTATTCGTTTTAGATTCTTACTATCGCTCGGAGACGCACTAATCGTTTCTAAAAGGTTGAATCCATGATCATAAATAGAAAGGTAGATCCCAAAACCGTCTTATATTTTACCTGGCGTGTGATCGTCAGCATGACTGCGCTGAGTGCAGTCGTGTGGTATCTCCATGCAAATTACAGCGAGCTGCTTCCCGGAATTCCCTTCGCACCTGTAGCCACAATCGGTACTGCGGTGGCATTTTATGTTGGTTTGAAAAACAGCTCTTCTTATGATCGACTCTGGGAGTCTCGCAAGATATGGGGCGAGATTACAAACTTGTCTCGTTCCCTGGCTTCCTATCTCTTAGCTTGCGTCGGACGAAAAGCACCCAGGCGAGTAGAATCGATTGTTCAAAGGCAAATACTCTATGTGAATATTCTGCGCGCGCAACTCAGGAAATGCGCTGTCTGGGAAGACGCAGTTTATTCACGATTCAGCAAGCAACGGGGTTTAGGTAATTCATTTGAAGTAGAGCTTGCTAGAGCGCTTTCTCAGTATTCCCGTTATGCAAATGATTACGAGGGAGATGCGCTGAGAGGAGTCTCGAATCCTGCAAAACAGATTATGCATTATCAAATTGAGTCAATCGCACAATTTAAGCGAGATGGGCTTCTCGACGGCACCGAAGCCTCAGATCTTATTCGCATTTGCACGTCATTGCTTGAGCAGCAAGGCAGAGCCGAGCGAATCAAAAACTTTCCATTTCCCCGCCAATACGCGAGTGTCAGCGAAATATTTGTCTATATTTTCATCACTCTCTTACCATTTGCTCTTTTGCCGGAATTCGATAGGTTTCCTCAGGGATTCAGCTGGCTAATTATTCCGGTTTCTACTCTTATCGCCTGGATTTTTACGACCATGGAACAAGTCGGAGATTCAAGCGAGAATCCGTTTGAAAATGGCATTAATGATGTTCCATTGAACGCAATATGTCGTCAGATAGAAATTGATTTGTGTGAAATTCTAGGCGAGGATTTCCTGCCTGTACCCGTTTCCGAGCGAGATGGAATCTTGATGTAGCAATTAAGCTAACTGAGCCGTAAGTTGACGATATCTCTGATTTCCAATTCGTTCTGTTCTCAGTTTTGTGCCCACTCCGATTTAATATGGTCGAGAAATGCTTTGACCGACAAAGTTTGCCGTGAATTCGCAAGCCAGAGAACGCCGTATTCAACAGTCAATTTTTCGCCTTCAATCGGAATGAACATTAATCCATCTTGATCGCCTGCCGCAAACCTGGTGGTTAAAGTTGCCAGATCGGTATTTTTTATAATTCTCAACAGGGCGCGCAAATCATCGAATTCAATGAGCAAATCAGGATTGACTTTGTTTCTCGACAAAAATTCATCATATATTTTTCGCGCACTCAAACTCGGGCCTATCAGAGCAAGTGGAATTTGCTCCAATTCTTTGGCTTGTATGGACTTCTTATTTGAAAGCGGATGCTGTTTAGAAACAAGCAGAAATATTTCTTCTACAAATAAGGTTTGAGCTTCAAAGTCCTCACTGCCTGCTGGCATGAAAGAGAAAACTATGTCCAGCAAATTGTTCTTGAGTTGATCTTCCAGCAGTGTCGAGGGACCCGAAATTACTTTTATTGTTATCTTGGGATAGCGCGCATGAAAACTGGCGATCCATTTGGGAAGAATTTCATGTCCGACTGTTAGCAATGAGCCTATGCGCAGGGTGCCTCGTTCAAGCCCCTTCAGTTCCGCAATATTCTGCTCGGCAAGCTCTAGCTCACGCATAATTTTGCGGGCATGCTGAAGGAACAATTCACCAGCTTCGGTGAGGCGCACATTTCTACCTGTTCTTGAAAACAAGGGTATGCCCAATTCTTCTTCGAGCTGCTGTATGTGTAATGAGAGCGTCGGCTGCGAAACATACAGTGACTCCGCTGCATGAGTGAAATGAAGCAGTTCTCCGGCGCGAACGAAGTAGCGGATGTGACGGAGTTCCATTTCTATGTCCTGGATGGATCAGCTGTGCTGGCTAATCTTAGCAATTATCGTCTGCAAATGCATGAGCTAGCAGACTTGGCCAATTCATCTAGTACACCTATCAGACGCATCCAGTCCTTCAATTGGACTTATAGAAGTCCGGGCACTAAGCTAGAAGCATAAGTTTAGAGGACGGGTTGAACGAAGAAACCCAGGCTCCGCTCAAATCAACTAAGAACAAGCATTCCTGCGCAGTTAATGTGATTGGCAGGACGGCGCATGCATGAGGAAAAGAAATGAACAGAATACTTTTGACAAAATCAGAACTAGTTCAAGACGGACTATACGGTGAATACACCTCTTCGGTAAATCCAAGCCTTCCAGTGGTTCCTGCCGTGATTTATCCAATGAAGCTTCATATGGAGGGACCAACTCGAATCATTCCTTTCGATCTCTCTT
>JBIKOL010000027.1:0-68300 GCA_044358055.1 Obscuribacteraceae bacterium (SeqCode)
TTCTTGTGCTCACAACTGCTCCTGAGAATCAAAATCGGGGACTGGACTCCTGGTCCCGAATAAAAATACTTGCTCTGGTGCATCTAAATCTTCATGTATTTCCGCGACTGTTTTTCCGAGCGTCGGGTGCACGAATTCAGGTGCGATTTCCAGAAGTGGAACTAGCGCATAAGCCCGCTTGGTTAACTGCGGATGAGGCACGATCAAGTCCGGCAGCTTCACCCGCTTATCGCCATAAAACAAAATGTCGAGATCGATAATGCGCGATTTGATTGGACCATCTGGAGTTTCGTGAATCGCTTCTGGGCCTTTTGCACCGCACATTGCTGCAAGTCTTTTCTCAATTTCTTTGCAAGCTTTCAATAATTCTTTAGCGGAGAAACTGGTTTCAATTGCGGCGACCGCATTAACGAACCATTCTTGATATTCGTTGCCTATAGGCTCGGTCTCATAAAGACTCGAACACTCCACAACTTCCACGCCTGGATAGTCTTTAAGTAACTGCATTGCTTGCTGAACGTATCCAAGCCGATCGCCCTCATTGGAGCCAAGGCCAATATAGGCGCGGGTCCATCCGGATTCTGTATTATCACTCTCGAATTCTTCTTCAGCCACGCCTGACAGTCTCCAGGGAATTTCCTGATATGGAAAAAACAGCACTTCAGGCATGCTGTTCTATTCGATGTCGCTCAAAATTATATCGGTTTACTTGAATAAAAGTAGCAAGCTCGGCAATTTTTACATCTGCGCCTTCAGACCATACTGGTAGGGGCTTGGTTACCCGGGATAGAAACAAACTCAGCTCAATATCGCCTGCAATACAGTCTGCGTATCACAAAGTGAATCGAATAGATAGTCCGGCTTCAACTCTGCAAGCGTTTCCTTCGGGGTCTTTCCTGTTGCCGTGATAATGCACTTCACCCCGTATCCCTGGGCGCAAAGCACATCATTTACTGCATCGCCAATAATAACTATTTCGTCTCTGGTGAATTCTTTGCCAAGAACTTCATTGGCTCGCTTGTGGGCGAACAAAGGCAGATCATTTCGGTTGGCAGAGTCGGACCCAAAGGCACCAAATACAAAATAGCTATTGAGATCAAACGGCTTCAATTTAAGGCGCGCACCTTCTTCGATATTTCCGGTAAGTAAGCCGAGGTCGCACTCCGGATGTTTTTCAAGCTCCTGCAGAAGCTCTACGACTCCGGAATGCAAGCGAATTCGTCCGGAGCTTTCAATTTCGGTTTCCAGCAATTCTAGGTAAATCTTGAATGCTAGCGGAAGTTTTTCCTTGATTTCCTCGATGCTGTATCCCATTGCAGTGAGAAGCTCATAGCAAATCTGCGGGTCGGTCTTACCTGACATGCTATGCCCGGTTGCATCAACAGTATGGTTAAACACCTGGCGAAGCGCCGCTTCCATGGCTCGCCGCCCGACTCCGTCGGAGTAGACCATGGTTTCATCGATGTCAAACAATACCAGTCGTTTCATGAAATAGGATCCGTCCGCATCTTTAGAAGCCGCCTGGAAGGCGGCGCTCCCAGGGATAGAACAGGTTTATCCGCTCGATCTGAAAGATCTTAGCAGGTTCTCGAAACTTTGTTTACGCTTGCGTGATTGTAATAACGGCAAGATCTTTGATGGGAGATTACGCCTGCGTTATTGGAATAACGGCAAGATCTTCGATCGGAGTGACATGCACCGGGTGCGGATCGCCCCAGACGCAAACGCGGTTTCTGCCGCCCCGTTTAGCAACGTACAGCGCTTTGTCTGCTTTGTCGATCAATTCGGCAGGGGTTTCTGCGTGCACAGGATAGAACGAAGTTCCAATCGAAGTTGAAATATTGCCAAGCCCTGGAACTGGATTGCGGTTGATGTTCTGTCTCAAGCGTTCTGCGATGAGCAGGGCTTCGCTCAGTGGTGTTTCCGGCAGTATTACCGCGAATTCCTCGCCACCATATCTGGCGGCAGTATCACCTGAACGAAGCAGATTCTTTAATACAGTTGCAACCTGTCTGATTGCTGCGTCACCAATTGGGTGTCCCATTGTGTCGTTGATCTGTTTCAGTTTGTCGAGGTCAAGCATGAGCAATGAGCATGGCGTACCTTTTCTGTGTGCTCTGCGCAGCTCTTCGGCGAGGCGATTCTTGAAATATACATGGTTGTACAGACCAGTAAGGCCATCTGTAATAGCCTGATGTTTTACTTGAGCAAACAGCTCTGCGTGCGAAATCGCAACTGCAAGCTGGTCAGCAATTGCTGCTGCAAGGCGAATCTCACCTGCGTGCCATTCTCTTTCTGCTGTGCATTGATGCATGATCAAGATGCCGAGCAATCGTTCATTCTGCAGCAACGGTGCTACGATCAAGGAGCGGGAGTTGATCTTCTGCAGGAACTCTCGAAAAGCGAATGTGCGTGGATCGGATGAAACATCAGCGATTGCAGATATTGGAATTTCTGTAGCAGCATTTGGCGTGCTGGAAAAATCTTTGAGCTGAGCCAGGTCAATGCCAAGCAGATTGTTCAGGTCTACAATCTGAGCTTTAGAGGGATCAAAATCGAGGCTCGAATCATATAAATTCAATCCGATGCTGGCAGGCAGATCCTGCTTGTGGAACTCGTGCGTAACAACCAGCGGACCTTCGCTGCGCGGCATAGCAATTTGGCAGTAATCCAGACCGAGAGCTTTACCCAGTTCTGCTGTTACTGTACTGAGAATTTGATCCGTATCAAGCGATGCACGGATGGAACGCACAATATTATTGATGAGAAATTCTTGTTCTGCCAGAGTCTTTGTTTTGGTGAATAAGTTGGCATGTTCCATAGCAAGCGCTACGTGGTTGGCGACCGCTTCCACAAGTTCAAGTTCCAGATCAAACCAGGCACGGCGAACGTCACATTGCTGCACTAATATCATGCCGACTGCGCGATCTGCAAAAACAATCGGGCAGGCAATCAAAGACTTGATGGCGCGCCAGTCTTCCGGCGATGATTCATCACGCTCAAAGAGCGGTGTGAAAGTTTGTGTGTCCATAACGTCGAGCGAGAGAATAGCCTTTTGCTCCAGGATGAGCTTTAACATGCTGTTTTCTGTAATCAGCACCGAGCAGTTGCGGAGCGGCGTTCCTGCCTTGTCTGGATCCCACCATACGTAATTGAATTCGAGCTCGTTGCCGACGAGACTTTGCTTTGGTCCAGAGGCGAAAAGCGCAAGACAGCAACGGCTGGCTGAGAGAGCCTGACCCAATTCGGTAACAGTAGTATTCAATATTTGGTCCAGGTCGAGCGATTGACGAATTGAATCGGCGATTTTTTCGACCATCTGTTTGTAATCGCGGTTGAGTTCAAGATTGATGGCCATCTGGTTGAACGCGCGGGCTAGCAATCCCAGCTCGCCACCTTGTTTGATGGTGACTCGCTTGCTCAAATCGCCGCGTCCAATGGATACAGCTTCGCGTACCAGTTCGTTTATGGGACTGGTGAAATATCCGGTTACTCTGTAAGCCAGTGCGATAGATACTCCTACGGCGATGAGGGCTGATCCCAGCATCATCAATAGGCGATCGTGAGCAGAGCCCAAGATAGCTTGAGAAGGAATGCCTGCAACCACGATCCATCCGGTTTCTGGGACGTGATCAAAGGCATAAGTTCTCAGTGTTGGATCTGCAATGCCTACAGCTTCGAAAACTCCACGCACGGATTTCTTCGCGTGTTCGACTGATTTTGCGTGCCTGAAATCTTTTCCTGCCCAGCGTTCGTTATCGAGTGTTCTGGCTATCACCACGTCATTCTTATCGATAACTGCAATGACAGCTCCCTTATCTTCGCCAAAGCCACTAAACAGACGTAAAATTGCCGAAGGATTTACAGAAGCAATAAGTGCTGACTCGGCTTTTCCATTTCGTTTAACAGGAACCGAAATCAATATCGCTGGTTGTCCCGTGAATGGACAATTCACGTAACCCGACACGCAGGTTTCGCCTTGCTCAGTAACCTTTTTGAAGAAATCCAATTTTTGCACTTCGCCTTGCAAAGAATCGGGAACCGCAAGGCTTGAGTTCAATACCTTTCCGCTTTTATCTACCAGGACAACGGCATTCCAGTCACGCTGCGTGCGGACTGTGTTCTCAAGCAAACGCTTATTCTCTGAGCTTCCTGGGTTCTGCATATCAGGAACTACGGACAGAGCTCTTAATTCGATTTCTGCTGTTGAAGTCCAGTGCGAGAGAGTCCGCGCCGCCACGCTACCTTGGAAGCTTACGGTAGTTTTTGCTGCCTGATATAAGCCCTGAAACTCTTTCCAGATAATCAGCGCGCATATACATAGAAGGGGAACTGAGACAGCAAAACACACAAGCAGAATTCTGCTTCTGATCTTCATTTCGCTGATGCGTGCGATGCGCACTTTTCCTTCCCCGAATCTGTTGCCAGAGAGGCCGTTTCTTCCTGAATGAATTAGCTAGGATGGCACTAGAATAAATCCGTAAGATAGCCTTAGTGACAGAATTATAGTTACTTTAACGAGGAAGCCAAGGGGAATATTGCCCCATTCTGCTTTTATGAGTAAGGTTTATTCTGGCAACTACGTATAAACCGCAGTTAGAATTCGTTAATGCGACTGCTAATCTATTTGTGACCGAAAAGTGGGCAATAATTCCAATATAGGGGGAATTGAACAGAATTGGCTGAAAAATCATTGCATCTAGCGCTTTTTTTGAGAAGACAAGCCGTCTTCGGAGCATCAGTTTTGATGGCGGGTTTTTCAATTCTTGCTTTGTGCGTCTTTCCGCTGTTTTTTGCTGCTCGTACAGATCCTCAATCATTATTCTCAACCCCTCTCCAGGAGCGATTCTTCTTCGAATTGTTCGGATTCATCAGCGCAGCGTGGTTATTGTGCTGGGTCTCGTCTGTGAATAACTGGTCTATCGGAGCCAAGCTTGGCCAGTGGCTCGGGCTGGTGTTTCTCTGCATCGATCAGGTCAACTTAATTGCGATATGGAAAGGACTTGCCGAAGCTGAGTTCCTGAGCAAAGGCATGTGGATCACGCCAGCTTTCCTTCAGGTCTATTTGTTTGGCTCCTTCTTCGGCTTCTTCACCCTTCCTGGCTTAACTCGAGACGGCGACCGCAGCCTCACCGGACTCGGCACTCTCGCTCTTCTGCTGCCATGGCTTGTTGCCCGCGATCAAATAATCGAAGGCACCCAATATCTCAACGGCTTCTTCTTTTAAGCCATCTCTAGCTGCAGAGCTCGTCAACAATAGCAACAGTCGCGGTGGTCTTCGAATCAGAATCCACCTCCAAAATAATGAATATTGCTGATTCTGCCTTTTGATCTTAAACTGATACAAGGAGAATTATCATGGCACAAAGAAAACCTGATGACCAAGTAAGCCTAGAACAGGTCCTGCAGCTTGTCGAAAGGCTCTCCGTCGAAGATCAGCATGAGCTTCGACGAAAACTAGAATCAAAATCTTGGGGGCATGAATGGCGCCAACTCCAGAGCGAGATAGAGGCACGGCGCCTGAGAGAAGGTCTGCCTGCTCTTACGGAAGAAGAAATCCTGGCAGAGATTAAGACCGTAAAAGAAGAAAGAAGAGCCAGGCGTGTTGAAGGTAGTAATTGATTGCAATGTCTGGGTAAGTGCTCTCCTGGGCAGTGGGACTCCGCGAAAAATAACAGATCTTTTTGAAAGTGCAGCGTTTGATGTAGTCTATTCTGCCGAATTGTTGGACGAACTTGTTGACGTTTTGAACAGGCCAAAATTCAAGCAACGAATAACTGAGCGGCAGATCGAACAATTAATGGATTCGTTTCAATACAAAGCAGTTTTTATTGAACTGGAAAATAATATTGCCGCTGTTAGCAGGGACCCTGACGATGATCCCTATTTAGCATGTGCGAAAAAGGGTGACTGCGACTTTTTGATTACGGGTGATGAGGACTTGCTCGTCCTGGCAGTTTATGGAAGAACGAAAATAGTTACTCCCGCATATTTTGTACAATATTTGATCTCGACGCCATAGTCTCGATCACTGGTTTTAAATGCGATTTCAATGGGCTATTTGTATATCATTTATGATCACACTCTTTGTGGCTACTCAGTCCATTGCGAACGAAGATTCTCCCAAATCAAAGAAGGTGCTGGACGCATCTTCATTCACTGGGGTGTCCGCTGGCGCCTACAAAGATGCGTCTGAATTTCCCGCTTTGATGAGCCAATTGTTTTGTTACTCAGGGGACGATTTAACTGATAATCACAAAACGCTATTGGATTGTTTTAGATCAACCCATGGCGCGGGCGAGTATATTTGCCAGGCGGAAGTTAACCTTGCGGCAAGATTGTACC
The DNA here is from genome assembly GCA_044358055.1 of Obscuribacteraceae bacterium (SeqCode). Lineage (GTDB taxonomy): Bacteria > Cyanobacteriota > Vampirovibrionia > Obscuribacterales > Obscuribacteraceae > JAIEPM01. The sequence goes on from JBIKOL010000027.1 coordinate 6,346, forward strand.
GCCAGGGTTTAAGTGTAAAAGACATACAAGAAGAGGTCGACAAACAATTCAGCAATGCATATCCGTTCGAAACGGACACAAAAGCGTATAGCTCATATAAAGAAAAAATTGCACTGGTGAAGAGCTTTTACGCAAAGTTGCCCACAATCGTCTGGTGCCAGAAAGTCTTTTCCTTAAAGCCGGCTGCTCTTGCCTTATGTTTACATGACATGGGGCTTAGTGGTATCTCATTTGATGATTTCGCTGACAAATTGAGCCAAAAGGGATTTATAGTTTGTGCGGTTGACCTGCCAGGCTTTGGTTCCTTAAAAACCAAGGAACCCTTATCTGGTGCAGATTTTGATGCATCCATAAAAGACATCGAAAATACTCTGTTGCGAATGCGCGCTGCTTTTCCTGGAGTACCGATTTGTATTGTCGGCGAAGGCTACGGAGCGACTCTGGCTTTAGCTTCTGCTGCTCGCAAGCCCCGAGCTTTGGCCGGTGTTATCGTTTCTTCGCCGGCCGATAGCTGGTTCGCCAAGCCAGAGCAAGAAGATATCGTCAAAAGCATGTGTCAGTTTAGCGCAGATAAATACACGCACATCAGGTCCAGTCCGCTAAACAGAGCCAACCTGGGAGATGGAAGCTTCAATGCTCTTCGAAGCTTCATGGGTAAAGGTCGAGTGTTTGCATCACAAATCAAGCAGCTTCCAGTTATGGCTATGGTGGGAGCGAAAGATAGATTCTCGAGACCGGTCGCTTCAATGGCAATCTTTAACGCGTTAGGAACTCCTGACCGTGTCATTGAAGTAGTTCATGGCCAGGAGCACTTGATACTTGAACAGGACCAATTAGATGAGCACACTGCTGACCTTATTGCAGCCTGGATCGAAAAACACGTACGTTAATTGTTCCGACCTACCAATAGCGAGTCTTCATTCGATACCGAGGCAGCAGAAGCCGCTGCCGTCTTCTGAAAGCGGAAGATCTGGCGCAATGTAATCTCAGGGTCGAGCGGAACTTTGTCTTCGAGTTCAAAATCTAGACCCTGCCTGAGCGCAGAAAGCACTTCCTCTCCGGCTGCTTCTTTCTTGCCCAGGCGGAGGAATGCGTCCACTTTCACCATTCGTGCAAGCAGCGCATTATCGTCGAACTCGAGCGAGCGTTCAGACAAATTGATTGAACCGTGCGTATCACCTTCCGCGAATGCGGAACAGGCTGCTGCTGCAAAAAACGTTGAGCGCAATTGATCCGTCAGTGGACCAAAAGCAGCCGCTTGTTCAAACGCTTTGCGCGCTTTCTTGTATTGACGGCGCCTGTAGTACACATATCCTTCCAGGAATGGAACGTAGATTGTCCCTGCGGCAATGCGCTTCAAATGTCCGAGTTCGCGGGCGGCATTAGTGCGCAGCCCTGCACGTTCGAACAAAATGCCAAGCCTGCAGCTTTGAAATTGATTGCGGCGATCTGATTCTGCTTCGGACATTGCAATACGCAACTGCTCTGCAAGAACTGGGCTTGTGAGATCGGCGAACCAAATGCGGATTGTTTTGCTGCGCACAGCCAGTAAAAATAGTGCAGAGCAGAAAAGGTATACGGCGAGAATTATCATCAACGCATCTTTCGGCGCGCTGTCATAAGCTATCTGCCAGCGCGAGTTTCCTGCTCCGGCAAGAGCGATTACCGGATCGATAATCAAATTGCTCGCAAGTATCAATGAAATGGTATAGGTAATTATGCTTGCAATAAATGGATGCGGTCTGAAGAACAGCGATGGCACCATGCATAGTGCCAAAATTAGCTGTACTACCACACCAGCAAAGAGTGCAGGTATAAGAAGGTCCGCATGCGGCAAGCTGTGCGGCACTGCCGAGAACCAGAGCAATCCGTAATTCCAGTCTTTAACCCAACCACCGAGATGGTCAGTTGCGAGAATCGTGGCTCTCAAATCTAGCCAGACTATGAACGGGAATACAAGGAATATAACCACGCGCCACGCAAGAGCACGTACATCATCATCGAGTTCGTCGCGAAACAAATTGTGCCTCTGCCGCCATAATTCGAAGATAGTTGTAGCCGCGATGGCAACGACTAAAGCGCTAAGCACATTTGTATACAGCTGAGACATCTAGCTACCTGTATTTCTCAAGGCTCGAATTATAGGTGGGGCAAGCTTGACAAGCCTGAGAAAAAAGTTAGTGCTTGGCATCTAAAAATCTTGATGCCGCTGGAACTCAATGCCAGAGCTATATACGAGGATCAGCGGAAAAGATTACCTTAGCTAAATCTGCTTCAAGAAGCTCAAACTCTTAGGTACAGCTAATCAATTTGGATACTTTTAGGCTTAGTGCACTCGAGATGATCGTTTTATCAGCACCATGAGGCGGCTGCAAGAGACTTTAACCTTCATTTCGAATCGTATTTCATCACAGGAAGCAAGCTCACATAATCATCTGTCCAGACACCGATTTGTTTGGATGGGCTTACCCGCTGCGTAGTTAGATCCGGATTTATATAGTGTGCGCTCTGGATAATCGGAGCTTCCATTGATGTTTGCCTGCACACCACTGTATAGATGGCTTCCTTTCCAGCAATAATCAAGCCCGGAAGCGAGAATGAGTCGGCGACATTTGCAATAACGGCTGGTAAGTTCAAGTACCTGTTGCTGCAGTGAAACAGCATTACTCCGTCCGGCTTTAAATGCTTGCAGTAAATTTGAAATGCTTCGCGAGTTAGTAAATGGGTTGGAACCGAATCACCACAGAAAGCATCAATTATCAACAAGTCGTAAGCCTGGGCTGGCTGTTGCTCCATAGTTTTGCGAGCATCGCCTGTTAATACGTTTATTTTGGCGTGTGAGCGATCAAGATAAGTGAAGTATTTGCGAGCGATCGTTTCGACTCGGCCGTCAATTTCATAGAAGGTAAATTTGTCCTGGTTTTGCCCATAGGTCGCTAGAGTGCCTGCACCAAGTCCAATTATGCCAACGTTCAATGCCTTGTCTCCGTGCAGTTTGCGCAGGGCGGGAAAAACTGCACCGCATGCTGTCGTTTTGGAATAGTATGTGGTAGGAACATCTTTTCTTGCCTCATCGGTGAACTGCGAACCATGTGTTGTGTTGCCGTGAATCAAGACAATCCTTTCGCTTGCATCTGGGAAGCGTGATTTCACAACTTTGAGGCAGCCATAAAAATTTCGCGACAATAAAAGCGTGTCGGGTGAATACACAAAGCGGAGGTAGAACTCTAGACCCACAACGGATGCCATCACAATGGTGATACCAGCATAAGTCAATGAAACCCAGACTTTGTTTATTGATGCGCATCTTCTAAATAGAGTGAACGCCGATAATGCGACGACACAGACTCCGAGCAAACCGATTTCCATATTGCTGGAAAAGATAGCAGGAGCAACGAAATTTTCAAAAATACCTCCAACAGCGCCACCAATTGCTATTGCAAGATAATAGGCAGTAAGATGCTTGTGATGTGGTTTTCGGAGAGCAAGTTCGCCATGAAACATCATGCAGAAACAGAGGACAACTGCCATAACAAGTGCCAGGTTCGCAATTGCATTTGTTTTGAGCAAAGGCTCGATTATCCATAACGCTGGAGAAACAAGCGCGAAGAATTCGCGATTGTAATAGGTGTTATCTTTGAAGCAAATGATAAAAGTGCTCAAGTAAATGCATAAGGGAACAATCCATAGAAGAGGAACTGGTGCAACGTCAGCAGTCACATATGCTGTGTATGAAATCAGTGTGATACAGCCGAGCGCACTGAGAGCTGTGCAAATGAGAAACGAACTGAGAGACAGGGTTTGACGTTCTTCTTGAGAAACAGCTGGAGGCGTAGGCTCAGCTTCATCTGGCCTATCATTGCTCGTTCTTGTTACCTTGTTGAGCATCTTATAAACGCTTGCGGACGCCAAACATGTTAGAGCTAATGCTGACGCAGAACCAACAATCCACCCCGAGCAGATAGAGCTGAGTGAAAAATTTGGTTCTATTAGAAAGGGAAAAGCAAGTAAGGAACTAAGGCAGGCAAGATTCGAAAGACTAAATAACACATAGGGGTTACGCCATCCGGAAATACCGCAGTAGTGCTGTATGGTTCCGCTCACCGTATAAAGCGCTACTACTGGTAAGCCAATGCTTGCAAAAAGAACAAGGACTAAGCCGATTGTTGGATCCGCCAGATTTATGTGCTGCCACTCAAGCTCTGTTGGGAAGCGCAGGAAAAACAAGGAAGTGCAAACTAGAAGAATATAGATTCCGGCCTGCATTTTTTCCGGAAGCTTGCTGAGCCCATATGTCAGGGTGTAGCCTAGCAAAAGCGCAATTTGAAAAAACATCAAAATGACGCTCCATACCGCAGCGGCTGAGCCTAGTTTTGGCGTCGCAAGTTTGCCAATCAGCGGCTCAATCAGAAAAGACATGAATGCCGCAGAAAATATCGCCAGGCAAAAAAGTGTTTTTCTTAGAGTAGGTGTCGCCATCGCCATGTCGATAGCATAGCAAGTTTAGTGCTTCTGGTTTTGTCCCTTTGGCTTCTGTGAATTTAACTCTCTAAGAGCTAAAACTGCTTTCTCTCGGAGATGCGCGATTGGGCACCAGTCCGAAATATCTTTGAATTCTTGAATCGCGTTGCTGGTTCGGCCGACATGCCAGTACGACATAGCAAGGTACATTTTGCCATCCCAGAAATTTGGACATTTGCTGTCCAGTACCGAGAGGTAATTGATGGCGGCGTTAAAGTCTCCAACTTTGAATGCGAGGTATCCGTTATTTAGTTGTTCTGCTGTATTCATTTGTTTATGGCTTCTGTCCTGTTTCTTGTTACGAGCCTGGAGGCGTTTGCCTCTGGCGCTTCTGTTGGATTGGTTTGAATGAACTACGTTCATAGCTATAGAAATAGCAGTGCTATGTGATGAATTTGTGAACGATCGTCGACACGATTTTTAGACTGCTTTACCCTGGCACGTGCGACTGGAATAGCTCCGATAAGCAGGAAAAACCTGAAGGTGCGAAACATCCTTTGTCTACCAAGCAGGCAGATTATGGGGTATATAGCTTTGGGCTCAGCCTTAACTTATGGTATGCCCTGGGAGCGCGGGCGTCCCGCCCGCTTTTGGTCAATGACGAAGGATTCCGAGGACAAGCCGAAGACCATTTTGACCGAGCAGGATTCTGCTGCCGTAAATCTTGTCGTGGGTGATTCGGCTTCGCCTGGCCAAGAGGAAAGCCGCGCCTCCGCAGCAGACTCAGAACTGGAATTCACCCGTCCAAGCCTCAACATTGCTGATAAAAACGACTCAGAAAGAAACGCTCGTCAGGATTCGAATCAGGCTACTGAAAGCATTGGAACTGTGATTGCGGGCAAATACGAGATTCTCAGTCTGCTGGGTCAGGGTGGTATGAGCTCCGTATATAAAATCAGACATACCTTGCTGAACAAAATTCTGGCTATAAAAATGATCCACCCGCATCTGGCATCGGACAAAGCTGCGATAAATCGTTTTAAGCGTGAAGCCGAGGCAACGAGTCGACTTGATCATCCACACGTGGTGAATGTACATGACTTTGGTGTTACAGATAGTGGCAGCCCCTATATTGTTATGGATTACATTAAAGGAGTCCCACTATCTCAGCTCATTTCCAGAGAGAAAAAACTGTCGCCAAAACGCGCGATGCACATAATGAGTCAAGCCTGCGGAGCTCTTGAGCACGCGCATTCACGGAGTATTGTTCATCGCGATATAAAGCCAAGCAACATTATGCTTGTGAATAAAGACGGTGATGCAGATTATGTCAAAGTCGTTGACTTCGGCATTGCGCAACTGGTCACAGAAGACAACACTCTTCAGAAGCTGACCCAGACAGGGCAGATCTTTGGAACGCCGCTCTACATGAGCCCTGAGCAATGCCAGGGACACAAACTTGATGCAAGAACAGATATTTATTCACTGGGTTGCGTGATGTATGAGGCAATCACCGGCAAAGTTCCGATTGAGGGAGCGAACGTTTACGAAACCATCTTCAAACAAATCAACACTCTTCCTGAAGGTATCGGGGCTGCTGTAAGCGAGCGGCAGTTACGGATGGATCTCGAGTCTATCATGTTCACTGCAATGGCTAAGGAGCCGGGCAATCGCTATTCCTCAATGCATCATTTTCAAAATGAGATTGATGCAGTGCTGACAGGACAGAAGAAACGTAATTTCTTTAGTGGTTTCATTAACCTCCGCCTGATTCTGCATCATCTGCGGCCAGGATTGAGCCCTATGAACTCAATCATGTCTCTTGTTTTGCTCGCTGGGGTCGCAATGATTGCTTTCACCACATTTCAGGGCGGACAGCAATCAGGTGCCAATGCTCAAGAACGATGGAAGAAACTAGATCTCTCTGGACAAGAGTCCTTCGATAATGGAGAGCTAAGCAAATCCAGACAACAGTTCACGGATTCGCTCAAGATTGCAAAAGAAATGCAAGACAGAAAACTTGTGCTTGCCAGTTTGAATGAAATCGCAGATTTAAATCGTGTCTCTAAAGAGGACGACAAGAAAATCTCCGCTGAGATCGAACAGTACTCCAATCCGGATGCACCTGTTCTTGCACTCCAGAGCCAGATTAGGGCTGAGCAAGATAAGCTCAATGCAGGTGCTAAGCCAGATCAAGCTGCGCTTATCCAATTGCGGAAATTCTGTGATGATGCAATTGATGCAGCGATGAGCGTATCAGACGATGGCGACAGGAAGACCGCAAAAGCAATGCTTGTCCCAATTAAGGAAATAGTAGAAAAAACATTTGGTGAAAACGATCAGCTCATGTTCCGTTGTTTGCATAATCTCGCGCTTGTTGCACATAACACTGGTGATTACAGCGGGGCAATTGAAGGATACAAACAGGCTCTAGCACTAGGAGATAAAGTTCTTTCTGCCGGCGATCCGAAACTGGCAAGAACCTGCAGAGCACTTGGAAGGGCTTATATTCAAACAGGCAGAGATTATCCTGAAGCAGAGAAGCTACTCGAACGTGCTTTGGAAATTAACAGAAACAGTTTTGGACCCGAGTCAGCGCAGGTTGCCGTTTGTCGTTATTTGCTTGCTTCACTTTATTTCGATGAAGGACGAAACGCTGAAGCTAAGAGAGAGATTGCATCAGCCGTATCAATTTATGATCATGCCCGTGAGGCGGATAACAGGGAACTTGCGTCTGCCTACCTTATGTATGGACGAGTCTATAACGATGTCTCCTATTACAAAAAAGCTCTGAAAGTGTTTGAAGAAATGCCGGCAAAAGATTATCCATCCATGTGTCAGGATCTTTTGCGTTTAGCCGATAGTGCAATTGAGCTCAACCCAGCGCAAGCGGAAAACTATCTGCTGCGAGCTCAAGCCATGTGCGACCGCTTTTATCCGCTTGATCGTGAAATGACTTTGACCAATATTTACCAGACCAGAGCTGCTATCTATAAAAAGGAAGGAAAGATGCAGCAGTCCGTTGAGTCATTGAAAAAGGCTCTTGAAACTGCGGAAAAAGTTTTTGGCCAAGGCAGCTTCAAGGTAATTTTTATTTTGCATGAGGTCGCTCCTGCACTTGCAGCAACTGGCGCTAATTCCGAAGCTGAGTCGGCATATAAACAAGCGTTTAATCTTCTGAAGCAGAACCCGAATGCACAAAAAACCATTGGCACTGCAATTTTTCTGGACTACGTTCGTTTCCTGAACAAGCTTGAGCGAAAGGATGATGCAAAAAAATTAGCAGAGGAATGGAGACAGGTTCTTACAGTTTCGAGGTGACATTAAATGGGTATGTTGTCTCCAATTGTCTGTGTCCCGTTTGAGTTGGGGGAGCGCAAAAATGCGCCATAGTCATTCTTCTGGTAAATCCGGTCAAACGATCGTCGAAACAGTCGTGGGAATCCTTTTCATGATTCCCATCGTATTGTTTCTCCTGGATATAGGCGTCCTTGTGCTGGCAAATACCTCCAACGATAACCTTGCAAAATCAGTGGCCCGTGCTGCCGCAAGCGCCATAGATACAAGTAGCAGCCAGGGAAGTGCACCGGCGGGATACACTGCTGCGCTGAACGCGGCAGACAGGTTCAATGAATCCGCAATTATTAGCAAGACGGGTTCTTCATTTGTAACCGGGTATTGTTGGAATGGTCTTGGAACCGAAGATAAACAGGGAACCAGTTGGCCCAACGCAGTTCCAGCACCAAACATAGGCGATGTTGGTGTAGTCACGGCAATGACGGTACACCTACCTGTGCCATTTCCTTTTCTGCCTAACTCTGTGGATTTCCAGGCTAAGGCAGTGGAACCTGTTGTTTCAATTGCCGCTGGCGCAAGTGAGCTTGCCGGTGGTGGCGCTGGCAATGGAGGAAGCCCGCAGCCCAACGTTGGCGGCGGTGGACCCCGTGGAGGTCCTGCGCCCGCTGGCGGCGGCCTCGGCGCTGGTGGCGGCGGAATGGGCGGTATTGGCGGCGGAATGGGTGGTATTGGCGGTGGTGGACTTGGTGCTGGCGGCGGTGGCGGCGGGGGCGATTCCCACGGACTCGGTGGCGGCGGTGGACCCGGTGGTTCTACCATTCCTAGTGGTGGCGGCGGCGGTGGCGGCGATAGGAGAGACTAAATTATCGCACTAATGCCCGGTGCACCCGCGGATTGCCATGGGCAAGAGCACAAAGCTCATAATTATTAGTATTGGAAGTATATACGAGATCAGTGGGTTGTTCGCTGGTATAAAACCAAAAATGTTGTTCGACGCAATATTGTTCAGATCGCTTTCTGGATTCAGGCTTAGACGCATGCCTGTATTCATAGAGGTTTCTGAAACCAGCTCACGATAAGAATTATTCACATAATTCGGCCGCACCCGATCAGGCTCTTTTGTTATCGCTTGTGGCATCAAGGCATCGGATGCGGTTTTCAAACCCGGCACCTTTTTTATTGCGGTGCCGATGCTCAAGAATTCCAGCATGCCACCCCCGAGGTCATATACATAGGTTTTAAGCCCAACAACCTCGTCGGCGCCTATGCCGGCTGCTTCTCGTTTCATTGATTCGATTGCTTGTTCTCTAGCATCATAAATGAGCCGTGATAATTCATGAATTTCTCCTCCAGCAAGCTGTTTGATGCTGGCCGTGATACCGCCTACTAATCCGATGGAGTAAACAGATACGCCAATCAACAATTCTAGCGGCGCATAGCCTAATTTTGTAAGATTCCACAGTTCAGCATTTGTCAGACTGCAAGTCGCCGGTTTCTCCGTATACTCTGCTGGAAGCGCCGGGTTGAACGATGCCGTTCCCGAGAGAAGCATCTCTTGCATATCGAAATATGGACGGATCAATGTTTGTACGCCGAGCACCACATTTGCGCCATCCCGTTTTGCTTCGGCAACCAGGCGTGTAAGAGCGTGATGCCGGGTCGTGTAGAGAATCTGGCTAAACTCGACAACCTCGCCCCTCTGCATGCTGCGAACGCTACCCATGATACCGCCTGTGATACCGAGTGCGTAGGCGACGTTGCCAAAGGCGAAACTGATTGGGCTGTAGCCTGCGTCGAGCTGGCAATAGAGGTCTTGTCCATCGGCACAAGTAGAGAACAACTTGTCTGAGTCACCCTGAAGAACTGAACCGAGGCAGAGAAATTCCTGGCAATTTGGATGTTGTACCAGATCAACCGACACTCCGGTAATACCTGCTGCTTTATGTTTTCTTGCCTCGTTCAGCAATCTGTCGTATGCCTGTTGTCTGCCTGTACGAATAAGTTCCGTCACCTGGCTGACTTCGCCGCCCACCATTGTTTTTAGTCCAGAAGCAAGTCCGCCTCGTACACCTAGCGAAAATACACTGTTGCCTACGATCAGGTCGCCATGTTTAAAGCCCTTTTGTTCAAGACAAAAAATTTCGTTTCCCGAAAGTCCGGTTGCAATTGGCATAATCTTTCCTCGTGGCAATGACACCAATAATAGCAATTTGCAGAGCCTTTCATATTATTTTTGAATTTCGCTCAGTCGATTTCTTTCAGTTAAAGAATAAGGGCGCCCGTGAGGCGCCCGTACCATAATTATTCGGCTCGCACCGAATTAGTTGCTGCCGTGCTTTTTCAGCTCTTCGGTCAGTTTAGGCACAACTTCGAACACATCACCCACGATGCCGTAGGTCGCATGCTTGAAGATTGGGGCTTCCGGATCTTTATTGATCGCGACAATTACTTTTGAAGAGGACATGCCTGCGAGGTGCTGGATAGCTCCGGAGATGCCGCAGGCAATGTAGAGCTGTGGACTAACCACTTTGCCTGTTTGTCCGACTTGATGCTGGTGATCGATCCATCCTGCATCCACGACTGCTCGAGATGCGCCGAGTGCGGCACCGAGAACTCCGCAAAGATTTTGCAGAACGCCCCAGTTCTCTGGACCCTTGATTCCGCGTCCGCCGGAGACGATAACGCTGGCTTCGGAGAGTTCGATTTTCTGCTCGCCGCTTGCTTGAATCTCTGTAACTTTAGCGCGCACATTGCCCACTGTTACAGGCAAATCCACTACGTCTGCATGATGTCCATTCTCGCTTTCAGACAAGGCAAAAACGTTTGGACGAAGAGTGATGAACGAAACTGCCGATTTCAAATTGAAAATGCCGTTTGCTTTGCCGGAGTACATCGGATGTACGGGCTGAATTTTGTCGCCCTCGGCTCGAAGTCCTGAAACGTCAGTGACGCAGGCTGCATCAAGTCTGGCTGCAACGCGAGGAAGCAGGTCTTTCGACATCGAAGTGTTTGCTGCAAAGACATATTTCGGATCAACTTGTTTTACTGCAGTTGTAAGTGCTGCTGCGTAAGCTTCAGTTGAGTAATTTGCAAAATCTGCTGCATCTGTAACCATGATTTTGTCCGGCTTGCACTTGTTTGCCACCGCCGATAGTGTCTTGATATTGTGACCAACGATGAGTGCTGTGATTGGCTCTTTGCCGCCAAGCTGGCGACGTGCTTCAGACAGCGCTTCCAGACTTGCCTTTCTGATGGAGCCATTTCTTTGCTCGAGGAATACGAGTATGCCGCTTGCCATTTTTGTTCTCCTAAAACTTGTTGCGGTAAATCAAAATTAGATAACCTGGGCTTCAGTCTTCAGCAACTGAACCAATGTTTTAACCTGGGTATCGATGTCACCATCGATCAGCCTGCCTTGCGGACGCGCTGGTGGCTCTGCCATCTCAGCGACATCCAGTGCTGGATTGATTTTTCCGGCAAGACCTAATGCTTCGGCATTTTTTACCGTAATTTCTTTTCTGCGAGCTGCCATCACGCCCTTGATACCGGGGTAGCGTGGTTCGTTCAAACCCTTTTGCGCACTGATGGCTACAGGCAGGCTTCCTTCGACCACTTCACGCGCGCCTTCGATTTCTCGGATGGCTTTGAATTTGCCGCCTTCAATCTCCAGCTTTGTTACGATGGTTGCTTGCGGCACATCGAGAAGTTCGGCAAGCATTGCGGGAACCTGGCTATGGTCTCCGCCTACACCTTGCTGGCCGAGAAGAATGAGTTCGTAGCCATCTTTGATTGCAGCTGCTAGAACTTTGGCAGTGCTGAGCGGATCAAGGTTTGTAAAGGCAGGGTCGTTCAAATGTGTGGCGTTATCGATGCCGCGTGCGAGTGCATCGCGGAGAACATCAGTGCATTCTGCGCCACCCATGGAGAACACCATGGTCTCTCCACCGTGTTTTTGCTTCTGCAGAAGCGCCTCTTCGATGGCAAACTCATCGTAGGGGCTGCACACAAACCGGATACCGGCTGTGTCGATGCTTTTCTTATCGCCGGCGATGACGATTTTGGCTTCCGTGTCCGGGACCGCCTTTATACAAACCGCTATTTTCAAGGGAAGTCCTCCTCAGCAGGTTCCTCAGTTCTTAACAAGACCCACAGATTAGATCAGATCTTTATATAGGTAGGATTTCTTACGAGATTCCTTAATCATGGGACGAAACGAAACTTTGGGCACGATTCAAAGTGCCAGATATCGCAAGCCCTCAGGTTGCAAATAGTATGCAATTAGCTCTTGAGAATTTCAGATGAGCGGTCTCGGAGATAAAATGATGAGATTCGTTTATTCAAGCCGTGGCTTTTGCAGCGGGTAGCAAAAAAGGAGTGAAACGCATGAAACTGTATTTCAGAAGATCTGGCGGCTTTGCTCCAATTTTCATGGGATTGAACATTGATACTGCAGAGAATCCTGCCCCTGATCTTGAGGCGCTTGTTCAATAGAGCGGCATCATGAATGAAACGAGCAAGAAAGTGCCGCAAGCGCGTGACGTGTATTACTACACCTTTGATCTTGATGTGGACGGCAAAAAACATAAGGTGACCTTCGATCAACTCAGTGTTCCGGAGAAAGTAAAACCCCTGCTCGAATATTGCAACAAACACGCAAAAAACATGATGCCCGACGAATAGATCCTTGAGTAACGGTCCTTCATTTAGCATTCCGGGAGCGCCCGCAGCCTGCCGGCTTCTGCTCCGGTCGGAATCGGAGATCACTTTTAGAAGCCGGCAGGCTGCCGGCGCTCCCGGGGCTCTGCTTCTCGTTTCCTACTTCTATTGCGCGTGGCTGATCATTTCGGACTGGAGTCGCTTGATCGCTCGCGTGCTGTCTGCCGGTTCGAAGCTCATTTGACTGCTATCCGTAAGATGCAGCCAATAGAAATCATAAGCGCCGAGGGTAATGGTATATGGTTCTTTGCTCATCTGATGAAAGCGCGTTCCACCGAATAAATTTCTCGGGAACGTTCCTGCGTATCCCTCAAGCTTCAGTGAACAGACCTGAGGATATTGCGAAAGATTCGCCACGACAAGAATCGAGCTTTGCTGGTATTTCCGCAAGTATGCGAATGTTTTGTTATTCGATGTCTCAACAATCTCAAAGGATCCTCTTCCGAATTCCAGGTGATTCTTGCGCAAAGTAATAATCTTGCTCATCCAATTCAACAGCGACGATGGATTGTTCAACTGCGATTCCACATTCACGGCCTGAAAGCCTGATATAGGATCTGAAATAATCGGTGCGTACAAAGCATTCGCTGGCGCATTTGAAAAGCCGGAGTTGAACCCTGAAGTCCATTGCATCGGTGTACGAACGCCGTTTCTATCAGAAAGCCAGATATTGTCTCCCATTCCTATTTCATCACCATAGTAAACAATCGGCGTTCCAGGCAGTGAGAAGAGCAAGCCGTTCATCAGTTCGATTCGCCTTCGGGAGAAGTCCATTAATGGAGCAAGCCGGCGTCTGATTCCCAGGTTGCAGCGCATGCGCATCTCCGGTGCGTAGGCTTTGTACATGTATTCACGCTCAACTTCTGTGACCATTTCCAGAGTAAGTTCATCATGGTTGCGTAAGAATATTGCCCACTGGCAGTCATCTGGAATTGGGGGTGTTTGCTTCAGCACTTCAATCAATGAGCTGTTGTTTTCCTGGTGGACTGCCAGATACAGACGGGGCATGATTGGAAAATGAAATGCCATATGGCATTCGTCACTATTGCCGAAATACTGTCTCACGTCTTGAGGCCACTGATTAGCTTCTGCGATAAAAATCCTGTCTTTGTATTTACGGTCCAACTCTTTTCGCAGTAGCTTTAATACCGCATGTGTCTCCGGCAAATTTTCGCAACTGGTTCCGTCGCGTTCCACCAGATACGGTATCGCATCAAGTCGAAGCCCATCCACTCCTATATCCAACCAGTACCGCATTACTCGGACGAGTGCTTTCAATACGCTCGGATTGTCGAAGTTAAGATCTGGCTGATGACTAAAGAATCTGTGCCAGTAAAATGATTGTGCAAGTTCGTCCCAGGTCCAGTTAGACTTCTCCGTATCGAGGAAGATAATGCGCGCATCTTTGTACTTGTATTCATCATCCGTCCAGACATACCAGTCGCGCTTTCTGCTCCCTGCAGGCGCACGGCGAGCTGCCTGAAACCACGGATGCTGATCAGACGTGTGGTTAATTACCAGCTCTGTAATGACACGCAAGCCTGCCTTATGAGCAAGTTCAAGAAAATTGCGGAAGTCGGTCATGCTGCCATAGAGATTGTTCACCGCGGTGTAGTCTGCAATGTCATAGCCGTCATCGCGCAGAGGTGATGGATAAAATGGCAGGAGCCAAATGCATGTGACGCCCAGATCTTTTATGTAGTCGAGCTTTTCGATGAGTCCTGCAAAGTCACCATAACCATCTCCGTTAGCGTCAAAAAACGATTTGACATGAACCTGGTAGATTACCGCGTCTTTGTACCAGAAAGGATTTGATTCCAGATCGTTGTTTTCTGCCATAGTCGTCCCACTTTCCCCGGACTGATTGATATGGTTTAAATAGCAAGTTTTTTGATTGCAGCTCGGCCCGAGGCGAAGATTATTATGCAAATTGCTTTCAGTTTGACTGTGGAAATGATGTTCAATCAGCTAATGAGGAGGGCGGAAGCTGCGATTTGTGAACCTGCAGGTTTGTTCTCATCAAAATATGTCACTACTTGCGAGGATAATGTTCCTGAAAATAAGTCTGCAATTGAATGTTTACAGATGAATGATTGGCAAGCTTACTATTTCATACAAAGCTACGAGAAATTCGGGAAGCAGCGGCTTGCCTCTGGGCTTGTAGAGAACTTTCTGCACTTTCAAGAAATTGATGGACGAGTTCCACAATCAGTTTACGCCTACAAACAGCCGGACAGCAACAGGCATTTCAAGCCATTTCTTTGTCAGTTGGCAGTACGATCCTCAGACCCAATAATTTTGAACAAGCAGTGGTATGGATTGAAGAAATACTTGAACTACTATCTAGAAAAGCGCCGTGACAGCTCTGGCTTATTTTTTTGGGGGAGCACGGCTGAAAGCGGTGTTTTCTCGAATGCAGACTTTGTTCCGCTTGAGTCTCTGTTTTTTAGCGATAGCAATCAGCCGTTAATGGCGCTTGAATCTCATATTGCAGCAGTGGACTTGAACAGCTTGTTAGTACGAGAATTCCAGCGATTTGCTGATTGTTGTGTGAGGCTCGGCAAAATAACTGAAGCAGAGCACTATTTGGGGCTTGCTTCTGATTTGCAGTTTAAGATAGAGGATCTGCTTTGGGACGAAGACAGGAGGCTCTATTTCAATATGAATTGCGACAGCGGCGAGCTGATTCCGGTGGAATCCTGGACCTGCGCCTACCCTGCCTTACTGGGAATCTGCAATGCGTATCGACGCAAGATTGTCATGGAGAGTCTCATCAATCCGCAAAAGTTTTTTCGCCCTGCTGGTATTTCATCTGTTTCAGCAGAGGACCCACTCTACCATCAAGCACGCAGATCCATACATGGACGAATGATGGTACCCAACTGCTGGGGACCAATGTGGGTATTACCTAATGTATTAGTGTTCCGTGCATTGCAGGAGCAGGGCTATCGTGCGCATGCCTCTGAACTTGCATCGCGCGTAGTGGCAACTATAAGAAATGATTTCTTTGAATCGGGGACAATTCACGACAGCTATGATGCTGATACCAGAGCCCCACTCACAGAATCGAGCACAGTTGCCTGGAAAACAATGGCTCTTGAGCTGGTCGATTATGTGAGGCATAATATCTGGCCTCAAGCGGTTTTTCATTGATGCTCCGATGGCGGAGCTTCATATTTCGAGCAGAGGAGCTGAATGCTGTATTCGGCAAGCTCAATTTTGCCTGAAACGTCTTGCGCGTCACCTCCGTTCTCAAAACGTGTGTCGAGCAAAACGTTCCATGTCTCGTTATTGTTATAGGAAGGCAGCTGGAAGGAAATTTTGCTTGCTGATGGGTTTACCAGGAAGAGCAGCGTTTGAGCTTTTGTTTCCTGTCCTGCGCTGTGCACTTCTTCTGATAGTCCGTTACTTTTTAACATTACGCCGACGCAATTTTGATCTGCTTTGGTCCATTGGGCTTCGGTCATTTCTTTGCCTGCAGGCGAATACCATATGATTTCTGCGCCTTCTGTTCTGAAATCTTTCCGTTGAATTGTAAGCTGACTCTTGCGAATCGCCATAACTTTTTTCACAAAATTGAAGAACGCCTGTTCACGCTCATTCAATTCCCAGTTGTACCAGCTTATTTCGTTATCCTGGCAGTAGGCATTATTATTGCCGCCCTGAGTACGACTTAGTTCATCTCCGCCGCTTAGCATGGGAACGCCAATTGACATAAGCAAAGCCGTCATAAAATTGCGTTTTTGTTTGAAGCGAAAATCGAGAATTTTTGAATCATCACTTTGTCCCTCTGCTCCGCAATTCCAACTGCAATTGTGTGATTCACCGTCTCTGTTGTTTTCGCCATTTGCTTCGTTGTGTTTTTCGTTGTAACTCACGAGATCATGCAAAGGAAAACCGTCATGGCAGGTAATGAAATTGATGCTGGCAAAAGGCTTTCTGCCCGTACGTTCATAAAGGTCACTGCTGCCTGTAAATCTAGTGGCGAATTGACCAAGCTCACCCTGATCACCTTTGATGAAACGGCGCATCGTGTCTCTGTATTTACCATTCCATTCTGTCCAGAGAACAGGGAAATTACCAACCTGATATCCTCCCGCCCCTACATCCCACGGTTCTGCAATCAGCTTGACCTGTGAAATGATCGGATCTTGATGGATTACGTCGAAAAAGGCTGAAAGGCTGTTTACTTCAAATAATTCTCGTGCAAGTGCGCTGGCCAAATCAAACCTGAACCCATCCACGTGCATTTCGTTTGTCCAGTAACGCAGGCTATCCATGAGCAACTGTAAAACACGCGGATGCATCATGTTAAGCGTATTGCCGCAGCCAGTATAGTCCATATAGTACCGTTGATTGCCTTCGACTGTGCGGTAGTAAGATGTGTTGTCTATGCCACGAAAAGACAGAGTAGGACCCATGTGATTCCCCTCTATGGTGTGGTTATACACCACATCCAGTATCACTTCAATTCCAGCCGCGTGCAAGGCGCGCACCATGCGTTTGAATTCTTGCACATGCTCGATTGTGCCCTGCTCAGATGCAAACCGGCTGTCTGGAGCGAAAAACGAAAGTGTGTTATATCCCCAGTAATCATTCAGTCCGCGCTCGAGAAATTGCCGGCTGTTCACTCTGTGATGCACCGGCATTAGTTCGACAGCTGTTACGCCCAGGCTTGTGAAATGCTCGATCATTGAATCGTGAGCCAGGCCTGAATAGGTGCCGCGCAGCTCTTCCGGCACTTTAGGATTCAATTTAGTCAATCCTTTGACGTGTGCCTCGTAGATTACGGTTTTGTGCCAGGGAGTCCTCAAAGGCTTGTCGTCGCCCCAGACAAAGCTGGGATCCACCACGGCTGCAAGCGGCGCATTTGCAGCTGAATCCCGTTCGTCAAATGAAAGATCCTCCTTCTCATGGCCGATGGAATAACCGAATAAGTTGTCATCCCATTTAGTGCTGCGCACCACGCAGAGCGCATAAGGATCCACCAGCATTTTGTTATGGTTGAACCTGAGTCCATTCTCTGGCTCGTATGGACCATAAACACGATAGCCATATATTTGACCTGGCTTGATGTCTTTTACATAACCGTGCCAGACGAAGGCGTCATTCTCAGGCAACTGAATTCTCACTTTTTCAACGGCATCGTCGATAGAGTCGAAAAGGCATAGCTCGACTTTTGTAGCATGCTCGGAGAACAATGCGAAATTTACGCCTAGCCCATCCCAGGTTGCCCCCAGAGGGCTGGCCTGACCTGCGCTTACTTGCTTGCCTCCTATCGTTTGCATTTTGCTCCTTTTCGCTGCTTGCGACTATGCGTCTATTTCCAAAATAAACGCGGGATACGAACCAAAACAGTTTGCCAGTTCGAGTTTGTCTGAGAGTTTGAATTCTTTTCCTGAAACTATCTCTCGTGCGACCAGCCCTCTTAAGTTCTCCGGAATAACCATTGTCGTTCCTTCCCAGAGCGCCTTCGAGGACAAGGCGCTACGCCAATCAATTTTTCGCAAAGATTCCTCATCGTTGATTTCAGCAAATCCAATTATCAATCTGGGAACCAGCACAATGATGTGTTTGTTTTCGAAAGACCTGCTGAAAGCAAGAACGTGTTCTGCCTTTTTTCCTTCTGCGAGAATCGCTTTGTAATTGCCGTATTTGAAGAGCTCATGCTTCTGGTTGCGTTGCTGGAGTAATTTTGATATCAGGCTAATTTTGAGTTCGCCCTTATCACTGCCGGAAAACCAAGATGAACCAGCTGAGCTATTTTTTTGATACTGCGTTTGAGGCATTTTGTTTGAACCGGAGTTCAGCAAAGCTGCAAGCATGCTGTCTCGCTCCTGGAACTTAACTTTTCTTCTGTTGTCTGGATCAACCAGGCTGAAATCCCAGGTCTCCGTGCCTTGATAAAAGTCTGGTACTCCTGGGCAGCACAACTTTAATGTGGTTTGCGCAATACTATTAATCAAACCCACCGGAGCGAGCGCATTTGTAAATGATTTGAGATCACTGATGAATGTATTGGTTGTGCTTGGTGTGAGAATTGCACTTACAAATTCGCTCAGCGCTTTTTCGTATTCTTGGTTTTGAAACAACCAGCTGCTGAATCGCTTGGATTCACGTGCGGCTTTCTGCGCATATTCCAGCATTCTGCTTCGGAAATCACTAATCTGTTCTTCGGAGTCTATATCCAGTGGCAATGCCCCGACAAGAGTCTGGTATAGAAAATATTCGTCATTTGCATCCGGAAGTGGTTCCTCCGGGGTGCCGAGTTTTTTTCCGCGGTTCATCCGCGACCAGAGTTGTGCCTTTTGCTCCCAGAGCTGAGGAATTTCGGATAATGCCAGCAGCCTTGCTCTTACATCTTCCGAACGCTTTGTGTCGTGGGTGCTTGTGGCAAGAAGGCTGTGCGGAAACTTTTCAAAGCGCCGCTCATTGCGTTGATGGAAGGCACTAATTGAGCTGCCCATTTTGTCCGGCTCGCCGCCAACTTCGTTTAATGCAATAAAGCGCGCGTAACGATAAAACAAGGTATCCTCTATGCTTTTTGCCATAACAGGCCCCGTAAATTGCTGGAACTGCATAGCGAAAATTTCCATATCTTGCTTGAATCTTGTGGCGCTTTCAGGTGACGTGCCGAAATGCTGAGGATCTACGTTCAAAAGCAAGACGTCTCGAACAAAGTCGTATACCTCGTGACTGACCATTTTTGCATTTTTCTTCGCTTTTCCAACCGCCCAATCTACAAAGTGTCGTGCCGTTTTGTCCACGCATCCAGGCGCTACATAAGTGCGATAAACTGGGAAATAAAGCACGACGTCTCTGAGCGCGTTTCTAAGCGAGTTCAAAGTTATGTCTCTGAAATAAACGCTGCTTTCGGCCAGTTTACTTAAGCGGTTTGCTAATACGTTGAGCTCACTGGCGAGCACGACATCTAGAATTAACTGCTTGCAGGCGGTTTTCATCTCTTCATAGTTATGAGTTTCACCGATGAATTCATCATAGATGCGAGTGAATTCGCTCTCTTTTCGCGCATCAATGAAGACCTGCATGAGCTCATTCATGAAGTCATATCCAGTTGTGCCGTGAACATCCCAGTTCTCTTCCAACGATTCCACCTGTGCCAGAATCTTCTCCACAACTACATACAATGGCTTGCTGTTGTCCGGTTCACTCCGCCTCGACCGCAATACTTTTTTTGCTTCTTCTTGCAGCTTGGCAAAATACTGCGCCGGATTGAAAAGCCCATCTGGGTGATCCACTCGAAGGCCAGTTATCGTGCCGCTGGCAATGAGGTCGAAAACTAATTCATGCATCTCATCAAAAACTGTTTCATCCTCGGTTCTGACTGCAGCCAACGAGTTAACATCGAAAAAGCGCCGATAATTAATTTCGTCATTAGCAACTCGCCAGTAAACAAGACGGTACGACTGCAGTTCCAGTAATTTATGCAAGCGCGGGATCGCCTTCAGATCGTTGGTACCCGCCTGAAAAAATTTTGTGTTCTCATCGATAAACTGTGCAATGATATTGTTGCGCCCACAAAGTTTAGCTAAACGTTTCTTCTGTAGTTCACTTTCTTTGACCGGGGCGTTGTATGATGGCAGTTCTATATTGCCGGTGGATTGCAGCGCGCTGAGTATGCTTTTGTATTCTGCAAGATCTGCAGAATCAGAAGGAAGCCGTCTTTGTAGTTCATCAAGACGCAAAGATAAAACCTCTGGATAGGTACGCGGACTTATGGGCAATTCGTGTTCGTAATAAAACAACGTCAGATTGCCTGTCTGCTTGTTGAACTTAAGTGATAGCTGGCCGCTCAGCAAAATGCTGCCGTACGAATCTCCAAGAATCGGTAGAGTGACTTTGCCACGCAGTTCTTGCTTCACAGGATGCCAATCTATATCGAAGTAATGCGCATATGCTGAGCCTTCTCCATACTCCAGTAAGCCCTGCCACCACTGGTTATCTTTGGCGATCCCCATGTGGTTGGGCACTATATCGAGCAAGATGCTCATATTTCGAGCACTGAGCTCCGCGCTCAACAGATTTAAATCTTCCAGGCTGCCAATCTCTGGGTTGATTTCTTTGTGGGTTACAAGGTCATATCCATGTGTGCTTCCTGCTGCAGCCTTCATTACAGGAGAAAGATAAATATGGCTAATGCCCAGCTTCTCCAGATATGGCACCAGATCTAATACCGCCTTCAAATTAAAGGAGGTATTAACTTGTATACGATAGGTTGCTCTCGGGATGACACATTCATCCGTGACTGGCAATATTCTAGCCGGACGCGTCTGTGTGCTATGCATTTGCTATTCTCCATAACGTGCACCACGGAGGCAGTGTTTGATTTGCTATTTTTATGTTGACGTGAGTAGAGAAAATTGTTTCTCCCTCACAGGCAATTTTGTGTTTCGAGAGGTCGGCGATGGAGTCTGAAAGATTTGAGAGCAAGCAGACTTGTCTCTGGCCGAATGTCCAGCTAACACACAAACAGTCGGTTTCCTGGCTGAGAATCTCGCTGCTGACATTATTGCTTTCACGCAGCAGGGGCATAATATGCTTTTTTCTAAGATTGAGTAACTCTCGATAAAATTCCAGTGTCTGGAAATTTTTGTCAGTTTCATGCCAGAGAATTTTCGAGCCGAAAAAAGTGTTTTTGGATAATGGATCTGGAATTCTGCGTCGCGCTTCTTCACTGGCAAACTCCGGAAAATGCGCGAATTCGTTGCGCCTCCCTTCGCGAATTAGTTTGCCAAGCTCAGGTTCCATATCGCAGAAATAATAAAATGGTGCGCTGCAGTCGAACTCCTGTCCCATGAATATTAATGGAATGCTCGGGTTGAGAAGCAGAATCGAAGTCAGAGCCTTCAACTTGTGCGGCTGCGAAAGAGAATGAAGCCTGTCACCCAGGGCCCTGTTTCCGACCTGGTCGTGGTTTTGAATAAAGGAGATGAATTTTTGCGGGGGCAAATCATGACTTGGTTCCCCACGTGGCTGCCCATCTTTATGTGTGGATGCTTCGCCCTGATAAGCAAAACCTTCGCTTAAGCAGCGCGCGAGGTGCTGAATAGGCGAGCGGGGCGAGCTTTCCTCTACATAATCGACATAATATCCCGAACTTTCGTCGCTTGCGATTACGTGCAGCGCGTGGTGGATATCATCGTTCCATTGCGCATTTATCAGCTCATTTTCGTCGGGGTCTTTCAGTACCAGAAAGCTTCGATTGTTGCGATCGTTTTCGATCATCAAATGGATTTGTCTTTCTTTTCCAATTGTGCTGGTAATCGTTTTGGCAATTTCGCTGATTACATGCTCCTCGGTTCCATCAGCGATAGCATGCACTGCATCAAATCGCAAACCGTCAAACTGGAATTCAGTCAGCCAATAAAGAGCATTCTGCAAGTAAAACTGACGCACATATTTGCTGTTTTCGCCGTCGAAGTTTATCGCAGCGCCCCATGGTGTGGAGTGTTTTTCGTTGAAAAATTGTTTGGCGTATGAATGTAAATAGTTTCCCTGTGGCCCAAAATGGTTATAGACCACATCCAGGAAAACCATCATCTGGCGCTGGTGTGCTGCTTTTATAAGACCGCGCAGATCGTCTGGAGTGCCATAGCTACTGTCGGGAGCGAAAAGCAAAACACCGTCGTAACCCCAGTTGTAGCGCCCAGGAAAGTCTGCAAGTGGCATTAATTCGATTGCTGTAGCGCCGAGATATTTTAGATAGTCGAGTTTTCGTTCCACCCCTTCGAAAGTGCCTTCGGGGGTGAACGTGCCGACATGAAGCTCGTAGATTACGGTTTCATTCCAGGGCAAGCCCTTCCAGTTACTGTTTTTGAAATCCGAGCCATGGTCTCGGACAATCATGCTGGGACCGTCTACGTCCTCCGGTTGGAAGCGCGACGCTGGATCTGGTACACGCTGCTCACCGTTGATCACGTACATATATAAATCGCCTTCACTGGCAAGATCTGTCTCAAGCAGAAACCAGCCGTCGGCTGCCTTTTCCATGGGCAGCATCTGTCCGTTCTGTTTGAAAAGCAGCAATTCCACCTGCTGTGCAGATGGCGCCCAGAATCCAAAAGCAACTCTGCCGTTGGCAAGGACACGAGCTCCAAAGCACGGCGTATTTCTCGAAGTGCTGGTAGAGGACCGGTTCGCTTCAAACATATTTCTCTCTGAGGATTGGGGTTAAGGATGTGTTCCCAGGCGGCTGCCGAGCTCACGGAAGTCGCGATCTAAACCTGATGTGGAGAAGCCTTCTGTTTTTAGTTTGATCATGTCTTTAATGCAATTTTCCATCTTGGCCCAGGTTTCGTCCCATGATGTGTGCCGGAGGAAATCATCAATTGTTTCCTGGTTCACAGGATGGCCTGAATCCATGCTCATCTGACAGGATTCAATGAATTCCTCAAGAGATCCTGCCACGCGAACCAGCCGCTTGCTGGCATACGGGCGAACCATATCTGGTATTGGCGTCGAAACCACTGGCGTACCAGCAGCCAGGTATTCAGCTGTCTTTTCTGGATTCAAATATCGTGTGTATTCGCTGCTTACAAAAGGCACCAGTGCCACGTCCCAGCCGGCAAGATAAGCCGCCAGTTGCGCGTAGTCTTTTTCACCGAGGAAATGAATGTTCTGCGCGTGTGGGAGTTTCTCTGGTGCAATTTCAAGTGGACCCACAAAAATTAGCTGCCAGTCTGGTCGCTTTTCAGCCAGCTCGTTGATCAGTGCAAAATCAACACGCTCGTTGATGCGTCCAAAATAGCCAAGGCGGGGGTGGGGAATTTTGGATTGATCTTCTGGGTCTTTGTATTTACTCCTTGCTGCTTCGAAATCTTGGGTACTCACGCTGTTAGGAAATGAGAACACATGCGGATGTTGCGCAAATTTCTCTTCATAGAGACTTTGCCCGCTTGTAAAAACCAGATCGGCTTTTCTCAAGAGCTCTTCTTCGAGAACAGAAAGTTTTTCAAACTGCGTGATATGTTCTGTGCAATCGTATATGGTGACAAGCGCTTGCAAATTTTTGCTCCACTCGATTGCCCGAGGTCCGCAGTACCAGAGTATATACGGTGCGTCAATGCTATTGCACACGAATTCATCCATCATGAAAGCCAGTGCATTGTTAGCTTCCTTCTCGTTAATAGATGCAGCATAGAGATCTGCTTCCGAAATATTTTCCAGATTTGACTCGACGTTGAGCAAATTTTTTCCTGCACCAATGATCGGCGGGTTGAAATACCAGACACGAAAATGCCTGGATGCTCTGCTCATGAGATGTTGCTCTCGAGCTTTAATCGAGCTCCAGCTTGCTGGCGAAAGACAGACAATATCTTTTATCGACTGCACGTGTTATCGTCCAAAGAAACGCTCCTGAAATCAGTATGTGGTATACGGGGAATGCTGCATATTTTGAATGCTGCTAACCATAGACTTGCTATAGATTCCCCTAAGACGCAAGGTCAAGTGTTACTAGTCAATTCCGCTGTTTTGCAGGCTATGCAGTGCGCTAAAATAGCTGTCGACAATATTCTTTCAGCTAATTGCTTGCATCTTTGCGGAAGACATTTTTGGAGAACTTATGATTCCAATTCTTAGTGATGGTATTGCTGTGTATGTGTTCCGGCGCAAAAGCAGCGATTTTGAATTTCTGCAATTGCGCCGCTCGGACGGCGACACCTATGCGCAATCCTGGCAGCCAATCTATGGTGGCGTTCAGCCCGAGGAAAAGGCCGAAGAGGCTGCACGCAGAGAATTGTTTGAAGAAACTGGTATCAGATCTGAGTTGATGTTTCTTGTGGAGTATTTGGAATCTTTTTTCTTTCGGCCCAAAAACGCTATTTATATGTTTCCTGTTTTTGCCGCTGAATTCGGCTCCGAACACGAGGTTATTCTCAATGAAGAGCACGATGAATATCGATGGGTCAGCTCCACGGAAGTAAACGAGAAGTTCATGTGGCGAAGTCAACGCGAAGCAATTTCAGTTTTGCTCGATACACTTATCAATTATAAGCAGAACATTAGCGCTTTGCTTGTTTGATAATTGCTAAGACGGCCATTCGTCTAATAAGAAGGCTCGAACGAGTCCTGCGTGAGATAACGGGCGCGATTCATCAAACACATCACAGTTTTTCTCATAGTCCAAAAGAATGACTTCGTTCGAGATACAAAGGTCGCGCAGCTCGTCCAGCTCAGCTTGCAATCGGTTTTCCAATACCCAACGATAACAAGGCAGATAAATCTTAATTCGTGCCTCAATGTAAGGTAAAAGCCTATTCCCCTGCACGCCTTCTCTGTGTCCTAGCACCTTGCCGAATTTCTTCACCGTTCTTTTCAATCCTTTCATATTCTTGATTGAAAGCTTGGTAAGATCCACATCGCTTGATTCAAATACTTTAAGTGCTTGCCAGATTCCCTCTACTGATTCGCCTGTTGTGTTCTTTGAAAAGGGGACCGGAATCCCGCCATGAGGGTAGAATGGGCTGAACTTAGCTGCCCAAGGCTCATCGCTTTTCGATGTTAAATCGATGATTTCAATGTCATTACCGTATTTTTGCGTAAGCGCCTTTATGCTGGTTCTTTTGGATTCAACCTTTTTGCTCAGGAAATCGTTTTGATGGCAGCAAAGCCAATCGCTGTATTCCAGCCAGTTGTGGACTTCTTGCAAATTGCTGATATCTTTAGCGAGAATGTCGGCAACAAGCTCTTTTCTGGAATCGATGACAAAAAACGACTTTTGACTTTTGTTTTGACCAAATACAATCATTTCCGAATCTGTGATTAGGGAGTGTGGAACCCTTAACGGGTGGTAGATTTCCATCCGTTCAGAGAGCTGCCCATATCCTAATTCGACGAGCAACTTATGAAACAAGCCCGGAAGCTTAATCGAAGTTTTTTCTTCAATGTCATGGACCTCTGCATTAGTCAGTTTTTTCACAACTCTATACTCAAACATTCCAATTGTGATTATACCCGCCCGTGCAATCAAATTTGCAGTGCGAAAAATGGTGTCAGATTAAAGCACAGCTCCATAAAAAAATACTGCTATGCTGATTTAGCTCCCCACGTGCAAATGCATCCGAAAAGGAAGAAATGTTTCGCCATGCCTATATCGATGAGTCCGGTACCATGGACAATCAGCAGATCATGAGCGTTGCCATGACTGTTTTTGAGGGCGCTCATTCCGCAAAGAAAATGTTGGATCAGGGAATGCAAGAAATCGTTCCGGATTACTTTGAGGTTGTAAGGCAAGCAAAGAAAAATAGGCTGCATATTTTGCCAAGATTACACTATTCTGATATGAGCCTAGAGCAAAAGAACAAGATCGCTGAAAGATTTTCAAAGTCGAGAACACTGGTCTATGGTTCTTATTATGTCCACACAGGAACCAAAGGTCATTTTGAGCGCTTCTTTATCTACACAGAGCTAGTCAAAGTGTGCATACGCAATGCTTTGCTAGAATTTGATGAGCTGAACATTTACTTGGCTAAGCAGGGCGGTTGGCAAAAATACCAGAAGAGTTTTCTGTCAGATATCCGCTCTGTTGCTGATGAAAATAAGCGTGGAGGGAGATATTGCAGAATGAATCTTGAGCTTGTCTCAGCGGTAAAGGCCGGAGTGCAAGTCGCGGATTTCTATGCTGGAGCAATAAGAGAAAGCCTTTTATCTAAGGATACAACGAGTTTCGAGTTGCTGAGCGCTCAAATTGTTCTTCGTCAGTATTGCTTCCTTGCAGCAGAAGCAAAAAGCGAGAGGTGAGGCTTTCGCCGCACCTCTCTCAAATTTTTGTGTCTGCTCTGCTGACTGTCCCCATGACGGGTGGCCTCGCTACTTCCGCGACGCAGCAAGCCAAGGCTTACGACACTATCTTTGTATAAATATAATAACACGTTACTTTCACTCTCGAACTGGATTAAATGACAAAGATGCATTGTCAGATTTTTGCTCATTTTTCCCTTTCTGTTTTCTGTTAATTTCATGCCGAAAAACACTTGGTTTACTGGTGATAGCTTTCCATTAAATAATCGACCAAAAGAGTCAACGCAAGAGTAAACGGGTAGATAAAAACTATCGATGTCTATCTGGAGCCTGTTTATGGAGATTAGTGCCGAGCTCGACAACGAGTCGAACCGTTCAGAACCAAATACCACAGGGGAAATTGACGCTCTAAGGCTAACGCTGGAGAGTTATTTGCGTTTGCCCCAATCTACGGATTTCCGGATACTTGGGGATGACGTAATCTTGCGGACCACGGGTTTCCCTGAGTTGTTATTAGAAGCTACCGGACTGAGCTTTCAGCAGTATTTCACCGACGTCTGGTCGGCTGTTGAGGGGCTTGACGCAAGCGAGCGGAAGAGACTAATTGAAGATTTCACGGGCATCTTCAAGGACGTAAGAGTCATGACCTCGACTGCCGCGGGGGCTGTGCTTGAGCGCAGCGGAAAAACCACAATTAAGCTACCAGAAATTCTGAGCAAAGGTATTGTCGAGTCCATCACCTTCGGAGAAGAAATTAAATTTCGTCTGGATGCGGAACCGCCGTATCAAGCATCATTTGCTGAAGTCAAAGGAATTTCGTTCCGCTGCATGGGTTTTGACATTGAGCTCTTGCATCTTGCATTGCGTGCAGAAAATGGACTTTGCCATATAGTGCCCACTCTGGCTCCTGCGCCAGTGCATAAGTCATCCGGAATCATGGATAAATTCAAAAACAAAGTCGTCTCAGGGCTCCTGAAAATTAAGTCTCTGGAATTGAAAGTTCCAATTGTGATGGATGAGTTCAAGCAATATCTTGCAAACGCTCTCCATCTCAAAACTGCATTGCGCGAACACAAAGATGATTTACTGACCTTTCTTGATCATTTGTCTGAAATCAAGATTGAAGATTCGTTTGCACGGGCCGTATTTCGAAGTGCAAATCAATACCGGCGCATGAACGATCGCATCGAGATTTATCGCGACCGAACGACAATAACAGATTGTGGTGGAGTTATGTTGACGCTGGCGTCTGAATTGAAGCTGACGTTGTGCAAGCGAGTGGATAAATTACAGATTGAGAATATAGAAGGAATTGGAGTTCAGGTTCCCTTTGAGCCTCCAAAACAGCTGGAAAAAATGGGAATCAACCTTCAAAAAACCATGCCAACCATGGTCAATAGTTTCGCTGTGAGTTTGTTCAACAGCTCTACCAGAAGACAGGTTGTCGTGGGTATCGGCGTGAACCGATGGATCAGTTTTCTCATTAATGAATTTTTGGAACCAATTTGGGACCCAAATGGACATTTGACTATTGCTGGAATTGCCAGCAATCCGATTTCTGAAAATGGGCAATCATTCTATTTGCGCTTGAACAAGAAATTCGAATTGGACATGAGCATGCCGGAACTCATGAATCTTATAACCAACACCGCATTCGAAGGATTCGACCCTGCGAATCCGCTGACCTGGCACTGGGGAGTAGTAGCAGCAGGCGGAGGCTCCTTACTGACCGTAGGATCCATGCTTCGCATAAACGAGCGCACCATCAGTAATATCAAGGACAACGCCAGCGCACTTAAATCGAAAGTCGCGGAGAAAAGCGCAGATGCTGCTGCAAAAGCAAAAGCCGCCGCAGGCAAAGCCAAAGACGCAGCCGCCAGAGCAAAAGAAGCCGCAAGCAAAGCTGCCAATTCTGCTGCTGCCGCCAACGCCAAAGCCGCCTTCACCCACGGCGCCAAAGCCGCCGCAGATCTCTTCAAGAAAAAGAAAGACGAGTGACTCTCTCAATCAAGATTCGGTTTTGTGTTCGCCTTTGTAGAAGGAGCGAATTCCTTCGGGGGTGAGGTAGCATTTCTCTTTTTCGCACCAGCAAATCTGGCGGACTAATTCTTCCGGGTCATCGATGATGGTGATGAGGGAGAGTTCGTCTTCGTACAGCAGACCGCGCTTGATGACGGTGTCTTTGAGCCAATCGATGAGTCCGCCCCAGAATTCGCTTCCTACTAAGTAGAGCGGAAACTTTTTTATTTTCTGGGTTTGCATCAAATTCAGAGCTTCGAAGAGTTCGTCAATGGTGCCGAAGCCTCCAGGCATAATAATGAATGCCATGGCGTATTTGATGAACATGAGCTTGCGCAGGAAGAAGTAGCGGAAGTCGACTCCCAGTGTTTGGAAGTGGTTACCGCCCTGCTCGAAGGGGAGCTTGATGTTTAGTCCGACGGAAATTCCGCCGGCTTCCTTGGCACCTTTGTTGCCGGCTTCCATTATGCCCGGACCACCACCTGTGATGATGGCAAAGCCACATTTAGCCAGATCATAAGCAAGCTTTTGCGCCAGTTGATATTCAGGATCACCTGGCTGGCAGCGCTTAGAGCCGAATATGCTTACTGCCGGACCAACCCGCGACAGAGAATCGAAACCCTCGACCAGCTCAGACATGATTCGGAAAATTCTCCAGGTATCTTTTGCTGTTATCTCGTCGATGACAAATTGGGTTTCGGGCATTTATTGACTCCTTGTTTCCACATTAGATTGTAAAAGCGAAATGCTTTTATCACCACTAACTGGTGAAGAAAATTGAAAGAGCGTGAACATCTGTGATCATGCCTGTCTTAACCGCATTCTCCAGTCTGGTAAGTTCCTGCTTCTTTTTCACCAGGTATTCGAGACTTATCTTATGAATGCGTTCGAGGTCCATCTTCAACACCCAGGGGTTCATTTTGATTTCGGTTTGAAGTTTTTTCGCCATTTCTGCTGCAGGGAGCTCTCTGCGCTGGATGCCTCTACCTGCAGGCATTGAGGCAATGACTCGCTCTGCGGCTGATTTGATATTCAGCCATTTGCTCAAGGTTGTTTGCAGAACTGCAAACACAGGAATGGCAGACTGACCTTTTGAAAAAATTTCCTGAATGCTTGCAAGCACCTGCTGCCGTTCACCATGTATCCAGTGGTCCAACAAGGCAAAAACATTGGAAAAGTGCGGGCTTAACTGTGAGATTGTTTCAAGTGTTATATGCTTTTCCGGCAAGATATAGATGGCGGCCTTTTCAATTTCACTTGCCATTGCTCGTAAGTCGGCCTCAGTGCTTTCGGCAAGGTAATCGATTGCTTCATCATCAATTACTGCGCCATATTTGTGCGCGCGTTTTCTTCCCCAGTTCAACATCTGATCGTTGGTGCTTCCGGCCCAGAATTTTATTTTTTCAAATGACTCTATCTCAGCGTACTTTTCGAAGACCTTCGAAACTTTCAATGTCTTATCGAAATTTGCAGTACAGGACAGAATCAAGTAAGTTGAAGGTGCCACCGAAGATAGTGCCTTGTCCAGATCTTCCAGAAGCTTCTCACTCTTTGACTTGCCTTTAGCGGCCGAGTCATCCTCAGCTTTGCCGGACTTTTTCTTTGTGAAGAGATCACACTGGTCAAACACCATCAATTTGTTGCCGGGTCCAAAAGGAATGGCAGCCGCGGCGTCAATTATTTGCTTCAAATCCGGTTTGCTTGTGCGCGCAAAATTGAAACTCGCCCACGCCGGATCAAGAAGTTTTTCTTTCAGCATTTCAAGGCGTTCTGAAATCAGCAGCTCTTCTTCACCAGCAAGAATATGAATAGGCAACTCGAGTACCTCTAGTATTAATCGGCAATCAGCCGCTTGCCGGTGACAATGAAATGTACTCGTTTAGCAACGGAAACGCAGTAATCTCCCATGCGTTCCATATAGCGAGTGCAAAACAAAAGTTGCGTCGTTGTGAGCGCATCTTCCTGATTTTGCACGCCAAGATCTTGCATAAGACTCTTGGTCAGGAAATCATGCAGGTAATCGATTTGGCTGTCGCGTTGCACTATCGCAGGGATACTGTCCACATCGTCAGCCAAGAAACAAAGCAGAACTTCTTCGACCATGCGATTGATTATTCCGGCCATATCATAAAGTTGCTCTGGAATTGGAGTGTCCTCTGCCGCTACCCAGGCAACATATTTGCCGACCCGCAGCGCGTGATCGGCAAGTCGTTCGAACTTTGCGGCAATCAAGGTGCTGCCGACAAGCGCACGAATTTCTTGCTGGCTGAGATCTTTGTACTCACTGAGCATGTCCAGGCACTTCTCTTCGATTTTCAAGCAATACCTGTTGATCTCTTCTTCATACTTGACGATGTGGTCAAAATTTGCGGTCTGGTCCTTCCGCAAAATGCGCATGAGCTCCTGCATGGTGTCGGTGACCAGGCGCCCAAGACCAAGCACGTCTTCTTTCATTAAAGTGACTGCTCTGGTTTTCAATTTGCCTTTCTCCTCCATGCTTCTAACTGTCTTCTGCACCGAATGTGGTGCTACGCTTTGTTCTTCTAACTATCAACTTGTGGCTTTTACAAGATTATTCAATCGATAACCTAGTCGATGCACTGTTTCAAGCAATACGGGATTCTTCGGATCCTTTTCCAGCTTTTGTCGCAGCCAGCGCATGTGTACTGCGACGGTTTTTGCATCACCCGAAAAATCATAGCCCCAGACCTGGTTCAGCAAAACTTCAGTCGACATTGTCTTACCTGCGTTTACCATCAAGACTTTGAGCAGATTGAATTCCTTTGGAGAAACGTCGATTGCTTTGCCTTCGAAATAAACAGCACGCGCATCTTCATCAAGTTCGAGATCGCCAACTACAAGTTTGCTTGATCTGCTGTTGCCTTTGGCTCGGCGCAACAGTGCTTGAACACGTGCAAGCAGTTCAACAGTGCTGAAAGGCTTGGACAGATAATCATCGGCTCCGGCGGTCAAACCTTCGGCCACGTCGTTGGGAGTCGAGCGCCCGGTCAGCATCAAAATAGGTACTTCAACAGATCTGCTGCGCAAGATCTTGCAGATTTCAGGACCCACCATATCAGGCAACATCCAATCTAAAATGATGAGATCTGGACTTGCTTTATCTATGCCCGCCAGCGCCTGCTGCCCGTTACGGAAGATAGTAATGTTAAAACCCTGACGCTGCAGATTGAAGTCCAAGGTTTCGACAATGGTGTCGTCGTCATCTACTAACATTATCCTGGAGTGTTGTTTCATCTCATCTCAACCCGGGTGATGGAAATTCGAGTTCGAAGCAGGATCCTGCTCCTTCCTGTGATTTCACAGATATCTTAGCACCATGAAGGTCTAGCACTTGCTTGACGATGGATAGACCAAGTCCTGTCCCTGTTCGGGATGCGCTCTTTTCAATTCTATAGAACTTAGAAAAAATTTTCGGAATTTCGCTTTCCGGCATGCCGATGCCAGTATCTTCCACGCTGAATTTGCCGTGCTTGTCACCGCCCCGAACCAGCACGCTGCCTTCGGGATTAGTGAACTTTACTGCATTCTCCAGAAGATTGAGCAGCACTTGATCTAATTGACTCTTGTTAGCAAAGATGAGCTGGTTATGCGGCACTTCGACGCTTATCTTGATGGACTTCTCTACTGCTTGCTTGCGTACGGATTCAAGCGCATTGTCTGCACGTTCCTTTAAAGAGAGCCATTCGCATTTGAGATCGTGTCTGCGCTCTGCAACCTGCTCAAGCGCTAGCAAATCAGAAACAAGAGCGTGCAGTCGTTCCGTCTCCTGATATATACGTTTGAGCATGCGCTTGCAAACTTCTCGCTCATCAAGTGCGCCGTCAAGAAGCGTTTCAACGAGCAACTTAATATTAGCAATAGGTAACCTCAATTCATGAGCTGCTTCGGCTACCACTATTGATGCATCGCGAACCGGTTCTGCCGCCGGCAAGTGAGATTGCGCCTGAGCGTCTGTCGCAGCTATGTGCAGATTCGCGCCAGAGGGACTTGTATTTGTACTGGCATTAGTGCTCGAGCTTGCATTCTTTCTGTCAATAGAAGCCTTATCGCTGTCGCGATCTTCCTGTGAAAGTCCGGGCTGTCCTGACATGAGCTGTATCCCGAAGATGGATCTGAGCTGATTATTGATGTCTTGCTCGGTGGTCGTTTGTATGGCGCTATTATATCCACATCCAAAAAATGGAGGGATGCCGTGGGCACAGTGACTCTTCTAATCCTGGATGGCTGGGGTGTCAGCCAGGAGCGCAAAGGCAACGCGATTCTTGCCTCGAAAACGCCAAACTATGACCTTATGCTTGCGAAATTTCCGCACAGTGTCCTGGATGCTTCGGGAAGCGCTGTCGGTTTGCCTCCAGGTCTAATGGGCAATTCCGAGGTTGGGCATCTGAATATTGGCGCTGGTCGAGTTGTCATTCAAAAATTGACTCAAATCAGCAAAACAATTCTTGATGGAAGCTTTTTCAAAAATCCTTCCCTTGTTGCAGCATGCGAATATGCCAGGAAGAAGAACGGCGCTCTGCATTTGATGGGGCTTGTCAGTGATGGCTGCGTGCACTCCAGCCCCGATCATCTGGATGGACTGTTGGAACTCGCTGCGCGAGAGAAAGTACCCGAGCTGGTAGTGCATCCCATTCTCGATGGACGCGATACGCCGCCGCGATCAGCAAAGCGATTCATGCGAGAACTCGAGGAGAAGCTGGAGCAGAAGAACGGAAAAGTCGGCGTTGTTTGCGGTCGCTATTACGCAATGGATCGCGACAAACGATGGGAGAGAGTGGAGAAATACTGGCGTTCAATAGTGTTGGGTGAAGGTTTGAGTGCAGAATCCGCGCAGAAAGCCGTTGAAATGGCTTATGAACGTGATGAATCAGACGAGTTTGTTGTTCCAACAATTGTAAATAAGCGCCTGATAAAGGATGGAGATGCAATCATCTGCTTCAACTTCAGACCAGACCGAGTGCGCCAGATTAGCCGAGTATTAACAACAAAAGATTTTGATGGCTTCGAGCGCCCGATTGTGCCTGACATCTTCTATGTTTGTATGACGGAATATGATTCAAGTCTTAACTTGCCGATTGCATTCTCCCCGGAGCAATTGCCTTCGCAAGATATGGATATGACGCTGCCTCAGCTGCTTTCTTGCCATCACATCAAGCAATTGCACGTGGCTGAAACTGAAAAATATGCGCACGTTACATATTTCTTCAATGGTGGCAAAGAAGCCGAAAACGACATGGAAGAGAGAGTGCTGGTGCCATCTTTGAAGGTAGCTACTTATGACAAAGCACCGGCGATGCAAACTCCAAAAGTTTGTGAAATGGCCTGCCAGGCTATCGAGTCTGGTAATTATCCATTTCTAGTTATAAATTTTGCTAACCCTGACATGGTCGGCCACACTGGCTTTCTGGAGGCCGGCGTGGATGCTGTTCAATCAGTGGACGAAGCGTTCGGTAAGTTACTCGAATCAACGCGCAAAGTGAAAGGCACTTTGATCATTACGGCGGATCATGGAAACGTCGAGCAGATGATCGACCTGAAAACCGGCGAGCCTCACACAGCGCACACTACGAACCCGGTACCACTGATAGTGGCAGATTTCAGTGGTTCATTTAATGGTAACTGCAGTCTATCCAATGGATCTCTAGAAGATGTCGCTCCGACTCTGCTTGAAATCATGCGTATTAGCAAGCCTTCTGAGATGACAGGCAAATCACTGCTCTTACATTGACAACGAATTCTAGTTCATTGTAAACGGCGAATTCGTGACCAATGCAGGGATGCACAAGCGTATAGTTAAGCGTGATGAAAGAAAGTGATTGCTCACTACTAATTTGAATGTTATCATTGCGGCCGCTTTAGATTGGCTGCAATTACTAACTTGTCAACGTGCAAGTGGTCCTAGCCAAAAAGGGATTCAACCCAAGACAGGCGTAACCAAAGAGATGAAGGAGACGAACAAGGTTTATGGCAATTAAATTCCAAACGATTGCTCTTGCAGCAGCAAGTGTTGTTATGGCAGCCGCGCTCACAGCATGCGGTGGAACCACCCCAGAAGGTGGCAGCACCACAGCAACTGACACAGGTTCTGCTACAACAAGCACAGCCACCAGCACAGATACAGGCGCTGCTACCAGCACTGCCACCAGCACCGATACCGGCGCTGCAACATCAACAGCAACTTCAACAGACACCGGCGCTGCTACAGCCACCGGCGGTGGTGAGTCCAAGTAATCTGCTCCGCAGGTAAACTAGGACCTCTGTTGTCTAGCTAAGAAAATCAAAGCAGATCCGCACAAAGGGCAATTGCTCCGAGTGCGGCTTTCTGCTTTTTATTTTTTTTCTCTCGATCTGATGAGTAGGAGGGGGCGGCATTTGCTCAGCAAAATCAGATATTGTCACAATGTCTAAAAGGCCTGATACGCAAATGTTAGGCATATCTGCATTGTTCAGTTAGAATTAGCTGTAAATTCCAATTTGACTAGAAAGTGAGCGAGGCATGATTCGCCGACGAGACAATCGGCAGTGGGACCAACTAAGGCCCATCAAATTTACCCGCAGTTTCACAAAAAATGCCGATGGATCCGTTCTGGTTGAGTTCGGAGACACAAAGGTTTTGACCACCGCCAAAATCGAAGAACGCGTTCCCGCGTTTTTGATGGGCAAGGGAGAGGGCTGGGTTACTGCAGAGTATTCTCTGCTTCCTGGCTCTACGCTGGTTCGTTCACCCCGCGAAATAACGCGAGGACAGCCATCAGGGCGCACCCTTGAGATTCAGCGATTGATCGGGCGCTGCCTGCGCGCTGTGGTTGACCGCAGGCACCTGGGTGAGAGAACTATCACCATTGATTGTGACGTACTCCAGGCTGACGCAGGGACGAGGGTCGCCAGCATCAGTGGCGGTTATATTGCTTTGTACGATGCCTTGCTGAAATTGCAAAAATCTTGCCAGTGGGACAGCCTTCCCATTGTTGAGCCTATGGCGGCGGTAAGTGTTTGCGACATAAATGGTCAACTATTGCTTGATCCCAACTATCAAGAAGACTCCCAAGCCGCCATGGACGGAAATTTCGTTCTGACGGAAAGCGGAAAGATTCTTGAGGTCCAAATGACAGCCGAAGATAAGCCCTACGACGCCACCAAAATGGGTGACCTTCTGAAGTTGGCTGAGAAAGGTATAAAAGAGATAATCGAAATGCAGTATCAAGCGCTTGGAAGCAAGCACTAGCAAGCGTTTTGGCTATAAATACATTTGTTTCGCAGTAGTTAAAATTTCTGTCTCATTCCTGCTGACAACGGGGCTATACTCGTAATATAGAGGTCAAGAGTTCGCTCGAAATATTATCCCGTCTTAATCGGATTAAACACTTTGGCACTACCAGATCTCGGCTACGACCCCATCAGAGACACCTTTCGGGACGTTACGCCCTGGAAGCTCTTCGTTTCGTCCTGTCGGGTTTTCTGGCGTATATATAGAACGCAGGGGCTTTCAGGTGCACTGCGCGTCGTTCCGATTATCTGGACCATAATCTATGCCGTAAAAGGCTTTGCTCGCTATCACGCTGCCGAGTTTGAGCGCATGATCAGGGAAGCAGAAACCGGCGAAATTTCGGCAGATCCGGATCCTGAACAGGAAGCAATGAGTGCTGCTGAGTTTGAGGAATATCGTCATCTCGGCCGCTGGTTGCGTACAAAGCTGTTCAATTTGGGACCAACCTTTATAAAAATCGGTCAGACGATGTCGACTCGTGCTGATCTTGTTCCGCTTCCTACTATGTTGGAACTCGCAACCCTGCAAGAGGAAGTTGAGGCGGCACCATATGAGGTGGCACGTGCAACTATAATTCGTGAACTGGGAAAAGCGCCGGAAGAATTATTTGCCGAATTCAACCATGTGCCCCTTGCTGCAGCTAGCTTGAGCCAGGCTTATAAAGCGGTTCTTGCTGATGGACGTGATGTTGTTGTGAAAGTACAGCGTCCTAATCTGACTCAAATCATTACTCAGGATGTGGAAACACTCGGAGCTATTGCGGATGAAGTGATGAACTATCCCAGCATGTGCCGGCACACCGATTGGCCAAGTGTCATAGCTGAATTCGCGCGCACAATCTTTGAAGAAATCGACTACATTCGTGAAGGGCGTAACGCAGACACGTTCCGCCATAATTTCCGGGGAAACGATCGCATTTTCATTCCTCGTATTATCTGGAAAATGACAGGACGTCGCGTAATAACCATTGAATATGTTCCTGGCGCAAGAATTACTGACCTCAACGCACTTGATGCGATGGACATTGATCGTAAAGAACTCACGGGTGTTGGCGTAAATTTCTACTTGAAGCAATTGCTTGAAGATGGATTCTTCCATGCTGACCCACATCCAGGCAACATGCGCATCATGCCTGATGGTCGAGTTGGTATCTTCGATTTCGGCATGGTTGGTCGGGTTGCACCGCATTTGAAGCAGGCGATGGCAAATTCATTCATGCACGTCGTGAAGCGTGAATACCGATTGATCGTCGATGATTTCGTAGAGATGGGATTCCTTGATCCAAATGCAGACCGCGAAGCATTGTGCGAAGAACTAACTCCAATTCTTGAAGCGAGATTCAACGAAGGAATTACGAGAGTGCGCTTCCGCAAAGTCCTTTTCGATTTCTCGGATGTTGTTTACCGATATCCGTTCAAGTTGCCATCAGATTTTACGTACATCATGCGTGCCTTGTTGACGCTTGAAGGTGTGGCGATAACCATAAATCCGGAATTCAACTTCGTTGATGCAGCCTTCCCGTTTGCACAGAAATTGATCTGGAGAGAAGGCGGCGCGACTTTCAGGCAAGCCATCATCAAAGAAGTATTCAATGAAGGCAAGTTCAATGCGCAGGCAGCGTTCAATTTGATGAAGAACGCTTACAAGATGGCTCGCAGCTAAACACCAAGAACACTTTGGGCGGGCCGCGATCCCCTTGAAAGCAAAGGCTCACTGATAGTCTGCGTGACACCTGCAAGCAGCTTCGATTTCATTACTTTCTCCAGCTAAAGCATGGCATAATTGCGGGGGTTGCGTGGAGATGTTATGTCAAGGTTCTCCTGGATCTTCGCATTGCTCATTTTGCTCATTGCCAGGCATCCAGCTGCTGGGCAGGGTTGAGCGAGCTCACGTGGGTCAGTGCCCGGGTTAGGCACCAATGGAAAATTTGCAGTTTCTGTAGGTTGGCGAACATCAAAAGCCAGTCGTTCTTATTTTGATTCACGCCTGAACCACAATTTCACCGAGTTGTGGAAGCCTGTCGAAAAATTGAATATCTTGGATGTGACGGCCCGTTATCAAGCCTCTCGGCGCTTCGGTATCACCGCGACACTACCTGTGGTGCTGAATCATTTCTCGATGCTCTTCCCTCCGCAAAGTCCTTCACTCAGTAAACGAGATGGATGGAGCGCTAGCGGTGTGGGCGATTTGTCTATCTATTCTCAGGGATTGTTGCTTGACCCGCGATATCATCCATTTCAAAACATTTCTCTTGGCGTGGGGCTAAAATTTCCAACAGGCAATTGGAACCTCAAGGCGAACATTCCTGATGAAACTGGAGGCAATATCGCGCGGCGCGCCATGTATCCTTCAGTCATGCAACCAGGTGATGGAGGATTGGGAATCATAGTTGGCGCTGATGCATTCAAGACATTTCGCAAACCACAAATTCTCAAGAATTACACTTTCTTTGCTTCGGGAAATTATCTGATCAATCCTCGTGATACCAACGGAACTCAATCCATGGTAAGCAGCCTCGGGGTGCCGCTTACAGCAAATTTTGCTAACCGCTTGACCAATTCAGTTGCTGATAGTTATTCCGTCGCGATTGGAGTGAATATTCGACTGCCGAAGACGCGTGATAATCCGTTGTTTAAAGGATTGCGACCGAGAATAGTCGGGCGCTGGGAAGGCGTCAGAAGTCACGATTTATTTGGTAAGAATGATGGTTTCCGGCAACCGGGTTATGCGATGTCTTGTGGTCCTGGATTAACCTACAGCTTTGGCAAGAATGCCCTTTTGGTGGATGTGCCGATCATCTTCAACCGGCACATCAATCCTGGCGATACGATATTGCCGGGCTTGCCTGTAAAAGGTGGACCCGGAAAGCTAAGTGCAAATAGACAAATGGGATTGGTGGCACCAGTCTCTTTGTCGCTAAGATATATTCGTGCTTTCTAGCGCTTTTTCGCACACTTAGAAAGACCTTTATTCACGAAACTCTGAAGCCCCGCCTCATCAACAGCGCCTTCAATGCGGCTAACTTCAGACCCTTTTTCATTCAACACTACGAGAGTTGGATAGAATTCAATATCGTATTGTTTGACGAGCCGTTCATTTTCCGGTGCGCCAAGATCCAGCGCAATACAATCTATAGTATAGGAAAGTGTGGCTTTGGCTTTGTCAAATACCGCGGAGAATGCGCGGCAGGTTTTGCAAGCCGGATTGTAGAAGTAGACCAGTTTTATTCCGTGTGGCAAATAATATGTACCAGAATTGGCGCTTGTATTTGTTGCACTGGTATCGGCCGCTTGATTCGCCGGCTTAGCAGATTGAGCAACAATACCGAGCGCGCTGAAATGCTTGAGAATGCTTGTGCATCTTTCTCTCGTCACCGGATCTGTACTCAGCTCCAATGCTTTTGCATACTCGTCTGCTGCGGCGCTGCTGCGACCTAAATGGTGAAGACAAATAGCTTGATAGTAATGTATTAAGCCATCGTTTGGATTCGCTGCAAGAATCGTTTGCAATTCTTCGCTTGCTTTAGAATATTTGCCATGCTCGACCATTGAGCGTATGCCCTCCAGTTGGGACGCTGGATTTGGTGTGGCATACGCGCATTGAATAATAGCGCATGAGAGTAATGCAATCAGGCTGTTGAAATTGAATAAGCGCATAAAGAGAACTATTAGTCAAA
This sequence comes from Obscuribacteraceae bacterium (SeqCode), assembly GCA_044358055.1. Taxonomy (GTDB): domain Bacteria; phylum Cyanobacteriota; class Vampirovibrionia; order Obscuribacterales; family Obscuribacteraceae; genus JAIEPM01. The sequence goes on from JBIKOL010000027.1 coordinate 45,564, forward strand.
AGGGACTTCCGGGAGTTACGGGAACATCACCCAGGTGTGGGCGCGTTAATTGTACGCTTTGTGTTTGGAAGGAAGCTTTCAATTGATCAAAAAGTTTTCCTGATCTGTTGATTGCATCTAGAGCGTTAGCGTTGTCCTCGGGCGATACTCCCGGTGCAGCAACAAAAACTGAAGAAGCAGCCGGTGTACCAGGAGTGCCCTGGAGTCCGTATGCAACCACGGGAACTATAGCCCCTGATATGTCGAGGAATCCAAGTGCGTTGATACCACCTGAAGCATTGTTTCTCAATGCCGCTGAAGTATCGCTCAATGTTAAATTCAACGGAAGTATACTTCCATCTCCGGTCAGTGGCAAATTATCCAGAGTAACTGAAACTTGTACTATCGAGCTGCTGTTTGTCACCTTAACTTCTTTTGGTTTCGGCAGTCCGACGCCAGCCAAAAGTTGCTCTGCAACAGCTTGAACCTTCTCTTGCAATTTGGGATCATCCGATTTTAGTGAGGCCGCGAAAAGAGAAGTTTGGTTTGAGACAAATCCAAGTTTCTCCTTATAAAAGATGGACAGACCTGTGTCCGCTAGCAGTAGTGTTCCACAAACTACACCTAAAATAATGAGGCTTAATGCAACGACTCCTTCTACAAGGACGGCGCCTCGTTTGTTCCTAAAATTGAACTTCTGCCTTCGCATTGTTTTTGTCCCTCGTTCTGTGTTTTCATTCATTGTGTATTTGAATTGGCATCTAGAATGGTGGCGGAATTACAAATCTGCTTCCAGTTGAACCATCTGGATTCATGTCCAAAATGCTAACCTGTCTCACTTCCCCAGCCCATCCTTTTGCTTTGAGACCTCGTAAACCTCCGCTGCGAATTAGAGTTTGTGCTTCAGTCGGTGAAATGAAAAGTCGTTTTCCCGCCTTATCAAACAGCAAAAGCTCATGGACCTGGTGGGCTCCTTGTTGAATCATGGTCTTTCCTGGTGGACCCGTATATGCAAACAATCCATCAATACCGCAAATTTTTGGAACACCATCTGGAATTTGTTGCATTTTTATGCGAAAGAGTCGCACTGAAGTTTGTGGTAATGGCGTTTTCTCGTCTGACATTTGATCGCCGTATTGTTTCGCTTCACGTCTTTCTGCATCATTACGCGCTAGATGAATTGCCGAGTTGAACAATTCAGTACTTTGCTTGAAGTTCTTTTGTGCAAACTCAAATTTGCCGAATTTCATGCATATGTCATAGTTATTTGGAGCTAGCTTATACGCTTGCTTATAGCTCATTTCTGCCTCGGGAGTTCTGTGTAGATTGTCCAGCGTTTGAGCCAGACCGAGAAAAGCCTCGGTATTGTTTGCATCGAGTTTAAGCGCGTCTCGAAAATAACTTTCGGCTTCAACAAAACGTCCGAGGCTGGACAATGCCAGTCCGCATCCCAAATAGAACAATGGGTCTTCTCGATAAACTTTGATGGCTGTCTTATAGGAGTCTACAGACTCAAGGGTCTTTCCCGCTAAACGATTTTTCTCTGCAACAGCGTAGGACCCGCAGGCGCGCGCCCATTGATCCGGATCGCCTTTGCCGGGGAAAATGTGTTTGCTTTCTGCGCGAACTTCTAAGCTCTGCAATGCAAAAGAACAAAACGTTATGCCGCTAAATGCAAGAATGCAAATAGTGCGAACCTTCATGCAAGCCCCCGTTCCAGCATGCCACCAAGTGTAAGCATACCCGTGCCCAATATTCACGAAACAGTGACTCTAAGTCGGCCTCGCCTCATGACAAGTCTGCGGAGATCGCTTGTCTGCCTCCGATGAATAGAGAGATGGCGGAGGAAGATTGATCCTGAATCGGAATGTTTATGAACTCCCGCTAATTGGATCCCAAAGATTAAATGCATTTACGGTAGTCAAGATGTCTTGGCTTCATCAGAGGGAGACGCCTTTGGAAACCGGGACTTATGCATTTTTCTAAATGCAAATACTTCGTAATGATGAAGAAAAATATCTTGATTTCCCCTCTTGCTTACAGTAACTTTTCATCAGCGTGTCAATGTTTTCTTTAGCTTTTGGCTGATGGGGGCAATCCCCATGGACAGAGCGTTAGACACTGCTCATAGTAAAGAAAACGGACTATCTCTGAGAAGGGGACGTTAATGAGTTACGCCACCGTTAGCACAGTAGAGTATGGTCAATACAAAAGCTGCAGCCAGTGCAGCTGCCATCTTGAACCCCAAGCAAAATTCTGTGGGAGCTGCGGATATATCGTGGCTCCCAATTCGTTCAATATAAACGAATATCCAGAGCAGCAAGCGCGTCTGATTAGCCTGGAACAGGCCGAGACAAAGGTGCCAACCGCAGTTCCTGCATTTGCAGTTGCGCAGGTCGCCAAGCAAAGCGCAAAGACTGCTGAACTAAATCAGGAAGCAGCGCGTTTGCACTTTCTGCTGGCTCGTGAAAGAGTGTTTTTGTACATGCACTTGCTTACATTCCTCGCCATCAATCTATTCGGATGCTGGGTGGCATGGAAGTGCTATTACGATTTCATTGGCGATGAAATGTCCAAGATGATGATTGCATCAACACCATTTTTGTTTATCAATTCGCTTGCATTACTGGTTATTGTTCCAATCAAAGGAACTCGCAGCGAAATCGCCAGACTGAAAGAACGCATTAGCTGTGTCAGGTTCAATATAGAATTCGGCCATTTGAACTTATAGTCGTTGGGTATTTTAGAAAAGACAGGGCGCTTGAAGGCGCCCTTTTCATTTTAAACGCGTGGGACTAATGCTTGTTGCTTGCATCATTGATTTGCTTGAACAGAGTAGGTAGGCCCATTCCGCCGTCCCAGAAATTGATTTTGTTTTCGTTTGAACCTTTCTGTTTATCTTGCTCTCTCTTCTTATCGTCTTCTTGAATAGCTTTCCATCCTTCCGAGGGATCGTAAAGCTTTCCTTTGTCCACCAGATTCAATAACGGTAATGCCTCATTGGTTCTATTGATAACGCCGTAATTTTCTGTGCTGATATTCACGCGCTTGTCGTTCAACTTTCCGGCTTCTTCGACCATGGACTTTCTCACCACATCCATGTTCAATTCTGAGTGATGGTCTTTAATTGCATCTTGCAGAAGGCGATCGTGTACCTGCTGATCTACCTTGCCGAGGTCTTTTGCACCTTTGTACATATCGGCAAGAGCCTTGCCTTCTTCTTGTGATGCTCTGGTGACCTGATTGTCCATTTCGCAGCCCTCTCGCTTGGTTGATGGGCTAATAGTATCCGGCGAATCTGAAAAAAGTCTGAGAACGCTAAAAACGCTCCTGGAAAAGCGAAGCGCCGGGAGCGCCGCCAGCTTGGCGGCTTCTGAACAATTTGATCGAACTGGCCGGAGTAGAAGCCGGCGAGCCGCCGGCGCTCCCGGGTCTACTGGAAGAATAGACCTGTACTGCGCAACAAACGAATCATGGTCGGAACCTGCGTTAGCTGGAATGTCTCTTTTAATGTAAGAGCACGATTGTAGAAATGATCGGCTTTCGAATCCCATTCGTTGTCTAGAAACACGCAACGCTCATTGCCAGGCACATAATTTGAAATGTTCAGAATATGAGCGTTGCCGTTTTTCCTCCCATATACGCCGCTTTCAGCGCGCAAAGGTTCGTGATCCGTAAATACAAGAATGGCTAACGGCAAATTGCCCTCTGATTTTGCATTTTGCAAAACATGCTCGAGATCCTTTTCATTGCCGATCATTATGCTTTCACCGTCCCGTTCTGTTGCACTGATAATCCAGGCGGGAGATTCCTTTCCTGCAATTTCCTTTTCTGCCTTTTGCAGCCAGCCAGGGCTTGAATCCGGTGAATCATCAAGCTTTTCACCTCGTTTGTTCAGCAATAGATCTCCTGATTCTGAGTACTCATCAGGCTCTCCTTGCGAGTAGTGCATTACCTGGTGCTTGCACCTATACATTAAATTGAGGGCGCCGACTTGAAATATTTGGCTGGCGATGCCGCGAGAGCCATCTGCCGGCACAAGCTGGACTGAGTCAAGATGATTGTGCAGAGATGATTCGTCTATTTCGGACTGATATTGGCGGAACGTGCTTCTGTACTTCCCCTCACAGGCAAGATCGACTACCAGCCGGGCCGCCTGCGACGGCGTGCGGGTGTAGAGTCTTGATTCAAGTGTTGCAGCCGTGCATGTAGGATGGCGGCCTTGAGTGATTTCGCTGGGGTTTGCTGCGTGATCAATAATTTGTTCAGCACAGGCAGCAGCCATTCGCCCGTTCGTGTTGATCTGACCGTAAATGGCGGCAACACTTTTGTCCACCAGGAGTGTGTTCTCCAGTAGCGTGTTCTTTTTGAGCAGCCTGCGTACTTGTTCGTAGGTTTCGGTAATCTCATGGACGGCTGTTTGTCTGGCTTTCGCTGCAGAATTTCCCTGACACCTGAGCTGCTCCTCAATTTGCTGGAGCCGAAATGATTCTAGCCTTATCAGATTTGCTTCAAATTTATATTTGGTCCACTCATCTGTATGTTTGTTTTCGAATGCTTTGAGAAGCTCATTGCGAGCTGTTTCTATTTGCGAATCAGGAGACAGAAGCTTCGCAGATTCAATTCGGTTGTCCGCGATTAGAATTCCAATGTCGCCCTGGATGCTTTTATTTCTCTTGATCAGGGCAAAGTGATCTGATGGACGAGCACCTGTTCCTGCCACAGCCAAAGCGCCGTTTTTCAATGCACTAAAACGAATCTTTCGTGCGCTTTCATCGGAATCAGGCGCTTTGTGGTAAACGGTTTCGAAATCACCGCCTACTGTCCTGAAGTGATAGTCACTGTACATCCGCCCATTTGCCTCGGCTGAAAAATATTCAGCAAACCAGCTTTTATCGGGGCGTTGGCCCAGAATATAACGCTGATCTAGCTGAGGACCCCAATGCAGTTCCACAGAGCCAGCGCCGGCTCCCCCCAAATAGGCATAGCGCGAGCCGTCTGGGCTCTGATGTTTCAATCCCTCATATGGAAGCGTTGCCACGTTGTTTCCGCTGAACAGAAATAGTGTTCTTTCATTTAGAGCATGCAGACCAAGTGCTGCTAAATTGAGCTGGGGGAACTTGTATTCTGCGCTTATTGAGGCGGCTTTGCCTGAGCCTGAAAAGCTTGGTTTCTCGCTATCCATTTCGGCCCAGAGCTTTTTAGCCAGCTGGCTCGCATTGTCATCTGGCGGCAAATCCCCGCTCGATTCAACTGATTTATTCTGCAGCATGAATATCCGTCCTCGACACGAAAAAGGCACGCAACCCGGAATATTAAGGACCGATCCTGAAAAGCCTTTGAAACGAAGCCCCAGCCTCTTTGGAAATAATGGGTGTTATGCCCCTTGCTCCGTGGCACAATTAAGATTAGCTGTTCCAGGAAGGGGCTTATGGCAAGGATTTTTGTAGCCGAAGATGACGAGCAAATAAGGGATTCGCTTGATCAGTGGTTCACCCACATGGGGGAAAACGTGGTCACAGCGCCTAATGGCAACGCTGCAAGTGCGATTCTCGCTAAAGAAGACTTCGACGTTCTCATTATGGACTGGGAAATGCCGCCGGGAAAAACAGGTCCTGAAATTGTCAAAGACTACCGCGATAGAGGCGGTAACGGAATTGTGATCATGCTTACCGGTCGAAGCGATATTTCAGATAAAGAAACCGGCTTTGACGCCGGTGTTGACGACTACATGATCAAGCCGTTCCATCTCAAGGAAATGAGCGCCAAAGTAAAAGCGTTGTTGAAACGAGTTCAGCCTCCTGCTTCTGCCGGGAAGAAGCAAATAATCAAAGTCAAAACATGCGACATGTGCGGCATCATTTATGAGGTAAATGAGACGACATGTCCAGATTGTTTCGTTGTGCTTGATCCTGAGGAAATCGAGTTCCTCGGGGGACAGCAATTTGACGAGAAATATGAAGTTACAGGCGTGCTTGGACGTGGTGGCATGAGCATTGTGTTCAAGGCGAAGCATCGCATATTGAATAAAGAGTTCGCCATCAAATTCATGGACACCTCGAAAACAAAAGATGCTGAATATCTCAAGCGCTTCCAGCTGGAAGGACAGGCTCTGAGCCAGATGCATCATCCTAATGTGGTGGCGATTCATGACTACGGCGTCAGCGAATCGAAGCATCCTTATATTGTGATGGAGTACATTGAAGGTTCATCGCTGTTTCAGGTGCTGAACAGATTCGAGCCGATGCCCTTGCCTCGCTGCATTTCTATATTCAAGCAAGCTTGCCTTGGAATCGGGCATGCGCACAAGCAGGGAATTATCCACCGCGATTTGAAACCAGCGAATATTATTTTGAGCCAGCGAGATGGTGTCGAGCATGTGATGATTGTCGATTTTGGCGTGGCAAAGCGCATTGACACGGCGAACAAGCCGTCAGAACAACTCACACGCGAGGGAAAGGTCTTCGGAACAACTACATACATGAGCCCGGAGCATTGCCTTGGACAATCACTCGATCAGCGAAGTGATATCTATGCATTTGGCTGCATCATGTACGAAGTACTTGCCGGACATCCGCCATTCATGGGCGATAACATTCTTGATACTTTGCAGAAGCAGATCAATGATGTGCCGATGTTGTTGAGTGAGGCTCGCGATAAATCAGATCTGCCACCCGTCATGGAATCAGTCGTTCACAAGGCGCTGGAGAAGCTGCCTGAAAATCGCTTCCAATCTATGGAAGAGCTTATCGAAGCACTGAATGTGGTGCAGGCTAGCAAAGTTTAGTCCGAACTGAGCATTTGTCTCCCGCCTCCGCTCACATCAGGAAGTCGCGTTTATTTGGAAAGCTCTGTGCGATTAGCGCGGACTTGTTTTAATTGCTCCTGATAGCTGCTAATGTCTTCACCATTCTTTCTGGCTTGTTCCATTTTTTCATAGAGACCAGTAATGGCTTCGTTGGAGTCTGTTCTGGTAACTCCTTGAGCCTTCAGCTCCTCTACGTTCTTACCGATTATGCCTTGTTGTTTGTCGTAGAGGTTCAGGTTCATTTGACTGTTGCGCTCGTATTGCGTGTCGACCTGATCGTTCATATGCTGGTCGAGAGCGCGAGTGACTTTTGTATCAATGTTTTCGCCACCCCAGCCGGCGTGTTCACCGATAAGTCTGCCACCACTCCAACCTGTAAGTGCGGCCGCTGCATATGGAGAGCTTGCCCTAACCAACATGCCTACGCCCAGGGTCGTTTTTATTCCGCCCTCAACTTTTTGAATGTCATTGTTGGTTCGAAATCCCTGCGCTGTTTCACTGACGCCACTCAAAACGGCTCCGACTCCGCCTGCTTTCGCGGCAACTCTGCCCACGTTCTCTTTGCCGATGGTGAAGGCAAGTGAAACGCCTCCGCTGTACATGTCAGATGCACCAGCACCAACGTTCAGCGCACCTTCAACCTTATGACCTTCGCGAATTTGCGTTACGCCCTGCTTAATTTCATCGGCGCCGCCAGCGATTCCAAGCACGCCAAGTCCGCCATGAAGCACTTTTCCAGCCCCGGTTCGCACTGTCGACCAGTCAAGCTTTGTAGCATTAGGAGACTCGAAGTGGGAGTTGCCACCCTTAGTTGTCGTGCTTCCCACATGCGATTCAGTTGTGACTGTAGGACGTTCTACTGGTTTAGCAATCTCCTTGCCGGGTTCATGCGGGGCATCTGGTCTGCGTCCGCCATCATGACTCGTCGTTGAAGGTTTCCCTTGTCCATGATTTTCGGGAGCCTTGTTGCTTGTGTAATAACCGATTTTGCTATCCTGACCTTTTGCGGGAGGCATTATTTTCGACATTTCCTTTTGGAGCTCTGCAAGATAGTCTTTCCCGGAAAGATTATGGTGTGGGGCACTGACTCGTTCTTGCGGGACTGAAGGACGTTCACTTGCTTTTGGTGCATTGCGCGTTTCAAGATTTGGCTCTTTGGGTGCTTGTGTACTTGCAGTTTTTTCGTGATGCACTTTGCTTTCCGCGGGAGTCTTGCTTGTTTCATGCTGCGCAGCAGGTTTTTGATTCTGGGAAGCCCGGTCAGCATGAGAGTCTGCAGAGCTTGCCTGCTTTTGCTGAACGCGGCTTTGCTCGTGTTGTTCAGCTCTTTCACGATTGCTCGAGACAAACTTGTCTTCGATTCCGCTGAAATTGTCACCAGCATTACGGGGTGCGCCGGTGGTCTTTTGCGCTTTCAAATTCGCTTCATGCTGAAGATCCGCTTTACGTTTTTCTGCAGCCACTTCTTCTTGCCAGGATTTTGACGCTTTGTTTGAGCCTTTTGTATCGAGCGATAGTTCTGGCAATACACCCTTCTTTTCCAGGTGCTGAGAAGAGCTACGAGCATGTTCGGCATTATTGAGATTTTGCTTGTGCTGCTCATGATGGTCCGGCATCAAATGAAGATGCTTCTCAACTTCTTTACCGGCATTTTTGAGATTATCAATTCCTTTATTGATGAAAGTTGAAAAATCGTCTGACATAGCTTCCCCTCTTTGTGCCTGGTTATGTTATCAGCACAACCACGCGCCCGCCTTTGATGTCCCTAAGAATACGCGGGTGACGGGTCAAGCTTGGGAGCTGGATGGGGCTTTTTTGGGTCTTCGAATTAAATGATGCTGTCAAGTGATGTACCCAGGAGCGCCCGTGTCGCCTCTCCAACCCGCACTCGTTGCGCTCGCGCGGGTCCCCATTACGAGGCTAGCTGCGGCTCGCCGGCTTTTGCTTCGGCTGAGCAGCTGGAAGTCGGCGTCCATTACAGTAAGTAAATTGAGTCAATAGAAATTGAACTTTTTGCTTGCCATCACCGTTTGTTAATCTGTGGCAAGCATCAAATGGTTCAAACGTGTTTAACTTTCACAAGCGCAAAATTGGACGAATCATTTGGACGAGCATACAGGCCATCTGAGGGAGAGATGTCGATATATTAACGAGCCACCACACTATCAGGGTTTCAATCTCGCTAATTGCTATGAACGAATTGCGAGATCGATTCGGGAAATTGATCCTGGATTTGTTCTTATCTTTCAAGAAGCTCACAGTAAGACTCCGCTAAAAAGGAAGCCTCAGATAGCCAACGCAATTTACAGCGTTCATTTTTATCCACCGGGATGGGACCAGTCAAAGCCAGACCGCCCGAGCGCAAGTGAGATTCTACAAAGAGCTGTAAATAGAGCGACGGTCTGGAATCTTCCCTTATACGTTGGTGAATTTGGTGCCTTCGGAGGTCCGGATCCCGACGGGTGCCTGACGTCCGCAGAATGATGCAATTTTGCAAATCGCAGCATATCAGCTGGACGTATTTCCCATTAGAAAAGGTAATGGGCGGCTCTATATTAAGAGATCGAGGAGTCTCCGATTCGCGCGTGCGTTGGCCTCTGGTTAAAGTTCTACAAAGCGGTTTTTGAAATTCAGAGAACATGCAAATGAAGATGCTTCTCAACCTCTTTCTTCTTGCTGCCAAATATTACAAAAGGTCCAAAGAAGAAAGCCAACCAAACAAGTATTCCAAGCGGCATGTTGCCCAGTCTCCAATCTTGCGGAATTTTAAATGCCAGGTAAAAACCCAAAACCACGCAAATAATCTGAATCACTAATCGGAGGGGTACAGAAATTTTGATCTGCTGAAGAGGTAAAGTGCCTAACGTTGAGCCAGACATCTCTTGTGCACCTCTCTGCTCCTCATGCATAGCTTCAGATGCTGGATAGCAGTTCTTTCGCCTCATATCCTGTACGCCTGCTATTAGGGATTTACTTCCCTCACGAATAATTGACCATCCTTTAAGTGTGAAGTGACAGGAAGCGAAGAGCGATAAGAAGGAGCCAAGGATTGCCAGCCCTGGGAGTTCTCTAGCAAACGATATGCACAAACACAATGAGATTAGCCAGATAAGTCGCAGCACAGGATTAGCCACAGCTGCTCTGGTAGTCTCAATAAGATTCCTTTTGCGAATAGATTGAATATCCAGCGGGTTTTTCTTTTTCTTGTTCAGTTGACAAATTGCGCTTGCCCCTTCGACAACAATGAGTCTGCCGTAGTTAAAAAACTTCCAGAATAGAAGCACCCCTACCCCGCCTCCCAGCACTGCTTTCAAGCCCTGCATCGGCATCGTTGAAGGAAAGCCCAAAGCCACGAAAATGAGGATGAGCAAAAACAGATCTTGGATCGCCTTGTTCAAAACAAATGAATGCATGAATACCGCGAAAGTTGAGGCAATCCGTTTGCCTTCGCGAATCTTTTGCAGATCGTGCGATAGTTCACTTGCATTTTGATAGCGATTATCCGGATCCTTTTCTAGACATTTCATTACTGTGGAGATGCAATCTGGTGGCAGCTTGATGTATTCAGGAAACGGAGCCGGTTTGGCGCTCACCACGTTGAGTAAAACCGCGAAAGAATTTTTTCCCTGAAACGGCTTTTGTCCGGAAATTGCTTCATAGAGCAATACTCCGAGCGCATGTATATCCGTGCGTTCGTCAACGGTCTCGCCTTTGCATTGTTCTGGAGCCATATAAGAGGGACTCCCAAATATTTCTCCGGTTTGCGTTATGCCCTGAGTCAAATCGATGCAGCGATCTGACAGCGCTTTTGCTATGCCAAAATCAAGCAGTTTTACAAACTCAATTCCCTCATCTTGTTGCATGACTATGATATTGCTTGGTTTGATGTCTCTGTGAATGACTCCTTTCGAGTGTGCATAGTTGATGGCGTCGCTTACTTGCTCAATCAGCTCAATTGCTCTTGCATAGTGCAACCTGCCGCTTTTGGCAATTAGCTGCTCTAAAGTTTGGCCTGGCATATAGTCCATCACAAGAAATGGAACGCCACCATTGCCGACTCCATAGTCATAGACCGCTGCGATATGGGGATGAGTCATAGCTATAGCGGCTTTTGCTTCTCGCTCAAAGCGCTCGACAGTTCTGCGGTTGTGCAGCAAATGCTTGTGGAGAATTTTGATCGCGAACTCTTTGCCGGAGCTTTGGTGGCGCACCTTGAATACGGTGCCCGTTCCACCAGAGCCCAGCAAATTCATAACTGAATAGCTATTTCCGAGCACCTCGGATGCCTCTGCTTCGGACATGCAAGGTAATTCGCTCGGCAGGTCTTCTGCAATAGCTTCTCTTAGAACAACGGAATCCTCATCTGTCTTTAGTTTCATCTGCTGCATTCGCCCCATTGAATACTGAAAGCGTTCACAATGGTCTAGAGCTAGCGCACTACTAGCTATTAAATCCATGCGTATAATGTAGGCGACGAAAGGTGAACAAGTACGGTCTATTTCGTGACTATTTTGTGGCAGTTCAAGAGTTGCTTTGAGGAAGTGTCAGTATCCGCTCTTTTAGTCTGGCGTAAAGGGGAACGATCCACTCAGGCTGAGTTGGCAAAACTGCTTCAGGAGGGATTGGTCTGCGAAAATCATATGGACTCATTATCAGTTCTGTGTTTGCCAAACCAACATCATTGACGAGTACAAAAAGATCTTCCGATGCCGGATCTCCCATAGCCAGGCAGCCGATAGAACAATTGTTGCCGTGAATCATGATGTCACTGCCGAGATTTACTCTCCCGTCTTCCTTGCCGCGCTCTTTATCGAATTCGCTTGGATAATCGACGCGCAGTGCGACATGGTAGCTGGAGTTCGGTTCGAATTCGCGAATTCGGTAGAAGCCTTCAGGCATTTGCTTGTCGCCTTCTTTCAATTTTGGACCTAGCACGCCGCTGTTGCCCAATATAGGATAGGTGCAGATGTATTGCAGCTTTCCGCTTTCATCTGTGCCGTAAAGCTCTAATACTTTTTCTGTTTTAAGTCCAAGCATTAGCAGCGTTTTTGGTGGGTATGCTAGATGAACCTTATCGAAATGTTCTTTCAAGCGCTGGCGGGCAGCCTCTCCGTATTTGTGAACGATACTTGCCACAGTGTTCTTGCCGCGAACCTTTTGCCTTAGTTCTTTATCCCCAAGCACGTAAATTCCTCCGGCAATGATGGCTACAATCAAAACGAGGATTGCAAGTTTATTTTTCAATGTAACCTCTACTAAGGGCGGCGCATGGCCGATGGGGACCTGTTGGCGAGCCTTAGGCGAGTCAACGGCATCGGGGCCCCTACATTTATTCGCTCATGCCAGAATTACGTCGAGGACACGTGGCGTGTCCTGACTTGATTACTCTTGAGCAGGTGTCCAGCGCAAGTTGGGTTTGCGGGCGGCGAGTGCTTCGTCGAGGCGTCCAACTGGTGTTTTGTGTGGCGCTGAGTTGACCATGTCGGGTTGCTCTTTTGTTTCTTTGTCGATCTGCAGCATAATCTCGATGAACTCATCGAGCGTTTGCTTCGACTCGGTTTCCGTCGGTTCGATCATCATTGCTTCCGGCACCACAAGCGGGAAGTACACGGTTGGTGCGTGAACGCCGTAATCAAGCATGCGCTTGGCGATTTGCGTTGTGTTGCATCCGCGTTCTTTCTGCCAGACACCTGAAAGAACGAACTCGTGCATGCAGGGTTGAGTGTAGGGGAGTTTGAATGAGCGTTTCAAGTTCTCCTTCAAATAGTTAGCGCTGAGAATTGCATCGCGTGAAACTTGAGTCAGACCTTCTCTGCCGTGCGCCAGAATATAGCTCAGCGCCCGAACAAGAATGCCAAAGTTCCCGTAGAAGCCTTTAACCTTGCCGACTGAATGTGGGCGATCCCAATCGAATGAGTAGCGGTCGCCCTTCTTTGTGACAACGGGAACCGGCAGGAATGGAGCGAGGAAATCGCGACATGCCACAGCGCAACCACCGGGTCCGCCGCCGCCGTGCGGAGTCGAGAATGATTTGTGCAAATTCAAATGGCAAACATCGAAGCCCATATCACCAGGGCGCACAAGCCCCATGATTGCGTTCAGATTGGCGCCATCGTAATAGAGCAAACCGCCGCAATCGTGGACAAGCTTTTGCACTCCCATGATCTCTTCTTCGAACAAACCAAGCGTGCTTGGGTTTGTGAGCATGATCGCGGCTACATCTGGTCCCAGTACTTTTTTCAGTGCATCAAGATCTACAAGACCACGATCGGTCGAGCCTATTTCAACAACTTCATAGCCTGCCATCGCTGCAGAGGCAGGGTTGGTACCGTGTGCGGTATCAGGCACGACCACCTTGGTGCGTTTATGATCGCCTTTTTGCTTGAAGTAGGCCTTAATTAGCATCAGCCCGAGCAATTCGCCCTGTGCTCCTGCCGCCGGTTGCAATGTGACTTCAGGCAACCCGACAATTTCAGCTATCTTATCTTGCAGTGTGTACAGCAATTCAAGTGCGCCCTGAATCTGATCTTCGGGTTGATGCGGATGCAGTTCTCTAAATCCATCAAGCGAAGCCATAACGTCGTTGATCTTCGGGTTGTACTTCATTGTGCAAGAGCCAAGAGGATAGAACCCCGTATCGATTGAATGATTCAATGTCGAGAGATTGACGAAATGGCGCAGCACTTCTAACTCGCTCACTTCCGGCAATGCCGGCGGTGTCTTGCGCACAAATTTATCGGGAATGAGCTCGCTGGCCTTTTTCTTCGAAACACCTGCTTCAGGCAATATTTCTGCCCGACGTCCCGGAGTGGATTTCTCGTAAATCAACTTGCTCATTTTGCAGTGCACCTCTGATTTTGCTGATTGCAATTAGTGTTCCATTGTGTCTCTGAACCCGTGTAAATCGAGTTCGCAAACTGTGGGCAGAAAGTCAAAAAGTTTTTGTGCTAGTTCCATGCGACCTTCGCGTTCAAGCATTGCCTTCATCTTCTTTTGAAGTGGAATTAAAACTCGAACGTCATTTGCTGCATATTCCAGCTGGGAATCGCTGAGATTTTCTCTTGCCCAATCGCTGGTCTGATCAGATTTATCCATTTCCATTCCCAGCATCTCGCGGCAAAGATCCTTCAGGCTATGACGGTCGGTATATGTGCGCACTAGCTTTGATGCGATTTTCGTGCACCAAACTGGACTCGTCCAGACGCCGAGATAGTGCTTCATTACGGCAATATCGAATCTCCCATAATGGAATAGCTTCATTACCGACTTGTTTGTCAGCAACTCGCGCAACCCTGGGGCGTCCTTGCCTGTATAGCGAACGAAGCTGACAATGCCCTCGTCATCACAGAGTTGTACCAGGCAGAGCCTGTCTCGATGAATAATCAAGCCTCTGGTTTCGGTGTCGATGGCAATCACGGACTTCTTGAGATAGTGCTGCAGTCTGTCTTGCGGCAAATCAGTTTCGAAGAGGTCGGGCGTGCAGCGAGTAATTGACTCGGATTTCAAGTTGGGTCTCCGCTTGAGTCTGGTATTCGGGGATAACGCCAATTATAGTGCGCTACACGCCGCGAATCATGCGCTCGAGATCATCTGTTAATAATCCAATACGGGCTAGCAAATCGAGGGCTCTGAAGGTCTGGCAGGAACCAGGTGAGGAGGGGTCAGGCACAGGGCGTGGTACTCATCTGGAAATGGGGTATTATTTAAGATTAGAGCCGTTACAGCACTTGTCAGCTTGGCATTGCGAGCATCAAATGAAAACCAAACGAATACTATCTGTTCTGTTTTTGTTGTCACTTTTTGACCTTTCACAAACTTTGTCGGTTAGCGCGGCTCCGTATTCGACCGGTGAAGGTGCGGTCGTTGCGGCCAGGCAGATGGCTCCTACAGGCGATCCGAACAATCCGTTCTCCTACCCGTTCATTACTACTGTCGCTAAAGCGATGATTCGTAACGCTTCATCCTTTCCTGCTGGGCTTCTCCTGGGCACTGATGCTAAGCAGGGCGGAATAGATTTGCGACCAATGCTTCTGTACGAACTTGGCATTTTGAAATCGCCAGTAAAAATGTTTGCATCACCGCGCGGTCAAAAGAAGACAGATGAGTTTCCCTCATTGTCGGTTACTTCGATTCCAGAGGCATCAGGTGAAATGCCGACAGTGACACCTCGCTTAAAGCCGCCTACCTCGCTCGAAGGGACTGATTCCAGCGTATCTGAAGGCGTTGCCTCTGAGGCTATCACTATCAGAAAATCTCCGCCGCCAAGAGATGAGAAATCGTCGTTAAATGTTGACCTGAGCAAATTCTCGATCGATCTCTCCAGAGATCGTGTGAAAAACGAAGTGACCTCGAAGCTGGATAGCAATCTAGACGTGCTCGCAATGATGACACCACTGTCTGCAGAAAAGGGGCAGGCAGCCATGAGCCCTGATCATGCATTCCGTTTTTGGACTGTCCCCGCTGCAGCTGCCCGTCCGCCGCTCAGCTTTGCGAAGAACGAAAATTACGAAGGTTCATTCGTGATGATGTCGCCTGCAGGATTGCGTGCAGTTGAAGGGCGCACTTTTTATTTGAGCAGCGGGCGCTTGCTTGCTTGCAGCCGTGCGAAACAAATTGAAGTTGATACGGCTCATGCGAAAATAAAAATTGACCCCGATGCCACCGCGTTTGTTGAAATGGTGAGTCCTACCCTTACGCGCATTCGCGTTATTGAGAGCAGTTCATCCGCGCCAGGTGTTAGTGTGAACCTGAATTTGAAAGGCAAATCCGACCAATTCAAACTGAGCAATGGCGATGATTTGATTATATCCGAAGAGCCTATCACCGCCGAAGACAAATCAATTCAAAGCAAGTCGGGCACCGCCAGCAGTGGCGACCACTGGAACAAGACTACATTCGCAGTTAAGGAATTGCTGCAAAGCGAGCAATTCTTCAGCACAGATCAAAAGAACCAAAACCCCGAACAGCGCTCCGCACTAACCGCGCTAATAAAGCGGATCAAGTGAAGAAAGTCTGCAGCCCCGGATTTTAACACCGTTTCCAGGTGGCTCTTACGCCGGCGAGACCAGCTTATTTCTCTTCAAAAGCTTCATCCAGCAGCTCAACAAGATGATATGTCTTCATATTCAAGTTCGCATCTGCAATACCAGCTTCGAGTTGCAGCATGCATCCTGGATTTGTAGTAACCACGGCATCTGCACCGGTGTTCTTGATATTGCTCATCTTTCGATCAAGAACTTGCAAACTTAAGTCCGTATGTAGCAAATTGTAGATGCCAGCACTGCCGCAACATTGATCTGCCTCCACGAGAGGAATTAGCTTCAAGCCCGGAATTTGCTTCAACAAATTCAATGGTGCCTCCCGCACTTTTTGCACATTGTAGAGGTGGCAGGCCGCATGATATGCAACGCTCTTGTTCACTGTCTGTGGTTGCGAAGAAAATTCTCCTGACGCCAACGCTTCAGTAATATCCTTGACCCGAGCTGAGAATGCATGTGCTCTTTCCGCCCATTCCGGATCATCCGCTAGTATTTCGCCGTATTCCTTAAGCATGGCTCCGCAACCTGCTGAAGTGACAACAATGTCACCCTGCAGGTTCTCAAAATACTCAATATTCTTTTTCGCAAGTTCACGCGCTATTTTGTCTTCGCCTGCATGCTGAGCTAGCGCGCCGCAGCAAGTTTGCTCGGGAGTTCTCACTATTTGTCTCTGCCGTGTGAGCAATCTGATCGAGGCATGGTTGACGTGATTGTAAAAGACGTCCATCACGCATCCATAGAACAACTGCACCTCGCCCTTCTTCTCTCCCGTACGCCAAGATTGTTTTGGCAGAGGCACGTGTTTTGGAACAGTCGGCAGGAAACTTTCCCACTCCGCAAGGCGCTTTTTGAGCTTTGCAGGAATTGGCAACGCGGGCAACAACCGGTTCAGCTTGGTTTGCTGATATAAACGCAGCATCTTTCCAAGAAAACGCAGCCGCGGATAGTCCGGCAAAATGGAAGAGAAAGCCAGCGCCATCAAGCGTCTTGCTCTCTTGTCCTTGAATCCTGTCAATTTGGGACGAGCTTGATTCAACAACTTTTCGTACTGCACACCGGATGGACACGCCGTCTGGCATCCCATGCAACCGAGACAACTGTCGATATGCTCTGCCATCCGCGATTCAAGCGGAAGCTGACCTTCGTTCCACAATTTCAAAAGATATATACGACCGCGCGGTGATTCACTCTCTCGCCCGGTTGCAAGATATGTCGGGCAGGCAGGCAAACACAAGCCACAGTGAATACAAGCATCCAACAATTTCGGATCTAAAACCGAATTAACTCCGGCTGAACTTTGTGAACAAGCCGCCTGCTCTGGCACGGCCGCGGCCTCTGCTTGCGCAGTCATCTGTTGAGCCTCAGCCGCACTATTTGTTGCGTTATCGCTCATTCGCCCTCCGTGCACATAAAGCATACCATTGGAGGGTGGTAGTCCGGCTAAAAGGGTAATCCTCCATCGACGCTCTTGACTGAGCGGTGGCTGCTGTCGGCTATCGCGATATACACGCGTTTACTTGTGTTTACGTTTCCATGATTTTTGAAATTCTCTTTGGCTATTTGGGCACTCCTTTTAAGTTGGCGTGGGAAAGGTCTATTCGTATGCAAGAAACAACTTATGAAATGGCTGACGACACTGGTCAAAAGCTCTGTGAAAAGAAAACAATCGGCGATGCAGTAGTTTCCAAATCGCTTAACAATGGAGCTGCGCGAGAATTTGCGCTACCCAAGTTCTTACTCTTCTCGTTCGCTTTTGGAGTTCTTTTCGCTCTGATTTTGCGGGGCTTAATTGCAGGAACGGAGATACTCACTCTGAGCAACCCATAACACCGCCAGCCGTTTGGTTTAGCGCAGGTCGAGGACTAAGCTTTGAAATGCGGAAGCTAAATGCTGTTAAGGGCTTGAAAAAGTTCTTCGCGTGCTCAGGTGGCTATTTGTCCGCTTAAATTAAATGCTCAAGGCGTTCAATCTCTTCCGGAGCTTTTTTCCGATTTTGAGTGTAGAGCCAGACCGTATCAGGACTCTTCAATGCCAGAATGTCGGCTTCCAGTTCATCGAATTTGTTTTTGCTCGCCTGCAATACAGCTTTTTGCAAGCGTGCATCACCAAGCTGGGGGTTTAAGTGAGTGGCAAGCTGGAAGCACTCGAGAGCTTCTTTCTCCGCGCGCCGGAAGAGCCAGACGTCTCCCATTTGAACTAATATCTGCGCGCGCATAGGTTCGCTCAAGCGCTGATCCTGACTTTGCTTTTCCAGGAGTGTCATTCCTCTATCGGTGTTACCGCGGCTCATCTCAAGCTGTGCTCGCGCGTATTCCACTGCTGGATTGCCCGGATCAAAAGAATCAGCGTGCGCGAGTGAGCGTTCTGCTTCTTTGTACAGACCGGCGGACATAAATGAGTCTGCCAGCTCGATGCAGTTATTCAGATCGGGCGCTTTCTTCACAGCAGTCTCCAATCGCTGGTGTGACTCAGCCCAACCCGGCATTGTCTTTTTTGTAAACCACATTCGTGGGATTGAACCATTGATGCAATAAAGAACAAGCAAAACCAGGGCCGCGTGTTCAACTCCCACCGCGGCCACAAGTGGTTTGACTGGATTCTCGTAAATATGTACCCAGTCGCCATAGTAGCTTGCAATTGAAAGCGCAGCATAGAAAATTACGGTATCGCCGATGGCGAAGAGTCCGAGATAAACAAGAAATGCAACCATGGCAGCCTGCCGCACAAACACGGCGAGTGCAAGAGAAAGCAAACCGACTAAAATCTGCGCAAGATTGCCTGCTACTGCGATCCAAAGCATTTTTTCTGGAGAAATATCGGACTGTACGCTTACATGGCCCGTTACTGGACCATAATGAAACTCTGTGACTTTCGCACCTACAGAGAGCGCGGCCAGAAGATGCCCGGTTTCATGAATGAAGACCACCGCCGGCAGTACCAGGAAGATAACAATGCGCATGATATAGCGCCTGTCTTCCATAGTTAAATTCTCATCCCAAATCTGCTTCCAGCGCGGCACTACTTCCTTTATCGTTATGAGGATCAAGGGAATGCTCATCAGATTGAAAATATCGGAGGAGAGGCTGAGTGTAAAATCCATTCCCGACCTCGTTTACTTAGCGACCGAATAGCTTCAACAAGATAATGGTGAAGAAATAAAGCGCCACAAGCGCTGCCATTACGATCAACATTGAAATAACTGTGGGATCGGGAGTAATAACTGCTGCCACCACAGACGCACCAACAATTGCATAACGCCACACAGCAATCAAATGCCGAGATGTGACGATGCCAGCGATTGAAAGTGCAAAAAGCACGATGGGGAGCTGGAAACAAATGCCCATATAAAAGATCATCGTTGTAACAAGTGAAACGTAATAGTCGAGGCGTTGCTGTACAGGTGCGATCGGTCCACTAAATGCAGTGAAGAAGGAAAGCATTGGCGGCAAGACAAAATAATAGGCAAACACGGCGCCAAGAGCGAAAAGCAAGGGACCGCCAACAATTATCGGAGCCAAAATTTGGCGCTCTTTCTTTTTAAGACCCGGCGAAATAAAACCGGCAACTTCCCAGAGCCAAAACGGTGCTGACAACGCAATGGCTGCATAAAAGGAAACCTTGAAGTAGACGAGAATCGGCTCTTCAATCGAAAGTGCCTGGAATTGCATTCCTTTACCCGGCACTTCTAGAATTCGAATGATATCTCTGCCGTAATAGAAGCAGATACCCATCGCAACGGCAAAAACGCCGAGCGCGCGAAGCAGTCTCTGGCGCAACTCGTCAAGGTGGTCGATGACGGACATTACTTTGCCGTCACCTTCTTCATCGTCGTCTTCGTCGTCCGCGACTATTGTTGCTGGCTTTTCTACTGCCGACGCCGGGAAATTTGCTGCTGTCGAAATCGCAGGCACCTGGCTTACATCCACTGCTTCGTCGAAACTGCTTTCAACTTGCTGCTCGGTTTCCACTGCTGACTCAGCAGTTTTGCAGATTTCATCGATGCTCTTATCGCCGTTTCCGGACATGACAGCCTCAGGATTTTGCCGCATTGAGCCGCTGCCTTAACGACTCAAATAGAATGATACCGCCACTTATGGCAACATTCAGCGATTCACTCTCCGGATTCATAGGAATTGAAACGCTTTCATCTGCCGCTGCTCGCAAAACGGCGCTGGTTCCCTGTCCCTCATTTCCCAGGGCAAGTGCAACCGGCTCTTTCAGATTGGCATCAAAGTAGTTCTTTCGGCCTGAAGCTTCACAAATTATGAGGCGCACCTGAGCTGTTTTCAGCATTGCAACGGCGTCTTGTGGGTCTATGTCCGACAAGATCGGCAGCGAAAATAACGCACCGGCGGCAGCACGCACTACTTTTGGATTGTAAAGGTCAACCGAGCCTTTCAATATCAACAAACCGCCGAGCTGCGCAGCCAGCGCCGTTCTTATTATCGTGCCGAGATTGCCTGGATCTTGCACCGCATCCGCAACGGCGAAAACGCGAGGCTGCCATTGCATGAAAGAGCCTCGTTCTTGCTTTGGCATATGCGCGATGGCAAGCACACCGCAGCTGCTTGTCGTAGTCACCAGGTCGGCAAAGAGTTTGTCTGGCACAACGTTGATTGAGTCAATGTCCGACTGATGCAGTTCTTCCATGCCTGCACGCATGTATGTTTCGCTGGCAACAATTGATTTAAGTTGCAGGTCTTTCTTCAAGGCTTCAAGCAGACAGTGCGGTCCCTCGAGAAGAAAGAGTTGCTCCTTTTCTCGGGTCTGTCTTTTGTGCAAAGTGCGAACGGTTTTTAACGTGCTGTTCGACTCGCTGGCAATGCTTTTGATTTTCACTTGCCCGCTCCTTACCAGCTCAGGAGCGCCGGCGGCTCGCCGGCTCATACTCCCGTAATCCGACAGAGGATTTGATATCCCGAAGCCGGCGAGCCGCCGGCGCTCCCGGATCCGTAAATGCAGAACATGGGAGCCGCTATTGCGTTCTCCCATGTTTATTCATAGCTTCGATTTTACTTAGCAGCTAATTTTTCTTTTGCTACTTTCAGCAAGCCTTCGAAAGCTGCTGGATCTTTGATGGCAAGCTCGGAAAGAGCTTTGCGATTGAGATCGATTTCTGCTTTCTTCAAGCCATTCATGAACTGGCTGTAGCTTGTGCCATTTGCGCGGCATGCTGCGTTGATGCGGGTGATCCACAAGCTGCGGAAATCGCGTTTGCGTTTGCGACGATCACGGTACGCATTGCGCCAGGATTGAATCAATGCCTGGTTTGCCGCGATGAACAAGGTGGACTTTGAGCCGCGAAAACCCTTCGCGAACTTCAACATTTTCTTGTGGCGGTTTTTTAATACGTTGCCACGTTTTACTCTAGCCATTTGTACTCTCCTGCTTTATGCATTTATTGCGCAAACCTTCAGTTGCGCCAAAACCACTAGCCTGCATCCGCTCATCAGCCATCGGGGAGGAGATTCCCTTAGACATAAAGCCCGGATTAAGCAGGCAATTATTTAGCGAAGGTATTTCTTGTACGGGAACATCTCGAGCACTGATTTTTTCATTGCTGGAGAAACTTCCGCCCAACCGCGCAGGCTGCGCTTAACATCGGCGGATTTCCATTCGTTTAAGTGGCGTCTGCCTGCTTGCTTGTGCAAGACCTTACCGGTTGCGGTGATCTTGAAGCGGCGGGCGGCGGCCTTGTTTGTTTTCATCTTAGGCATAGCGCGCTCCACAACACTAGGCGCCTTTCGGCGCTATTGATTCGAGGTCGCGGGGTGACTGCGAGAATCACCCCTGCGCATGACTGAAAAATCAGTCAAACGACTTCCGGGCCCTTTACGGGTTCGGCGAAACAATCATGATAACACTCTTCCCCGCAAGTCCAAGCGTTCTGTCAACTATTGCTAAACGCGTAGAGCTTGTTGCAAACTGCATTAAGCTCTGCCTGCTGACTCTTTGAAGGCGAAAATGCTGCATATTGGAATTATCAAAAGTTTTATCTTGATTGGATACCGAGAAGCTCGAAGCACAGGAGCCTGGAGTAAAATAGTGTGGTTTCTTAGCGTCGATTAATACTTTTCTCTTGATCGAATAATGTGGGGGGTGGACTCTTGCCAGATGTGTTCAATGATTTTATTGACGACGATGCAACTCGTCCAAAAACACCCAAGCACTCGTGGCCAAAGCTTATCTCCTATGTCCGTGTTGAAGACAAAGATGGGCTCTTCCTCACAGATCAAGATTCAGACATCGAGCGATATGCGGCGAAAACAGGGCTGAATATCGTAAACACAGAACGAGAAGTTTCCAATGGCAGGCAAATAATTCGTATTGGGCTATGGAAAGCCTTGCGCCAGATGATGTGTGTTAATTGTCAGCCAAGACAAATGCCCATGATAAGCGAGTATCCCTACTGGTTCGAGCAGGCTTGCATGCCCTGTACTTGCAAGAATCCAAGCCCAGCCGATGGCTTGATCGCCGGGGGAATGGGCGTTTTTTGTCTTGACCCGCCCAAAGGAGCAGAGTTCACTTTAAGCATGTGTCTTGTGAACAAGCACCTCTACTCTGTTGAGAATAAAGCTTGCATGTCTTGTTGCAACGCTAAAGCCGTGGAATTTGCCAGGAAGAGACTGCTTAAGTAAGCAGCAACAGCTCCTCGTCGGCCATGCGTCGCCGCACTATCTGGCTTTTTGCGGGTTTGGCGAAAGGATCATAATGACGCTCTTGCCTTCGAGCTTTGCCTCTCTATCAACGATTGCGAGATCGTCGAGCTCTTTGAGGAATCTACCCATGAGGCCGAGAGCAAGGTCTTTGTGCTGAACCTCACGTCCTCGAAGCATAATCAAGACCTTGATCTTGTCGCCTTCCTGGAGAAACTTTTGAGCGCTGCGAAGCTTGACTTGATAGTCGTGATCT
>JBIKOL010000153.1:0-21404 GCA_044358055.1 Obscuribacteraceae bacterium (SeqCode)
CCGACCACATCAAATAAACTGGCGGTCCACCACCGTACATTCGCGCTTGCTCCTCCAGATACCTTTATAGATGGCATCCATGAGCAGGTTATCCCATTGGCTGCGACCTTGTGACAAGAATTTATCTTTAATCTATAAGCTACGCCTCACGGGCGCCCTTTGGGGATCGGAGCCCGAAGGGCGCCCGTGAGGCGCCCTTACCAGAATCAGCGCTTTGTCTGATTCAAAGCAGCATCGATTCTATGCTTCAAACTTGGATGCGAGAAGAACCATAGCTCGATTAATTCAGGTGGATCCGGATCCGCCAGATTTCGAAGCGATAATGTGCGAAACATCCGCGCAGCAGCCATTGGATTGTGCGTCAGGCGAAGGGAGTAAGCGTCCGCTTCCGCTTCGATGTATCTCGACACTGCATTGGGAATCGGATCAATGATAAACGGACAGATCCACATCACAATAAAAACTAAGGCAATCATGCATGGATCATAGCTGGTTTTTATATCCCAGGATGCAGGCAGGCGGGGCAATAGCCGATTGACTGAGAATTCAACAAGGAAGAGAAGAGGAAGCAGCGCGATGATCGCGAGAGTCACTCCCAGGGCAACGTGTTTCAGCCGATAGTGCCCAAGTTCATGTGCCACCACCTGCAGGATCTCATCCTCCGGCACCTCATTGACGAGACTGTCGTAGAGAACCACTCGCTTGCTTGAAAACAAGCCGCTCACGTAGGCATTGAGCTTTTTTGTCTGCTTGCTTTTATCAGCAATCAGTATTGTCGGATGCATTATTCCGGATTCATGGCAGAGATTTTCTATGCCTGTTCGCAAGCTCGACGCGGGCAATGGTTTGAATTGGTTGAACGCGGGCGCGAACAATAAGGGCTCGACAAACGTAATCCCGGCAATACTGACGGACAGCAATAGCCAGATAGGCAAGAACCAGTTTCGCTGGAACTTACGCACGATGCAAAAACAAATAATCAGCGCTGGTATAGACAGAACAGCGCCAATGAATACATAAGTGAGATCGTCCTTCAGCCAGGAAGCAAAGCTCTGGTTGCTCAGTTGAAATTGATGTTCCAGCACGAAAGATGATATGAAATGAAGAGGAAAATTAAGTAATGAAGCAGCTGCATACAATCCCAGAGCAAATGAGGCCAGAACGTATATATAGGGCTTTTTTGCAAGTGTCTTTTTGCAGCGCGAGAGAACGCCAGATTGAAGCAGGAAGAGAAATACCAGTGAATAGAGCAGAGGTCCAGCAATCATGATCGTGTACTTCAGCAGGAAATACTGCCGCATCAGATCAGTACTCTTCGGGTATTCAAATTTGCTCGGCTGAGGAGCCGCAAAGGCGCCAGCAGCCAGCGAAAGCAGCAGAGTTGCAAAGACTGATATGGGCAGGATTTTAGACCGGTGAGATCTAAGAAATTTGAAAAGTCCCGAGATCATATAAAGCGATCCTCTTAGTTATATCAGTGTATATCGATCTGCAAGCAAGTGTTTATAGTGGTGGCGCCCGTGGAGGCGCTATATATGCCACCAGCAATGGTTCCCAGTGCCGGATCGCCTTGTTTTATGCCCATTTCGATGGTATAAGATCCACTGGTGGCATAGCAAAAAACAGACGCAGCTGCTGTCGCTGCTGGCGAAGAATCTTGACACCAACTGCGATAATGTAGTCTAATTCGGCTGTTGATCAGCATATTACGGTCCAAGTGCGAATTTCTATATTTAGTAATACCGTATTTGGAGACATGACAGTTATGCCTGATAACAAAGTGGTGGGGTAACGGAGTCCCAATGCGGATCAAGGAAATCGAGCTTGACAACTTCAAGTCTTTTGGCAAGCCGACAGTAGTGCCTCTGCTTGATGGATTTACCACCATATCCGGTCCAAATGGATCCGGCAAGTCTAATATTATTGACAGCTTGCTATTCGCGCTCGGTCTCTCATCAACAAGAACAATGCGCGCAGAGCGCCTTCCGGATTTGCTCAACAATTTGAGCGGCCGCAACGAAATGAAGGTGCGCGTTAAGTTTACGAACGATTTTGGCAATGAAGTCGAGGTTTGCCGCCGCCTGAGGGTCAAAGACCAGGCATACACCAGCACTTATATGCTGAACGGTAAAATCTCGACTCTTTCCGATATTCATGATGAGCTCGGGAAATACAACGTCAGTCCAACCGGCTACAACGTCATCATGCAAGGTGACGTCACCAATATTGTCACGATGAGTGCAAGTGAACGGCGCAAAATCATCGATGAACTGGCAGGTGTAGCAGAATTCGACAGGCGCATCGAACATGCACAAAAGGAATTGCTTTCGGTCGCTGAGAAAATCGACCATCAAAAAATAGTTCTGGCTGAAATTGCGACTCGTCTTGAGATTTTGCAGGCAGACCGGGACCAGGCTCTGAAATATCTGGACCTTAAATCGCAAAAAGACAAACTCGAGCGCGATCTTATATATGTGCGCGTAAAAGAGCTTGAGTCGAAAACTGAGACAGAGAATAATTTTATTGCTGAGCTCGACGCGAAGGAAGAGCGCCTCAACACGGAACGCGAGGAAGCCGAGCTGAGCATTCTTGCGCATAGAGCAGAGATGGGCAGGCTCGACGAGGAAATCAAAGAGAAGGGCGGCAATGAACAGTTGTTGCTCAAGCAAGAGCTCGAAAACAAACGAGGCGAATTGACTCGAGAAGAGGGCAAGCTTTCCAACCTCAATGGTGTCATAAGCGAAAAGCTCAAGTTGCAAAAGAGCTTGCTTGCTCAAATCAAGACTATCGAAAAACATCTTGCAGAAATCGGTCGCGACAAGAAGCAGCATGATGCCGACCAGAAAGCAGTGCAGCTTGTGCTTATGGAAAAGCAAGGTGCCTTGAGTGCAGTGCTTGCAGAGATTGAAGTGCTTCGTAAAGAGCGCGACAGATCCTCAAGTAAGACTTTCTCCTTGCACGAGACCTTGAACCAGCTGCGCGACGATCGGCATAAGCTCGAACTGCGCAAGGCAGAGCTAAAATCCAAGAAAGAGAATCTGGAGAAGGAGCTTGAGGCTGCTCGTAGTGGCGCTACCGAAGCAATCGGGAAGTCGGCGGCACTTAAGAATATGATTGCAGGTCTGGAACGTAAGCTGCAAGACGATCAAGCTCTTGTGTTTGGAATCGGACGCGGCATTCGCCAGATGGAAGGCGAAATAGAGTCCACTCAGGAAGAAATCGAACAGAAGCGAAAAGAGCTGGAACTAATCAACAGGCGGCTGATCGAGCTTGAGACCACACGCGAAGTGGTGGGCGAAAGCGGCTATGGCAAATCTGTCGAGACCGTTTTGAACGCCAACATTCCCGGCGTACATGGCACGATAGGCCAACTTGGACGCGTGGACGAGCGCTACGAACTCGCGCTTGAGATTGCTATCGGCCAGCGTCTGGCTCACGTCGTTGTTGAGGATGATGGAGTAGCGGAGCAATGCATCCGCTTGTTGAGGGAAAAACAAGCAGGCCGGGCAACCTTTGTTCCTCTCAACAAAATTGCAGTTCCACCCCCAGGGCTTTTGCCGAACAGACCGGGCGTAATCGACTTTGCATTCAATCTTGTTGATTTCAACCCGTCTTACACGAAGGCGTTCCAATACGCCTGTGGTCACACGGTCATCGTGGACGATCTCGATTCGGCACGCAAGATGCTCAATTCCGCACGCATGGTTACTCTTGAAGGTGACTTGCTTGAGAAGTCGGGCTCGATGACCGGTGGCACAGATAACAACAAGCGGCTCAAGTTCAACCAGAAGGACATGAACGACCTCGGCTCGCTGAAGCAGAAGGCGAAGCAATTTGCCGATGATATTCGCTGGCTCACAGACTCGCTGAAAGAAATAAACTCTGCACTAAATGCTGATCGTGAGAAGTTTAACGAAGCGACTCGTGTTCAAGCACAAAAGCAAGCGGAGTTCGACAAACGCAAAGAAGAGCTGTCTAACTGCGAAGAAACGGTGGATTCATTGAAGCCACGTTTGAGAAGCATGGGCGATGAAATTGAAAAGGTTGATATCGAATTCAACGGTATTGACGGCAAGGCAGCCGAGCTGACAAAACAGATAAACAAACTACAAGACGAAATTGCTGATATCACTTCCGGTGGCAAGGTCAGCGAGTTCAACAGGCTTGTTGCTGAAGCAGAAGAGTTGAAATCCGAAACCGAAAGCATCGAACGCGATGCCAAAGAAACGCAGCGGATTATCGACCGCATCGAAACGGAAGAGCGAGTAGAAAATACTAATAAGCAGGGCTTGAGCGAGCAACATGAGGTGCTCAGCAACGAACTTGCGACACTCAACAAAGACAAACCGCAGCTTGAAGAGCAGATTCAAATTCTTGCCCAGGCGATTCAAGAACTCGAGAAAAAGAGCAACGAGATTTCGCAAGAGATTTTGCAATTGCACGAAGCTAAAGCAAAATTGCAAGAAGCGGTTACTCAGGTCGAGATTCAGAAAACAAAACTGGGCGAACAGCTCAATTATCTCGATGAAGAGCGCAACAAACACAAACTCTCACTCTCTGAATTGAAGATTCAGTTAGCAGCCGCTCGTGCAGAGCTAGAGCACATTCTTTCAGAAAACCCGGACTTCAAGCCACCAAATGCTTCCACAATCGAGCAATTGAAAAATCAAATCGATCGTCTCGACAGAAGAATGCGCGCGCTTGAGCCGGTTAACATGAAAGCTCTGGAGGAATACAACCAGACACGCATGCGCCAGGAAGAGCTTAGCGAGTATCTCGAGACCCTCAGCAACGAGCGTGATGAGATTAATGCGCGAATCAACGGTTATGGCGAGTTGAAGAAAAATACCTTCATGGAAGCTTTTGTTGCTATCGACAAGAACTTCCAGGATATTTTTGCTGAGCTGTCCCACGGACACGGCAAGCTTGAGCTCGAGAATCCAGAAGATCCGTTCTCGGGCGGTCTTGTGATCAGAGCCCAACCACGCGATAAAAAGATGCAACGAATCGAAGCACTGTCTGGTGGTGAGAAGTCCCTTACGGCATTGTCTTTCGTCTTCGCATTCCAGCGTTATGCGCCTGCCCCATTTTATGCTTTCGACGAAGTCGACATGATGCTGGATGGTGCCAATGCAGATCGCCTGGCTCGCATGGTGAAGCGTCAATCAGAACAAGCTCAATTTGTTGTTGTGAGCCTCCGCCGACCGATGATTGAAAACGGAGACCATGCAATCGGTGTCTCTCTAAGATCAGACGGATTTTCCAAAGTCGTTGGAATTGCGGAAGTTAAGCTCCCTGATGAAGAGGAGCAAGCTGTAAATGCCTGACGATGAAGAGTATCTGATCGTCGAGCAGGTAAAAATTCCTCTTGACGGAACCGGCTTCGAGCCGAAGATTGAAGCTCTGCCTGCGAAGAAACCGGAACCGTTTCCGGAGCCTCCGCAAACGGTGGAAACGACGGCTCCAGCAATCGAAGAGCCGGCGCGTCCCGATTACTCTGCATTGCTGCAAGAGAAAGACTCGGGTGGTATTGAGATTCTTGTGGAGATGGCACAAAAGGGCGAGCTTGATCCAAAAAATATCGATATCATCGATGCCACAGATCGATTCCTTAAAGCAGTCGCAGCTGCACCAAGAGAAAACTTGCGACAGAGCGGCAAAATCATTTTCCACGCCTGCGTCTTGTTGAGAATGAAAGCAGAAGCGCTGCTGATCACAAGAATTGAGGACCTCGATGCGGTAACTGATGACTTTATCGATTTCGACACTGAGGGCAGCCCGATCATTTATGACTCGAACGACGAGGCAGTCGGACGGCAAATTACACTTGCGGATTTGCAGCGCGCACTCGTGCGCCGCTCGAAACGCAGACAGACACGCCAGCGCACAGTTACACTTGAACAGCTTATCGAATCGCTTCGCGAAGCAGAGAGATTAGACGAGAAGAGACGCGAGAGAAAAGAGCGCGAGCCAAAGGCAGTCATCCAGATGGATGGCTACCAGGATATGGAAGATATGGGCGATATTCTCGAACTTGCACACGATGAGGATATTGAAGACGTAATTGCTCGTGTAGAAGTGATGCTCGCTGAAAAATTCGAGCAGATGCTGCGAATGTCGCTACCGCAGTTAATAAAGATGCTCGATGGCAGAGGCGATTGGGTGGATGCATTTCTCGCTGTGCTCTTCCTTTCAAACGCGGGCAAACTCAATCTCGAACAGGAAATTTTTTACGGTCCTCTTTATCTCGTGAAAAATGATCCCACCGCGCTGGCGCCTACCGGCACAGAGGGCGCAGCTTCTGCCGAAGTGCTGGCGTTCCCAACTCCTGCAGAGAAAGAGGTGAATACAAGCAGTTCTAAAGCAAAAAAAGCTGCGGCTGCAAAGCCTCGTAAGGCTCGCAAGAAAAAGGAAGAAGAAGCTGCTCTAACGGAAACTTTATCGGATCCAGAAGCGAGCGCACCACCCCCGGTGACAGATTCTGAAACAAATTTTCTTCAATCGAGCGATCCGCGGGTAGAATTTATGGAAGAGGCGGCGCAAGACGTCAAGGTCGAAGCTCTTTCTGAAGAATCTACCCCGAACTCAAACACACAAGATTTAAACAGCGAGGAGGTCTAAGCGTATGTCGCTCAAAGCAAAAATCGAAGCTGTTTTGTTCATGACAGAAAAACCGCTACGTGCTCAAGCCATCGCCGGCATTGTCGGCGAAGATTTGCAGCTGGTGCGGACAACTCTGCTTGAACTTATTCATGAATATGAAGAGCGGCAAGGCGGACTCGAAATTGCGGACGAAGATGGTTATGCCTTTCAGGTCAAAGACCAATATGCGAATTTGATGGATCAGTTCTTGCCCATCGAAATGAGCGCAGCACAGCTTCGAACGCTTTCGGCTATTGCAATCAAACAACCAATTTCGCAATCAGAAATTATTCGTATACGCGGCGCCGGAGCTTACGATCATATTAAAGAACTGGTGACACGCGGGCTGGTCTCTAAGCGAGAGGACGAGGGAAATCGATCTCCGATGCTCAGCACGACAAAGGCCTTCCAGGAATACTTCAGGCTCACAAAAGATGGAAAATCTCTAAGGCAATATCTGAAGCGTGAAATGAAGAAAAAAGACAAAACCGACGAGTTGCCTCCACCTCCGGCGGAAGCAGGCGACGTGCCTGTGAGCACGCCTTCAGAACTGGAGCAGCCAGATCACGCAATTGCAGCGGAGATTGCTGCGGAGACTGCTGAGGACAGCAGCACGGAATCCATCTCGCTGGAAACCGCAGCGTCAACTCTCGAACAAACTTTCGCGATAAATCCGCTGACAGGCTCCTCTGCTCCAATTAGCTTCGCAGCAGGTATAGACATCTTCGACAGCGCCAAGAGCGTTTCGGAACTCGTTCTTCCTGCCGCAGATCTAGACAAGGATAAGCAGCAAAGCAGTTCTGATGATTCCGCCGGCGCCAAAAGCAGCACACCAGTCTTGACAGAATCTGTTGAAACTATTAGCTGATGCAGGGCTCTGCGAAAACATTTGCCGCACTGATCGCCGCAGGTGGATCTGGCTCACGATTTTCTGGCAGCAAGACCGAAAGCAAGAAACCCAAGCAGTTCCTTTCATTGAAAGGCATGCCTTTATATGCCTGGTCGCTCATTGAATTTGGCAAGCACGAGTCCATTTCAGAAATAGTAATGATGACGCCAGCAGATCTTGTTGCATCAATTTCTCTGGAGTGCGAGCAGATCCTTGAGCAGCATCATTTAAGAATCAAACCAAGCATAATTGCCGGTGGCAAAACCAGGCAGGAATCCGTTTTGCATGGACTGCGCTTTCTGGCTTCATCCGGCAGTCCACCTGATTATGTCATGACACACGACGCTGCTCGCCCTTTTTTGAACAAGAGCACTATTGATGTCATTATCGACTCAGTCACCAGACACGGTGCCTGCACTGTGGGTGGTGCAGTGACCGATACAATAAAACGCGTAAACTCGGCAAAAAAAATAATCGAAACAATTCCAAGAGATGAGCTCTTCGCGGTACAAACCCCACAGGCATCGGACTTTTCGAGCTTGCTTGCAGCTCATGAAAAAGCGGAGCAGCTCGGGTTTTCCACCACGGACGATACCGCATTATTGGAATGGTGCGGACACGAGGTTTTCGTCGTTGATGGTCCAAAATACAACATGAAGGTAACTCAGCCGTTCGATTTAGTCCTTGCCGAAGCACTGGCCGAGCACATCGCAAAAACCTCTTCCTGAGCCAAACCTGGCAGATGCTGATAAATGATTGCGATGTTTTTCGTTTCCATCGCATTTGTTTATGATATATTTCTTGCATCTTACTAAGAAATAATTGGCCCTTGCCAATTGATCGCAAAAATATAAAATGAGGGGAGAAGTTCGTGTTCGGAAAGCGCAAGGAACAACTTATGTCGCAAGAACCTAAGGAAACTAGCCCGGAAAAGCCTTCAACTCCGGCTACAAACCGTTCTCCTAAGAAGGAAGTGGAGCTCTTCCCGCCAATTGCAGAACGCAATTTGACAGGCGCTCCAATTGTCTCCACTGGTGGTGGCGGTCGTTTAGGCACCCAGATTTCAATGTTCAATCCGGTCTCTTTTGAAGAGGCACTAGATATAGTGGAAGCACTGCGTTCTCGTCATGCCACTACCATATCCCTAGATAAACTCAAGAAAAACGATGCCAATCGTCTTGTTGATTTCGTCGCCGGAGCATCTGCGGCTCTTGATGGCGATTTCCACAAAATGACAGAGTCGGTGTTTGTCTTCTGCCCGGCAAACATAAAAATAGTCAATACAGCAAAACAAGCAAGCAGCAGTCTTGGTTCATCGTCGAGCCTCACTCGAGCGCTGGCAACTGGACAGAGCGGGTCAAGCAACTTCGCGCTTGATGCTCTGTTTCCAGATATGTCAGGCGACCAGAGTGGACTTACGGCCCCCTTCTGGGCAAGACAATAAGACTGCACGGTTCGGCTGAATCTTCAGCCAGATTTTTGGTGCTCGGAGTACAGGAGCTATTCCGAGCACCTTCGCAATTTTCATATTCTTGATTCAAATTAGATCTTGATACACGTGTCAAATTCGGGTAGAAGATCCGTTATGGACACGAATCAAACCGTTTTAGTTATTGACGATGATAAAGCGCTTTTAGGGGTGGTCGTTGACTTCCTTACAGCTAAAGGTCTTGCCGTCAAGAGCTTCGGAAGCATAGAAGCTGCCGCCGGAGAACTTCTAAGGGAAGAATACGACCTATTGATTCTCGACTGGGATCTTCCCGGAATAAGCGGCTTCGAATATTGCAAGCAATATCGTGAAAGCGGTGGGCGTGCCCCTGTATTAATGATGACAGGGCATGATTCTATTGACGATAAAGAGCTTGGTCTGGAAATAGGCGCCGACGATTACGTTACTAAACCCTTCTCAATGAGAGAACTTCATGCTCGCGTGAAATCCATGCTGCGTCGTTCTAGCTCATATTCAAAACCTGCGCCTGAACAAAATTACGAAGAAGAAGAGTTGCTTCCAGGATTTATTCTTGCCGAGAAATACAGGCTTGAGCAGCCCCTCGGCAGAGGTGGCATGGCGCAAGTATGGCTGGCAACGGATTTAAAAATGAGCAGACAGGTCGTTGTCAAGCTTATGCATAAACATCTTGCCGGCGAAGAAGAATCAATGAAACGATTCGAACATGAGTGCAGGTTGATGGCCCAAATTAAACACCCCAACGTTGTCACCATATATGATGCCGGCTGTTACCGTAACTGGCTTCCATATTTAGTAATGGAATACGTAAAAGGCGAATCTCTACGCGATCTCATAGACGATAGAGGCGCTGCACCAATTAAGGCCGCTGTAGCAATCACGACTCAAATTTGCGCAGGCTTGCAGGATGCACATGATGCAGGCATAGTGCATCGAGATTTAAAACCAGAAAATATCTTGATACAGGACAGAAGCTATCGCCAAGATGCCGTGAAGATTGCCGATTTTGGAATCGCGCGACTGCTTAGCAGCAAAGAACGAGTAACGCGCGATGGCATGGTAATCGGCACCATAGAATACATTTCCCCAGAGCAGCTTGAAGACACGGTGATAGACGGACGTGCAGACCTTTACGCGCTCGGCATTATGCTCTTCGAAATACTCACGGGTCAAATGCCTTACTCAGCAAAAACGGTAGAAGGAATGATGATGCAACATCTGCTGGGCAAGCCGGAATTGCCTTCAGCAAAACGTGATGATATTGCTCCCGGATCTGATTTAGACCAAATCGTGGAGAAGTGCTTGCAGAAGAAGGCAAGAGATCGTTATCAAAGTGCAGACGAGCTGCGCGAAGCCTTGACAAGAGTATGGGTGGAACAGAATTGACTTCCGCAAATCAAGTGCTGGCTGCCGCAAATCAAGTGCTGGCTGGTAATCAGGAGATTATCACCTTCAAAGTTTTTTACAGCTAGCCTAATTCTCCGCTGCTATTATTAGTTCACAGGCACGAATCCTCTTGAGGACTCTGCCATGTTTCCTCCTTACCTAATCCACCACAAGAATCCTTCCCCCCGACACCTAATAGGGGGGAAGTTCTTTCTTTAGCCGGTAAGGCCTTTTCTCGCCGGTTATTTTCGGCGGAGGTTCTTTTTCTCGCGGTTATCGCCCATCGTAGAACCGGCTAATTCAGCGTAGAATCGATTTTAAGAGGCGATTTCCGAAGAGCCAGGTTGAATTCCTTCTCCATGAATTTGCCACTGCACAAAAGAAAAGTAGTCAAGCAATAATAGACGCGATATAAAATGCTCATAAAAGCGGGATCTCATAACGTTTTTGAATCGGATTAGCCTCAATTCGAATCCAATTCCATTATGGGAAAAGCTCTCCAAGGGCATTTCTATTCGTATTTATTATCACTTTGCAAGAGACGAGAAATAGATTCAACATCACGAAACATGCGCCAGAAAACGGAACATTCGCCAGGCGTCTTAAGTGCGCTCAAGAGGCTCTACTAAGATCGGGTTGTAACACTGGAACGCGATTGCGCTACGCTTCGCGTTGTAACACTGGAACGCGATTGCGCCACAATTGGTCCAGCTCAGTAGCCGCAGCAGCAATGTCATCGCTATTAACGCGCAGGGCGAGCTTCTTATTCTTAAAGGACCGCGCATACAGCGGATCGTAATAGTCAACAAGCATTATCTTGACGGCCTGTATAACCTCACCCGATTTCAAGAGTTCAACAAGCTGCTCACATCGAACCTTGCCAAGCAGTTCTTTTAACTGCTTGAGCAATTTGATTGAATCATCAAGCGCTTTGTCAAGCGAGCCAACAGAACTTAAATATTCATCAGCAAGACGTTGAGCTCTACATTCGACAGTTCCTTCAATCAAGACCGCACTACCTTCGAGAATTTTCTTCAAAATCGCATCCGGTAATGCGACGCGCCCGATCTTTCTGCTTTCCGCTTCAATAAACACAGGCTTGCTCAAATCCAGCTGTCGTAATTCATGCCAGAGTAAGGCATCAAAAATCTTTTGCGTCGGTTGTTCGTCTTTGCCTAATCCGCCGAAGGTAGAACCGCGATGGCAAGCCAGACGTTCGAGATCAATAACCTGAGCACCCTGCCGTGCCAATTCTTTGAGCAATTCAGTTTTTCCTCCGCCAGTCATGCCATAAAGGACGATGGGCTCGAAGGAGTACTTATCGCTGTTTAAGTCGGCAAGGACCATCTGGCGCCAAGCTTTGATGCCACCGCTCAATCTGAAGCATGCAACACCTGCGATGCTGAGCACAGACGCAACCGCTTCGCTGCGCAAGCCGCCGCGCCAGCAGTGAACTACGATTGTCCTCGAGTGCTCTTTTAGAGAAAGTATTTCCTGAATGATCCGCGGAATCTTTGGCGAAATCAGACTTACAGCACGCAGTCTGGCATGCAACTCACCTTCTTCCTTGTATATAGTGCCAATTTCAGCGCGCTCTTCATTGCTAAACAAAGGGATGTTCAATGCGCCTGGAATGCGCTCTTCCGCGAATTCACAGGGAGAACGCACATCAATAATCAAACTGTTTTTCAGACCATACAGATCTGACGGGGAAATTTCTCGCCATACCATTTGTTTCTACTTTAGCGCGATCCTGCAGGCTTGCGCTGTTAAGCATATCAAATGGAGCTCAGCTGCAAAGAGAAAAGAAGCAGTGCTATGCTTTCCTCTTAACGAATGCAAAAGCATAATCCTGTTGTACTAGGTCGCATGAAGATCCGAGAGCTCGAATTTGAAGACGAAACCGTTAAGCGCCAGGTCGCAGAGATGCTTTACGCGGGCTTTTCGGACATGTCACCAAACGCCTGGCCGAACATGAAAGCGGCACAGGATGAAGTCGAAGATTCCTTCAACCCGGGCAGAATTTCAGTCGTTGCGCTCGAGGGCGCGCGCGCCGTTGGTTGGGGGGCTGCCATCCGGCAGTACAACGGGCACACCTGGGAATTGCATCCGCTGGTTGTACACAAAGATTTCCGTGCCAAAGGCATTGGGGCAGAGCTGGTAAAAGAAGTAGAAAGGCGAGTCCGCGACAGCGGTGCATTGACGTTATGGGTTGCTACAGATGACGATACAGGGCTGACGAGCCTGGCACATCAGAATCTGTATCCAAATCCACTGGCAAAACTGCAAACTATTCGCAATCTAAGAGGACATCCATACGAGTTTTATGAACGTCTCGGCTTTACTCTTTGCGGGGTTATTCCTGACGCCAACGGGCTGGGCAAGCCCGATCTCTTTCTGGCAAAGCGCGTGCGCAAAATTGACTGATCAGATTTGCAAAAACTCAATTCAATAAGCAGCCTCCACACTATCTGAACTGTTCGGTAGAGCGATAAAACGGTGGGCTCAGGCTCTATCTTAGAGTCATAAGCCAGCTTTGATGAACAAATGGAGGAGTTATGGCAGGGTTCAAGAGAAAGAAGAGAGCACTTATCGACAGGAAGAATGCCTTTGTTTATGCATTTTGGATGCTCGTAAATCGGATAAGCATTGCTGTCAGATTCAAGGATTTGCAAATCATCGGCAAACATAACCTGCCTAAATCGGGACCGTTCATCCTGCTGTCAAATCACATCAGCCGCTGGGATGGTTTGATCGTTTATCAATTGATTAATCGTCCGGCTAATTTCATGGTCTCACCCAACGAATTGCTCGGCATGCAAGGCGCGGTGCTATCCTCAATGGGTTCATTCCCCGCAGACCCACGAGCAGATCTCATCAATCATGCACTGGGTCAACTGAAGAAAGGGGAGGGAATCGTCGTGTTTCCAGAGGGAAATATTTTCAGGGATGGCAGCACGCACAACTTTAAGAATGGTGCGGCAAAAATAGCTCAGGCTGCGGCGGAACATGGTATCGACGTCCCTGTTATTCCTGCCGCGATTCACTATGCAGATGACGGCAAGGTGGCACAGATTGCCCTGGGGACGGCAGTTCAAGCCAGTGAATATTTCACCGACAATGCAAGAACTTCAAATAATGTTCTGCGAAATTTCTGTGAACGCATGCATCGAGAGGTTTGTCATCTGCGTTGTAGCCTGGGCAGTATAGGCGATCGCCTTGCATTGTTTACCGGCGCGCGCAGGTTTCATTGGCCGGAAATGTTGAGAATAAGCACGCAAGAGCTTGTTATTGCGGAAGCATGCAGCACGGTCGCTGAGCACGAACTCGGCGGCACGATTTGCCAGAAAACTGTACTGTCAATTCCGCTAAACGACGATCGCAGAGCAAGCTAATCTGCTCGATTGCAAGTCGGAACGAGCGACTCCGTGGTGGCACAAAATGCAAGGCAATCACAAACCCGGGAGCGCCGGCGGCTCGCCGGCTTATACTCCGGCGAGATCGATCCGACCTTTTATAAGCCGGCGGCTCGCCGGCGCTCCCGGGCTTGGGTCAATTCGGTCAAGCAACTATACTCAAACCTCTTCAACAAGAGCCTCTTCAACACGAGCCAAATAGATTGGCTAAGAACATCAGCAGAGGCCATGCTAACAAGACTTCGGGACAAAAATTGTGCCCATTGTATTGATTCATCGCTTTCTGGATACCTTCGCTAAGCCACAACTCAAGGGCATCTACGCAACCATCTGCAACTTTGTTGATATCCTCGAGGTCTCGTCCTTCCATTTTTGTAAGAACAAAATGCGCGCGCAATGCTCCTCCAGGGTCGGGTCCTACACCGATTCGCAAGCGCTGAAAGTCCTTATGTCCAAGCGATTCCATTATAGACTCAATACCATGATTGCCTGCAGAACCACCAGCACGAGCGAATCTTATCGCACCCAAAGGCAGCGCAACTTCATCATGAATTACCAGCAAATCAGCCTTATCAATCTTGTAATAGTTCATTATCGCGAAAACTGCCTGCCCGGAAAGATTCATGTAAGTCATAGGTTTTGCCAGCATTATTTCTTTTCCGGCGAGTCTGCAGCGAGAAATTTGCGCTTGCAAGTGTTTTTGCAATGAAAAATTGACACCACATTTGGTGGCAATTCTATCTACAACCATAAAGCCGGCGTTATGCCGCGTCAGTTCGTAACGCGGTTCAGGATTACCAAGACCAACCAGCAATGTCATTGACATTAGCAAACTCCAAGAATGCCGAGCTGCTCAAACAGGCACGCTCATCAGTATACATATTAAATTATTTGCCGGATTTACATGCCTCTGTAATATGCGCATTACTAATGAACTAGAATTTGCAATACTGTAGGATTGATTTTCTCAGCGCTACTCTTTGAATCACGCAATTGCAGGTGACAGTTTTCGCAATGACAGACAAAAAGCAAGGAAAAGATAATTTTCCATATCTTCCGCACACCCACGACGATCGGGAGCAAATGTTACGTAGCATTGGAGCGCGTGACTTTGATGAGCTCTTAAGCCACATCCCTCAGGAAATTCGTGTTAAACAGCTGAACATTGCAGCTGGAATGAGTGAGCTTGAGCTTAGCGAGTATATGAAGCAGCTCGCAGGCAAGAATAAACCTGCATCAGCTCAATCCTCCTTCATGGGAGCAGGCGCATACAGACGCTTTTCACCTGCAGCCGTCTCGTCGATCGTATCGCGCTCCGAGTTTGCGACAGCATACACACCCTATCAACCTGAAGTAAGCCAGGGCACCTTACAGGCAATCTATGAATTCCAGACTGCAATCTGTTTGCTCAGCGGCATGGATGTGGCAAATGCTTCAGTTTACGACGGACCTCACGCCTGTGCTGAAGCCGCTTTGATGGCTTGCCGCATTACTGGCCGTAAGAAAACGATTCTTGCATCAACAGTAAATCCTGAATACAGCCAGGTCACGAAAACGTATCTTGAAACCTGCGGGCTGGAAGCAAGCACGGTCAGCTCACAAACAGCTCTGCTTAATCCTCAAGAATTGAAGCTCAGCGAGGCAGCCAGCCTTGTAGTGCAATATCCAAACTTCTTCGGATGCCTGGAAGATCTCGACAATCTGGCAGCCGCCGCACACTCGGCTGGTGCTCTCCTTGTTGTAATGGCTGATCCCATCAATCTTGGATTGCTCGAAGCGCCAGGCAAGTTCAATGCCGATATTGTCGTAGGCGATGCGCAGCAGTGCGGTAACGGTCTTTCATTCGGCGGACCTTCAGCCGGATTCATCTCGACTCGCAATCAAAACGTCAGACAGCTGCCCGGTCGTCTCTGCGGCATGACAGTAGACAGCCACGGAAACCGGGCTTTCACATTGACGCTTCAAACGCGAGAGCAGCACATTCGCAGAGCCAAAGCCACTTCCAATATCTGCACTAATCAGAGTTTGAATGCACTCACCATGCTTGTCTATCTGGCCATGATGGGTCCGCAAGGCTTGAGAGAACTGGCGGAGATTGGCTTGCTCAGAGCGCATAAACTGAAAGATCTACTTTGCGCAATACCCGGCGTTAAGCTGAAATACGACGCGCCATTCGTGAATGAATTCTTGCTCGAGCTTGAGTACCCCGTGAACGAAGTCCTCGCAAAAATGCAGGAACGCGGCATACTTGCAGGAGTGAATCCGGAAAGGCATTACCCACAACATGCAAATTGTTTGCTTGTTGCAGTCACTGAAATGAACACAGTTGCCGAACTGGAGCGCTACGCCGAACTAATGAAAGAAGTATGCCTGCAGCTTTCAAAAACAAAAAAAGATGCGCCGGTAGGAGCCGCCAGCTGAGTTAAATTGCAGGAAGCAGATGATGGTCTCGTGAATAAGAGCACGAATCGATATATTCTGTATATTGGATGGACAAACGAGAGGTCGCCTCAATACAATGGAGCACTTGGATAAATCAGCGAATTTACCGACTGAATCGGAAAAGCCTGATCTAGCTGGACCCGAGCCACCAAAGTCGGGAGAGCCAGGCAAAGGCTCGCTGAGCCCTACACTGGGATTTCTAAAAGAGCTGGTAGAGCTGGTTGTGGTGACGCTTGTTTTGCTCATCGCGATTCGTTGGGCTCTGGCTGAAGCTCGCTACATTCCATCGAGTTCGATGGAGCCCACTCTGCAAATCAACGATCGAATTCTTGTTGAGAAGATTTCAGGACATTTGCATCGTGACTATCAACGCGGCGAGATTCTCGTCTTCTATCCGCCTCCCTCGGAAATGCCCGACCATAAAGATCTCAGCAATGACCCTCGTTATGTGCTGGGCAGACTCACCGGCTTACCATTCCTGCCTTACGAACCGGCATTCATCAAGCGCATCATAGGATTGCCTGGTGATACCATCCGCGTGGTAAAAGGAGTCGGAGTCTACATCAACGGAAACCTGCTTGACGAGCCATACATCAAAGAAAAGCCTCAGTATGATTTGAAAGTTATGGGCGACATCGGCATGACAGGTCGCATACCATATGATGGTCGTCCGCAAATCTCAGCTGAGCAAATCAGTCAGCCCATAGTCGTTCCGAAAGATTCGTTATTCATGATGGGAGACAACAGGAATAACAGCCAGGATAGCCATGTCTGGGGATTTCTTGAGCAGAACCGCGTGATTGGTCGTGCATTCCTTGTTTTCTGGCGCAAGTTAGACCCACCGCCTTATCCTATGAGTCTTCAGACCGGTGATACGGATTCGGGGCACTGAGATGACATATAATTACGTCCATGCCTGAAAGCAACGACGAAAAGCACATGTCTCTGCAGCCGCCGGAACCGCAGGCAAACAATGGTGCCCATGAAACCAAGGGCAGGACCGATCAAGATTTGAATAGGGTCCTTGCTCTTGAGCCAGAAGCTCAGTCTGGCGTGGTCCAGGTCGCGTCTTCAGAAGCAGACGCTCAGTCAGGATCAGGCGTTGTCCAGGTCGCGTCTTCAGCAGAAAAATCAGAATTGCCTGCTGAAGCGGCAGCAGCAATGGCGCCAGCCGAGACTGAAAAACACAAAGATTCAACAAATGCAGCAAGTCCGGCAAAGCCTGCAGAAAAGGGCAAAGGCAGCGGACTTAAAGCTGCAATTCGTGAGACCGTGGAAATGATCGCAGTAACACTGCTGCTTTTAATTGTCATCAGAGGCACTCTGGCTGAGCTGAGGTACATTCCATCAGGTTCGATGGAGCCCACATTTCTGGTAAACGACAGAATCCTGGTTGAAAAAGTATCCGGCTGGACAATGCAGCCGATAAGACGCGGTGAGATCCTCGTTTTTTATCCGCCACCCATCGAGTTGGGCGGAAAGGATTTGAGCATGTCACCCTTGAATATTCTGGGAAGGCTTACTGGTCTGCCTTTTCTCCCGATCGATACGGCTTACATCAAACGAGTAATTGGGGTTCCAGGAGATCAGATCAAGATTGAAGATGGCGTAGTTTATATAAATGATCAGCCGCTGCCTGAGCCATACAAAGCAGAAAAACCGGCATACAATCTGCACGTCTTAGGAGATATCGGTGGTCGAAACTCAGTCGGAGATTACATAAAGCCTTACGGGGACTCAACTGAGCCCATTATAGTGCCGCCGAATTCATTGTTCATGATGGGAGACAACTGCAATAACAGCGAAGACAGCCATGTCTGGGGCTTTGTCGATCAAAAGCGCGTTATTGGAAAGGCCTGCTTGATGTTCTGGAGGCTCTTGCCAGGCGAACCTTACAAGAAGGATGCTGCAATCACTTCTTACTGATCACCCATGCGGGTGATGTTTTGCCGCATCAGAACTGTCATAGATAGGTTACTTCTTGACAAGCTTCGCAAAAGAGAAGTCTCTAAATTGACTGCACTCTGGATGCGTAAAGTTCAGCCAGTTGGCGTTCTTCTCGATTGCTTCCAGATTTTATGTTTCCGATCGTGAATTAGTCTACAGATGGGTATAACTAGATGGGACGCAATGTGCGTTTTATTAGGGGAATTCTTCATGGCCAAGAGTGAAGCCAAAGGTGGAAAGAAGTCCACACCCGTCGATCTCGTCAATCGCGGGACAAAATCACAACAAGATAACCTTACTGTCGAAGCAGGAAATGGCACACACGATCAACATCAACATGATCATGCCTGTCACGAACATTCCTCTAGCGGTACAGGAACTGTCAAAGCAAGAGAAGATTCGCTGCGAAAGCTCGAATCAGATCTGAGCAAGAGAGAAATCGGGCTGATTGAGCGCGAAATCAAACTGCTCAGCTTGCAACAAGAAATTGACAGATTGCGCCCACTGTCAGGTTTATATCGCGTCGTCAAAGCAATGGCGACCGAGCGCAAACTCGAATCCATGCTGGAAGTAATCACTCGCGAGACGGCGAGTATGCTGCGTTGCGATCGCTGCAGCGTGTTCGTGCTCGATGCACACCATGGTGAACTCTGGACGCAAGTGGCTCAGGGACTCGATGGACATCGCACCATCCGTGTACCACTTTCCGGAACCAGTGTGGTCAGCCTCTGCGCTCGCACCGGACGCACCATCAACATTCCCGATGCCTACTCGGATCCGCGCTTTGACCCCGAAGTAGATAAGAGCACAGGCTATCGCACAAACAATATTCTCTGCGTGCCCATGCACAACAGAAATGGCGCCGTTATCGGTGTTTTCCAGGTATTGAACAAAGACGTCGGCACATTCACTCAAGAAGACGAAGAGTGGTTGCAGGCACTAGCTGCGGTGGCAGCTGGTTTGATCGAACAAGCACAAGCCTATTCAGAAATCGAACATTTCGTCGATAAGACTGTTGAAACACTCGCACAGACAATCGACAAACGCGACCCGCTCACAGCAGGTCACTCGATCCGTGTCACAAGATATAGCATCGGCATCGGTGATGCCATGGCTATTTCCGATGATGAGAAAGATGTTTTGCGTTATGCAGCAATGATGCATGACTACGGAAAAATCGGTGTTCCGGAAGCTATTCTGTGGAAAAACGGCAGATTGACACCGGAAGAATACGCTTGCGTGCAAACCCACGCCAGACTGACTTATGAATTGCTGTCGAACTTGCCATTTACAAACAGGCTGGCGCAGGTTCCCTTCATTGCCTCATGCCACCATGAAAAACTCGATGGCACGGGCTATTACAGAAACTTGAAAGGACACGAAATTCCATTCCTGGCAAGAGTCATCACGGTATCGGACGTATTTGACGCTCTTACATCAGTTCGTCACTATCGCAATAGAATGAATATCGTCAAGGTCTATGAAATCATCGAATCAGGACGCGATAATCATTTCGATCCTGAGGTTGTAGATTCTTTCTACGGCTTGCCTTGCGACAGAGTCATGCGTGTTATGGAATCAGAGCGCGGCTCACAAATTCCAGAAGAAGTAGATCTATTCAAGAACATCAGCTGGTTGCGACTGGTAGAACTCTGCCAGGGCAGCAAACCCAAGCGCCATGAAGAGGGCTTGAAAGAACTATTCTATAGAATCTACAATGCAAATCTGCCGCCAGACTATCAAGAGTTGGACTAGCATTGGTCGATTTCATTTCCAGTTTTGCTGCATTCGAAGAGTCTCTGCGCTCTGCGGCAGGCAATGTCATGTCTAAACTTGATCATTTCACGTTCAAGATGTTGATCAACAATTTGAAAAGCACTGATTATCAGGCGGTTATGGAAACACTGGAGCAGCTTGAGAAAGAGAAGCGTCCAATTTCTATTCCGCCAATTTATTTTCTCTCGACTTCGCATCCAGATAATCGAATTCGTGTACGTGCTGGGAAGGCCCTGGGCGTAATAGATCCTCACGGAGAGGCGTCCCAGCTTGTGAAAGATAAGGATGCAAAAGAAGCTGTTGGCATCTTGATTCAGAAATACGGCAACTTCCGCGGCTGATACCGCTGGGCACTTGCAAACACCGCGCACGTTTTTGAAAGCTATGCTGCTGTGATCCCACACTGGTTTGATGCCTTTGCGCTGATCCTTTTTCCACTATTCACTCTTGAAAACAGCTTGCATTAAATACTTCACTTGACAAAGCTAGTATCACACGTGCTTACTGGCTTTCCGGTGACAAAAATCTGCCAGAAAAATGATCATTTAATACAAGGCATCTGGGAAGAAAGAAGAACGCATGTCTCTCTGCGAGCACTTGTCAAGCAATTTATTCAGACTAATGAACATATGTGGGGAAGGAAGCGACTTCCTCACACATCGCTCGCGGGCTCAGCTGATAAGAAACCGAGCTTGAAGCCAGCAACGAGATCGGCAAGATAAGCAAATTCTTCACTTGATATCCCGATTCGCCAGCTAAAATACTGTATTCATGGATTCAGAAGGTCTGCTCAGAGCTATGCGAAAGATTTCGAACTCAACTGGATTGGCTGCCATTTGGCTTTGCACTGGGCTTGCATGCAGCGTTTCTATAATTGCTCCGCAAACTATAAATGCTCAAGAGCAAAACCAGGGCTCGCTTATCGAGTCTGCTCTCGACGGCAAACTCGACGAGCAAACAGTGAATTCTCTGGGTCAGACTCAGTCGGCAACAAAAACTTCAATCACAACGACGCCTTCATCAAACACTGCAGCACAAGCAAGCAGCAAGAAAAACAAGAAAGAAAAAAACATTGTTGATAATGATTCCAATAAACCAGTAGTTAAACTGGTGGCGCCGCAAAGAAAGACTGATGAGACAATTGCCGAACCACCAGCAGTGCTGGAGCCGCCCATTCACTCCTCACTTCCAGCGTCCCAAAGATCCTTTCTCAAGATACCAATGGGAGTCAAAGTGGGCGAAACAACGCCCGTTGATATGACCTATCGTGGCAAACCCACTATTCCAAATGTTTCAACAGTAAGTTTCGGCACGCCATCATGGGCGATACCACCGAAAAAGAAAGTCGCCGGACTTCCCAACACCACGGTCGGAGGTCCGAGTATGGTTCCTGTGACTTTAAGTCCTGCTAGCAAGCAAACTCCAGCAGCTCCTATGC
>JBIKOL010000154.1:0-21175 GCA_044358055.1 Obscuribacteraceae bacterium (SeqCode)
ATTCATCCCGAGGAGCTAAATACCAGATGGGATGTGCAGAATCTGAAGATGGAATCCGCTGGCAAAGAGATGATAAAGCAGCAAAACT
This sequence comes from Obscuribacteraceae bacterium (SeqCode), assembly GCA_044358055.1. GTDB lineage: Bacteria > Cyanobacteriota > Vampirovibrionia > Obscuribacterales > Obscuribacteraceae > JAIEPM01. Next base: position 89 of record JBIKOL010000154.1, read on the forward strand.
GGAGCCATCTAACAACGGCTGGGATTCAGAAATGATCGAATATTGTTCCGGCTTTTTGTATGAAAATCGCCTTTACATGCTTTATTGTGGGAATGGTTATGGTGCATCTGGTTTTGGCATAGCTGTATGGAGCTAATTTGCAATTTCCATTTGCAGCAAATGAAATTTGCAATTGGATCTTTTGCAAAACAAGGCAAAATTTTAGCCGTGAGCTTTTAGTCCACGTGGCAAACGGCAGCGAGTGATTACAATCCTTTCCGGCAAGGGAAGTTTCTTATTGCTTCCACCCACCAACGTCAACAGGGTAGAACCGCCTAACTCATCTGCCGTAAGGCAGCACACCAGGTTCCGTTCCCAAAATGGAGGCAAGAAAGCTCGTATAGTCCTAAACTTTTCGTCTTGGATCAAATAATTTCCAAATGAGTCATCTGCCAGCTTTGGCAGAGTAATAATTACAGTAATGACTTCATCTGTACCGAAATGCTTCTCCGGGAAAAGATCAAAAGTAAGAAAGTCCTCTGGATTGCTGGGCGTATAAGACATCTGAAATCTCTCACTTTTTATGCGCCCGGGTTTTGGGCTTGCAAAAGCTGCAGTTCTAACTTTCCTCAAAAGGTTAATGCCCTCGTACGAGGCCACAAGCTGGGACCCTTCTATTTGAGGGTGTAAATCAGAAAGACTCAAATGACAAATTCCCTTTTGCACAGTCTGAAAATTTACTTTGTTCAAGTACTTAATATCGGCGGCATCTGGGCATGTATACTGAATGAAACTCATACTCAGCCGTTTTCCCATTTCTGATTTCAAAAGCGACTTAAGGGGCGGGCTCAACAACAATCTGTAAATCTGTTCTACAGTCGGGTTAGCAGAAGACTTGTCAACTAAAGCATAGTAAATGATGCTCTTGTAAAAGACGGCATCAGAAACCAGAAAACTCGAATGCACTGCCGGAATCCAACAAAATGCAGTCCCCGAGTTCTCCGGCCTTAGCACAGCATAAACACCAAATTTTTGTTTTTCCATCGGCATGTTGAAAGCATTTACCTCTCTTAGCCCAAAGAATAGAGGGCTTCTATGAAAAATGCTAACCGTAGCTTTATACACATTATGGCTGAATTTCCGAGCAGTAAGCAAAGGCTGCCTGAGTACGAAAAGAAAAATGCAAACGATGAAACTGGCGAAAAAAACCTGTGTAAAAATCGGCAAACTATCGTGTAATCTTAACTGCCTTACCGGCATCTTGAAGAGACCTTTCCGCGAGACCACCCAGTAAGCAATGCTATCGGAGAGAATCAAGACTAACAGCAACAACTGAACCCAACCAAGCAGCCTTACTGAAAGAGCGGAGCAGGAAGCCCCGATAAAGCAGAGCTCAAGCATTACTGCGGTTCGCCGTGTTAGCTTGGAACTGAGAAAAAAAGGTAAAAACAAAAGCATAGCGACAAGCGTGAGCCATGTCGAAATCCGCGCCAGGCAACTGAATGCATACGTGTAATGATTATATAACCACTGGCATGCTGAGGCGGTCAGCGGTGACATTATCGGGTCCGTCAGAACCCATATATTTACGAACCCTTGTCGCCAGCTTTCGGTGCTGAGATGCATGAGTCCACTGGAGAAATGCAACGCAGAAAACGCAAGAAGCGCAAGTAAGCGCGCCATTATCAGGCTTAGTCGCCTTGGTTTTCCACACACTTTATAGAGACTTTGCAATACCTTGCTTATGGGCAAATTCATATCCATGAGCCAGGCATCGATAGAGAAGAAAGATCCTGCAGGCACTAGAGCCAAAGACCACAAAATGATAGATACCACTTGACTCGGCAAGCAATTGGTTTGCGTATAGCTATCCAGGAAAACATTTTGAGTTAGAGCAAGGGAAACACAGCTCAAAGGAGTGAAAAATCCGACGGCGATGAAGCAAGAAAGAAGGACTGCGCAGGCACTGGCATAAACTGCAGACAGCTCGGCTCCAGCATTAAGATAGTTCAACAAAATCATTATGCTGCGGTACAGCCACAGTAGTCCGCATGAAATCCTTACTAGCTCGAACACCATCAACTGTGCAAAAAAATTTCTTGAATTAAGAATGTCTTTCTTGTGAAACAAGCGTAGTACTTTGACAAAATAGAACTTGCCTGGTAAGCGGTGAATTTTCTTGTGGATAAGAACGAACAGCAGACAAGCCAGAACCAGTTCACTGAAACAGGCCAGTTCGCCAAACGGGTTCATATCTAGAAAGGGATAATAATTCATGTATACATCGAATTTAGATGTGCGGACTCTTTGGCTTCAGCAGTCCTGAAAAGTACCATTTTCTGCATTCAGAAACGGTCGCATTTTCTGGCAACACCTTGCAAGCCCCCGGAATATTCCTATAAGCCGCAACAACTTCATTTGCCAGCTGAGGTGTTTTTACCGCACGACTTATGGCATCGTTGCAAATATCCAAACCGAAGGAATCATACGCAAGTAATAATTTTTCGAAAGCTGCATAGCAGGGTGGCCCATCAGGGCCGAAATAAACAAGCTCAGAGATACTCGCCTCAGCTTTTTTGCTGGAAAAGCATAATTTCAAATGGTCGGGGAAATTAGCTAGGGAGTTAAAAAACAACTTGGTTTCCTGCTGCGCTGGAAAAAACGGCAGCCGTTCCGCGGCAATCTTGGCATCAATTTTATACGGCAACTCCTTGCAAAAATATTCAATTCCCGATTGGTCAAACTGTACTGTTTCAACAGCTGAACTTTGCATGTTTATAGTCACTGTACAGATTCTTTTGAATTGGTTGGGCAAAACAAATTGCCCATTTAGAAATTCAGCTTGTTGAGGCAATGTACACTTGACCCATTCAATTTCTGCATATTCGATGCCCGGCTCTAAACGAGCCAGCTCAGCAGCGAAATTTTTTATGATGGCACCAAAATTTTCCTGGTCGTAGGCCCAGAGGCGTGAATAAGTGCCTAAACGCACGCATCCTAAAACCTTTGTACGCAAAGAATCAGACCACCGTCTCTCATGAAAAAATGTTTCCACCTTTTCAGGAGGCGACGAGGCTCCATTAGATGAATTCAGCGTGCGCACTTTCAACAATAGTGGCAGCGTTTTGATATCGGTGGAGTTAAATACATTTACAGGGCATATGCCCAGACCTAGCTCAGGATGAAGCTGCCCCCATTTGGGAATAATTGCTTGAACGGGAGAAATTCTAAGCAAAAAAGCCAACGCCAAAAGGCAAATCAAGAGAATTGCTTTTTGCGCAAGATTCGACTTGTACGATGATTTCAAAGCAAAGCTTGCGACTAAACAATCTACTCTTGAAAGAGCTAGGTTCAGCTTCGGATTTTCTAAAATTGACTTCAACCAATGTACCGGCAAGAACAATATCGCCCACAAACTAAAGTGGTAAATTCCCAAATTGCCTGTAAGCGGTAAGAGAAATGCGTCGACAGAGAAAAACGCCAGTCCCAATATAATAGCCGCCCATCTGGTATACCTATTGAAGAGAATCAGCAATGGAAGAACCAAAAACCATGCAATCATGCTCCATGTCATAAGCTGAGATAACAGCAAGTATAAATGCGTGTAATGCTTGTATATTTCCGTCGCAAAAAAATATCCCTTTGGATTGGATGCCATCGCCAATAATATCAGCCCGCAAGTGGTGCCGCTACGCCAGTATTCGTCCTTTAGATGATTTATGCCGGAGGAGAAAGTCAACAAGCAGTAGCCCATCAATAAAAGAAACTGTGGCAAATAACTTCTAGCTGCATTCTCGTTAGATTTGCGATTCGCATCAAAAACACCGCTGTAATGCAAAACGAAAAACCAGAGCATAAGGCTGCAAACCATTGATCCTAAACTTCCGGAACCCATGAGAGGATCGATAATAGTGTTTAGGCTAGTTGCAAGAAGGGAAAAGGCAATCAAGCAAGTTCTCGGAACAAAAGTTAGAATGCAGAGCAAGAGCCCACAAACATTTATACAGAATGCTAAATTCGCGGAAGAGTTTGCAAAAGATTCCAGCCTTAAGAACAGCGTAGCAATAAGAAGTACGTGAATCAAAAATATTTTTCTGTCATGCCAAGGCAATGGGTTAAGCGCGAACGATTCATTCTTCGCCAATAGTCCGTTCAATTTTGACAGAACTCTCTCAAGGAAAGAGCTAGTCCCATAAATGGAAAAAACAGCAGCTACTAAAACAACAAAAGCAGCAAAATCGGCGGGCGTACCAATCACTTACAGCCTCATCTCCCAAAAATCTCTAACTTGGGAGTAAAATCTTCTCTTCAGATCCAATGTCATTGAACGCAGCTTCTGTCAAACCAAGCTCCATTATTAAAAGCGTATATGGGATTCTGAGCAAATCAGAACGCAGGTGCGTTCTTATACACGGAAAGAAATCTCGAGATAAATCTGTATACTGCGATTCATTTCGGACAAATTGCCCACGGTCATTTTTTAGCATCCAACGGTCAATAGGATGCTGTCCCGACTTTAAGAAACAGCCATCATAAGTAATGACTCTGCCGTGCCCAGGATTTAAGAACTGTTTGGCTACGCGAAGAAAGTGCCTTACCTCATCATCATTGAGGTGGTGCAACAGCCCAGTTGCTAGAATGATATCAAAGTTATTGAATTCATCGATTTCCAGGTCTGAAACATCCTTGCAGATGAACCTACCACGCTTTCCATAGCTCGCTCTGGCGTCGGCAATATAATTTGGATCGATGTCCACGCCGACATATTCAACATCGGGCAGAAAACCGAGAATTGTTGCCGGTCCGCAGCCAATGTCCAATATTCTATCGCCGGGTTTCGGACGAATATGCTTTAGAACGTGCAATTGCTGCGCCGAACGGCCTCCAAGAGAATTCATGGCAAATTTATAGACTCCGGCAAAGCCCAATAATTTGCGGAATCGATCCATAAAAGGCATAGACAATCCTTAAAAGAAGTAGCCTATTGTACTCATTATTGGCAAGCCCTGAATTAGCACTAGCTAAAGAGTGTCGCCACCGCTTGACATGCCCGCTTCAGCATACAGAACAAGGCAATCGGGGTGCCGATGGTTTCGAACTTGCAAGAAATAGAATGGCGCCATTACAACAGGGTTCAATAAGAGCCCCAAAAAAGAAGGGAATATGGTTAGCATGGGAATCTTCCAATGACCCGAGGCTTTTGTGCGCTCCTTCTTAGAAAGGTTAGCAAATGTTTTTCTTTCCATATTCAGCCTAATCAGGAAATGGGCCAAAGGCTGCAGCAAATTGGTCAAAGGAAAGTTGAGCCCTACCAGATGCTGGCATTCTAAACCGTATACGCTTAATTTCGAACTCAGATCATTTGGTGAGTAGCGGCGGTAATGCCCGGCGACCTCGTCTTCCACGCTCCATTTCTCAGGATTTGCAGGAAGCATCAAGGCCAACTTTCCCGAGGCATCTAAAGACTTCACACACCGCTGCAGAAAGACCTTTTCGGCCGCATCGTCCAAATGTTCCAGAACGAAACAACTGATTATCAAATCATAGTTTTCTTCTTGTTCAGCATCTAACCAATCTCCGCAATGCAGCTTGAGCTGCCCATTTTGAACGAATTTTTTGTTCAGCTCGGAAGCCTCTGCAAGCGCAGTTTCACTTAGATCAAAACCAACGCCTTGCCACCCTAAACTGAGCAAAATGTTACATACAAATCCTCGTCCCACACCAATTTCTAGAAAACGCCCCGCAGGTACCGCAGAGAACCTCCTCTGCAAATACATTTGCTGAAGAATCGAACCAGGAGGCTGAACCATTTTTCTATCCCTGATTCCGCCTGTAGAGACGCTTCTCTTCTGCTTGGTAAAAATCGTTCAGGCTGGCAGGAGTGCGTGTGTAATAGCCGAGGAGTTGCTGCGTTCTTGCAGGGAGCCTGAGAATCTTGTCTTCCCCTAGAGCCCGTACATAGTCTATTTGCTGCTTGATGAACGAGCGTGTGAATTGATGGTTGATTGCAAGCCTGTCTTTGCCGGAAACGTTGTCGCCGGCGGCATGCCAGAGTGTAGAGTCGAATATAAAAATCGAGCCGGCGGGACACCTAACCGGGATGGCAACCCGCTTAAGAAAATCCTTATTGGGTGCATCCATACGCTGGTGCGAACCTGGAACAATCAGGGTTGCGCCAGTCTCTTCGGTAAAATCATCGATACAAACCATTACGTTTATAGAGGCGAGATAACCGTTGAGTACTCGAGGGAAGTCCTGGTGAAAGCTAGTCTGGAAAATTTCAGGTTTTTCCTTTAGGGAAGGCAAGATGAACCCATTTTGCAGATGCATTATCGCTGTCGAGGAAACGGTGGCATCAATAACTGAAAGGATTTCAGGAATTTCCAGAAACTGAAAAAAATGAGCACTATATTTCATCATCAGGCGAAGAACACCAAGCTCACCGGCCGCATTCAATCTGTCGATTCCCACTTCGGCTAAAATCTTTTCTTGAACTTCGTACATCTGCGCCCGGGTTTCTTCTATAACCCGCGCCGCGAACAAGCTTTCAATTACATAGAATCCGCTGATTCTGAGGGACTGAATACAATCGCTAAGCCAGGGAAACCTATTCTCCTGCGATTTGTCCGGTGATAAAATCTCTGAGCTATAAATCATGATGTTTGGGGGCTTGGCAAAACTTAAGACAAGAAGCCATAGTAACAGAAGCGCAGCCCAATGGACAAAATATACAGAATCTAATACAAACGAGTAAAGTGCCTTATCTCCTGATCCCTGCTATCATACTTCACGATCCACCTGTACTCAGGACCAGATGATGAATTACCATTTCTCAGATGGCAACCAAACTGCAGGAGCTTTTGCTTCTTATTTCATTGTTCTGGATACGCATGATTGCCTGCAGTCTTTCGGGCACTCGCTTTCGCTCTTTGAATAGAGAAGCACATCAATAAAATCAGCCATGAGCAGGGAGCCAATGGACAGTCAATTAGACAAGCAATCCGACTCAAATGCTGATTCGCTTGCTTCGATACAATCTAAAGTAGCTGATTATTATTCAAAAAAACTTGAGGATTTTGGAGCTACTCCGCAAGGCGTGGATTGGAACTCCGAGCAATCACAAACAACCCGATTTGGACAATTGTCAAAAGTCTTGATGAGCAAAAGCAAGTTCAGCATTAATGATCTTGGATGCGGTTATGGAGCATTCTTAGACTATCTTGAAAGCACTGGCGCAGAAGAGTTTAATTACAAGGGATACGATCTCTCAAGCAGCATGATTAAAGCGGCCCGTGAAAGAGACAGAAACAGCTCGCATCAGTTTGTGGAAGGCTCATCCCTGAGTCAAGCTGATTACTCAGTGGCAAGTGGCATCTTCAATGTAAGACTAGATGTTCCCGATGGTGAGTGGCGAAGCTTTATTTTCAGCACGCTAAGCGAAATGGACAAATACAGTAATTCGGGTTTTGCTTTCAACATGCTTACCTCTTATTCTGATGCTGAAAAGATGCGTCCATACCTGTTTTATGCCAACCCCTGCCAGATGTTTGATTACTGCAAAACCAGGTTTTCGAAACAGGTCGCTCTGTTACACGATTATGGACTCTACGAATTTACAATAATAGTGCGCAAAGAATGATGTCCCAGGACAATACTTACATCGAGTTGGCCCCACAGTCGGGCGAGAGCTGCAAACATTCATTTTGTTTGCCTAGCTGGGAATGCGCAAACTGCAAAGAAACGCCCCTCAAGATAGATGAGTTGTTTTCCGTAGTTCCTGCTGGCAGGCTCACACAAGATGGATTCGAGGCGCACTTTTTTGAGGAACTGGCTAAATCGGAAGAACGAAGCTTTTGGTTTCTTGCCAGAAACAAACTCATAAATTGGGCAATAAAAAAATACGCTGATAGAAGCAGAGATTTCTTAGAAATCGGCTGCGGCACCGGATTTGTTCTGAAAAGCATATCTGAAAATTTCGAGAATATGAATATCTACGGCAGCGAACTATTCCATGAAGGTTTAGGATTTGCCAAATTGCGTGTTCCAAATGCACAACTTTTTCAAATGGACGCACGCATTATTCCATTCGACAAGCAATTTGATTGTATCGGAAGCTTTGACGTGCTAGAGCACATAGATGAAGACAGCGCGGTACTTGCTCAGATCCATAAAGCTCTAAAGGAAAACGGCATTTTGCTTTTAACAGTACCTCAACATAGCTGGCTATGGGGACCATCAGACGACTTTGCACACCATATCAGAAGATACGAGCAAGCGGAGTTGCTTTTAAAGCTAAGAGAAAACAAGTTCCGTATTCTGGATTCGCGCTCGTTTGTATCGTTGTTGCTGCCTCTGCTTATCGCGTCACGGGCATGGCAAAAAATTCAAAGAACCGATCCGCGTGCCGAGATGAATGCATCAACAGGCTTATTTCATCCATTCTTCGAAATAATGAGTCTGGAAAGATGGCTTATCGAACGAGGAATGAAGAGCCCCTGGGGCGGCTCGCTGCTAGTCGTGGCGCAAAAATCTTAACGCAGCTCGAGTATTATCCAACCACCCTTCTTTTCCTTCAGAGCGTACAAATTTGACACAGATGAGAGAACAGAATTTAGATAATGGTGATACCAGGTTTGGTTTTTTAGCACCGGGTCAGATGCGGGATCGTCCAGCAAAATCAATTTCGGTTTCCCTTCAACAAGCGCGCCTAGAAATTTGGAGTACTGGCGCTCGAGATTGATACCAAAATATGGGTCGATATAAGGAAACGCTTGCTGCACTCCACTTGCCTTGGGTACTAATAATGAATAGATGGTCAAGAAGCGACAGTCTCCACTATGTAAGCTCTTCAGAAATCTGGACTTTTCAACAATGTACTGCCCCATTTCTTTCGGCATTAGAACACCCGAAACCATCTGTGATTGCACAAGCGCCCGTTGCCTGCTTTCATTTGTCCTGCAAATTTGTTCCCAAATCTTTCCATACGAAGGCCAGGACTCACGATAACTCATGATTGTGTACGGTATTACAATAAGAATCAGCGATACCAGACACAGTATCGCTGAGGAACGAAAGCGCAAGCGGCCCGCCAACCCCACACTTACTGTTCTCAGGCTATCCACAAGCAAGAAACTGTAAAGCGCCCAGCAAGTCGCAAGATTGGAATAATAGGGCCTGTTGAAATAGTACATTTCCCAGACAAGCAAAATGAAGGCAATACCAGCCTTGAAGGCTTGAAGGAATGTTGTATTGGCGCTGCCGATCCTGGCTGTGCGCAGAAGCAGATAAGCGGAATGCACAAACATCAATAAAGCAATTGCGGCGGGCATCCCTTCGATGGTAATTATTTGAGGAGCTTTAAAATAAGCAGTGAGTTTTCCGGGGCTCAGCAGATAAGGTAAGGTCCCTGACACGAAATAGAACCCGAGGACAAAAGTCGCGCCTGCAAAAATGGCCCCAAAAGAAAAATTCGCCAGCAGAGAGCATACTTGCTTAATGAACGAATTACCGAATTGACTTCTCCACAATCCTAATGTGATTAGAAAGCCCACACAAAGAGTAATTCCAGTCTCAAAGTTGTAGAGGGCTGCCAGACAACCCGAGACTCCCATCAATTGTGCAAGGCGTACGGGTCTGATTCTGTGAAGCCAGACCACAACTGACAGCGCCGCGAAGACAGCCAAAAGCCGTAGCCCTGAATGATTCGGATACAAAATTCCCAGTTGATTGCAGTGATACCAGGGAATCACAGTCAGCAAGGCCAATAGGAAAATACTACCAGCACGACGAGAACTGCCATAAAGCGCGAGAGAAATTAAGACGAGAAACAGAATCTGGCTGGCTTCGACGAGATTTACCAAATTACGGAAAGACAAGATTCCACTAAATTTTTGAACAGCAGCTAGCATGGTAGGGCCCAGCACCCCGTAATGCATTAGCCAATCTTTGCCTACTTTTACGCCCGCCGCCATCTGATCAGAAAAGGAAATACAAACAGCATAATGCTGTTGAGATTGAAGCAAATCAATCGGGCTTAGATCAGAAAAATCGGGGCGGATGGCAAATGCAGGTACACAAGCCAGACTTATGAGAACAATTGCAATCAAAAGTGTTGCCTTCCCTTTTATTCTTGAAAGAAATAAAGAACAAATGAGGGCACCTATTGCCAAAAAAACAGATGCGAATTGATCCTGCACAGTCCCGGTGAACGAAAATAAGGACCAGGAAAAAAACAAAAACGCACCAGCGACCAGCATTTGATTAAAAGCTTGCATTGGCTTGCGCTTGTGCTCTAACGAGTACAAGAGATGTGCTGGGGCAAAAGAAATCAGCATCGTGGAGACGGCAATCAAAAGCAAAAACAGCTTGTGGGTCAGCAGTGTTCGCCGGTGATCAGAGGGAACAGAATGCCACAAGGTAGCAACCATCTCGATCAAATGTGAGTTAAACCCATCAAAGACACCGCCCCTGATTGGTACAAGAAAGGCGCCAAGGCAAGATAGCACAAATGAAGCTAACAAGACAAAACAGATAAGCGGCGACCAGCTTGTAACCGATACAGTTTCGCGCCTCAGAACTTTCACGTTTTCCAGTACTGTTCTAAGGCTCATGGTTGGAGCTCCGCTTTGCCGTTGAGCCTAAATAGACGCAATTGTGCAGGTAACACAACCGTCATGCCGGGTTTGCCAATTATCAATATCTTCAAGCAGCTTAGCCTGGCATCGCATTTAAATGTCCTTTCGCATTCGTCTGCACACTCAAAATCGGCGTTGAGTTGAAGAATTTTATTATCTTTCGAATCGATTACAATAATCGCTGCCAGATTGTCTCCACAGTTTTTTGCTCTTCTAAGATAAAGGCTAAAAAGAGAAGACTTTTCTTGGGGTCTTTGCTGGGGAATTTGGACTGGTACCTCTAAGTAATCTTGCTGGGAACTAGGATAAAAAATTACTTTCTCCTGTTCGCTTCGAAATACGGGCTTGGGCGCTTTGCCAAAGAGATAAACTTTTGCCCGTGTCCAGGCTTTCCCATATAAATTTGCCATAAGTTCTGCACTAATAATTTTGGCGCCGGCTTGTTTTAGTTTCCACACCTCCCAACCGTGTTGAAGATCAATAAACTCATACGCAGCACAAATTCTATGCTTCACTGCATTCGAATAACTTATGTACCAGAATTGTGAATTCAACACGGGGTCGCTTTGCCAGTCATCTAACAATACGTATTCAGACTTAGCAGCCAACAATGCGTCTATATAAGACTCATAGTCTTTTTCTAGATTAATGCCAAAAAACGGGTCTTCAAAGGGAAAGCTCTGTTCCATTTTGCTTAACTTAGGAATTAGCAAACTGTAAATTGAAACGAAATTGCATTTGTGCGTCGAGGCAAGCTGTTTGTAATAGCCAGCCTTATCTAGAACAAACCGTCCCATTTCCCCGGGCAAAAACACGCCCGACACAAGTTCTTTAGCTTCTGCTGTTCTTGCATTGTGAGAAGCAGCCCCAGAGAGTGAAGAAATTATGGGCAGTGCGTACTCATGCATGGATGTCCTATAAGTGCTAACAATGTCAGTTGATACTACAGCTAAAACAGACAATAAAGGTACTAACACAGCCGCCTTCCATTTATTGCCAGCTCGGCGAAAATGCAATTGGGCCGCACGCAATGAATCAACAAACAGAACACTGTATAACGCCCAAACCATGGCTAGATTTGATGGGTATGGGCGATTGAAGTAATACAGCTGCCAGAGCATTATCAGCAAGGCAACGCTCATTCTGAGCGCATGGCGGAAATTCACTTTTTCCGAGTCGAGAAGAAAAATACTAACAAAACAATAACTGGCTTGCGCGAAAATCAAAACAGCCGCGGCAGAAGGTATGCCATTCATTGAAATCGTCTCTGCTGCCCGCAAATAAATCGAGATTTTGTCCGGACTGAGAAAGCTGGGATAATACCCCGTCAAAAGCGTGAAAACCAGAACATATGCCACTACAGGAAGCAGGGAGCCCAACCCATAAGAGAATGCGTTTCTAGCAATTTCCCTAAGACCATTTGCGAAGCGTTTTCTTAGCAAAAATATGGACAAAAGAGAGGCTATAAATAAGGTGAGCCCGGTTTCCACGTTATAGAGAACAGCCAGACTGGAACTCAGTCCGAAAAATAGACAAGCCACATTTGCTGGCAACCTTCTCACATAATTTAATGAGAATAGAAATAAAAATGCTGCCAGGTATCTCCAGGCTGATTGATTTGGATAGTTCAATCCAAACTGGTGAAAATGATTCCATGGCAACACTAACAGAAAACCGGATAACGCTAATCCAGCATGCTTTCGGCAAACTTTTGACAGCAAACAAAAAACAGTAAGCAAGAGCGAGATTTGGAAAAACTGCACAAGGTGGATGAGCGAAAGAAAGGAAAGAATTCCGGTAACTCGTTGTACAAGCCCAACTATGCTGGGCACTGCCACACCATAGAAAAGTGAAGTCTGAGGGTCAAGCTTGATTCCATGTGTAAGTTTGTCTGCAAAACCTACGCACATGGCATAGTGTTGCTGAATTTGCAGAACTTCAATAGGAGGACGGCCGGACCAATCAGGTCTTAATAGAAACCCTGGCAATATGGCAGTCATAATGAGAAAACAAACAACGGAAAGGACCAGCGCAGAAGGCAGTGCTTTTGCTTTCAAGCAAAGAAATGCCAGTGCGGCAATGCCCAGGCCAAATATCAATTGCCATAGGTTTTCAGATTTGGAAACAGAAAAGCCGAGCAAAGATGCAAAAAAGATCTTGAATGCGAAGCTTTGGAAGCCAATTGGAATGGACCTCTCACAGATACGCTTTTTGGAGGCCGGCATGAGTGCAAATAATGCTGAGCCAAAAACAAGAATTAAAAAGTATACCTTGTGCGCGAATAGGAATGCGCGCCGATCCGCCGGGCTCCCTCCCCAAAGTACTGATTCCATCCTGATCAGATGGGGGTTCAGCCCGGCAAAGAGCTCCGTACTTGGCTTATAAACCATGAGGGCGCACGCGCCAAGCAAAAACGCCGCGACAATAAGCAAAAGCGCAATATTCACGCGCCCGAATGAAGATTCGATACGCAATTTCACTGAAGGAGCGCTGCCTGCATGCTCTTTAACTGTCATCAGTATTACCGTTCAGTCAAACCGATAAACTACCATAGAATGCCTGAAGAAGTGCTTAGAATATGCATAGGCACATACTAAAGTGCCGCTCATATAAGCGGCACCCTTTTTCTGCGTTTCTCGACAAAGCTCGGTGGAGGCAGCAAATCATTTGCCTGCAGCAGCTGATAGATTTCCTCTTTAGCCAGCAAATTCTGGCAGGATGAATATTCACCACCGTCTGGAAAAGCGCTTATACATTCAGAAGCTTGCAATTCTGGCAGAAGGGGAAGAACTGCATAATAATCACCAAACTTTACTGTCCGGCGAGATTCTTCCTCTGAAATCAGTATTTCGTGCTCCTTTTCACCCGGGCGAATGCCGATATATTGCTTTTCAATCGTTCTCCGGCCAATCATTACATCTGCCAGATCATCAATTTTGGCAGATGGAATAACGGGAACATAAGTATGCCCTCGCCCAGCCAAAGACACTCCCTCAAATATGGTGTCGACAGCCTGATCTAAACTCAGCAGAAATCGTGTCATGGAACGGGTGGTTATAGTCAGGGCCTCACCTCGAGAAATTTGCTCAAGGAACAATGGCACTACAGAGCCCCTGGAAGCCAATACATTTCCGTACCGTACACAAAAAAAGCTGGTGTGATCGGAATAAATGTTGGCTCTTGCAACAAGCTTCTCCTGCAAAGCCTTCGTCATACCCATAGCATTTACGGGCTTGCAAGCTTTATCGGTGGAAATGCTACAAAAGGCCTTCACCTCATGCTTGCTTTCCAAAATCGCGTTGATAATATTTTCCGTCCCACAAATGTTGGTTAACACCGCTTCATAAGGGAAGTATTCGCAAGACGGAACTTGCTTAAGGGCGGCGGTGTTAAAAACAAAGTCGGCATCAGCCACAGCTTGCCGAACTGCGCGGGGGTCCCGCACATCTGCAATTTGAAATTGAAGAACGCGCTTCCAATCTTTGTAAATTAGCTCTTCTGTAGCCTCGTTTAGCTGCTCGAATTGCAGCCTCATTTCGTATTGCTTTGCTTCGTCGCGTGAGGCAACTGTAATTAATTTGGGCGCACCGCATTCACCCGTGAGAATTCTTTTGATGAGGTGCTTGCCGAGTGAGCCCGTTCCACCAAAAATGACGATTTTGCGCTCAGCAAACAGTTCTTTCTTTGATTGATTCATAATTTGCTTGATCCGCAAACAGCTGCTCAATCATAGCAGACCAGCCTGGCACTGATATGCCGGTAAGCTGTTTGAACAGGTTGCCATTCAAGCTCCGGTCAATTACCAATTGAGAATCAGGGATGATTTCTATCTTTAGATCAAAAATTTCATTTATTTGCCTCAAGAGCTCAAGTTTGCTTATTGGCTCAGAAGCTACGTGTAATACACCAGTAAGCTCCGGTTGTTCCAAAACGACATTGGTAATTATCTCGGCAAGGGCTCCAGAGCTCAAACCACTAAATATTGCCTTGCTATACCCTCTCACCACTCCGTTTTTGTTGCTTAGAAACCATTCCAGCAAACCGTGACTACCATGCAGTTGCTGCCCGATAAAAGACGTTCTTAGCGTCAAATTATTAGCATAATTTACTTCACCTAGAACTTTACTTCTGCCGTAAAAATCAAGTGCATCAGGGATGTCACGCTCGGAATAATTGCCGGATTTTCCGCTGAACACACAGTCAGTGCTTATATGAATAAGCTTCGCTTCGCCTGATTCACAAAGAGAGGCAAGTTGATGTGGCAAAACGCTATTTATGCTTATATCGTGCGCACGGTTTGCCACAGAATCAAGCTGTTTTACAATTCCGATGCAGTTCACCACCACATCAGGCTGAGCTATTTCAACGGCGTGAGCAATGCTGTCGGCAGATTCAGCTTCGATACCTTCGATTAACCGGCAAGATTCAAAAAAGGGCTGGCAATGGGAACATTTTTTTCTTACGGCACAAAATGTTTCTCTGTCCTGCGAAACCCTTTGAGCTAGCTTATGTCCCAGCATTCCGCTGGCGCCAAGAATAAGTACACGTTTATTCATTGGACATTACAAAAGAATTTGATGATAACGGAAGCGAGTCTTGGGTTAACCCGTTAGCTTTGCAGTAATCGTCGAGAGAGCCTATATCCAACCATTGCTCCATTGTTGGATACACGGCAGCTTCTTGCCTGGCGCAAACCTGTTTTATCAAGTCTGGCATATCATAAGGACGCCCGCTGGGGATCAGTTTAAGGCAATCTGCGGTTAATGCATAAATGCCCATGTTTATCCAGTGTTTTTGAATGGGTTTTTCTTGGAACGATAGCAGCTTTTGTCCCTGGCTTTCTACTACACCGTAGGGAATTTGAATCTCGTATGGGCGAACGCACACCGTCAATGCCGACGCGCTGTTTTCATGGAACTGCAATAAGTTGTTGAAATCAAGATCAGTGATTATGTCCCCATTTATTACTAACAGATTTCCAGTACTTACAGGCAATAAAGCAAGCGCACCACAAGTTCCCAGCGACTCTCTTTCGCGAATATAGCTAATTTCCACACTTAACTGCGAACCGTTTCCAAAATACGCCTCAATTTTTTCGGATTGAAAACCAGTCGCCATAAGAATCTTTCTAAAGCCCTGATCTCGTAATTTCTTAACAGTTGTTTCTAAGAGAGGCTCTCCATTAACAGGCAACATTGACTTAGGACAGCTTTCTGTAAGCGGCAGAAGTCTGCTTCCTTGTCCGCCAACCATCAAAACAACAAGTGTCGATTTACAAAAGTTGTTCTTATACTTCGGATCCCAATGCTTCACCTGAGGCATAGTCACAAATTGATAATACGGCACAGGAGCTGAACAGAAGCACTCTCCTTTTAAATTCTATCAAAGGAGCAGCCAATCGATTTTTTGAAGCACGCAAATCAAACGAGGGTAAAAAGCTGTATTCAGCTACATGAATGTGCTTTCCCATCGGAGCCGGCCTTATTATTTGTTGCTTATGTGCCAAATTTTCCGCATTGGTTACAATCAAAAGTAACTCAGCTGTTAGCAGAGAACCAGCTTCCCGCTTTACTCGTGCAGCCAGTATTTATTTAGAGCAGACGGCTCAGCACCAAGCAAATGCCCAATTCTTTCGAGAAATCGCTCAGGGTGTAATACCTCTTCGATAGCCTTCATCTGAGCCGCCTTGATCTTTTCGCTGTTAGCCTCGTCGCACTCTGAAATTTGGTGCAAAACCTCAATTATTTTCTTGGATTCAAGAGAATGACAACAACGCCCCACTGGGTATTTCTCCATAAACTTGGCTGGGGTTGATTCTGCCGGTCCATGAAAAAAAATTGGAGCACCTGCTGTAATGTATGTTCCCAATTTATCCGGGAAACATTGTTGTACAGATTGCTTGAACAGCTCATCAAACCAGTATGGAAGGTAAGCGATATCAGAGCCGGAAATATACTCTAGCGCTTCAGCAAGCGGGCGATAACCGAGAAACTCGATCATTGCTCTTTTCCCGGGGGCGCTCAGCGGGGGACTGATGTAGTTACCCATGAGCCTCAGGACGATCTCTTTTTCGCCCAATTTCCAGTCTAGCTCATCGAATGCTCTTACCAACGCCGCCATCTCCTGCTGCGCGTAGCCCGTGCCCGAAAAACCAACAACAAAGCGATTGGAAGAGTTGATTTGATTTTGCTTGGCCAATTGCTTCAGCTCTACCGGTCTGATCATCACCGAACATTCAAGCTGATACTGGGCTTGCAAGGTTTTTGCCATCGACTCGGAGGCTACACCGCATCTAGAGGAATGAGCAAAGATGCTTTCTAATTCTTGAAGCGTTTCGCTTGCACTGATTGCATCGAATTTAATATGACGCATGGTGCTTTGTATGGGATCCCAAATTAATGGAACCAGCTCAGCATTTAGCTGATCAGCAACTCGCCTGGCAATTGCAATTATTGATGGACTTGCTAAAACAGCTAAAACAACCTGCACTTTATGCTCGTGGCCAAAGGAAACTGCAGACTCAGCAAGATTTGCCAGTTCCTGTCTGTATTTCTTGCGCGCTTTGGATAGCTTGAAATCTTCCCAAAAGGAGGAGCGATAGTTTGAGGCAAATTCTTCATCTGGCAGATTCTGCAGTCTCATCGTAAGCCAATGGAGCTCAGGCGATGCCACCGGAATTGCATAATGCTTAGACCATGCGGAAAAGCAAACGATGGAATCATGCGGGAAGCATTGAACAAACCTACGTAAGAAATGCTCACCGACGCTGCCCTCTCCCGGGGGTGTAGGCGAAAGCAAAAGTGTTTTTCGGACCGGCATCTGCCTATTCACCTTGACATTGTGGCGTGAACTATGCCCCCTGAGCTCAACCTGATGAAATACTCATCAAAAACTTGTTTGCTATTCCAGAACTTACAATAGCAGTTTGATCTGCATATTCAACAATCGATGAAAATAGCATTTGTTACTCATTCTTTTCCGGAAAGCGCTGAACACGATCCCACGTTTCCGGCAACCTGGGAACTGAGCAACGCTTTGCAAAGGCTCGGGCATGAAATTGCAGTTTTTACATTCGCCGAAAAAGAGCTTAGAGAAACATTCAAAGAATATGTTCAAATAAATGGAATACACGTCTGGCGGAAACCTTTAGACAGGAGCCTTTATACATTTTTCGAAAATCACGGCAAGCTGCCTATTTTCGGCTGGCAATTGGCAAGGGCCCGCGAGTTGTACAATAAGTTTTCTGTGGAACTTGAGCGCTTCAATCCTGATGTGATTGAAAGCCATGAGTTTTACTCTCCAGCATTATTCTGGTCGCAAAACAAGAAATTTCCGATTGTTATCCGCTGCTATGGCGCAATGTCAATGCTCATGCGCAAACAAGTCATAGGAAAGTACTTGGAACTTGATGAGCATTTTGTAGAAAAAGCAGAGATGCTTTCCATCGAATCCGCAGACGGGCTTATTGCAATTTCAAATGATGTAGCGGAATATCTCGGTTCTAGAGGCAGGCGAAGAAAAGAAGAATTTGAAATAATAAGAGTGCCTCTTACCGTCAACGAACAAGCATTGCCCGCAACAAATACGGTTTCGAAGGAGAGCTACCCACGCATTTTTTACTTCGGAAAAATCTCGAAATTGAAAGGTGTGGATTTACTGGTGCAAGCACTACCTATGGTGCTGGAAAAATTTCCAAATGCACGATTGCTAATGGCGGGTCCAGATAACATCGATTTCGGGGACGATAAGCCTTATTCCCAAATTGCTCAAGAGCAGCTAGAAGAATTGGGAATCGCAGCTCATGCAGAAATACGTGGATTTCTCAGTAGAGCAGCGATTAAGCAGTTGTCTCTTGACTATGATGTTTGTGTCTTCCCTTCTAAATATGAGACAGCCTGCTACACATGTCTCGAGGCGGTCTCGTATGGAGCTGCCGTTATAGCCACAGCTGTGGGCGGACTGCCTGAGTATCATATAGCAAACAAATCGGCCGTCCTGATTGAGCCAAATAGTCCCCAAGCATTAGCTCAAGGCATTATCGATTTATGCACAAACGAAGAATTAAAACGAACGCTTGTAGCTGAGGGCGCAAAGCACGTTAGACAGTTCTGCAATCCTGATTTGATAGCACAAGAATCTTTGAAAGCTTACCAAAGGGCAATTAGATCTTTCTCTGAAACTTCACGAAATGTAAGCCTGAGCCTTTCCATGGATGAAATTGCACAGCTTCTTGATGAAAGCCAACAATTCGAAAATGAAAAGGAGCTAGCAAAAGCGTATAAGGCAGGGTTTATAGATGGGATCAAATCGTTTCCCAAACATGTTAGAAATCATTGCAAAGCAATGATTTTTGAAATCGCCTCCCGCTCGGGCCTTTATGGCTTGGCCAGGTCGATCAAGAAGAAATTGAGCCAATAATTTAAGGTTGAACAAAGCAAATCCTCATATCATCGTTATATCATCAGAAAGCTACCCATCAGGGCATTACCATGTCATCAAATAGTAAATCGGTTTTAGTCACAGGCGCAGATGGATTTATAGGTTCCCATCTGGTAGAGCAGCTTGTCCAGCGGGGCTACAGGGTGAAGGCTTTCGTTTGCTATAACACGCAAAACTCATGGGGCAACATTGAGCATTGCTCCGAGGAAGTGAAAAAAGAAATCGAATTTACTAATGGAGACGTCAGAGATGCCTATTGCATAAGAAACGCCGTTAAGGGTTGCGATATAGTCTTTCATCTTGCTGCATTAATCTCCATTCCGTTCTCCTACCAGGCCCCAGCATCTTTTATAGAAACCAATGTGGGAGGAACGCTTAATATCCTTGAGGCGTGCCGAGACCTGGGTGTTGAAAAACTTGTGCATACATCTACAAGCGAAGTTTATGGCAGCGCGCAGACAATCCCAATTGCGGAAACACATCCGTTGAATGCACAGTCTCCATATTCGGCCAGTAAAATTGGCGCAGATCAGCTTGCATTGTCATTTTACAATTCCTTTTCCGTGCCGATAACAATTATCCGCCCGTTTAACACCTATGGTCCAAGACAGTCAGCCCGGGCTGTGATACCAGCTACAATAATCCAGATTGCTTCCGGGCTCAAGAAAATCAAGCTGGGCTCCCTTCATCCAACTAGAGATTTCAACTTCGTGCTCGATACAGTTAGCGGGTTCATTGCTGCAGCTCAGTCTGCTGAGGCCGATGGTGAGATAATAAATATATGCAGCGGCTTTGAAATCTCAATTGCCGACACTGTAAAACTCATATCCGAGATAATCGGCGAGAAAATCGAAATAGAAACCGATTCTGAGCGACTCCGTCCTGATAAAAGTGAGGTGCTCAGGCTATGTGGTGATAACTCAAAGGCATTGCGCATTCTAAACTGGATACCCAAGTATGCAGGAGAGAAAGGCGTGCGCGCAGGATTGGCGGAAACAATCGATTGGTTCAGCCGGAAGAACCACAGGCTCCAATATAAAGCGAATGTTTTCAACGTATAAGCAGGCAAGCCAATACAATCAGGCTTAAAAGTAGTTGTTTATATGGCTGCTCATAACGTTTAGCACGACTGTAGATGGAGAGAAATCTTCCTCTAGTTCGTATCGCCCTACCCAGGGCAGCCTTACCGCCATTGTCACCGCCTCAAGAATATTTTGTGGACAAAGACCTGCCACTATGTGTGCACCGCCTTCAATCGTTTCTGGACGCTCCGTGCTCTGGCGTAAACTTACGCAAGGTACCTTGTAAAAATAGGATTCTTCAGGAGCCGTCCCAGAGTCCGAGAGAACACACAATGCGTTTTTAAATAAATAATTGAAATCATAAAAGCCCAGCGGATTCATCATCCTTATCCTGCTTGAAGGCTTGATTCCGGTTTTGGAGATTTTTTGCTGTGTTCTAGGGTGCATTGGAAAAACAAGTTCAAGGTCGAGATTTGCACTTACTTTTTCAAGGGCGGAAAAAATACTGTCTAATTGCTCTGGCTTATCCACATTTTCACTGCGATGCGCCGTCACCAATATGTAAGATTTTTTCGGCAAACGAAGACGTTCCAATATGTCACTTGAGCAAATCTCGTTTTCAAAGGCTTTCATTACCTCGAAGGTTGGATTACCTGTGCAAAAAATCTTGCTGGGGTGAATATTTTCTCGAAGCAAGTTTTCACGATGCACTTTATTGAAAGGCAGATTATAGGTGCTCATATGATCGATCAAAATTCTGTTTCTTTGCTCGGGCATGCGTGAATCCCAAGCGCGCAGACCGGCTTCCATGTGGAAGGATTTTATCCCTCTGTTCGCAGCAGGCATAACAGACAGTCCGCTATAGGTATCACCCAAAATGAGTAAGCCATCGGGTTTTACTTTTTCAAATAAGATATCGGACTGCTCAATTATTTGAGCGACTTCTCTGGCATAAGTTGAAGTATCAATACACAGCTCATAATCGGGTTTTCTCAGTTTAAGATCGCGAAAAA
>JBIKOL010000259.1:0-6333 GCA_044358055.1 Obscuribacteraceae bacterium (SeqCode)
CGGAAACGGCAGGAATGCGCATTCCGGAAACATCAGCAGAGAGCCCGCTTTATGTGAAGGATTGGCTGAAGCATAAAGAGATACTGAGCCTCCAGCAAGAGGCAGCCAAGCAAGTAGCAAAGAAACCACCGTGATTTAGTTCAGGTGGTTTTTTTGTGGCTTTTTGGTGCGACTTTGGCTGAACATTTAAATGCGCAGGTCGCTATTTGTTTGAGTTGTAATTGTCCGGAGCAATATCAAGATTTTGCTTACTCTGCTCGGAGCCGGCTCGCTGGCGCAAGTTCTCTGGTATTCGATCGCCGATATTTGCTAAAAGCCATAAAATGAGGACCTCAAGCACAATCAGGGATAGAGCAATTTTGTTTTCTTGTGTCAGTGGTTTGCGCATGTTTGTGGGGCTCAAGGCGAATTCGTCACTCTGGCGGCAGCAAGTCCGTCAAAAAATTGGCCAAGTTCAACAAATTTAGGTTGGATCACCCAGCGTCCTGTTTTATCTATGGCGCCGAACTTGCCGTCTGCATCTCGCACTACTGCTAAGCCATTTTTGAAGCTGGACTTCTCGTCATGAATTAGTGGAAGACTATAATTATCGATGCGAAAACGCGCTGGAATGACCAGTTTTCCTGTAACGTCGATATATCCAACAAATCGATCTTTGTCGCTTGAAAATCCCAGGTGTTTTGGGTCTTCCTTGTCCAAGCACTTAATATTGTCATCGAGAATTACTGCTGCAAGGCCATCCGAAAATTTTCCGACACCAGCGAATTTGGGTGGTATGACTACCTTTTCGCTCATATCTGTGAAGCCGACTAAACCGCCTTTGACAAAAGGTGTAAGTTGCCGATTAGCAGCGATGGCCCCTCGCCCCGCGTGTATAAGGATCGATTTCGGTAAATCATTTTCTGCGACAAATGCTCCCTTTGTGTTTACGAAAGCATATTCGCCTTCGCGCAAATATTTTCCGACATTTACTTTGCCAAAACCACGGTCAAAGTCGAATGCTTGTAAGTATTGTGGTTTGACGACCCATTTGCCTTGTTTATCGATATAACCCCAAACACATTCTTTGCCTGTTTTCTCAGCGTAGGGATCGTAGTCCTTGACGTTACATGCAAGCAAGAAATGTGGCACCTCGATTGTGTAAGCATCGCTTAGCAATGCAATGTTCACCATTTCGCAAGTGCATGTACCTTGGCGTAATTATGGAGACTCTGCGAGGAGCGTAACCGGCGTCTTTTGTTAGCTTTTCTTTCTGCGATGGAGTGAGTATTACTTCGTTTCTCAGCTTGCTTGATTCGCGCTGTGCGGGTGTGAGAGTAAGTGTTGTTTTTGGGCAAGTGAGATGGTTCCAGAACAGGGGAAGTCCATCCGCGCTGACGGGCGGCACAGAGGGGACTGCAAGCGCGGCTGCAATCAGCGAGCAGAAGATAAGGCGGAGAGAGAATACATTATTCATGAAGGGCTCCAAAACAAGCAGCCACTGAAACATTCTGGCACATCGGTGGGAGCTTGAGCAAGAAGGTACGGTAAGCATTTTGGTGCGCTACCATGATAGGGGAGAGTCAATTTGCTATAGTGAATTTGGAAGCTTCTTCGGCAATCGGTTGTTTACTGATGGAAATGCACATTCGTTCCGCCTTCACAGCAATAATGAGCATAGTTTTTTTAAGTGCTTGTGGCGTACCAGGTCCAGCGGGCTCAAAACAAGATGTGCAGGATACCAGCTATGCATTATGGGACAAAAATGGAAAACGGCTGACGCATTGGAACGGATCACCGGAGCGAGCATCAGCTGAAAAGTTGACGTATGGAAAACTCACGTTTTATCCACAATTAGAAAAAAAGGAAATGAAAAAGAAAATTGCCGCAATGTCCATCAACAATATTTTGGAGCAGTTGAAGAACAAACACTGTCAGCTTATTGTGTTAAGTGACGGAAGAGTTCTGGCGAGTGGCGGGTACGTGGTGAAAGACGGAGCGAGTGAGATTGTGCGTGATTTGGCAATAATCGACCCTACAAATAGAACGCTAAAAATGTTGTCGGGTTTGCAGGTTCCGAGAAATGATCATGCCGTTGTGCAAATGAAGGACGGCAGAGTAATTTTCATAGGAGGTAAAACCACAAAGCAATATGCTGATGACGGAACCGTTAATCTGACAAACACTGTGGAGGAGCTTGATTTACAAAACGGAAGGACGAAAGTAATCGGTCGAATTACGGTTCCCAGACATGGTGTTTTTGCAGAGCGTGTTGCCGATGGCGATATCTTGGTTGCTGGTGGCTGGAATGAGCGTGCAATTGCACGCGATGAACGCTGGTGGCCAGACTGCGAAATTTTTCAAGTTGCAGAAAGGTGAGGTGGAAAGTGGGAGGGAATGAAGGTTTTTGTTCGGGCGCCAACATGAGATTAGCACTAACATAGCAACACAATCGATTGCGTTCATTGTACTAGTTTGGGCTCCAAGAAGCATTCTTGGAGCGTTGCCATAAGGCGATCAGTTTAGCAACTGTTTTTCTCCACGTCATTTTATTGCGTGTCGAATTAAGCTGGAAGCTGAATAATTACCGGAGCAATAGAAATGAATCTAATTGCCGGGGGGCATCAGATCTCTTTGAAGCTTCTTATCAGAGTTTGTTACCTTTCACTTTTCTTGCCATTCATCGTGCAATCAATTTGGCAGCCAGATTTGTGGTGTTCACTGGGGTTCATGATCGAGCAAGTGCTCGGTGGTATTTGTGGCGTACATTTTCACAGGATTAGCATCGGCCTTCTAGCTTTTTTGGAAATCGCCACTTCGGTTACACGAGACAGAAAAGTCCCTGTCGTATGTCTTATAGTGCCAGCTGTAACACTCTTGAACATTGTCTGGGGAGCGTACTGGTGGGCTCAGCCTATTCAAAATCCGGGCAGGGGATGTCCTGATTGCTGGCAACAATTTGTAGTATTCGCGTTGTTTGCCGCCTCAATAATAGCAGGCGTAATTGCGCTGGTGATGTACAGGCGAAGGTTCCTTTTTGTTGCCGCGATTGTTGCAAATTCACTTTGGGTTGCCATTCTGTCTTCACTTGTTGCCTTGATGGGCACAATTCATCAATGGATTTGATGTTCGTAGTGTCTACAATTTCACGGCAGTCTAGCGTCTCTCTAAGACTGGCTGTTTATCGAGGGTTTCATCTAAACTTCACGATGAGTCTCTAAGCTGATCTATTAGGAATGGCAGGCAGTGAGGGCTGGCGTCATGAGCATTGGTATTGTTGCAATTAAATCAATAGTGTTGTGCGTTTTGTCGTTAGTTTTTCTAGCGCAGCCAGTGCTCGCCTGCATGTGGGACCATGACACGCTGCAGCAAGAGCGGTCTCGTTTTCCCAGTGCAATCGAGTTGTTGACCGGCAAGTTTTTGCGTCACTCAAGAGAATTCTATGAGTGGAGAATCAGAGACCGTCAGCAAAGGCTTGTAAAAGAGCCGAGGAATCTAGCGTATTACGATGATTTAGGTGTTGCTTATCAGAAAACAGGGCAGGATGGCAAAGCAATTGAAGTGATGCGTGTTAAAGAGAAGCTTTCGCCTGGCCTCTATGAAACTGCTGCAAATTTAGGAACCTTCTACATTTTGTCTGGCAATTTAGAGGAGGGACTGAGGCACGTTGATAAGGCGCTGGAGATCAACCCGCATGCTCACTTCGATAGAGAGCGGTATCAAAAATGGATTGTGGAGTATGCGATTACCTGTAAGAAAGATGGGCAATTACATTTTCCAATGCGCGATTCTTCGAATTCGGGAGCGCATACATTTGCAGATTTTCTTGCAGATAAGTTGCATTTGGACAAGCGTTTGCCGCTGAGTGAATCACAGAAGGCTGTGAATGCAATTCTCGGTATGATGCGTTTCGCCGATTATGACAATCCGCTGGTATTAGAAGCGTTAGGCGATCTCTTGTGCAAAACAGAACGACAAAACGATGCGAAGCGTCTGGCGACAAGAGCATACCTTGCAGCATCATACAAATTCAAAGGAAAAGAGGAGGAAGATAAATATAGACAGCTCGCCGAATGGGCGATTCGCATGCAGACGGTAAATGCATTTTCCGGAAAGCAGCTCAGTTTGGCGGAGCTGGAAAGGGACTTTCGAGCAGAGCGGGCAGAGGCGGAGAATTGGTATTCAAATCTCAAGGGAAGGGAAATCAGTTGGATTCGTCAGGGGATAAATGTAGATAACGAGTTTGACAAGTTGTATAAGTCAGAACCGGAGGTTTTTGATAAAAACAGCATACCTATCATTGGGGCTTTGCTTCCAAGTAGCTTAGATTCCTGGTTTGTGTTGATTTGGGGCTCCCTCATCGGGACTATCGTCATTGGGATCGTGCGCGAGAACAGGCGCAGGTTAAGCTGGTTTGTTCGTGAATAATAATCGTGCAGAATTTGGCGTCGCGCCTACACAGAGGTAATGGCCATCACTTGTTCATTCGGCTGGACTATTTGATTTTTTGGGCTTGGGCCAAATACAACACACCACTAGGCACAAGATTCCGCCCGGAATTGAGCCGATAATGGCTCCAGGAACAAGCAGCAGAGGCCAATACTCTATTGCCGGCAAACCGTGGTCGAATGCAATATAGATGCCAAACAACACTGGACCAGCCATTGCGCCCGATCTAATTCCCCGCCAAAAGAACTTTCCGCTATTCGCATTTGCTCTGTGAACCAGTCTCTCAATGCCCCAGCAGGCGACGAATATCAGGCAAAAAAATAAATTCCAACTATGCCTTCAAAAGGGGGGCTGGCAGGCGATATGGGATACTGGTGACCGGTTGAATTCACGTCTTTTCCTCAGGTACCTATATCGCATTCTAACAGTAAGAAAGCTTTCCCATTCATGGTTTTGACTTCGTTGACGAAGGCGAAACCGGATTTATGGCGTTAAGCTGCCACGAGAAAATTGCCCTCAGATAGATCTCCCGGGAACCGGTGAACTGGTGCGACTTGTTTTTCATTGGAACGCATCCTATGATAACAATGGTTCCGCGAAGTCGTGGCGAGTGTGTCTGTGGAGAGCAGGGTGAGGGCGATTTGGGCAAGCTTAGTTCTTTGGTTGCTCCTACTGTGGATGCCCCAGAGGGTGCTGGCGGCGGAATCCTTAGCGTCAGTCGTGTCCTTGTGCAAAAAATATGTTGCATCGACGAAAGATCAGCGCGGTATGTATGAATTTTTGATTGTGTCACATGCAAACAATCTGCCAGGTTATCGCCACGAATTGATGCCTGTTACTAAAGGCGACTGGTGGTCAGTCGGGTATGACTATGCTTTGAAGGCTTTGCCGGAAGGCGATTGGACGCTGTACAAGGATCATGAAGTGTTACTTGGTCCCAAAGACGACGAGGCGTTGATGCAAGTTCTAAAGTACGGAAAAAACAAACAGATAATCAAGGCGTTTGTGATTTTTCTAGATCATCATGTCGTTCTCGTAGATTCGCAATCACCAAAAACCACGTATATTCTCACTCGGCTTAGAAATGGTCAGGCAAAGAAGTGAGTGATATCGAAGGCTTATTCAAATGAGAAACTTGCTGATTCCAGTTATTTTCTGTCTTTTGCTCTTGACGGGATGCGATTTGATCGATCGCATTATTTGGTCGCCAGATGGGGAGCGTCTTGCTGTTTTGACTTCTGATGGATTGAGATTAGGCAAAGACAGTGGAGACTTATCAAAACCAGTATTGAAAGAGGTTAGATTGCTGCGTTGGCTTCAGGATTCCAGCAAAGCAGTAGTGGTTACAGCCAGTGAAAGTACGGAATGGAAAGATATAAATGGCTTGCTTTCGAAAGAAGAACTGGCGAAGTCAGTGAAAGTAGCCGGGAAGGTTTGGAACAGCAAGTCCACAGTTCTAAGTTCGGACGATGATTCAATGGTGGCCATCGCTGTGCTTCGGCTAAAAAACCAATATGGAGCACTTGCGGTTAAAAGACGGCTGGGGACAAAGAAGTCGCCAGATCCCATCACACCAGTAACTATTAGCTCCGTGCAGCTTGTCGATCTGTCAGAAGGTTCGCCCAAGGGTAAGCTTCTCTGGCGCACCTTGGAGACCATAGATGAACTGCGAGTTTCCCCAAGTGGAAAGCTCGCCGCAATAGTGATCAATCGTGAGCCTTTCGCCTGGATTGGAACGACCTTCTACAAAATAATTTTGCTTCCTATCGATGGCGGACTCCCAAGAACAGCTGTCGAATCTCTGGCAGATATTCCGGATTGGTCCAGAGACGGGAGATGGATTTATTACATTTCCTATCCTGCGCTGCCTCGCGATGTAAACAGGAAACAACTGTACGACGAGCA